>NZ_CAMFFZ010000044.1:0-2839 GCF_945949885.1 Veillonella parvula | reverse complement strand
AGTTTCATTCTAATCTGATGGTAACCGCTACGCAAATCAACCTTAGAGAAAATAACGGCACCACTAAGCTCATCTAGCATATCATCAAGGCGTGGAATAGGATATCGATAACGAACTGTGATGTTATTAATAGCACGACAATCTACGCACATACGCCATGACCCATCTTTCTTTGGAACGAGTAAAACAGGAACCGAGCAAGGGCTAAGAGACTCACGAATGTAACCCTTATCAAGCAGCGTCTGCACCTGGCGCTGGATCTCCTTCGTCTCATCTGGATTTGTACGGTACGGGGCGCGGTTCGGAAGAGAAGCGCCGGGGATGAGATCGATCTGATGCTCAATGCCACGGAGGGGAGGAAGACCCGGTGGTAAGTCCGTAGGATAAACATCAGCATACTCCTGCAAAAGGTTAACAACAGCAGGGGGTATATCCAAAGACGGTGCATCATCAAGCGGAACAAGCATGCGCGAGCATACAAGTGCATAACAGGGCATATGAGCTTCATGGAGATCATCAAAATCAGCACGTGTAGCAAGTAAAACAGGAGAGTGCAACTTGATTTCAGATTTAATAGGTGCGGCTGATGTCGATTTGACTTGTTGTGCAGTTTTAGCAGCCCTAGTAAGATCATCTTTCAAAATTTGGTCAGGGGTCATTGGATGTATAATTATTTTCTGGCCTTTAAACATGAAAGAATAATGATTTGAACGACCATGATGTAAACTATCAGTATCATATTGCCAAGGTCGACCTAATAACAAAGAGCATGCTTCCATAGGAATAACATCGCAATCAGCATAATCAGAATAAGAACCCAGCGAAAAGGGGACACGTACCGAACGTGTTACCTTTATTTTACCACCATCATTAAGCCATTGAATGTGATACGGATGTGGATGTGTGCGAGTGGGCAAGGATAATTTCTCTACCAACGCTGTACTTGCCAAATTGTTGCAGCTGCCACTATCGATGATGATGCGAATCGACCGTTCGTGCACGACGCCCTTGGTATGGAATAGAGTGTGTCGCTGATTTTTTTCGGCCTGGGCAACCTGTGTGCTGAGAACACGCTGCACAACAAGACTCTCATACCTATCGGCGTCGATGGGATCAACGTGGACTTCCTCATTTTCTGCATGGTTAGTGGCAATCATAGCATGACTAGTTTCCTCAGAATCACTGGCTGAAGAGTACTCACCATTGTCACGTATAAGCAAGGTACGCTTGTTTGGGCAGTCCCGAATCATGTGCCCAAACCCTCTGCAACGATGGCACTGAATATCCCGTGTACGTCCTGTGGAAGAAGCGGCGCCTTTGGCAGGGGGCGCCACTGGCTTGGTCGTCCCTGTGCGCGATGTAGTGCTAGGCGTAGAAGGTGCAGGGCTGGAAGGAGTTGAGCTGTGTGTTGGACCCCGGCCTGCAAAAGAGTTAGTATATGTCTTTGATCGTCGTCCCTGCACTTCACGTTCAGCTTTGCAAGCATATTCAAACAATGTGGTTATATCAAAATAATCCTTATAATCAAGTATATCCTGAATTTCCCTGTTCAAACCACCACGAAAACGCGCCATAGCAGCGTCATCCGACTCAACCAAACCACAACGAAGCATACCCTTTTGTAACTCCTGGTAATATTCCTCAACAGATTGTGAACCTTGTTGAAAACGCTGCATTTTGTTAAGCAAATCACGAGCATAATAGGAAGGAACAAATCTGTGGCGCATGGCAGTTTTTAATTGGGTCCAAGTAATGACACTGTTAATGGGAAGTTTTTGTTTATACTCACGCCACCAAATTAAAGCAAAATCAGTAAATTCACTAATGGCAGCCTTCACTTGGCTATTAGCAGGAATATCATGGCATGAAAATTTCTGTTCTACCTCTAATTCCCAATCAAGATATGCAGCAGGATCATATTTACCATTAAAAGATGGAATTTTAAATTTAATCTTAGAAAATAAGTCATTAGGGGGATGACGAACCACACGGCGTGCACGACCACGGCGATCTCCATCGTCCTGCTCAGTGTCACCGCCGTAGTCCTGCTCCATCTTTGTGGTCAACGCATCAAGGCGTGCCAGGATGGTGTCGAGTGTGGTGCGAGTCGCCGTTTGAGCAAGGTCAAGTTGGTTGAAACGCTCGGTCGTCGAAGTGATCGTTGAATCAAGCCGTTCATGCATCGTCCTAATGTCAGCAGCAAGTCCATCAACTTGTCCCCTTACTTCCTGCAACTGGGCATCCACCATGTCGTGTGCTCCTGCCATAGTTAGCGCAAACACCAAAACACCAAAAGGAGAAAAACCAACGACAAAAACAGGGGTGTACTGCTCACAAGGCGCTCACACTAGTGCTGTTATCAAGTTCTTATCCGTTCTTACCAAGCCACAGTGGTGAACTGCAACCAACAGGTGGAACCGGTGAAAGATTGGATGAGCGATTGCGTGGAGAAACAGAAACCTGCTCGTCGTAGAAATATGTGGAGTTGTGGGTAGGCTGCACTCAAGTCAAGGATTAGCACGATCAAACAATAATGCAAAGTTGAATTATAGTGCAAAACACGAAACTATATTGCTGGCCACAGGTGCAAAGGATGGATGGAACTAGCAGAATGGCAGTACCGTAAATATTGTACTAGTGATGCCAAAAAGGCACTAGTAGAAATCACAGGTGATTTTGTTTTTCTTTTTTGTATGATTTTTTTGATATTTTTCTCAGCACAAGAAGCAACAAGATAGGAGCTACACGAAGTTTCACCTAAAACAGATATCAGATGTGGTCTACAGAAAATCAGGAAGTTCTCTGAAAAGCGTGCGAGAACTTTGACGGATTTTTTTCT
>NZ_CAMFFZ010000043.1:0-4899 GCF_945949885.1 Veillonella parvula | reverse complement strand
GATATTGTTCTTACGAATCCGAAAGCTCGCACTAATTGGCGAAGTGCTTTTCCAGTACGTCCCGGATATGTACTGCGAAGACAGGCATTAGAACAAGGTATTGATCAAATGCGAAATGTACCGGGGCAAGATGTGAAGCTTAGTATTGAGCCGGGAACAAAGCCCCTTCATTCAATAGTGAAATTAACGGTAGAACAAAAAGGTTTTGTACATGGATCTTTGTTGTTGGATAATGCTGGCTATGAATCCACAGGGAAGTATCAAGGTACTATGTATGTGTCATTTAGTCAATTGGCAGGTCTTAATGATACCTTGTCGACTAGTATTACTAAAGATATTGGGCATCATGGTGATGGTCATGGATCGAAGCAGTATGCCGTAAATTATGCAGTGCCTGATGGAAATCGGATGTATCGTTTATCTACATATCAATATAGTTATCATCAATTAGTATTTATGCCAGAAGCGTTCCGTTCTTCAGGGAATACTTGAGGAGTTGAGTTTTCTGTAGAGCAAGTGTTGAATCGGACGAGTCGTTCTAAGACAGCCGCTGTCGCTAAAGTGATTCATAAGACACGCCATAGTTATATTGATGATATAGAAATCGGTGTACAGGAGCAACATACCACTGCATTGGAGCTAGGATTATCTCATCGTCAATATAGTGGGAATACTATGTCCGATATATACCTCTTTTATCGTCAAGGTATACGAGGTCTAGGTGCTACGGTACGCAGTTGGGAAGGTTTGGCAGATAATCCAACTACGTTATATAAAATGGCGGGACTAGAAGGTGAAATTCAAAGCGGTGTACGCATCGGTCATAAACAAGGTGTTTATACGATGAGATTTAGAAGTCAGTTTACAAATCAACGATTGTTTGGAACTGATCAATTTAGTATCGGTGGACGCTATTCCGTACGTGGCTTCAGTGGGGAAGAAACATTACGTGGTGACTCCGGTTACTACATTCAAAATGAATGGGCCTTACCATTTAGACGACAACGAATAACTCCGTATATAGGTATAGATATAGGTCATGTATGGGGGCCGTCCACAGCGACACAAATTGGTAATACCTTAGTAGGTGGGGTTATCGGTGTTCGTGGGAATATCGGTGATGCATTTCGCTATGATGTGTCATTAGGCACTCCACTTAAAAAGCCGGACGGTTTTACTACTGATACAAGTGTATGGGCTTTCAGATCCAGTTATCAGTTTTAATTAAAAATGTGTGTGTTATTAAATGAGAGAGTATAAGGAAAGAATAATGAAAATTAAACAGTATACAGCAACCGCATTGTGTGCAGCCTTATTAGTTACAAATTCTGGACCGTGGATTCCGCTAGCAGTGGCACAATCTATTGTACCGAATCAAGGAAAAATGGGTCCAACTATGGATGAAGCCCCTAATGGAACGCCCATTGTCAATATTAATAAACCGAATGCTAATGGTTTATCTCACAATCAATATGATATGTTTAATGTAGATGACAAAGGGGTTATTCTAAATAACTCAAGGAGACCTGTATCTACAGAACTAGCTGGCTATGTGATGGGGAATCCTAACTTGAGAGGTGCTGCAGCTAAGACGATTTTAAATGAAGTAACTGGAACGGGTGCGACTGCTATGAATGGTGCCTTAGAGGTAGCAGGTCGTAAGGCACATGTTATCATTGCTAACCCAAATGGGATTGCTGTTAATAATGGGACATTTATTAATACTAGTGCGGCTACTCTGACAACAGGAAACCCTATTATTACAGACGGAACTATTGATGGATATGATGTAAAGCAAGGTACTGTGAAGGTATCTGGACAAGGTCTCGATGTATCGCGTACATCTCGTACAGATATTTTGGCTGAAGCGGTACAGCTCAACGGTAAGGTATGGTCTGATGAAAGCCATGTGGTAACCGGTAAAAATACAGTATCTGTCGATGGTAGTGGTAAGGTAACTAATGTTACGAAGACCAGTAACTCAGAACAGGTAGGTCTTGATGTTTCTCAAATCGGTGGTATGTATGCGAATAGCATGTACTTAGTAGGAACCAATGATGGTTTTGGCGTGAATAATAAAGGGATTCTTTCTGCACAAAATCATATTTCTGTAGACAGTACCGGCAAGGTACAAAATAGTGGCACTGTGGTGGCGCCGGATATAAGCATTAGTGCAAAAGGCTTTACACAAGTCGGTAAGGCTAAATTCTATGCTGATTCGGCACGCATTTCAGCAGATGCTTTCACACAAACCGGTAATGCTGTTACGAAAGATGCACCGGTACTCATCGCGCGTAATAATTTAGCGGTGGCTACTAATACAATAAAAAATACGAATGGTAGTGTGCTGAAGTCTGAAGGCGTACTACAACTTGGAAAGACGATGGATTATAACGGCGTTATATCTGGCAAAATGGATACATTAACTAATGTGGATGCTACTATTGAGGCTGGTCAGCAGGGAGTGATTCTTGCCAAATCCATTGCTAATAAAAATGGTGGCGTTACGTTGAAACGGGCTACTACAGGAACTACGGAGCATGTAAAAAATGAAGTGGCACCGGCAGGTAGTATCAAGCGGTACCAGCTTTCTGAGGAACGCATTTATGGGCACGATGATCCGATTCCACAAGATAAGGTTGTAGTTCATTCTTCTGAAAATTTACAATTATCTATTAATGGAGAGCATCACGATAGCTGGACTAAATATGAATATGACCGTACGCGAGTAAAAGAAGTAGTAGATACCTCTAAACCAGGACGCATTATTTCTGGCGGTAACTTACAGATCGAAGCGGATGTTGTGACTAATGATGCTAGCCAAATCAGTGCAGCGGGTACTTTGGCTGGTAAAATCGGCCATTATGAAGCGCTTAATCCGAAAGGAAATGAATATATTAGTGAGAATGGGACTGCTACAGGTTATAGTCGCCATAAACATCATGGATGGGATTCCACAAATATTCGTGAGGCGGAGTATCATAATGATGTAGTGCAACCGATAGATATACCGTTAACTGTTTATGGCAGTCATGTAGCTAATAGTACAACAGGTGCTACGGTAGATACGTCGGTATTGACGTCTATGAGTCAGTTATCTACAAATCCAAATACATCCTATGCGATGGAAACGGATCCGAATTTTACCAATCGAAGAAGCTTCTTATCCTCTGATTATGTCATCAATCGGTTACAACTCAATCCTATGCGTACACAAAAACGATTAGGAGATGGTTACTATGAACAACAATTGGTGATGCAGGCTATTTTACGTCAAACAGGTAAAAGTAGACTACAGGCAGGGCTTACAGAAGAAGAGCAGTACCGTAAATTAATGGATGCAGGTCTTACCGTGATGAAGGCTAAATCGATGACACTCGGACAAGGATTAACTGAGTCGGAGCAACAGCAATTGACGGAAGATGTGGTAATGCTTGTTAGTCAACCGGTAGTATTGCCGAACGGTAAGACTGAAACCTTACTCGTACCAACATTATATTTGGCGCCAACCACACAACGTGTTGCGGGGGCTGCGAATATGCAGGCTCAATCGATTAATTTGCAAGTAGGTACGATGCATAACAGCGGTAGCATAGTGGCGGATGATGCGATAACTGTACATGGTAATACGATACACAATGATAACGGACTGATTAAAGGCCGTACAACGACTGTTGTAGCAGATACCGATGTTCGTAATACACAAGGTACGATAGAAGGACGTGACCGTACGACTGTATATGCTAAGAATGATGTGATGAATGAGGGCGGCACGATTAAGCAAACCGATGAAAAAGGAAAGCTTGTTGTGGCGGCGGATCGTGATGTTATCAATAACGGAGTTAAGTATGAAGCCAGCAATAGTAAGGTTGTATGGAACAGTGCCAATGGCCGCCGTGAGACTGTAACCGCTGTAGATCAAGGTCAAATTACGGCGAAAGGTGATGCTGTAGTTACAGCAGGTCGTGATGTTGCTATGCAGGGTGGTAAAGTGACTTCCGATAAAGATGTTACTCTAGTAGCTGGACGTCAGGTAAATATGCAGTCTATGACAGCGAATCATGAATTAGAGGAACATCGCTATGACAAAGGAAAATCCGGTGGTGGTCATTCTCAGACTACAGAAACACATGATTTAGTGAATGAAGTAACCACTGTAGGCAGCAGCGTGGAAGGTAACAATGTGACTGTGGCTGCGAATGCTGATGTAGTACTTAGTGGTAGTGAAATCCTGGCGGCTGATAAGGCACAGGTGGAAGGTAAGAATGTAAAACTTGATACTGCAGCGGCTACAAGTACTGCCAATCATGTGTATAAGGACAAGAAGAAAAGTTTAGTTAAACGGGAACGTACGGATGCAACCGGTGTAGCACAAGTGACGGCTGTAACAGGTTCTGTTGTGAGTGGCAAAGAGGTTGCGATTAAATCTGGTCATGATGTGACGGGACAATCCGCTAAACTGATGGGGGAACAAGGCGTTCAAGTGACGGCAGCTGGTAAGGTTGAACTCGGTGCGGATAAGAATGTAACGAAAGAAGCAAGTACATATCGTCACAAGACTTCAGGTTTAATGGGAAGTGGTATCGGATTTACTATTGGTACAGAAAAACGAAATATAGATGATACCAATCGTGAAGAGGAAACCGTACGTAATACTATTGCTAGTACAAAGGGCCATGTAAACATTACGGCTAATGATACGGTACATCTTACTAGTGCCGATGTATTAAGTAAAACCGGTACTGTAATTGAGGGCGCTGCAGTGACCCTTGATGGTAATATTGATACGCAACATATGACACATGATGATCGCTATAAAAAGTCCGGCTTAACGGTGGCATTAGGTGGTGCATTAGCTGATAGTGTAACGAATGCAACGCGAACTATTAAACAAGCTGG
>NZ_CAMFFZ010000042.1:0-6734 GCF_945949885.1 Veillonella parvula | reverse complement strand
GATTCTAAATTATAGAACCCCCTTGGATGTTTTTCTTGAAGAAGTTAATAGAATTATTGTAGATTTGGATACTGTTCAATTTCATATTGCAATTTAAGTTTTGTTTTAAATATTAATTTAGTCTAAATGCTCTTACTGCTTCCCCACCAACTGATAGCTCATATCCACTAGCATTTTAAGTTTCTCTATATCTTCATATCTTTCTATATCCACCGAGATCCAGTGTTGTTTATTCATATGATACGCAGGGTAGATTCCACTTTCACGAATTAGGGTAGGAATTAAATCAGGTTCACATTTTAGGTTAACCACATCCATAGGTTCATTTGTATCTAAACCTACTTGATAGCCTTTAATAGCAAAGATTCCAGCAAACCATTTCTTATTATCTCTACATCTGATTACTACATAGTCAGGATATTTTTCCCATGGATAATCGATATCACATATGTATTCTTGTTGTAAATAGTTAATAAAATTATTACGATTCATGATTCCCTATCTTATTTAACAGTTGATCTTTCATACATTCCCTTTGGTATAGCACTCATACCGGCCATTCGTTTTGAATATTGTTCTTTATCATTTAAATTTTCAGCATATTGAACAACATCCCTTAATTCTTTTGATGGAGTTTTAATATCTAAGTCTGTCATTATAAAGTGGGTATATAAATATTTATCATCATATAGCGATTGAATATACATTTTTGATGCAGATCGTTCTACTTCCATATAAATAGCTGGAGTAGCATCATTCCATACAGTGGCATATTGGATTGGTTTATATCCAGAATAAGGCTTATACATCGTAAAGAACTCTATTACTTCCGAAAATAATTTATGTTTGTTCGCCAGCTCTTTTGGAGTTAATTCTCTTACCATGACACCCTCACGATACCCTTTACCATCATAACTATAGATAGCATCAGCCTCAGTACCGCTATACGTTAAATTACTCGATTTAAGTGTTTGGAATGTAAATCCCTTTATAGTAAATGGTTTAGTCCTTGAAAGTACTTGTTTTGCTGGTTCAATTGAAGGTAATACATAATTAACTAATGGTGACATTAGCTCTTTATATACATATTCTTGATTATGTTTCTTTAGCAATTCTAGTTCTCTAGACTTACTTAAATCATAAGCAACTTGATAAGATAATGAAGGATCAGCTTTCATTCTAAAGTTTAGGACTCCTTCTAAAGTTCCCTTTTGATTTTGTCTAACTTCCCATGAACCATTTTTAATAGTCGGATATGAGAATGTATTGGCCTTAGATTTCCCTTCTTTTTCCTTGTGAATCGTGTATTTTAAATTACCTTCATTAAAGATAAAATTGCCCCGTTTTACTTCTGTAGTCATAGGATCTCCTTTAACAGTTACTCCAAATCGACTACTTGAAGGAATGGTAAATTTTATATTTGCTCCATCATTCTTTAAAATAAACACAGAAGATGAAAAGCCTGCAGAATGATTTAATTCCTCTGTAAAGTAAACTAACTCATCTATAGTCCAAGTTTTAGGCTTATTATCAGCATATTGTTTTCTTATCATAGTATTTACGTCAGACTCCATTTGCTTAGCTGTAGCATCCGACTTACGATAGTTTTGATATGCATCCTTTGAAATTGTGGGATCTGCACCTGGTATATTAATATCAATTGCTTGGCTACCTAATGTCACAAAACTAAAACATAGTGCAGCCATTAACGCACGTTTCATCATGAACTCTCATCCTTTCACATAATGTCTCCCCAATATTATATATATAGAATATCATATTTTATTTGACTCATAGTAGTACAATATAAATATAGAAACAAGGAGATGATATCTATGAAATTTACAAAACGTATAATTGTCATGACATTCTTAGCCGTGACTGCTGCTGTATCTACAGGATTTGCATATGATTACGTATGCAATGGATCACAAACAAATTGTAATACAAACTTTCAATACAACTGTAATAATAATACATTTTGTAATAATACCAGCCAAAGTTATTGTGGCTCAAACTCAAATACAAGAGGATGCGGCGGATATAGAAGATAATTTGGTAAGTATACTAAAAGCCTATAATACTAAAAATGTACTATAGGCTTTTGTCGTATATTACAAGAATACTATTTAATTCATCAAAATACAGTTAGGATTAATATGGCAACATACTTTTATCAGGAGTTCATTCTGTTAAAGTATTCAATAGATTTTGGTGTAAAACCAATATAAGTATTACCAGCTGCGTACGGACCTAATTCATATGGTTGGTAAACTAAATCTATATTCCCCTTACCGCGTAAGCAGTAATTATCTGTCACATATTTGACACTCCATCCACTTGGAATATAGCTCTTTGTATGATTACCTGTATAATAATTTAACACGTGAGATCGTAGGCCGTTATCCAATTGTTCTGCATTTGCAATTTTCACATAGTTATATAATGGAATACGTTGACCTGTTACTTTATTATATACAAGACCTCTTGTATTATACATACCATGAGCTGCTCCGGCGTAGTAATAATAGGTTGTTAGTAAGATTGAAACAACTTGACTATCCTCATAGGTAACCTTATAGTTTTGAGAAACTTGATAAATATGTCGGTTATAATACATATCCTTTGCTTCAAGTACATAATTTGCAATGTCTGTATTAATAACTCTTTGAGCATAAGCATGATCTGTATAAACTAAAGGATACTTTAAATCTAAATTTATATCAGATTGACTACCTGTAACAACAGTTGCATACGTAGGTACCGCCAACATAACACCTAATATAGAGGTCATACATAGCTTTTTAAAGATTCCCATAATACTGTCTCCTTTTAACAAACACCTTTAAATAGGTTATTACTGTATTAGTTCTACAAGCTATGATAAAACTCCTCTTTTACTATTTCACTTTTCTGATAATTTATTCATTATATAAAATAGCCAAAACTATCTACTATTTCACACTAAAGTGTTAGGAAGAACTCCGCCTAATACAGCAATAATAAGTCCAAGTGCAATCATCCAAATTGATATAAACCTTAAAATAAAGGAAGTATGTGTATAGATTTGTATAGTAAATTGATTATAATTAATAGCACCTTTAATCACCTTATCGCCTACTTTTTTCATAACTGCATCTAGTACAAAGGGATCTTCTGTAACGGATAGTCTATAGGTGCCTGGACCCGCATCAAAGGTATATAATTCCATTCTAGAATGAGTAATGCCATTAACTCGGGCACGCATAATAGATAGAAATAAAGGAATTGTCCTTCCCGTTTTTTCATCAACTAAGTTAAAACCAAATTCGCCAATAGGCGCCTTTGTAAAAATTTTCCACTAAGCCATAGGCCATAAGTACCTGCTCGCTCTAACGTAAAGGTGCCTTCTTTATTTACATAGGGCATTTCATAGAGCATCTTAGCTCTACCAAAGCGAATCGTGTATTTAATACCTAAATAAAACAAACAAAGTCCTAAAGGTATCAACAGATAAAATAACTGTTCCATTACCTACTCCTCCTCTATTCTCCCACTTTTACACAACACGATATGTATTTTCACTATATCATACTTTCACCACATAAAAAAGGACCCTCCAAAGAGAGTCCTCAATGTATATTGTTATGCTACTAAGCGTTTTTAGCTACTTCAACAAGTTTAGCGAATGCTGCTGCATCGTTAACTGCCAAGTCAGCCAACATTTTACGGTTAACTTCAACGCCTGCTTTAGCTAAACCAGCGATGAAACGGCTGTAAGTTGTACCGTTGATGCGAGCCGCTGCGTTGATACGAGCGATCCACAATTGACGGAATTCGCGTTTTTTCGCACGACGGTCACGACGAGCGTAGTACAACGCTTTCATTACTGTTTCGTTAGCTTTTTTGAACAAACGGGAACGTGTACCGCGGTAACCTTTAGCTAATTTTAAAATCTTTTTATGACGTGCATGAGCTGTAACGCCCTTTTTCACTCTTGCCATTGTATATTCCTCCTAAATTACGATGTATCGATCTAATAGTTAACGATTAAGCGTATGGTAAGCATTTAGCTACGCGTTTATGGTCAGCTTTTGCAACCAATGTGGCTTTACGTAAATTACGTTTACGAGCTGGAGATTTTTTCTCAAGAATGTGGCTTTTGAAAGCTTTCGCACGCTTGAATTCACCAGTACCAGTTACTGCGAAACGTTTAGCCGCTGCGCGACGAGTTTTAATTTTTGGCATAATATAATCCTCCCAATACCTTATTTACTTACTAAAATCATGGTCATGTTACGACCTTCCAACTTAGCTGCTTTTTCAATAGACGCCGTTTCTTTGAGTTCATCAGCAAAACGTGTCAATACCGCCATGCCGAGTTCAGGGTGTGAAAGCTCACGACCGCGGAACATGATGGTTACTTTTACCTTATTGCCTTCCGCCAAGAATTTGGATGCATTTTTCATTTTAACGTAAAAGTCATGGTCTTCAATATGTGGACGTAATTTGACTTCTTTCAAAGTTACGATTTTTTGTTTCTTTTTCGCTTCTTTCTCGCGTTTTTGTTGTTCATAACGATATTTACCGTAGTTCATAATGCGAGCTACCGGCGGTTTAGCGTTAGGTGCAATTTCCACAAGATCAAGATGCTGTTCCTCGGCCAATGCCAATGCCTCACGACCGGACATAATACCGATTTGCTCATTTTCAGGACCAACGACACGAAGTTCGCGGGCACGAATCTCTTCATTAATACGTGGTGTATCCTTGCTAATAGCGTTCACCTCCAAGAGAAATAAAAAAACGGATGGCAAACACCATCCGAATAGAGTTCTCTATATTAACCTCATACTTCTCGATATCAGGTGAGTGGCGGATGGCCTCTGCTTCATAAATTACTTAATTATGATATCAGATCAAATATATACTGTCAAGCCCTACCGATAAATATCATATGGTATCCGCTGCCGGCACAATTACGATTACTTATAAGATATCGGCATACCGGTCACGGTTATTATGTTTATTATGCATATATATAATTCGCTACAGACAAATCAGCCTCTGAAAGTATACAATATATTTAAATAATAATGGTATAAATTATATTTTTATGTACCTTTATATATTCATTTCGATAACGAAACCTTATTTTATCCTTAAGAAAGGAGTACTGTCATGTCTGAATCTATAATGAAAAAATCTCGTACATCAGTACAGAATGCGGGACTTATACTCGCCTTTATCATTCTGGGCGGTATTATGGCGCTGCCGACTCCGGACACTTTATCCACAGGAGGACACCGTATGATCGGCATCCTCGCTTTCGCCGTCATCCTCTGGATGACATCCGCCGTATCCTATCCCGTAAGCGCCACCATGATTACGGCTCTTACGGCACTACTGTTGGGATTTTCTCCGAATCCCGAAGCCCCCGCCAAATTTTTAGGCACGACCAGTGCGTTGAAGCTCATCATTTCCGGTTATTCGACACCGGCCATGATTCTCGTCGGTGCCGCCATGTTCATTTCCGTAGCCATGCGCAAGACCGGCCTCGACCGGCGTATAGCCATGCTCGTACTGTCCGGCGTGGGCACCAGGGTGAGCCGGATTTATCTGGGCGTCATCATTACGGGGCTCATCCTGGCCTTCTTTGTGCCGAGCGCGACAGCCCGTATCGCTTGCCTGGCACCGATTATCATAGGGATCGTTGAAAATCTGGGTATTGAACGAAAGAGCAGAGTCGCCGCCCTCCTCATGGTCGGTGCCGTTCAGGCGGACTCGTTCTGGAACATCATGATTCAGACGGCGGCAGCCCAGAATCTTGTAGCTGTAGGTTTCATGCAGACACAGATGAACGCCAGCATCAGCTGGGCCGACTGGCTCATCGCGGCGGCACCGTTCTCGATTACCATGGCAGTTATCACTTACATAGTGACACAGCTGTTAATCAGACCCGAATTCAGGGAGCTCGTCGGAGGCGATGTACAACTGGCTAAAATGCGCAATGAAATCGGCCCCATGACAGCGGATGAAAAGAAACTGTTATGCATCTCGATCGGGCTTCTCGCATTATGGGCTACCGGCGGTAAACTGCATTCCATCGATACAACTACGACGACCATCGTCGCCATTGCCCTGTTCTTCTTTCCTGGGCTCGGTATCATGGACTGGAAGTTTGCGCAGCAACATATCGATTGGGGATCCATCGTCATGTTCGGTGCCGGCATCGGGCTCGGTTCCGTTCTCCTGAAAACAAAAGCGGCCACCTGGCTTGCAGAAGTATTCGTAAACGCCTTTTCCCTCGAAACAGCCAGCATCTTCCTGCTCATCGCCATTATGGCGGCATTTCTCATCATCATCCATTTAGGTTTCGCTTCCGCAACAGCCCTTTCATCGGCAATGATTCCGATCGTTATCTCCATCGTCATGGGGCACAGCGCAGAAGGACTCAATCCGCTCGGTGTGACCATGCTCATGCAGTACGCCATTTGTTTCGGCCTGATTCTGCCGGTCAACTCGCCGCAGGGTATGGTGGCCTACGGTACGGAAACCTTTGACGTGAAAACATTTATGACCACCGGTATTCCGTTGACCATAATCGGTTATATCATGATGCTCGTATTTACACTCACATACTGGCACTGGATCGGTATCGCATAGCGGGATGAAACGATAAAACGCTGTTATTCCCCTTATAATCATAACCACCCGTAAAACGGGTGGTTTGCTCTGACCCTATAAGGGTCTTT
>NZ_CAMFFZ010000041.1:0-7211 GCF_945949885.1 Veillonella parvula | reverse complement strand
ACAGCACAGCACAGCACAGCACAGCACAGCACAGCACAGCACAGCACAGCACAGCACAGCCAATTATAACACGATTCATCTGATGCGCTAGTGTTATTTAGCCCCTAACGCCTTGCAAAGTTCATCGTATACATGTTCAACTGGTAACCCTACCACATTAGTATAAGAGCCCTCTATTTTATCTACCCATAGTGCGCCTTTTCCTTGGATGCCATAAGCTCCAGCCTTATCCATCGGTTCCCCACTAGCAATATAAGACTCGATTTCAAAAGGTGCTAAATGTTTAAAATAGACCTTTGTTTCATTGTGAAAAACTACCTCTTTTCCTTTGATGAGTAACGCGACTCCAGTAATTACAGAATGCGCTCTACCCGATAAATGCTCCAACATATGGCGTGCATCAGACTCATCATAAGGTTTACCTAATACTTTATTATCAAGGACAACAATAGTATCTGCTCCTAACACAATACTTCCATCTGGAACACCTACAGCACAACGAGCCTTACCTAATGCTTGGGCTTTCACCATTTCAATAGGGTTGTCGTAACCTTCATTAGATTCCTCATAAGTACTGGATACAACAGTATGATCAATCCCGACCTGTGTTAATAATTCAGTTCTACGTGGTGATTGGCTCGCCAAATATAATCCAGCCATATACACTCCTTTACATTAAAATTCTTGTACATAAAATTCTTGGTGCACAAAAGTTATATCTACCTATTACCCTAAAACTGACCGTCCCTTAAATAGTTGTTTCTTTATCTTCTTCAGAAGAAATTAATTTTTCATAATATTCTTGTACATCTTCCCCATGCTTCACCGCATCAGCTCGCACCGCTGCATAAAACACGATATCCGCTTGAGGTACCCGAATACGACCAGGTACATATTCTTCTAACATTTCAAAGAATCTATCATCTGCTTTCAACAGCAAACGGCCATTTTTAATCTTATTTCCATCTACAATAGAATACACAAGGGACCAAATAGGACGCGGATCAGAGGTAGAGCATTTTCTATATTTATAGCGGTATTTAATATTTGTCAGCAACTCACGTTCAAACTTGAACACCCCATCAATCATGTCATAATCTACTTCAAAATGACGATTTCTAAAGATAGAGTTTTCTTCAATTACAAGCTTTGTATCTGTCAAAATATAGGTATATCGACTAACAGCCTGTTTAACCATAACAATGATGGCCATGATTTCAATAAAGTACTCAGCTAATAAAACCGTATGTAATTGAATACTGCGATACGTTGTATAAGCTGCTGCACACAGCAATAAAATCACAAAAAATACTACCAATAACTCTGCACTTCGGGTGCGCTGAGATTTTTCTTCATATAATACCGTCATGCTTTACCCCTTTTAAAGAAATCACTAATTAATAACTATACATACTATTATAAGATATTCTATGCATAAAAACTACAAAAGCCCCGTCCATATCTAAGATATGGGCGGGGTTTTATGACTCTATTAGTCACTCAGTTCAGATACGAACTATATTATTTTTTCAATGCTGCAGTAATACGTTGAGTATCACGAGCAATCATGATTTCTTCGTTTGTAGGAATTACGAAGATTTTAACTTTAGAGCCATCAGCACTGATTTCTTGTTCTTTACCACGAACATTATTGCGTTCAGAATCAATACGAGTACCTAAGTATTCCAAACCATTACAGATTGCATCGCGGTTACCAATACCGTTTTCACCAATACCAGCGGTAAAGATGATAGCATCTACACCGCCCATAACAGCAGCAAAGGCACCGATTACACGACGAACTTTGTAATGGAACATGTTCAATGCCAATTGTGCGCGTTTATTGCCATTAGCAGCAGCTTCTTCAATCAAACGGAAGTCATTGGATACACCAGAAATCCCTAATACACCGGATTCTTTATTCATAACTCTATCAATTTCTTCATAGGTCATACCTGTTTTTTCCATCAAGAATGGAACGATAGCAGGGTCAATATCACCTGTACGAGTACCCATGATCAAACCAGACAATGGAGTGAAGCCCATTGTAGTATCGATGGAGCGACCACCTTTAATAGCAGCCACAGAGGAACCATTCCCCAAGTGACATGTGATGATACGAAGATCAGTCATATGTTTACCCATTAATTCTGCACAACGTTGTGCTACATATTTATGGGATGTACCATGGAAGCCATAACGACGAATGCCATAATCTTCATAATAAGAGTAAGGAAGCGCATACATATATGCTTCTTTTGGCATAGTTTGATGGAATGCAGTATCAAATACAGCAACTTGAGGTACATTTGGCATAATCGCTTCACAAGCTTCAATACCTTGAATGTTTGGTGGGTTATGCAATGGTGCAAGAGAAGCACATTCTTCCAACGCTTCCATAACTGCTGGTGTAATCAATACGGAGTCAGCAAATTTTTCACCGCCGTGTACTACACGGTGACCTACAGCATCGATTTCATCCATGGAAGAGATAACACCAAATTCAGCATCAACTAAAATATCTAGCAAAATGCGAAGCGCTTCTTTATGGTTCAAAATTGGCTCAACGCGTTCTAATTTATCTGCATTAGGACGTTTGTGAGTGAAAATAGCATCTTGATCACCAATCTTTTCAAAAAGGCCTTTTGCCAATTCTGTTTCAGTTGTCATATCAAGTAATTGATATTTCAAGGAAGAACTACCGCAGTTAACTACTAATACGTTCATCGATTAACCCTCTTTCTGTTGTGTAACTTGAATCTTGTTTTGAATTTCTTTGCTGATATCAGCACCTACCTGATCCTTTTCAGGATATTGATAGATTATATTCCACAATACGCCATGATCTAAGAATACGTATTGAGAAAATCTAAATGTTTGTCCTTGTGTTGTATACGTCACATCAAGCTTCTTTGCAGATGTACCTTGTAAAGCTACAGATTCTTCCTTGATGGTTGCACCCATCTTAGTGAACTCAGACTTACTACGATTCAAAAACTCATCAACCGTAGGCAATGGCTTGTTATCACCAGCACGCAAAGCTTCAACTTCAATCACCATATGCTCTGTAACGGATCCATAAATATCGATTGGATATCCATCATCAGTCATATTTTTTGTGCTTTTACCCATTTCATAAGGCAAAGCAATGGTAATCTCAGATTGACCAACACGGATAACTTGATGTCCAAAACTATATGTATCCATTACATTATTTGAGCCACATCCCGCCATTGCTAGTAGAGCAACACCGAGTAGAGCTCCTTGTAATGTGCGTTTCCAATTTTGTTTCATCATATACCTCACATCAATTCAGCATTTACAGTTAATTATAGCCTATAGAGACAAGAAAATCTATACTAAACTTAATATTTACACACAATATTACCTATCTAAATAAGCCTTTAATTTAGATATAATGAAATGTTGTTTACAGTATTTCCTCGCTTTGTTACACTAACACTAATGAAAGGAGACACTATGAAAACAATCGGTATTATCTGTGAATATAATCCATTTCACAATGGACATGCCCATCAATTATATACCTTAGCACAAGAGCATTCAGATGCGCTGCGCATTTGTATCATGAGTGGTTCCTTTGTACAACGAGGCGAACCTGCTATTTTTTCTAAATTTGATCGTGCTCGTTGGGCTATTCTCGGTGGTGCAGACATTGTTATTGAGCTACCTACGCTCTATTCTTTGGGTAGCGCACAACTCTTTGGAACAGGTGCTATTCGTATGGTAAAAGCTTTACATATCGACGCCCTTTCCTTTGGTTCTGAAACGGCTAATCTAGATGCACTCGTAGATATAGCTAAACGTATGGATTGTGAAAGTACTCAAGCAGTATTACGCACCTATATTAACGAAGGCATGTCCTATGGCTCTGCCTTTCGTAAAGCCCTCGATACAGAGATACTAAACACACCCAATGCACTATTAGGACTTGAATATATTCGGGCAGGACTTAACTATCATCCTACCTTAAAATACATGCCAATCTTACGCATATCAAATCATCACGAAGCGGATATTACAAAAGATTTCCCTTCTGGTACAGCATTGCGTAAACTCATAACAGATATGGCTACAGCTAGTAACAAATACAATAAATATAGTATCTTTACTTCTACAAATATGAATACAACGACCAGTGGAAGTACAAATACAAATACAAATTCAAATGTAAATTCAGCTGCAACTACAACAACAAAATTTAATACAGCAAATCGTAAAATAGAATTACAACTTCAGTCAATCGTTCCTAAGACTATTGCAGACGATATGACTAATATAATTTCTAATGGTACCTATGTAAACTATAACCGCTACTATGATATAATCCATTCCTTAAGTCGTCGTACTTCAACAACCAAGCTAGAAAGCTTTGGGGAGTTCAACGAAGGCATTGAACACTTATGGTCTAAAGCAGCTCAACAACCTACGTGGAACTTGGCTATGGAGCATATAAAATCAAAGCGCTATACCTATGCACGTTTACAACGAATGGGAGCCTATCTCACCTTAGGAATACAAAAGGATTTACTACAAAGGGCTATGCAAGAAGCTCCACAATATGCTCGTTTACTTGCCTTCAACGATAGAGGTCGTCGATGGCTTCGAAATAATTTTGAAATACCACTTATTCAAAAATGGGCCAAAGCACCTAATGAATTAAATACGTTAGGACAAACAATGCATCAAATTGATACATTAGCTACAGATGTACAGGCCTTATGCTTACATAATGAAGTTAAACGAATGGGCCATATGGACTACACCTATACGCCACAATACATAAGATAAGCAAAACTTCAATCTAATAGAAACATTCTGCACATAAATATAAGAGTCGAATAATTTAAGTTTATTAAGATAAACCATCTTATTATATGCTAATACTCAAAAAGGGGTTACAATACAGGTTATTCCTGTATTGTAACCCCTTCTTCACCATCCAGATCAGCGACGGCAACGCGTACACTTTCAAGATGCGATGTAGGAATATTTTTACCTACATAATCTGCTCGTATAGGCAATTCACGATGACCACGATCAACGAGAACGGCCAATTGAATAGATCTAGGTCTACCAGCCGTCATTAATGCATTTAAAGCAGCACGAATGGTACGGCCCGTATACAAAACATCATCTACAAGGATAATTGTCTTTTCCGTTGTATCAATCGTACACGGTTCCCCCTCTTTAGGACGAGCATCACGATCATCACGATACACTGCAACGTTCAAAGACTCACAATCAATATGAATACCTTCTATACGCTCAATTTCAGCTTGTAAACGTTTTGCCAAAATGACACCACGCCGTTCAATACCTACAATTAACGCATTAGATAAACCTTTATTGCGTTCTAAAATTTCATGACTAATACGACGAATCGCACGCATTATAGCGTCTTGATCCATTAATAAGCGTTTCTTCTCCATATATACGCCCTTTACAGCATAGGATTGTTCTATGCCCCTATATCCAAATAAGTAGTAAAAATATGTACTTAAACAATCAATGTAAACATTTAGACTATTTTCGTTTATCTTCACGATAGGTCTTAGCAAATTCTAAGCATGCCTTAAAATCAGCTGGTACCGGTGCTTCAAAATGCATCTCTTCACCTGTAATAGGGTGTTTAACATCTAACGATTTAGAATGTAATGCTTGCCCTTCTATAGGAAAATCCATACGTCTATATCCATAAAACGGATCATTAACGACAGGATGCCCTATATGAGCAAAATGAACCCGAATTTGATGGGTTCTGCCAGTCTCCAAATTACATTCAACCAATGTTTGATGACCATAACGCTCCAATACTTTAAAATGAGTTACTGCATCTTTACTATTCTCAAAGACCACAGCCATTTTCATGCGATCTTTAGGATGTCTTCCAATAGGAGCCTTGATGGTCCCCTTCTCTTCTACGATATTCCCTTGTACTAGCGCCCAATAAGTACGCTTTGCAGAATGTTCTTTTACTTGTTCCGCTAGACCAATGTGAGCAGCATCATTTTTTGCGACCATCATAACACCAGACGTATCTTTATCTAAGCGATGCACTATGCCAGGTCTAATTTCACCGTTGATTCCAGACAAGTCCTTGCAATGGAATAGTAAGGCATTTACAAGGGTACCCGAATAATTTCCTACTGCAGGATGCACCACCATGCCGCGAGGTTTATTAACGATAACGATGTCATGATCTTCATATAGATAATCCAAAGGAATATCCTCCGGTTTAACCTCTACAGATTCCGGCTCTGGAATTTCTACATGAATCACAGCCTCTGAAGTAAGACGAAGATTGGCCTTTCCAACTTTACCACCTACTGTAACATGACCACCTTTAATTAAACTTTGAATATAGCTACGAGAGCCTTCCATCCGCTCTGTTAAAAAAACATCCAGTCTCATGTCTTCTTGCTCAGCACTTACAATATATTCATTCATCCTCTATTCCTCTTTGAGTCAAGTATAAGATATATATTTATTGACAAATCAAGTCAATGATCTATAAAAAGCCCTAATAATGAAAGTTATTCATGGTCCTCTTTCAATGAAAATAAATAAAATACAACAAAAGCTACACCTATACAAATACCAATATCTGCTACATTAAAAATAGGCCATATACGGAAATCAAAAAAATCCACTACTCCATGAATCATGTATCGGTCAATACCATTACCAATAGCACCTGAGACTAATAAGGCGGATCCGATTTGCAAAGTCCAAGGACCCTTAGCTAGTCGCTTCCAATAAAAAGCACAAACGGCTAATAGAATAATAGCTACTAGTAAGAAAAACCATCGTTGATTCACTAACATACCAAAGGCTGCACCGCGATTAATAATATAGGTAAGGTGAAATACATTAGGAATAACAGGCAAAGATTCACCTAACAAAAAATGATTCATTACATAATATTTAGTTAATTGGTCCAATAATAACCAAATGATAAGTACTGTATAAAACAAGATTAACTCCCTTACTATAATATAATTCTTAATAGTCCTATTATACTAAGTTACGCAAATTTAGGCAAAATAAAAAGCCCCTCAATGAGGGGCGTATTTTATTTTTGATTACTCAGCAGAAATTACAGAAACTGGGCAAACGGATTCGCAAGAACCGCAATCGATGCAAGCATCGCCAATTTCGTATTTAGTTTCGCCTTCAGTAATGCAGGA
>NZ_CAMFFZ010000040.1:0-11093 GCF_945949885.1 Veillonella parvula | reverse complement strand
AGAGAATCTTCTTATTTTTTATTCTTTTGTCACAAATGTATTATACTCGAACAAATATTAAAAGGGATGTGCCGAGGGCACACCCCTTTTATACTACCTATAAACTTATAGGACTATAAATATATAATGTAATTTTAATGTAATCGATTAGTACAATGGATACGCTTCACAAAGTGTAGCGACACGTTTACTAGCTTCTTCATGGACCGATTTATCTTCAGGATTTTTAAGAACCACTGCAATAATATCGGCAATTTCTTCCATATCTTTCACTTGCAAACCACGTGTCGTAAGAGCTGGCGTGCCAAGTCGAATGCCGCTTGTTACAAATGGGCTAGCTGGATCAAATGGAATTGTATTTTTATTACATGTAATACCTACTTCATCGAGTAAGTATTCAGCTTCTTTACCAGTTAAACCAGTATTACGAACATCTACAAGCATAACATGAGTATCTGTACCACCAGAAACAATTGTTAAGCCCTTTTCTTGCAATGCTGCAGCCAACGCTTTTGCATTGTCGATGACTTGTTGTGCATATACTTTGAACTCAGGTTGTAAAGCTTCACCAAATGCTACGGCTTTAGCAGCGATAACATGCATCAAAGGACCCCCTTGGATGCCAGGGAAAATGGCTTTATCGATTGCTTTAGCATACTTTTCTTTGCAAAGAATCATACCACCACGAGGACCACGCAATGTTTTATGAGTTGTTGTAGTAACGATATCAGCATATTCTACAGGATTTGGATGTAAACCTGCTGCTACAAGGCCTGCGAAGTGAGCCATATCTACCATGAAGATAGCATCAACTTCATGAGCTACATCAGCCATTTTTTTGAAGTCGATTTGACGGCTATAAGCACTACCACCGGCAATAATCAATTTAGGTTTTGCTTCCAAGACAATCTTGCGGAACTCATCATAATCGATTTGTTGTGTTTCTGCATCTACACCGTAAGGTACTACGTTGAAATATGTACCAGATACGTTAACAGGGGAACCATGAGTTAAGTGACCGCCATGGGACAAGTTCATGCCCACAATAGTATCACCTGGTTGTAATAATGCGAAATACACGCCAAAGTTTGCTTGAGAACCAGAGTGAGGTTGTACGTTAGCATGTTCTGCACCGAACAAGCGTTTTGCACGTTCAATAGCTAATGTTTCAATAACATCAACATTTTCACAACCACCATAATAACGTTTACCAGGATACCCTTCTGCATATTTGTTAGTCAATACGCTACCTTGAGCTTCCATTACTGCTTGAGAAACGAAGTTTTCAGAAGCAATCATTTCCAATTTGTCACGTTGACGTGCCAACTCCTGATTGATAACGGCTTGAATATTAGGGTCTTGTTTTTCTAAGAAACTCATAAGTATCCTCCTCATGTGAATATATGCGTATAAAGTAACGATGTATTACTTCTCTAAGGCTTTAATCTTTTCCACACGGCGTTCATGACGACCGCCTTCAAAATCCGTTGCCATCCAAATAGTAACGATGTCCTTTGCAAGACCGGGGCCGATAACGCGTTCCCCCATAGTCAGGATATTCGCATCATTATGGGCACGACTATATTTTGCGGAAAATGAATCATGACAAAGAGCTGCACGTACACCCTTTATCTTATTAGCCGCAATACCGATACCAATACCAGTACCACAAATCAAAATACCTCTGTCTACTTGACCAGATACAACTGCATTTGCTACAGGTACAGCAATATCAGGATAGTCGCAAGAATCAGCTGTATGACAGCCAAAGTCCTCTACTTCATGTCCCAATGCATTTAACAATTCCTTAACGGATGCCTTTAAATTTAATCCGCCATGATCACAACCGATTGCAACTTTCATAATTTCATCTCCTACGCCTTCTGAGGCACTGATGTAAGACCAGCCTCTACTAAGTGATAAATTTGTTCCGCACATTGATTATATACGGTTTGATCAGATCCATATGGGTCCGTAACATCACCATCTTGACCACCCCACTCGGAAATCGTTTTGATTTTATTTTCCTCAAATGGGAATTGGCGAAGTAGTACAGATTTGTGATCTTTCGTCATACCAACGATAAGATCTGCTGCATTCACGAGTTCCATCGTCAATGGTCTCGATTCATGATCAGAAATATCTGCAATGGAACGGACGGCTTCCACGGCTTGTTCAGTTGGTTTTGCGCCATAAGCGGCAAATAACCCAGCCGATACAGTGGTAACACCCTTATGTTGCTCCGCTGCAAGTGCCCGTGTAATACCTTCAGCCATAGGGCTACGGCAAGTGTTACCGGTACACACAAATAAAATATTCATAATAACATCCTTACTTAATCACATTTTGTGATTACTTTATACATTATAGCAAATTCATCCAATATGTAAAGACATATTTCTATTATCAGTGGACATTTTTATGCTAGTAAATTTACTTATAGATGATATGATGGCTCGATGCCTTCTCCATACGATTCATAATAGCAACACCAAAACCGTCATCATCAACACCTTCTGCCAAGATTAGGGTAACATGATTTTCATTAAAATGTAATAGACTTTTGTAAAAGTCATGACCTAATGATAAAGCATCACTATGATGGCCAAAACAATGGCATATAAAGCGTGTATCCCCTTTAATCAAGTTATACGTTTCATGACTTACCAAACAACCTATGGGACCTTCTACCTCTGCAGAAAGCTCTTTGAAAGTACTTGCTACACCTTCTGGACTACCTACAACAACTGTCATAGGCGCATCAGGAGCATAATGCGTATATTTCATGCCAGGAGCCTTTGGCTTAGTGTTAGCATTAACTAGAGCAGTATCATACTCAACCGTAGACACAACACGTTCAAGCTGTGCTTTTGTAATTCCACCAGGTCGCAATATAATGACCTTATCATCATGGACTTCCACAACAGTAGACTCTACACCAATCGTACATGAACCAGCATCTAAAATATAGGAAATACGGTCCTTCATATCATGATAAACATCTTGTGCCGTTGTGGGACTTGGCCGTCCAGATATATTAGCACTAGGAGCCGCTATAGGTACACCAGCACGCTCTAATAAAGCTCGACAAAGCTCATGATCAGGGCAACGTAAAGCAACACGAGGTAACCCGCCTGTAGCACGATCTGGCACTAAATCTGATTTAGGCAATGTGATTGTCAACGGACCAGGCCAAAACGTATCCATTAATAATTGTGCCGTATTTGAAACCTCTGTTACTAAAGGTTTTATACTTTCACTATTAGGAACATGTAAAATAAGTGGATTATCGGAGGGGCGACCTTTAGCGGTGTAGATTTTATCCATCGCCTCCGGATCTAACCCATTAGCACCTAATCCATATACAGTTTCTGTAGGAATGGACACTAATTCGCCATTACGCAAAGCGCGAGCAAGCATATCTAGTTCTTGATCTGATGGATTTGTAATAATTTGAGTATCCATATTATCCCTCATACACAGCTGTTATAACGCGATCATTTCCACCAAGGTCAGTAATACATCGAATATTAGAATACTGCCCTGTTTCCTCTAATAAAGACTTTACAGCCTCAGCTTGATCAAAACCTATTTCAAAAGCTATACGGCCTTGCGATTTTAAATATATACCGCATGATTTAGTCAAAATACGATAAAAATCAAGTCCATCTTCACCACCAAATAAGGCAATATGAGGCTCATTTAACACGTCCTGAGGCAATAATTTAGCATCCCCTGTACAGATATATGGTGGATTCGATACGATGAGGTCAAACTTCTCAGTTTTACCTACCAAACCAGAAAACATATCGGATTCTATAAATTGAACACGATCATTTAAATTAAACCTTTCACAATTTTCCTCAGCCACTGACAAAGCATCGGTAGATATTTCAAGTCCTACTCCACACGCATTCGGCAAGTAGTGTAATAGACTTAACAATATCGTACCAGGACCCGTACATACATCGAGGATACGCATATCGCTATCTTTTGGATATGTGCCTAGTACATACTCAATCAAAGTTTCTGTATCAGGTCGAGGAATCAATACTTTATCATTAACCTTAAAGGTCAATCCCATAAAGTCCTTTTTCCCAATAATCGCCGCTACACAGTGACCCTTAGCTCGTTCTTGAACGAGAGGTCTAAAAGCATCAAGTTCCTCTTGAATAAGCGGTTGGTCATAATGGGTATATAGATAAATACGATCCTTGCCTAAAATGTGAGAAAGCAGTACTTCCCCATCAAGTCGAGGTGTATCCATCTCCTTGCTTTGAAAGTACTGCTCTGTCCACTGGAGAATACGACCGATTGTCCAAATCTCCTTATGCATTTGTATTGGCCTCCTGCATTTTTGCCGCTTGGTCTGCAGCATTTAAGGCTTGAATAATTTCATCAAGATCGCCATTTAAAATAGCATCTAATTTATATAATGTTAAGTTAATACGATGATCTGTAACGCGTCCTTGTGGATAGTTATAGGTACGAATACGTTCACTACGGTCACCTGTACCAACTTGGCTCTTACGGTCTGCTGCCATACTAGAAATGGCCGCTTGTTCAGCTTGGTCTTGTAATTTAGCGCGCAATACACGCATAGCTTTTTCTCGGTTTTGTAATTGAGAACGTTGGTCTTGACATGCTACAACGATACCAGATGGCAAGTGTGTAATACGAACAGCAGACTCTGTTTTATTGATATGCTGACCACCTGCACCACTCGCACGATACGTGTCGATTTTTAAGTCTTTTTCATTAACTTCAATATCAACATCTTCCATTTCTGGTAATACCGCTACTGTAACGGTAGACGTATGTACACGGCCTTGTGTTTCTGTAGCAGGTACACGTTGTACACGATGTACACCAGACTCAAATTTCATTTTAGAGTATACATTTTCACCATCAACAGAGAAAATAACCTCTTTAAAACCACCTAGTTCAGGTTCATTAGCATCGATAATTTCACAACGCCAGCCTTGGCTTTCCGCATATTTTGTATACATACGAAACAAATCGCCTGCAAACAATGCCGCTTCATCACCACCGGCACCACCACGAATTTCAATGATAATATTCTTATCATCATTAGGGTCCTTAGGCAATAAAAGGATTTGTAATTTCTCTTCTAATTCCTCTTTTTGAGGTTTTAAGTCTTTCAATTCCTCTTGTGCCATTTCGCGGAATTCGTCATCCATGGATTTATCTTCAATAACTTCCATAGCTTCATTAATACCAGCTAATACTTTTTTATAAGTACGGAATGTTTCAACTGTTTCAGATAATTGAGCATGTTGACGTGTTAATTTACGCCATTCATCTTGGCGCGCAATCACTTCAGGGTCACTGATGCGCTGCTCCAGATCCATAAATTTATCTTCAATAACTTGTAATTTATCTACTAACATATTTATTCCTCTTCATATGCATCACTCTCAGGCGGACGAACCTCTTCAAGAGCTCGTATAGCGACTTCAATTTGATCATCTTCTGGTTCACGTGTGGTCATGTACTGTAATGCAAGACCTGGTTTGATAAGAGCTTTCACAAAGGAATGCTCACTACGACCAGCAAGACGAATAACCTCATACGCAATACCTGCCACTACTGGCATGAGAAGTACGCGACTTACGATACGTTCTAACAAATTAGGCCAGCCTAAGAAGGCAAATACAAAGATACTAACAACCATAACGATAAGTAAGAAGTTTGTACCACATCGTGCATGCAATCGACTTTGTTGACGAACATTTTCTACAGTAAGCGGCAAATCTAATTCATAGGTATGAATCGTTTTATGCTCTGCCCCATGATATTGGAAAACTCGTTGGATATCCTTCGTAAGACCAATCCCCCAAATATAAAGTAAGAAAAGTACTAAACGAATGACACCTTCAATGAGATTTAATACTATATGATTATCCTGTACACCAGGAATGAACTTTACGATAAATGTAGGCAATGCCAAAAATATAGCTATCGCAAATAGTGTAGAAATAACCATGGTAATGGCAATTTCACTATTAGACATTTCTTCCTCTTCATCACCAGCGGCCTTAGCTGAGAAGGATAAAGCCTTCATGCCTATCACTAGAGATTCATAGAGAGCTACACAGCCACGAAGAAATGGTTTTTTCAAGATTGGATATGTGTCAGCAATGGACTTTGTAGCCTCTTTTTGAACTACAATAGTTCCTGCAGGCTCACGTACGGCAGTTGCCGTATAGCCAGGGCCTCTCATCATGACACCTTCGATCACAGCCTGCCCTCCGACAAACTTTTTTATACGTTCTCTGTTCACAAGATCTCCTCTCATAAACAAATATAGGCAGAGCCAACAGCCCTGCCAATACATGTTACATTACAAAACAAATTATTTGCCGTAACGTTTGTTAAATTGTTCAATACGACCACGAGCTTGAGCCGCACGTTGTTGACCAGTGAAGAACGGATGGCATTTGGAGCAAACGTCTACACGAAGGTCTTCTTTTACAGAGCCAGTTTTGAATGTGTTGCCACAACCGCAAGTTACTGTAGCTTCTTTATAGTCTGGATGAATACCTTGTTTCATTCTATACACCTCTTTCCAGCAATCAATATTATTCTTATAGATTATAGCATGACACTTGCACAAATGCAAGTAACCAATGCTATTCCTTGGATGCTTGCTTTTCTTCAATAGCCTCAGCTAAAATAGCTTCCAAGTCGCTTTCGTTGAGGATGTCACGCAATGCAATAAGCTCCTCTAAAGAAAGGGTAATACCTTTTTTCATGCTTGTATATTCACTATCCCAAGCACGAAGATCAAACTTAGGATTGTATTTTCCCCAACTAGTACATGTTAATTGTTTTTTCCAACCATCTTTATCTTCAGATAAAGTACCAATAACCTTGAAGATCTCAAAATTAATAACTGCCATAGATCCTCCTTTCTTACATATTCATATGCTATGTTTTGTATCTACTATATTTAGTAGTTTATATTTTTTAGGATACGATATATTTTAAACTAAAATTATATGATTTACAATTCTTTTTTATAATCACTGTAATCTTCAATATCAATAGATGCTGTAGGCGGCATAACTTGTACACCTAATGAATCTACTGTCTTTTTCCAGCTCGTTGTAGCCTCCGTAACAGCCTTGATATATGCCTCGTCAGCAGCCTGTACAGATTCAATTAGTTGGGCTTCATCCTTTACATCTAATACGCGACGACGTACGCTGCTAAGCATATAGCCGAAGGATTCGTCTGTTTGAACAAGCATGGAGATTTCTTGAATTAATGTTTGCCCCGTAGTGCTACAGAAATAGGCATACCACATATATGCTAATTCACCATCTGGGAACATCCAGTAAATATCATCTACGGGCGCTTCTATCGTAATATCTACATCAATATGATCAGTATGACGTTTAAAAGTAAGAAAATAAGCTCCGCTTTCAACTAGAGTAGTACGACCTAATTCAGATACACGGCTATCAATGCAATAAATACCATCTTGACCTAATGCCACATCTGTTTGACCACCTGGCAACAAGATAGAACGCAACGATAAGCCATAATTCAATACGGAAAATACAGGGAGTTGAGCAAATACACCGTGAGGCAAAGGAATGTAGTTAATTGATTTCCATTCAGCCCCTACCCGCTCACGAAGACCAACGCGCATTTTTTTTACATCATATTTGCCATATACGATTTCATAAGCCCCTAGTGGAATCCATTCTCGTATAGCTTCCACTCGTTTTTGGTTCAAGAAAAATTGCAACGCCATATTATTTAAGCCCAATTGATTTTGCACCATTGTAGCAGGTAAGAATAATTGCGCCGTCCCCTCTGGAACCAAGTTATGCAATCCATTAGCCACTTCTTCCACGATATCTTCAGAAGATTGAAACATACCAACTGTACCTGTAAATATATGGTCAAAATAGCTACGATGTGGCCAATGATTTATAATTTGAGACATTGGATATAGACGAGACAAAATGCTATAACACACTGGAGAAGCCGTATAAAGAACAACTTTTTTATCTTCATAAGATTGAAGGATTTCCTCTACCATTCCCGCATATTCTTCAACATAAGCATAAAGAACAAGCTCTCCTGTTTTACTATGAGCTTCAATGCTTTCACGGACTGGTGTTTCCCAAAGCGTACCTACATCAAGACCATCTAAAATACCAGTATCACTGATAAAATCAAATAGTTCTACTCTAAAAGACGGACCATATAACGCTTGGAACGTGGTTAAATCATATGGTACAGGACCAAAGGATTCAACGGTAGATTTTTCTGCCAATGCATATAAATCCTCTGGTGTTACGCCCCACTCGCGAGAGCTAGCATTGCTAGAAATCAATTGATCTAATACATTAAAACGCATTAATTCATTTACAATATCGATACCTTCAATACCATGTGCGGCACAAAGGGTAATAAATTCTTCATTGTTTACTTTCATATTAAACCTTTCCTGCAGAAGGACATAAATGATTTAAAAAACATTCATCACACAAAGGCTTACGAGCCTTACACAATCTACGACCATGATAGATTAACCAGTGATGTGCAGCAGCCCAGTCCTTTTTGGGGATTGCCTTTTGTAACTTTTGTTCCATCTCTTCCGGCGTTTTCGCAATACCTAATTTTAATCGATTAGACACACGGAATACATGTGTATCTACCGCAATGGCTGGTGTACCAAATAAAACAGATACCACAACATTTGCTGTTTTACGCCCTACACCAGGCAATTCAACGAGTTGATCAAATTTACGAGGTACCTCTCCATGATATTGTTCAACTAAAATCTGGCAAGTAGCTATTAAGTTTTTTGCCTTGGACTTATAAAGGCCACAATCTTTAATAAGAGTCTCTAACTTAGCAACCCCGATTTCAAGCATCTTTGCAGGATGATTAAGTTCAGGAAATAATCGTTTAGTAACAATATTGACCCGTTCATCCGTACATTGTGCTGACAAAACTACAGCAACTAATAATTCAAATTCATTTGTATACTCAAGGGCAGGTTTTGCATCAAAATAATGCTCTTGTAACAGTTTCAACTGCTCTGCCTTTATCGCTTTTGTTACACGCATACAGTTCTCCTTTCTCACCTGTGAAAGTACAGACGCGTACAACTTATATCTTACCATACGTATTCATTAAGTTCTATGTTATAATAAAACATGCTATTCTAATATAGAATACAGGAGGCGCATATGAGTAATATTAACGATACATTAAAACGAATAAATGAACTGGCCGCAAAGAAAAAATCCGGTCAAGAATTAACGACAGAGGAATTAGCAGAAAAAAAAGAACTATACGAAATCTACTTAAGCTTCATTCGTGGTCAAATTACAAGCACCTTGGACCGCGTTGAATTTATAGACCCAGAAACAGGTGAAAGAACCGCTCCTAAACGAGCGCTTGAAAACTTGGCAAAAGAAGCTGATCAAGATATTAAAGAGCATAAAGATATTCACTAATGTAACAAATAAACAAAATTGATTACATTACTAATATCCTTTTATGTTTATTCAATCAAATTTATATCTACATACTAAAAACCACTTGATACATGTATCAAGTGGTTTTTAGTATAATTTACTTATGTATTATAATTTACCAAGACGTTTCATGGCATTATAAATTTTTTCAGCTAGACCTGTCATTTGACATTTAGGAATACCGCATGCTGCTATACGAATACCATTTGCTAATGCAATCACATAGATGTGCTCTTTTTTCAATTCTTCACAGATAGCACTCGCAGAGTCTGTAGGAATTGTAATAAAGAAGCCACCTCGGTAAGGTAACATAGGAAGTCCTACTTGTGCTGCTTCTTGTTTAAAGATATCAGCACGATTGCGAATTAATTGATAATAACAATTTCGTTCAGCTTCATATTCCTTAAACTTAGCTGGATCAGTCACAATATTGGCCATTGTACGCATTGCAGGACGACAAATATTAGACCATGTAGCACGACTTGTAGATTTGTTAACTTCAAAAAACTCATCAGCTATTTCTTCATCATCAGAAATCCCAATCATCGCACCAACGCGCTGACCATACATAGTGAATCCTTTAGATAAGCTATAACATACACAGGTGAGAATTTCTTTTGGCAAGTGACTAAATTTATTGAAGAACGCACGTACCTCATCTTTTTCACCAGAGTAATCAAGATATGCTACATCAATACCAATAATCACATTATTTCGACCAATAGCAACCAGCTCCTTCAAGAAATTAAGGATAGAATCCCAATCTTTATCCTCAATGGAGTAGCCAGTTGGGTTGTTACCAGGCGTATTAAAGATAACAACCACATTTGTTTGTTTAGCCGCCAATTCATTTACACGATTTTGGAATGCTTCATGATTAAAGTTGTTATGCTCATCAAATAAGGAATACGTAACTAGTGTACGTCCAGTATCACTACAAATAACACGGTATGCACCCCAGTACCAATCCGCTGTTAATACTTCATCACCAGGCTCTGTGTAGTTATGAATCAAATGATGAATACCACCAGTGCCACCTGCGGTAGCAATGCTACGAATATGTCCTTCTGGACGGAAATTACCAAAACATTCTTTTTCAGCAGCGCACAAAAAATCTGGAATACCCGCAATTGGTGCATAACCAACATGTTCAGAATCCGAAAGACTCAAATATTCTTCTTTAACGGTCTTAAGAAAAACTAAGTTTCCCTCTTCATCATGAATAGCACCTAAAGTACCATTTACAACATTCTCACGGCCATTTTCTTTAGCATCAGCTTGAGCTTGACCAGCAGTTACGAAGATCACGTCTTTTAATTTTTTCCCTTTTGCATGCTTTGCAGCAACACTTGTCATAACTTGCACCATCCTATCTGAAATGAATATTACATATTTATCATACCTAAACTGATTTAAATATACAACGTATATTCAGTAAATATATTGTATACATAGAAGATTTAACTAACTATTAGTAATTCAACACTTATTAAATATATATAAAATAAATTAAGTACCTTATTTAGGAAAAATAGTTAACAAATATACAATAAAACAGTAAATATATAA
>NZ_CAMFFZ010000039.1:0-12198 GCF_945949885.1 Veillonella parvula | reverse complement strand
AACATGAGATTAGAAAATTGATTTAATTTTGTCGCATTACTTATTGCAATCCATCTATTGCAATTCATCTATTATAAAAATTGTGCCATAGCGGCATGATTGAATTAAGGTTTTGAAACCCAAAATACAATATAAAAATATAAAAATTAGGTTTTAAGATCTTAAAATGATATAATGGATATAAAATTAGGTTTTAAAACCTATTTGGAGAGGAGGCAAGTGTATGCCATTAGTATCGCGACCATATTATTTAGATTTTCTTCGAAGACATAAAAATAGACCTATTATTAAGGTTGTTTCTGGTATACGGCGTTGTGGTAAATCTACGTTATTTAAGCTGTTTCAAGATGAGTTATTAGCCGATAATGTAACAGTCGAACAAATTATTGATATTAATTTTGAGTTGATGGAGTATGATAAACTAAGAGATTATCGGGCTTTATATGAATACATTAATGAACGGATTATTCCAAGTAAAAAAATGTATCTATTCCTCGATGAAATTCAGCATGTACCATCATTTGAGCGTGTAGTAGATAACTTCTTTGTACAAGATAATATTGATATATATATTACAGGTTCTAATGCTTATTTTATGTCCTCTGATATGGCTACACTTCTCACAGGTCGCTATGTACAAATTGAGATGCTTCCCTTGTCTTATAAGGAATACGTCGATGCCTATAGTGAAAGTGGACTTTCACGAATGGCCTTATATGAAAAATATGTAAGTGAAGGCTCATTCCCAGGGCTTTTACATATGTCGGAAAATTGGCAAGGTCGGCAGGATTATTTACAAGGTTTATTTAATACCGTTGTTTTAAAAGATATTGTTGATCGATTAAAAATTGCAGATATTAAATTACTTGAAAGTATTGTGAGATATATTTTCGCCAATATTGGTAGCTTGATTAATCCCACAAAGATTGCAAATTCATTAACAAGCGCAGGTCGAAAGGTAGATAATAAAACTGTAGAACGTTATCTTAGGGGCTTAGAAGATAGTTTGTTGTTATATAATACAGAACGATTTGATGTGCGTGGCAAAGAATTATTAAGATTACGTCCTAAGTATTATGTAGTGGATATGGCTTTTAAGCAACTATTACTACCTGATATTAACCGTGATAGGGGACATGTATTAGAAAATGTTGTATACCTTGAGTTGCGGCGTCGAGGATATACAGTATATGTTGGACAATTAACAAAGGGAGAAATAGATTTCGTTGCTCAAAAGCCTGGAGGCATATTAGAGTACTACCAAGTATCAGAAAGTGTATTGGATCCAACTACTAGAGACAGAGAGTTAGCACCATTAGAAGCAGTTAAAGATCAGTATCCTAAATTTTTACTCACTATGGATGAGCTCTATAAACCTCATAATTATAATGGAATTCAGCAATGTAATGTATTAGACTGGTTAATAGGGATGTGATAATTCACATCCCTATTTTTGTATCTATATGTTGTTATTTAATATACTTATAAATCATGCTATTTAAGTTATAAATAATGTTATAATTAGATAAAATAGTGTATTTGTAAAAGGTAGTTATATAAAGGTATATCCTTATGAATTTTAATAATTGGATTCAAGAAAAACTCTTCGATAACTACGAAGAGTGGCATATGAAGAGCCCTGATTATAATCGAAACGGTTTTAACATAGTTGGCATAGATAATACCCTAAAGGCCATGCATGATGGATTTTTCATGTACATGGAGTTATACCCACCTCATGCGATCAATGGTTGTACTGCGATGAAAGCCCGTGTAGGGAAAATGCAGGATGCAGTGGATATATTCTTAGACATAGATGGTAAGACCTATCGTATGGCAGATGTAAGTTATCCTGATGCGGTGAAGATGATGCGGGCTTTTGTGAAAAAACGCAGAGTACCTGATCGTAGTTTGTGTGTAGAAGTAGCAAATCTAGATATAGAGCAGATGAAACCAACATTTACAGAGCTAGCAACGTTATTACTAGGCGATGCTAAACAAGCTAAATCATTTATACCCAAGGCAAAGCTACGCTCCATGGAAGCTTTAGAAGGTAGTTGGTGGAACCTTTATGAGAAACTAGTAGCTAAAGGATATGCCGTAGAGTTAAGCTGTAAATGTGAATTAGAGGATTTTATTCATAATGTACAGAAATTAATACGTGACAAGTCTTTAGATACCGGCGAAGATCTAACTATTGACCTATCAGCATTAGATGAAGATCAAGTTATTATGGACTGGTGTGCTGATCTTAATTCTAAATGGGAAAACTATACGTTAGCAGGCATGGATATTGGAACCGATAGCTTTGTGCTCATGGTGCTTTCAAATGAGGAATTCAAAACAGCCAAAGAACTAGGAAAAGAACTATTACATAGAATCGATGTAGCAGAACGTCTGTGATAGGTAACAGAACATGTTAATGTTACAGAAGCAATTATGCTATGGCATCATCTATAAAAGGATGTATTTCTGAACTGTAGAACCGTAAAATGTGATGAATAGGAGAGAGTTATATGAGTATTGTACGTCTACCAGAATATGAAGCAGAGTTTAAGCCGGAAGAGTTTGAAATCTATGCATTGCCGCGGAGTGATGCGAATGGGGCTAGTCCTTATTTAGAGAAGTACCATAGACCACTGGTGTCTACTGATGCTATTCTAGATACTCGAACTGGCGTGCTTGACCGTAGCGAAGGCATTTTGACGTGGATTATTGAGGGTCTTGACGATAGATGGGGTTATTCTTTTGAGCCCCATGGGGTCTATAAATTGTTAGTTAAGAAAGCAAAACCATTAGAGGACCTCGGCTATATGCGCCCGTCTTGGAATAATCGCTATTATGTGCTTGAGGTATTAGAGGAGCATGCTAAACATAGTGAGTTAGAGGCGTTGTCGACGTATTTGAAAAACCCTAAATACCTTCATACCGACAGGGGTGACTTCCTTTTAAATCGAGAGTATCAATATTACACAGCGAGAATTGGTGATTATGCATTCACTCTTGATGTGGATGAGGGTTCTGATGAAAGCTGTACCGTAGCATTGGCGGCTTTCAATACAATCGAGAATTTCAAAGCATTTGAACAACGAATTAGTGCATATATTAGTGAGACCTTGTTAGAACTCGCTAATTATTGGCTCGACAATGACGATCAAGATCCGATTACGTCAGACGTATTTGCTAAGCGTATTACGATGGGTGAATTGGCATTTCGCAATGATGGTACCATAGAGGTATATTATGACGACGATGATATCTTCTGGGGGCACTGTATCATAGCCCATATTGATGCGGATGGGAACCCTGTTGATGCAGATATTGCAGGATAACCAATTAATGGAGAGTCCTAATGAGAAAATCGGAATTAATGACATTATGGAATGTTGAAAGCTGGTCTGAGGAACCGTATGGCGTTTACTTTGTATCTCGCCGATTGGGCATTAATCGTTTAAAGAATGAAGGACAAGCCTTTAAAAAACTTAATATTAGTTGTACCGGTTATACTGAAGATGATGTACTTTCACTATTAATATGGGAGCAATTATATGTTCAATTAGATGAATTAGACCAACTGGCGAAGGGGCTCATACAAAAGGGAATACCGCAAGAAGAGTCTGTTGTACTAACGCTAACGGATATAATGCTGGATAAATCAGGTTGTTACGATGCATTTGCACTAGGCTATGATGTGGGAGAATCCCCAGCAGGACATCTATATGTTTTGGTTCCTTTTGATGAAAACTTTACGGCTCAACAAGATGTGATATACGAAACCTTATAGAGTTGTTTTAAAGTGGTGATACTGGTGTTGTATTCTACCTAAAAATATAAGTGATATGTAGGAGAGAGACTATGGAAGATATGTATAAATTAGTCAAAGATTTCTTTAGTCATGATATGGATTTAGATGATTTATTTGATTCCGAAGCTATCATCTGGATTGACTGGCGCGAGGATGACGAAGATGTGGTGAACTATTTTAATGACATGATGGATGAGCCTATCGACATTCAAACCGTTAGCAATGGAAAGAAGTATGGTGACGATATTGTACTACAAAAGAGCAATAAAAAATTGCTAATTCCCTACGGTGATGAGAAAGACCGGGATGTGACTATCAAATATTTCAACGACTTCGTTAAACCTGATTATGAGGTGCGCTGGTTTGCTGAAAGCCTTGGCGATGATACGCTCGGATTTACCGTGCTTTCAGGGACAGAATGGCTAAAGCTAGAAGATGAGTTTGGTGCAGATATAGTTTGTTATTATTTTGTACCTATTGATTTAGAAAGCAACATGTTTAATCTCAGTATGAGCGAGGTTTCTGCGTTGTTAGGATTACGAGAAAATAAGAGATGAAATAGAGAGAATAGGTGAATCTATAAGAGGTAACAATATGGATTATTTAAAAATATTACATAAAGATTCTAACTTGGCAGCAGATTTTGACGCACTATTTGATTTCTTTTTGCTCGATGAACCTACGGAACGTGATGAGATTGAGGGAAAATGTACCTTTTCTATGGATGGAAAGGCTTTTGCTCGTGATGGTGCCGGCGGTGAATATCATCAATTAGAGGATGGCTCTATCGGCTATGTTAGTAGTGAAGGCCAATGTGGTCGCATAGCTGAAAGTATAGACGATTTAATCCATTTATTGGTGTATAGTATTTGCTGGCATGACTATTGTGATGTCAGTCAATATACGGATATGTCTACTCTTGAAGCCTATGCTAATGAGCGACATAATCAAATTACATCCTATACAGAAGTGGATGAATGGGAAATCGTTGTTAAGGCGCTAGGCATGCCATTAGAAGCAAATTTGGCTGATGAATTACAAAAGTTCTATGACGCAACACATCGAGAACCTGTATACCAAGGCTTTTACCATGAAGAAGATGGTAGCATTACGCCATATGAAAGCCTATTCTTTTAATCTGTAAAATCGGAAAATAATCAGCAATAAAAGAGTATTTTAAGAGGTTTTTATTGAACATCAATCGACTTTATGGCATTCTACGCCGTTTGCATTAATTTTTTTATTACGTACTTTCAAAAAAGCCGTTGAAGAGCAACGTCATAATGAAGTGGCTCGTTATTTAGCTGAAGCATTAGTAGAGTTGTTTATTGTCATTGCTGAAAGTATTAGAGATAGTCTTGTGTTGGAATATGCAGATCCATTACCAAATTTTGTGGATATGCTCAACGAAAAATATCTTTGGTCTGAAGGATACGATGAAGACAAAGATATGATTCGCTATGAGGAAGATGAGGTGTTCCCTGATGATCTATTCTTTAGCTTCTATTATTATTCACTGCAAGTACTTTTATTAGGGACGCCATTGTTAGATAAAGTTAATGAGCAAGAAGCTAAATTGCTAGAATTATTGGTAGAGATAGAGTACTCAAATATCTAAGGAATTATAGAAGGAAATGATTACGATGGATAAAGCGTGTAAAAAGGAATTGCTAAAGGCTTATGCTGATGAGCAAAGGCAATTGTTTAAAGATAGTTAGTTTACTTATGGATGAAGAGTTATTTTGGCAACCAAGTAATCTTTGGTAAAAAATCATAGTATACTAGAAATGTTAAATACTTCTGGCGATATTAGCGATTTTGTCTAAGAAGCACCGGCGTTTTTCGTCCGAGCTATTTTCCGTGCCCGCCAACTGGGTATGTGTAACCGGTTTGATGCCGCAGGATTTCAGAATCTGATTTTTCAATACCTTGCCATAGTCCTGGATAAACGGCGTCAAAAATGCGGGAGTGTTATGTGTGGTGATAATCCAGGCTGATTTCCCTTGTAAATGACCTATAAGGCCTCTTTTACCGTATGAATAGGCAAAGCCTGCTGTAAATACGCGATCGATAAAGCCTTTGAGCATTGCGGGCATACCGCTCCACCAAATTGGGTAGATAAAGATGATATGGTCTGCCCAAGTAATCATATTGCGATACTTTTCCATGTCGGGCACAGTACTTAAATCTCGACGTTTGTGCGTATCATCAAATCGCAATATAGGATCGAACTGCTCCTCATATAGATCCAAGGTGTTCACATTGTGATCCTTTGAAAGATTCTGTTGCACTACTTTCAGAATAGCGTCATTAAAACTTTGATGATTAGGATAGGTGTAAATGATTAAAATATTCATGGCTAGTTCCTTTCTATTTAATCATCGTCAGGATGAAGGAATTTGTATAGTAAAATGGTATCTATATTAAGTTAAAGTCTAGTGAAGAGTATTTATTCTGAAAGTAAATAACGATAGAATTTGCTAAGGAAGTATTGTTAATTTCTTTTATTTGCAGGTGTTACTATAAAGGTATATAGTATAGACATGTGATGGATATAGTCACATGTCTATTTTTTATAAGGAGGACGCTATGCAACACGTTCAAACCCGCAGTACTACGTCCGCGTTAGTACTCACAGCCGTATTGATTGCCCTCGCAACATTGTTTACCATGTACACGAAAATTCCAGTACCTGGCATTCGCGGCTATTTCAATGTAGGAGATGTCGTTATTATGACGTCAGCTCTATTATTAGGTCGAAAATATGGCGCCTATATTGGTGCTATCGGCCCGGCGCTAGCTGATTTATTCCTCGGCTATGCAGTCTTTGTACCCATCACCTTCGTTGTGAAAGGCATTGAAGGCTATCTTGTCGGTACTGTCTATAAGAATAAGACAACTACCTCTGCCTTGGTAGCAACTATCGTAGGTGGTATTGTTATCGTAGCCGGCTACTTTATCGCCGAATACTTTGTATTCGACCCAGGCGTAGCCATTGCTAGTATATTGACGAACGCCATTCAAGCTGTTATGAGTGTCATTATTAGCATGATACTCTATGCGATATTGTGTAAACGACTTGGATAGTAAATAGGGAGGCTCTATCAAGAGTCTCCCTTTGTTAGTTATAAATAGGCTAATATTTATTAATAGATTTTTTATTGCATAGAACATAAGTTCGGTTTATAATAAACGTAAGATAGTCGAACGAGGTTGGGACACCCTTTTTCTTTGAAGGGGGTGAAAGCCTATGAATGCTTATGAAGTCATTATGATTGTCCTCGGGATCTTAACTGTCGTTATTTCCTTTGGCGCATTGATAGTGCTGATTTGTCGTAATAATGACAAATAGCCCTTCGTTACCAACTGGTAGCTGAAAACGAAAGGCCATTTCTGCATGTTTTATAATGTTTTGGGATGAGCCTGACGGAACCACTCGTCGACTATCTCTTTATTATATTATAATGATATTGGCGTATATCGTCAATCTGGATGCGTCGTGTAATGTACATATAGCATTATTGAGGGATTCCATCCGGAACCCCTCTCTTTTTGCAGGTCACTCTTTAATTCAGGATATTCCGTTCTTCAAAGACTGCTTTCACCGTAAACAGTGCATTCAGCACGCGTGGAAATCCCGCATAGGGGATGCAGTGGGTACAGACCTCTACGATTTGCTCGGGCGCAATACCGACATTGAGTGCCGCATTGGTGTGTACTTTCAGCTGTGCCTCGCAACCGCCCAGCGTTAACAGGGATGCGAGCGTAATCAGTTCCCGTTCCTTGAAATCCAGGTTGGGGCGCGTGTAGATGTCGCCGAACAGTTCGACCAATAAATCGGCTATGGCCGGTGAAATCTCTTGAATTGTGTTATACACCTCCTCGCCGTGCAGCCCGTCAATCTGTTTTAATGTGTTCATGCCGATGTTAAAACGTGTTTCTTTCATAATTATTACCTCCGTCTAGACGTATGATATATGCTCGAGTATACTTGAGGTCAAGGTGGTGAAAGTATGAAAATCGGTGAATTTTCAAAATTGGTAGGGCTGTCTATTTCTACATTGCGATATTACGAGGATCAAGGGTTCCTCCACATCGAGCGACAGAACGGCATTCGCAATTACCATGCGGAGGATATAGGTTTTGTGCAGTTTATTAAACGCTTGAAAGACATGGGAATGCCGCTTGCGAATATCAAGCGATATGCGGATTTAAGGTATGCCGGATCTCATACGGTCCATGAAAGAATGATACTGTTGCAAGAACACTATCGATTTATTGAGGCCGAAATTAAACGATTGGAAGGCTATAAGAACAATCTTGAAGATAAGTTAGAGTTGTATGAAAATCTTTTGAATTAAGATTACAAATAATTGACATACGTATAAATACGTATTAAAATATATATAAGTCAAAAATATAAAAGGACGGTGATTGATGTTTGACTACACCAAAAGAGTTAATGAAGGTTTTAACAAAGGATGGTTGGTATATTGATAGAATTAGAGGCTCACATCATATATTAAAACATCCAACAAAAAATGGGCGAGTGACTATAGCACTACATAAAGAAGATTTAAAACCTAAAACATTACAAACAATCTTGAAGCAAGCGGGGCTTAAATAGCCCCCTATCAAGATAAAATGGTGGAGTTAAGATAATCACAAACTGAATGTCTAGATAGGAGGAGGAAAAAATGAGAAAGGAAATGTACCCAGCTGTATTTAGTACAGATGGTGGAACTGGATATACAGTAAGTTTTCCGGATTTGTTAGGCTGTGTAACTGAAGGTAATACTTTACGTGAAGCAGTAGAAATGGCTGAAGATGCATTGGGCATCTACTTATATTCATTAAGTGAAGATGGTGAAGAATTTCCGGAAGCAAGCAATCCAATTGATATTAAATGTAATAAAGGTGAATTCATAGATTTAGTAAAATGGGATGAAGAGGAATATTTAAAAAGAACCGATAATAAAGCTGTAAAAAAGACCCTTACAATACCAAGCTGGTTAAATCATAAAGCTGAAGAGAAGCAACTTAATTTTTCACAAATTTTACAGAGAGCATTAAAGCAAGAGTTAGAATTAGTATAATGTGTAATATTTAAAATTTATAGATTTATAGATTATAACTCATGTAAGTAATATTAATTAGCGTTTGACTTATTGCTTAGGTAGTTAGGTAACGTTTTCATATGGTATAATACTTTCATTATGTAGTGAAAAAAGGAGATCTAAATGGCAAATTTACCTAACTGCCCTAAGTGTGGCGATGAGTACACATACGAAGACGGTCATATGTTTATCTGCCCTATGTGTGGCAACGAATGGACAGCGGCTGATGCACAAGCTGCAGCTGAAGCGGGTATCATTCGCGATGCTAATGGCAACGAGCTCGCTGATGGCGATACAGTTGTTGTTGTAAAAGACCTCAAAGTAAAAGGTGCGGGCGTATTAAAACAAGGTATGCGCGTAAAAAATATTCGCCTCATCACCGATGCAAGCGACGGTCACGATATCGATTGTAAAATCGATGACTTCGGTGCGATGGCATTGAAATCTGAAATGGTTAAGAAAATCTAATCTAAGGAATCCCTACCGATAAAAATTCGGTAGGGATTTTTTCGTGGTATAATCAACTTATAATGCATATAGTAAGAGAGTTTTTAGATGAGAGGAAACTATATTTAACCGTGTTATTTTATTGGCCTTATTAGTATCTATGATGAGTCCTATTAGTTCTCTGGCTACAGATTTAAAGCCTGCCGACAAGCGTAATTATGAATTGCAACAACAGATTTCTTATAATGTGCTTATTCCACCAGAGGCTTTTGAAACGAGTGCAGATGGAACATTAATCGTTCCTATAGAGATTAAGACGGACGATAAGGGTAATATTATAGCTGTTGAAGCAGGTCCTAATAATTGGAAGCTAGATCGTGAAGCGTACCCAATTTTTGAAGAGACTGCTAAAGAGGCGGCTTGGGATACTAAACATGTTGATACTGATGAAGCACTCGTTGTAACGATTCCCGTTAGTATTGTCATGTTATCTGATAATAATCTAAAGAAATGATAAAGGAGGACTTATGGAGTCTACAAAAGATTTAGAGAGATATACTTACGCGCTTCTCGCTGAACGGGGTGTCACATTAGAGGACATTGCAGAACTCGTTTTTTACGTACAAAAACCATATATGCCAAATTTAAAATTTGAAGAGTGTAGCGATAGCGTAGCTTCTGTACTATCTAAACGGGAGGTACATAATGCAATTATTACGGGCATAGAGCTGGATAAGTTGACAGAGCAAAATAAATTATCTCAACCATTACAACGCATAGTGGCCAATGATGAAAGCCTATATGGTATTGATGAAATTTTAGCTTTTTCCATCGTTAATTTGTATGGATCCATTGGCTTTACAAATTATGGATATTTAGACAAGGTGAAGCCAGGTGTTATCAAAAAACTAGATAGTGAAGAGGGCGGGCATTGTAATACATTTCTCGATGATTTGGTTGGTGCCGTAGCGGCAGCAGCGGCAGGGAAACTAGCACATAATGAGCCGAATCGGGTACGACATGCTATAGCAGAAGAATAGAAGTCCGTCATATATCTACTTATCGGTAAAGTATGAGGTGGGCTTCGATGACTCATTGATAACACTTTGATAAAAACTTGATAACAATTTATAGAGTTGGTAGATACTATTGATGTTATAAAGAATAAAGAGTATAACTAATATTGATTGGAAATAAATACTTTATTTTGTAGCTATATACAGGAGGAACTATGCAAAAGGTTCTGGTAGTAATCGATATGCAAAATGATTTTGTCGATGGTGCACTTGGCTCATTGCAAGCACAGTTAATCGTAGATAATGTGCGTAAGAAAATTGAAAGCTTTGATGGTCCTATTATCTTTACTCGTGATACTCATGATAGCGATTACTTGGAGCGTCAAGAAGGGAAGCTTTTACCAGTGCCACACTGCGTGAAAAATACCGAGGGCTGGCATATTGTGGAGGGATTGATCGAGACTGCAGAAGGTCGTTCAATCATGAGCCCCGTATCCTTTGTAGATAAGCCAAACTTTGCCTCTTTTGAGCTAGTAAGTCGCTTAGAGGGCATGGATAGGGTAAATCCTATTGAGTCTATTACGCTCATCGGATTATGCACAGATATTTGCGTTGTTTCCAATGCGATCCTGTTGAAAGCAGGCTTGCCAGAGATTCCGATTCATATCGATTCTAGTTGCTGTGCTGGCGTAACAGAAGAGTCCCATCAAGCGGCATTAACAACGATGCAAATGTGTCAGTGCATCATTGACTAACTTGTGAATCAAATTTATATAAAACTATGTGTTATTGCTAACCAAAAGTCACATAACAATAAACTAATTAAAGGCTGTAGGAGTTCCTATGGCCTTTTATGTTCGTCTTTTATATTGACGTTTTTCTATATAATGTGTACAATTAGATAAAGAATGATAATTCATATCAATTTGTTAGCTGAAATATTATATCCTAACTTCTGGTTACGTTAGGATAATCAGTCTCTTCTTGAAGTATATATGCTATGCTAGTAGATTGATTCTATATTACCGATGCAGGTGCATCGAATCGCTTTCACAAGAACGATGATACGAAATAGTTAGCATTGTTCTATACCCTAAATTTAAGGAGGACTATTATGAAACCTTTCGAACTCGCACCATTACCGTATGCGTATGATTACCTTGAGCCTGTTATCGATGCAGAAACAATGAAATTGCATCATGACAAGCATCATCAAACCTATGTTAATAATTTGAACGCTGCTATCGCGAAATATCCTAATCTTCCGTATGGCTGTGTAGACTGCATTCTCGGCGATATTGCTAATGTGCCTGAAGATATCCGTCAAGCAGTTATCAACAATGGTGGCGGTCACAAGAACCACACCATGTTCTGGGACATCATGACAAAACCAGATACTTCTAAATTGCAAGGCCCTTTGAAAGAGGCTATCGACGCTGAACTTGGTGGCTACGATGCTTTTGTTGAAAGCTTCTCTACTGCGGCAGCTACACGTTTTGGCTCTGGTTGGGCTTGGCTTGTAGTTAACAAAGATGGCAAGCTAGAAGTGACATCCTCTGCGAACCAAGATAACCCTTTATTAGAAGGTAAAAAAGCAATTCTATGCTTAGACGTTTGGGAACATGCATACTACTTGCACTACCAAAACCGTCGCCCAGACTATATCAAGGAATTCTTCCGCGTTATTAACTGGGATAAAGTTTCTGAAAACTACGAAAAAGCATTGAAACCACATCATGATTAAGTGGTACACTTGTTAGAAACAGAAACAGAAACAGAAACAGAAACAGAAACAGAAACAGAAACAGAAACA
>NZ_CAMFFZ010000038.1:0-13536 GCF_945949885.1 Veillonella parvula | reverse complement strand
AAAGACCCTTATAGGGTCAGAGCAAACCACCCGTTTTACGGGTGGTTATGATTATTACGCTAAGGTTAGAGCGTTGGGCTAGTTGCTAAATAAAAGGGCTAGGAAAGCGTCTAACCACTTGCAAATGTAGTAGGCGAGTACATTTACCATGACGGCTAGCCAAAATTGATAGTTGTTGTGCAATAACTACACCCCCTTTCTGTTGCCAGATTAGGGTTAGCAACACTTATAGTATAGCAAAATATGCTCTACACAAATAGCGATATACGGATCTCTATACTGTGATTGATATTAGAAATAACGAAGCTTTTATGAAAAGATATTCATGTAAATTTGATTGACATAACTCTATAGAATACAGTACAATACCCTTATATCTTAAATCAAGCGATGAACGGGTATAAAGGTTTACAAATCCTGCTTTCAGAGAGTTGCCGGCTGGTGCGAGGCAATAGAGGTTGTACGCTGACACTCTCCCGTGAGCTTTGATGGCGAATACAGCAGTAGTCATTGACGGTGGTTCCGTTATACCCGAAACGAGTCCCAATTAGGGTGGTACCGTGTTATGAATATAACGCCCCTTTGAGCAACGACAGTTGTTCTGAGGGGCTTTTTTATTTGTGAAAGTCTAGTAATCACTGATTATATATGGTGTCGACATTGGCGATGTTACAAACTTTCACTATGGATAGATATAATAAAGTGTTATGTTTTATGAGGATAGAAAAGGTGGCTATTATGGAACAGAATCGCGTATATTTCTTCGATACAACCCTTCGTGATGGGGAACAAACACCTGGCGTAGCATTGCAAACACCGGAGAAGGTTGAAATTGCGAAAGGCCTTGCACGCCTCGGCATTGATGTTATTGAGGCTGGTTTTCCGGCTGCATCCCCTGGGGATTTTGAAGCGGTACAAATGATTGCTCGCGAAGTAAAAGGTGCTACGATTTGTGGTTTGGCTCGTGCCAACGAAAAGGACGTACAAAAGGTAGCTGATGCGTTGAAAGATGCAGAGCGCAGCCGTTTGCATGTGTTTATCGCTACATCCGAAATTCACATGAAGTATAAATTGAAGATGACTCGTCAAGAGGTATTGGATCGCGTTAAATCTATCTTGGAATTTGCAAAAGGCAAATTTGATGAAATTGAGTTCTCCGGCGAAGACGCAGCTCGTACAGACCTCGATTTCTTGTGCGAAGTGTTCGGCGTGGCTATCGCCGGTGGCGCTACAATTATTAATGTACCGGATACCGTGGGGTACATGAACCCTAACGAATTTGGTGACAAAATCCGTTATATTAAAGAACATACACCAGGTATTGAAAATGCAATTATCTCTGTTCACTGCCATGACGACTTAGGTCTTGCCAATGCGAATACGTTAGCCGCTATTAAAGCAGGTGCACGCCAAGTAGAAGGCACAATTAATGGTCTAGGTGAACGGGCTGGTAACGTAGCGATTGAAGAAGTGGTAATGGCTCTTAAAACACGCCATGATTATTTCGATGACCTTCAAGTGAACATCGATACAAAACAATTTACGAAAGTATCTAAACTTGTGAGCCGTTTAACAGGGGTTGTAGTTCCTCCAAATAAACCGATCGTGGGTTCCAATGCCTTTGCTCACGAATCCGGTATTCATCAACATGGCATGATGAGCAATCCTGAAACGTATGAAATCATGACTCCTGAGTCCGTAGGGGCTGAAAAAACAGACCTCGTATTGGGCAAACACTCCGGTCGTCATGCCTTTGCTGATCATTTGGCAAAACTTGGTTTCCAATCTTTCGCAGAAGAGAAAATCAACAATCTTTTCGCTAAGTTTAAAGAGTTGGCTGACCGCAAAAAACAAGTATACGATGATGATATCGTAGCCCTTGTTGTAGATAATCTTCATCACAAAAAAGCATTCGAGCTTGTGGCTCAATACTATAAATTAGGTGAAAAAGGCTATGCGTACGCAGACGTTCGTCTCATGACACCAGAAGGTGAAAAAGCTGATGCAGCCGTTGGTGATGGTCCAGTAGACGCATCCCTTAAAGCGGTTGAACGTGTTGTTGGCTTGCCAATTAGCTTGAAAGATTACCAAATCCGCGCCATAACAGCCGGTAAAGATGCCCTTGGGGAAGCAACTCTCAAGGTAGAATACAACGGTCGCTTGTACCATGGTCGTGGTATCAGCACAGATATCGTTAAATCAAGTGTGAATGCATATATCAATGCGGTGAATTCCGTATTCCTAGCTATGGAGCTAGAACAACAGGAGGAAGAATAATATGGGTATGACCATTACTGAAAAGAATATGGCTCGCCACGCGGGTCTTGATGTTGTAAAGCCAGGCCAAATCATCGAATGTCATTTGGATGCGGTATTGATGAACGACATCACATTTCCACCGGCGCGTAAAGAGTTCTTAAAAATCGGCAAACCTGTATTTGACCGTCATAAAATCTACTTGGTGCCGGATCATTTCACACCAAATAAAGATATTCAATCCGCTACACAAGCGAAAGTAATGCGCGACTTCGTACGCGAACATGGCATTACAAACTACTTTGAAGTCGGTAGAATGGGCATTGAACACGTTATTTTGCCAGAAAAAGGTCTTATCGGTCCTGGGGAAATGATGATTGGTGCTGACTCCCACACTTGTACATATGGTGCGGTAAATGCATTCTCCACAGGCGTAGGCTCCACTGATGCGGGCGTTGCTATGGCAGAAGGTAAAACCTGGTTCAAAGTACCTGAAACAATTAAGGTTGAGCTTATCGGCAAACCTAACAAATGGGTAACTGGTAAGGACGTAATCCTTGATTTAATCGGTCAAATCGGCGTAGACGGCGCTCGTTACATGGCCCTTGAATTTGCCGGTGACGGCGTACAACACATGACTATGGCTGACCGCCTTACCATCTGTAACATGGCTATCGAAGCGGGCGGCAAATGTGGCGTATTCCCTTACGATGCAGTAACTGAAGAATATATCAAAGGCCGTGTTAATCGTCCTGTTGAGCCAATCGCTCCAGATGCTGATGCGGTATATGCTCAAACGATTACAATCGACTTGTCCAAATTGCAACCAGTTGTAGCATTCCCTCATTTGCCATCCAACACACATTACATCAACGAAATCGACAAAGATATTAAAATTGACCAAGTTATCATCGGTTCCTGTACAAATGGCCGTTACGAAGACTTGGTGGCAGCTGCAGAAATCTTCAAAGGTCGCAAAGTAGCTCCATTCGTTCGTTGTATCGTCATTCCTGGTTCCCAAGATGTATACGATCAAGCTATGAAAGATGGTTTATTGGACATCTTCATTCAAGCTGACTGCGCAGTGTCCACGCCAACATGTGGTCCTTGTCTAGGTGGTTACATGGGTATCATGGCTGAAGGGGAACGTACCGTTTCCACTACAAACCGTAACTTCCGTGGTCGTATGGGTCACGTTGATTCTGAGGTATACTTGGCAAGCCCATACGTGGCGGCAGCAAGTGCTGTATTAGGCCGCATTGCAGGCCCTGAGGAGGTTTAATATGGATTTTGAAAGCAAGAAAATCTGGCGCTACGGCGACGATGTAGATACAGACGTAATCATTCCGGCTCGTTACTTGGCGATTGCTGACTGGAACGAATTGGCCGAACATGCGATGGAAGATATTGATACCACATTCGCTCCTAATGTGAAAGCTGGCGAAATCATGGTAGCTGGTAAAAACTTTGGTTGTGGTTCTTCTCGTGAACATGCCCCAGGCGTTATCAAAGCAAAAGGCGTGCCTGTTATCATTGCACACTCCTTTGCTCGTATCTTCTTCCGTAATGCTATCAATATCGGTTTACCAGTTGTGGAAATCGGTGAACAAGTTGATCGTATCGATGCAGGCGATGCAATCGGCGTAGACTTGTCTAAAGGCATCGTGTACAATTTGACGAAAAACGAACAATACCAAGGCACTGAATTGCCACAATTCATTCAAGATATTGCGGCAGCCGGTGGTCTTGTAAGTTTTGCTAAAAACCGTAAATAGGGGCGAGCCGAACACTCGTCTCAAGCCTCCACTGGCCAGGTCTGACTTCGGCCTGCGGCCTCCGCAGGGCCAAAGTCGTTTTCGACGAGCATTCGGCTCTTGGGAGTGTGAAGGCTCGACACTGGCTATATAGATTTCTAACAGTGGAATAAAGAAAGATGAGTTTGTGGTTCATCTATGAGCATTTACTATATGGAGAGGTAATATGAGCGAAAAGAGTATCGTATTGATTCCTGGTGATGGTATCGGTACTGAGATTATTGCGGCAGCGAAGGCTGTGTGTGATGTGGCTTTTGAGAAAGCCGATGTAAAGGTTAATTGGATTGATAAAAAAGCAGGCGGTGCGTCTATTGATGCATACGGCGTGCCTTTGACTGAGGATACGATCGAGGCTTGTAAAGCGGCTGATGCTGTATTGCTCGGTGCTGTAGGCGGTCCTAAATGGGATAATGTCGATCCTTCTATCCGTCCTGAGAAAGCAATTCTAGGTCTTCGTAAGGAGCTTGGTTTGTTCTGTAACTTGCGTCCTGTAAAAATCTATCCATCCTTGCAAGAATATTCTCCACTTAAAAAGGAACTAGTACAAGATGTAGATTTCGTTATCGTTCGTGAGTTGACTGGTGGTATTTATTTCGGTGAACGGGAAGAGGCACAAGGTGAAGGTGCTAACGAGTTCGCTTGGGATAAAGAAACGTACAGCCGTTATGAAGTAGAGCGCATCATGGACATCGCTATGGAAACAGCTCGTAAACGCAACAAAAAGGTTGTATCCGTAGATAAAGCGAATGTATTGGCTTCTTCTCGTTTGTGGCGTAAAATTGCGCAAGAGAAAGCCGCTGCCAATCCAGACATCGCAACAGATTATCTTTATGTAGATAATACAGCGATGCAGCTCGTTGTAAATCCTGCACAATTTGACGTTATCGTTACAACGAACTTATTTGGCGATATCTTGTCCGACGAAGGCGCTGTTATCTCTGGCTCCATCGGGCTTTTACCATCTGCATCTATGGGTACCGGTACTGCATTGTACGAGCCAATCCACGGATCCGCACCGGACATCATGGGCAAAAACTTGGCGAATCCGTTGGGCACAATCTTGTCCGCTGCGATGATGTGCCGTCATTCTCTTGATTTACCTCAAGTGGCTGACGCTATTGAAAGTGCTGTGGAACAGGTGCTCGTTGATGGTTACCGCACTGGCGATATCTACCGCGAAGGGTTGAAACGCGTAGGTACCACTGAAATGGCGCAAGCCGTAATCGAACGTTTATAAAAGTAATGAATTAAGATTCCTGAAAGGTATTAACGTGAGTTACGTCATTTTTAAAATCGTATTATAAGCGTTAAGATATAGGTATTATAATATATTTGTCCAATTAAAAAAGAGAGGGTTGTAAGGCCCTCTCTTTTTTTGTAGGACACTAGCGGTATACGTAGTTGTTCTTCATATATTAGAGTGCTATATTGGTAGATGTATGGCAAAATATTCTTTAAGGAGGCCTTTATGAATTCTTCGATGTATCGAAATTTAACCATTACTGCCTTATTGATGGCACTAGCCATCATAATTCCTAGCGTGATGCCTTTGAAAGTTGTGATTCCACCGGCATCGTATACATTGGCGAAATATTAGCCTGCCTCTTGTTCTACACGACAACTACAATGCCGAATATTGATCTCGTCTACGTTGTATTTGTTCTTGTTGGTGGTGGCACGGTGGTTCATAGTATGGTTGATGGATATATTTCGCTATATATCTATAAAGCTATCCCTGGACTATCTAAAACGGGTAATAAATAATCAGCCCTTATAATTAGATTTATTCGTAACCACTCATGGGGAATCGATGTGTACTAATGTACAGCATATGATTACCTATGAGTGGTTTTTATAATAATTCTCAAATCTGTATCTACAGATACAGACTTAGTTATGTGATATCCATATAATAGAACTAAAGTTAATGACCGTTTGTGTTGTATCGATGGATACAACATGGGGCCATATATTGGGTAATACCGGTGAAAGTTGCTTTTATCATCTGTGGGTCTTTATAGAGTCATTAAAAGATATGAGGTGAGTATATTTACTTTCACAGAACATGGAGGTTATTATGAGAAAGCACATTAAAAACAACGTATCATGGGTTGGTAAAATTGACTGGGAATTGCAAGAGTTTCACGGTTCTGACTACAGCATTAATAATGGTTCTAGCCAAAATGCGTACTTGATTGAAGAGGAAAAGACGGTCCTCATCGATACTGTGTGGAAACCTCATTCCTCTGAGTTCATTGATAATTTGGAATCTGAAATTGATTTGAATACGATTGATTTCATCGTATGTAACCACGGCGAAGTGGATCACAGCGGTTCCTTGCCTGCATTGATGGAAAAAATTCCTAATACACCTATTTATTGTACAGAAAATGCTGTTAAGTCCTTGGTTGGCCAATATCATCACCCTGAATGGAATTTTAAAACTGTTAAAACAGGAGATTCCGTAGATATCGGGAACGGTAAATCCTTGGTATTTGTAGAAATGCGCATGCTTCACTGGCCTGATTCCATGGCGACTTATATGACAGGGGATAATATCTTGTTCTCCAACGATGCATTCGGTCAGCATTTTGCCGTAGAAGAACTATGGGCGGATAAGGCCGATCAATGCCGTCTATGGGAAGAGGCGATGAAATATTATGCTAATATCTTGAATCCATTCTCTCCATTGGTAAAAGCTAAAGTTGAAGAAATTCAAAAGCTTAACTTGCCAATCGATATCATCGCTACTAGTCATGGTGCGATTTGGCGTGAAAATCCAATGCAAATCGTAGAAAAATACTATGAATGGTCTCAAGCGTACCAAGAGGATCAAATCACAATAGTATATGACACTATGTGGGATGGCACTAAGAAATTGGCCCATAAGATTGCTGAAGAAATTGCTAAGCAATCCCCTGATACACGTGTTAAGACTTTTAACATTAGCAAAACCAATAAAAATGATATTATGATGGAAGTCTTTAAGTCTAAAGCGATTGCTGTAGGCTCTCCAACAGTAGGTAATAGCGTATTATCTGCTGTAGCTGGTTGGCTCGACTTCTTGCGTGAGTTGAAATTCAAAAATAAAAAGGCTGCTGTATTTGGTACCTATGGCTGGTCTGGTGAATCTACAAAGGTACTCCGTGAAGCGTTGACTAAATACGGATTCTCTGTAGTAGAACCTGAAATCAAATGCAACTGGAATCCAGAAGAATCCGATTTTAATAAAGCAGAAGCACTTGTAAGTGCATTATTAGCATAATTACATATAATAAAGAATGATTCTTGTTATAAAGCCCCTATCTTCATGAAGAGGAGGGGGCTTTTTTTGAGCATATACATAAAATATTGGCCAATATAAATCATATTTGTTATGTTTATTCTTATAATGCTTTTGTTAGCATCTATTTGGATGTCAATTGGTATTGGTAGATGCTATTGTCATAGAAATATAAAATTATAATAAAATGATAAGTGAATGATTAAATATACAAAATAGTTCAATTCACATATAATTCATGAATTAAGTATGAATGGGGAATGATAAGGGTTAAATGTATATTTTGCGTGCTTATAAGGTGGTTATTTATTTATAAGTTATACAGTTTGTTACATGAGAAAAGTTTACAAAGTTGCGAAAAATTTAACTCATAAGAGAAAATAATGAGTAAAATTTATTTCCCTACAAAGCTAGCAATAAAGCTGATTTTGATAGGTATAAAGACTTGTTAATTTGATTTGTGTTAGAAAAAAGGGTTGTGTATATCGTAAAACTTTGATATGCTATGCGGGTAATCGACAATATAAATTTTTCTTAAACTGATATAGGGATATTTCTTTATGCTAATTTAGAATATTCACTTGTTCAATCGAGGTGAGAGACGGAACATAGAGAGAATGAAAAATTGTATTGTAATTTGGATGATTTTTTAATTTAGTGAGGGTGTAAGATGAGAGAAATGAAACATTCCAAAAAATTAGCGTTTGCTGTATTGGCTGCTGTCACTGCTGTTGGTGCGAATGTTAATTCGGTAGACGCTGCTTCTGTTGTAATGGACAACACTAATGTTGTTACAGGTGCCAATAATGCAGTTGCATATGGTAGCGGTAATACTGTAAAAGAATCTGATGCAAACTTCCGTGATCGTGATTACGAAAATGAGCCAGATGATGCTACAAAGAAAACTGGTGACTGGAAAAGTAATTCTGTCGCTATTGGTGTTAACAACACTGTAGCAGGCACCTCTGCATTAGCAATGGGTAATTCTTCCAAAGCGTTGATGAATGAATCTATTGCTATTGGTCATTCTGCTGAAGCACAACGTACATGGTCTACTGCTATTGGTACACGTGCAAAGGCTTCCGAAGTTCGCTCACAAGCTATTGGCTATGAAGCATTAGCATCTGGTTATAAATCTAATGCGATTGGTTCTAGCGCACAAGCAACCAATAATCATTCTGTTGCTATGGGTTCCTCTGCCCTTGCATCTGGTGATCATGCTCAAGCATTTGGCGCAGGTGCACAGGCAACTAACGTGCGTTCTAATGCGTTTGGTTCTGATGCAAATGCTGCAGCTGACTACGCTATGGCGATTGGTGATCATGCAAATGCAACACATTTAAACTCTATCGCTTTAGGTACAGGTTCCACTACAACCGAAGCTACAGCACAAAGTAGTGCGACAATTGCTGGTCATACATTCGGTGGCTTTGCTGGTGTGGGTTCCGCAGCTAATGGTTCCGTGTCCGTAGGTAAAGCTGGTGCTGAACGTCAAATTAAAAATGTTGCGGCTGGGGAAATCTCCGCTACATCTACAGATGCTGTAAACGGTAGCCAATTATATTCCGTAGCTAATGATTTACAAACACAAATCAACAATTCCACACCTGGTCAAATTAATAACAATATTAAGAACTTGACTAATCGTGTTGGCACTGTTGAAAGACGGGTTAACAAAGTAGGTGCAGGTTCCGCTGCATTGGCTGCATTGCATCCATTGGACTTCAACCCAGATGACAAATGGACAATTGCTGCAGGCTATGGTCACTACCATAATGCTAACTCTGCTGCGTTGGGTGCGTTCTACCGTCCTAACGAAGACACAATGTTCTCCGTTGGTGGTACTGTAGGTACTGGCGAAACTCAATTGAACGCGGGTGTATCTATTCGCCTTGGTAAACGTTCCCCTGAATCCCGTTCCCGCGTAGCTATGGGTCGTGAAATTGCTGAATTGAACGCACGTCTTCAAGATATGGAAAACAAATATAACAACTTGTTACAAATCTTGACTCCACATGCAATTGATCCAAGCAAAACTGCTGAATTCCCAGACGTTCCTCGCAACCACTGGGCTTACCAATATATTAGCCAATTGGCTGGTAATGGTATCCTTGTTGGTTACCCTGATGGCACATTCAAAGGCGATGTTAAGATGACTCGTTACGAATTCGCTACAATGTTGTATCGTGCACTTCAAAATGGTGCTCCTATTGACGAAAACATGAAACGTGCATTGAATGAATTCGGTCCTGAATTACAAAATATTCGTCTTAACCACTTCCGTGTTGATCGTATTTCTGGTGATGATAACGATCGTCATAAAACTGAACGTGTTCGCGTTAACAACGAGCCTAAAAACGAACGTGACGTATACGGTTCCCGTATATACAATAATCAATAGGATTAACTTTTCTAGAGTTTGTAAAAGCTCAAAACAGGATGTATCTTTGATACATCCTGTTTTTTTGTCTAAATCTTTTTGTGGTATTGTGCTTATTTTATAGGAATTCGTCAATTATGGTTAGACGGAATGAAATCCTTGACTGATATCTAAATTGTATTCTGCTTATTTTTATACGAACTTGCTATTTGTTGAGATTTGAGGTTTTAATTTATCTGGCACATAGTATGGCTGAGGTTTGGAGAATATATTACATTATTGCATATGAGATTTTCTTTATAGATATTATAATTTCATATAATATTTATGTAAATATATTGCAAATAAATACATATAGGTGTATAATTACTTTCACAAAGTGAATTAATATACGTAGTTTATGAATAAAGATATAGATATGAGGGAAAGACCATGAAAGAATTTAGACAATTAACAGTAGCAGACACAGCAGAATATCATAAGGTATTAATCGACGGTTACGCAGCTATAAAAGACTATCCCATTAGCTTCGACGCCATTGATTTTACGGAAGAGGAATCTAAGGAATGGATTGAAAATTATCCTGTATACGGCTTGTATATTGATGGGCAATTAGTTAGTTCTATTACGTTTTGTATGCCTTGGGTGAAATACTCAACGCCGGATAAATATCCGCATATTGCTCATTTTGTAACGGCACCAGCTTTCAAAGGCAAAGGATATGCACGGGAAGTCTTGGGCTATGCAGAGGAGCTTTTAAAAGAACAGTTTAAAACACATATTGTTACATTAGGAACGGCTAAGGAGCATCCGTGGCTGCCTAAAATGTATGAATCCTTTGGGTTTACGGCGTATGATAAGGTTCATTTTAGAGGAAAACAGCATACAACTATATTATTTAAGAAAGAATTAAATTAATTAAGAAAGCGTTATATTAATTACGTAAATTACCTTGTACTCTATTTGAGTGTTTTATGCTCTGATCGCAGATCAGGGACATTCACTAAATTTAGATACAAGGTATTTTTTTGTGTAAGATTATGACTATTCAGTATATAATATATACATATAACGTATCTTTATGGTTATATGTGTTATGGATGATTTGTAGAAAGGATGTCTCCATATGTTGATTTTGTCAGGTATCTTAGTGATGGTCATCGGTCTGATGCTGCGCTTTAATGCCTTGTTAGTTGTTGTAGCCGCAGGTTTTGTAACGGGCCTTGCAGGTGGTCTCAGTATCAACGATATCGTTGGTGCCATTGGGGAGGCCTTCGTTAAAAATCGTTATATGTCATTATTTATTTTGATATTACCTGTTATTGGCCTTATGGAACGTCACGGCTTACGTGAACGGGCAGAAATTTTGATTGGCAAGATCAACGCTGCTACTGCAGGGCGTATCTTTATGATTTATTTATTTGTGCGCCAAGTAACAGTAGCTTTTGGTATTAACATGTCTGGTATGGTTGCCATGGTTCGTCCATTAATCGCTCCTATGAGTGAAGCTGCGGTAGCTCAAGGTCGTCCAGTATCTCAACGTACACTTGATAAGGTGCGTGGTGTAGCTGCTTCTGCAGATAATATAGGTAACTTCTTCGGTCAAAACTTATTCCTTGCTGCTGGTGGGTTATTACTCATCAAAGGCGTTATGGAACAATTAGGTTATTCTGTAGAGTTAACAGATATGGTATTGTACGGATTGCCAACTGCTGTTTGTGCATATATTGTTAACTTCATTCGCTTTATTATCTTTGATAAAAGAATTCAAGCCTCTGTAGCTCGTGACGAAGCGGATATGAAAGCTGGTAAATTAGTACCTAATGAGTTAAATATTCTTGTTACACCAGAAGAATTGAAGAAGGAGGCTGAATAATATGTTAGAAATACTCTATAAAATGCAGCCCTTAGATTACGTATATCTTCTCGTAGGGATTATTCTATTTATCTTTGCTATTCAATCATTTTTAGATAAAGAGCATAAATATCGCATTGGTACAGGCTTATTTTGGCTCTTATATAGCATATCCTTTATCTTTGGTTCTTATCTCTCCAAGGAAATTAATGGCTGGCTTGTAATGGCTATGGCAGCTATCGTATTAGTAAAACAACTGGGAAAAGGCCATTACTTTGAATCTCCTATCGAATTCAAAAAAGGCGAAGCTGTTCGTATTGGTAATGTTATCTTCGTACCAGCGTTACTTGTTGGTATTATTACATTCTTCATTGGTTTCTTTACTAAGTTAGGCGCTCTTGTTGGTCTAGGTATTGCCGCAATCATTGCTATGTGTGCCGCTCTTTACATCACTAAGGGCAAACTTAATCAAGGATTCCATGAAGGTCGTCGTCTTATTGATGCTATCGGTTGGACTGCTATTTTGTCCCAATTATTAGCGGCTCTTGGCTATCTATTTAATTTGGCTGGCGTTGGCAAACTCATCTCCAGTGCAGTCGCAAGTGTAGTACCAGCAGATAATGTATTCTTCGTTGTTGTAGCATATTGCATCGGTATGGTTATCTTCACAATGATTATGGGTAACGCGTTTGCCGCATTTGCAATGATTACAAGTGCCATCGGTATTCCAATGCTCGTTGTAGCTCATGGTGCTAACCCAGCTGCTGTTGGTGCTATTGCAATGCTTGCTGGCTATTGCGGTACATTGATGACACCTATGGCGGCCAACTTTAATATCGTACCGGTAGCGCTCCTTGAAATGCGCGATCAATACGGTGTTATTAAAGCACAACTTCCAATTGCATTAATTATGCTTGTATTAAACATTCTATTAATGTATTACTTTATTTAACCCTTTTGTGAAAGTACGATATGCTTATGAAACTATATGATATATCCTTCTAAGATTATGTATCATGTTTGATTATTCTAATGAACCATAAGATATCGTTATGAGGTAGTGTGATGAAAACAATTTTAATTACCGGCTTTGATCCATTCGGCGGTGAGCCTATTAATCCTGCTTGGGAAGCGGTAAAAACAATGGATGGTTATACTGATGGTGATTACAAAGTAGTTACGCAAATGGTTCCTACTGTACGTTATAAATCTGTTGATACTGTGAAAGCAGCGGCTGAACAATGCCAACCAGACTTTATTCTATGTGTAGGTCAAGCAGGGGGTCGCCCAGATATTACAGTGGAACGTGTTGCTATTAACTGCGATGATTTCCGCATTCCGGATAATGGAGGCAACCAACCTGAAGATGAACCTGTTGTAGCCGATGGTCCTAGTGCCTATTTTGCAACGTTGCCAATTAAAAACATTGTTAACGCATTGCATCAAAATGGCATTCCTGCAAAGGTTTCTAATACAGCTGGTACCTTTGTATGCAATCACTTGATGTATGGCGTGTGTCATTATGCAGTACAAAAAGGCAATATTAAGGCGGGATTCATGCACATTCCGTACTTGCCATCCCAAGTGGTGGATAAACCAAATCAACCAAGTATGGCTGTTGAAACTGTACGTGCTACATTGGAAACTATCGTTCACGTATTAGCTTATGGTGAAAGTTACAAGGCACAAGATATTAACTATACAACACCGCACGAATAAAAATCTTACCAGTGTAAGTGTTTATTTTATACACATAATCTAAAAAAACTCGAGTTATATCTAGAAACGATATAACTCGAGCTTTTTGTTGTACGCCGAATAGGCATGACTAAACCCTCAGTTAAATTGGGGGTCAGTAAAAATTCTTAGAGAAAAGGAAAGAACCTCCTAGTACTAGAATGGAGTTGGTCTGGCAACCACAACATTTCAACATAGGAGGTTCAATGTC
>NZ_CAMFFZ010000037.1:0-14646 GCF_945949885.1 Veillonella parvula | reverse complement strand
TGGTATATGGCAATGCATGGTTTGAGAGTAGTGTAATTCTGTAAACCTCTAAAACACGAACTGGGATCATATCCAGTTCTTTATTGTTTGAGAGTAGTGTAATTCTGTAAACCTCTAAAACACGTGTATCGGTCCTCGGCTTGTGTCGGCTGTTTGAGAGTAGTGTAATTCTGTAAACCTCTAAAACACAGCTGTTGCATCCGTGCCATTTAGCACCGTTTGAGAGTAGTGTAATTCTGTAAACCTCTAAAACGAACTCCCTGAATGTATGGCTCAAGCTTCTGTTTGAGAGTAGTGTAATTCTGTAAACCTCTAAAACTATCCTAAAAGATGATAACGGAAGAAATACGTTTGAGAGTAGTGTAATTCTGTAAACCTCTAAAACGACTTATCAAGTCGATTATATCTATCCGGAGTTTGAGAGTAGTGTAATTCTGTAAATCTCTAAAACGAGCAAATTAGATTCTTCTTTAAAGTTTTGGTTTGAGAGTAATATAATTAGAATTTAGTAGATTATAAATTTGTGAAACGACATAAAAGCCGAGCTATCTTGTTTTAGTAGCTCGGCTTTGTTTGTTAATTCATATATTTATATAATATGATGCTTATTGTATCGTATATTAGTTCGTTCTATAATAGATTTGGGATAGTCAGATGAGGTTGGGCCTCTCTTCGTTTTTGAAGGGAGGGATAAGCCTATGAGTGATTATGAATTAATCATGCTCTTATTACAGGTGATAACTGTGGTTATTGCTTTTGGGGCATTAATAGCGCTTATTTGTCTTACAAAAGACAAATAGCCCTCCGTTGCCTAGTGTAACTAGATAACTGAAAGGCCATTTCCTAATGTTTTACTGATTTAGAGATGAGCCTGACGGCACTACTCGTCTGACTATCTATCTATATTATAGTAAGGTTATGTTATATCGTCAAATTGAGATGAACCTCATATATTAAATAGAAACAAACCTCATACATAGTGAAATATAAAGTTATAAATAATAGGCACGATCTTATTTGCATAGTATACTTATGCTAATAAGGTTGTGCTTATTTGTTTTGTAAATATGAGAGACGCAAAGAAGAGAGGTTTTTATGCTACGTAAAAGTTTACTACTGATGACGGCGATAGCTGCTTTCACCATGAATGTATGCGCTGTACAGATTGAAGTGCCGAAAGAACAGCCACCTGTGCCTGGAATCAATGCGAGTATTCCTGCTAATGCGTATGAGAATTATTGGCATATTAATAAAGTTGCGGAGCAAGAGGCAGAGTCATATAGTCAATTTGCAAAATCGAATCCTAAAAATCCGCCATCTACGCTTGATAAGCTAAATCAGGAACATCCTGGTTTCTCTAAGGCTTTGGAGCTTGCAAATTATTCTCAATCAACAGTTGTATTGATTCATGAAGGGGATAAGAATATTAGAATATCCGTGCCAAATGTTAGTTTTCGTGGTGATGTTGTAGAAACTCCATCTGGAAAAGAAGGTCCTTTTTTTGCTGTTAGAAGCTTGAGTGCGTTTTTAGTGGTAGGTCCACCGCATGGCAAAGCACTTGATACATATTCTGAAAGTAAAGGAAAATATATGTATCCAGGTTTACGAAATACATCTTGGAAATTTATGTCGAACAATGCTCGTGTGATGTATACGGAATTCACACCGAATGATACAAAAACTGCCTATGGCATTACCTATGGTGGTTGGGTTAATACAGAAGATCCATATCAAGATCAAGCACCTGAAGTGGTGATGAGTAATTATATTATTCCATCCATAGAATCCTTAGCTGGATTAGATAGTTATAGCCAGATTGAGCATTGGGGGAACTTTCACTATCGCATTCCTAAGACGGCTAAGTTAGTCAGTGAAGCCGTAGAAAATGAGAGACATGAGGTGAGAACTTATGAGGATACAGGGGTTAAAATACGGGTAATACGTAGTGCAATCATGAGCAAAGAGACAGATAACACGCTGATTAAGGTTCCAATAATATATTATTTACATAAATATAATGATTTAGAGACGCCTACACAGTACGCCGTAGTGTGGAATAACGGAATTCCTGGCTCTTTAGTTGATGCCTATAAGCCCAATCATGAATCTTATCTTCGTCATGTTATGAAAGATTCTGTATACTATTACAGTTGTCGCATTAATTATGATGAAAGTAAAACGTCTTATACACATAAACAGCTAAGAGATATGATTGAATATGTGGGATTTGATGATGCGGCAAGATTACGAAAAGAGCCACAATGGCGAGAAGAAGGGTCATATAAGGAGAGACTCGAAAATAGCCCAGTATTTATCCCTTGGTATATGGAATGGGTTAAACTGTTGACTCAATAAAACTTTGTTTTTAAGCTTGTATAATATTAGATAGGAGAGAGTCATTGAGTAAACTCAAATACATTAAAATTATATTAGTGCTTTTGCTTAAATCTTATCTCATTTATCTATGGGTCAACTTCGTAGGGGCGTTTACTCATCTACTCTATTATATTTATATATTGAAAGTATATTCATTGGAGGATTTCGGACTATTTCTATTCTTTCTTTTTGGTAATATATGCAGTATTCTGTGGCTTGTTTTATGGTGTAAGCGATTAACGCCGGCTTTTAACAAGCCCAAAATATATTATGAAATTAAAGACTGGATTCGATCTAAGAAAGAAGCAGCACCTATCTATAAAGTCTTGTTTGGCAGTTTATTGCTTTTGATAAAGTTATGTCTTGTAGTGTATATCTTAATAATAGCTTCCATGATTTTAAGCATTCCATTGGTAAATTTTTAGTATCCCTTCAAAAGTTAAATAAACTAAAAGCCGAGCTTTTAATTATTAGAATTAGCTCGGCTTTTATTAGTTTATTCATATATTTATATAATATGGTTTTTATTGTATCGTATATTAGTTTGCTCTATAATAGACTTAGGATAGTTAGACGAGGTTGGGCCTCTCTTCGTCATCGAAGGGAGGGATAAGCCTATGAGTGATTATGAAATAATCATGCTCTTATTACAGGTAATAACTGTGGTTGTTGCTTTTGGAGCCTTAGTAGCCCTTATTTGCCTTACAAAAAGCAAATAGCCCTCCGTTACCGCATGGTAGCTAAGTAAACAGAAAGGCCATTTCCTAAGTATTTTGATTTTCGAGATGCGCCCGACGTTACGACTCGTCTGACTATCTACCTATATTATAGGGGTAAAGATTTATATCGTCAAATTGAGATAAACTGGAGGTCCTTATGAAACCATTTGAAACAAAAGATTATAAAGCTTTTACCATGTTCGAGGATCGTTGGGCTCTTGTTACGGCCGGTACGCTTGAGGATTTTAATACGTGTACAGTTAGTTGGGGCAGCATGGGCAACGTGTGGGGCCCGAATGGTGGCGACATGTCTACGGTGACGGTGTACATCCATCCAGCTCGCTATACGCAGGAGTTCATGGCAAAATACGATACCTTTACAGTGAGTTTCTTCTCTGAAAGCTACCGCAAGGCGCTTGGTTATTTAGGATCTCATTCTGGTCGCGACGAAGATAAGGTAGCTAACTCTGGACTAACCCCAGTGGCGGCAGGCGATGGGGTGACTTTCAAAGAAGCAGAGTTAACATTTGTATGTAAAAAACTGTATGAACATCAATTTGACGAATCTCATTTAGCAGCCCATGTAAAGGAATATTATGCAGCGAATCCGTCCATGTACACCCAAGCTGGTAAGGATCGTTGGGAACCTCATTATATGTACATTGGCGAAGTAGTTGACGCCATAGAGGGCTAGTCTGTCCACATAACAAATGAAGACATACATGCAATTCTTTGGGATACCGTGAATGCTGTATCTTAACTAAGTATATTTTAGTTTTCTGGTACTAAAAAAGTCGAGCTTCTATCGTTTAGTTGCTCGACTTTTGTTAGTTAATTTATACATTTGTATAATATAATGCTTTTTTATATTGAGGAAAATATGAGAGTAAAGTGAGACTCATTAAGCGATATATTAGCATTAGATTTTGCTATGGCTGTAGAGTAGGGAACGTTTACATATCTTATAATATTAGGTTGCTTTTGAACGGTGCTTTAATGGATGTTGATCTTCTATGTTTCTGGAAATAGAACATGCTCTTGCATTTTAAAATTAGGATTATTGGTAGAATCAAAAAACTCAATCATATTCCGTAATTTTTGAACTTCCTCAGCATTTAAAAAACTTGGATAAAAGATGACATAGGTAAAGCTATAGGTTCCATCATAGGAGTGAAAGGTTAGAATGTGATCGTTCTTATTAGGTTCATAGCTGTGTATGGATAGACCAGGGATGTTATTGTTCCATACAACTGAGTAATTGATATAGTCTGATGCTGATGGATGGTAACGGTAAATATCCCAGAACGTATTTAAATCAGTTTTAAAATTGTAATGACCATTTATAACAAGTTCATGCGCATATGGGTTTTTAGGAACATTATCAGTAGAAATAAAGAATGTTATGTCTCCTTTTTTGTAGTATCTAATATCTTGGTGGTCGGTGCCTTTACTTTCACCTTCGTATATGGCGTCTTTTGGTACGCGGTATTGTACACCGTTTAAGCTTTCTATGCGTGAATATTGATTTAATTCATTTAGGTTTTGTACAGAGGGAAGCACATAATTAGCCAATAATTTATCTGTAGGAACCTTGTTCAGAACGGGGTTGTTATCATAATAGACAAACCCTGCGTGATATAAAGGATAACGCATGTTATAGCCCTTAAATTTAAAATTAATCGTGTCGATGGTGAGCGTTGTTTTTTTACCGTTTTTAAGGTGTGGCATCTTCATGCTATCCCAAGTGCTGTAGGTAACAGTAGGATATGAAAATACAGTACCCTTTATATCAGAAATCTGTTTTGAGGACTTTCGTTTCGCATTGGCTTGCAAGAAATTACGGACGTCATTTTCTGTTAGTTTCTCATAGGGTATTTTAGTGTTACGCCAATTCTGATCTTTGTAATCAGCATAGTCAATTTCTAAATTGAGACTTCCGTTATTGGTTAAAACTCGATAGTCCTCAATGGTTCGACTCGGATTTTTGTAACGCCCTATATCATAATCACTTTTTATGCCCGCTACAGGGAATGAAAGCCGAATTTGGTTGTATTGGTCATGAACGGAAATGACCGTATTATGGTAATGTTGACCGCGATATACAGAGGCAGCTTTAGCATACTCAATTTCGTTTTTACTAATACCGTTAGTCTTGTCCGTTAACTTTAATGTTTCCACATAGTTTGCTACATCCTTTTCAATAGCTGGGTTCGTAGCTTGGTAATTTATATAGGCATCTTTTGGAATCTTCGGATCTGCACCAGGAATATTAACATCGATGGCTCCTACTGGTGATAATATAGTGCTCATGATAAAAGCACCTACTAATAGTGATAGTTTTGTCATGGTAGTATCTCCCGTATCTATTGGTGTTGTAAGTAATCCATAGATTATGTTATTAAGTATAATTATATAACTAAATGGCTATATTGATTCAAGTATTCATCAAAATATATCATAAAATCGATGAAAAATAAGTATACAAAAGCTAAGTGTAATGAATGGCTTATATAGTGAGCTCTTTTATTGATAATTACTATAAATAGCATGATTTGATAAAATTTTTATAAAATATAATCCCACAAAAACTGCAAAATCTGATATAATATTAGTATGAAAATCGACGTATGTAAGGACTAAAAAATGGTGTGTATGAAGTGATTTTCTGGCCTAGAAAATCACTATATCCTTAGTATTCAGTCGATATAATCGGAATGTTGTATATATGAAATGACTACGCAAATGCGTAGTTTTTATTATTTTTTGTTTGGTGTAGGTAGTCCCATGAGTGTAGTGAAGCCCTTATTATGGCTATTAGAACCGTATATCGTATACAAGGCCTATTTGTGGGGTGCCCGTTTCATGGCACAGCCTTTTACATGGGAAGGCGAATTAGATTGGTTCGCTTTTATGCTAACCATACTGCTCGTCATTGATGTGGTGGCGTTGCCCTTGGTGATCTTCTATTGCCCTGGTTTGAATCCTGGGGTACGTGTTCCGGACTGGATTCGCCGTTTAGGAACACCTATTTATGCCGTCCATAATTGGCTTGATAGTAAGGTAGGTGACGACACATCTACGCCGATTGTATGGCTTCGTAAAGCCTTGCATTCCCTACTTTTATTCATTTATTATTTGGTGCCATTTTACGTGGGTGGTCATCTCGTAATGGGTCTCGTAGTAGCGCTCATGTATGACGTTCTCGTATGGGCGCATGGAGGTGTGTGATGACGACTTGTGAATGGCCGACGACGCCTTTATATCAGGATTACCACGATTACGAGTGGGGACGACCAATTCATGATGATCAACATCAATTTGAACATATTTGTCTTGAAAGCCTCCAATGTGGTCTCAGTTGGCTTACGATTTTGAATAAACGAGATATCATTCGAGAATGCTTTGATCATTTTGATATTGATGCGGTGGCTGTTTATGGTGAAAGTGACATTGAACGCATCATGCAGACGGAGGGAATGCTTAAGCATCGTCCTAAAATTGAAGCTATTATCAATAATGCTGCGGCTTTTAAACGTATTCAATCTGAATTTGGTTCGTTTTGTAACTATATTTGGGGGTTCACAGATAATAAGACGATTATCTATGAAAATCATCCTGAAGGGCATTTCCCTACTAAAAATGGTCTATCCACGCGGATTAGCAAAGATCTAAAGAAACGGGGATTTAAGTTTGTAGGGCCTGTAACAATTTATTCACACCTACAAGCCAGTGGTCTCATCAATGATCATGGTAAAGACTGCCCTTGTTTTGAGGAGATTAATAAAACAGCAGATATCGTACGTTTACCTGTAGACGATGAAGCTTAAGGGAGATAAGCAGAGATTAGTTAACAATAGTTTTTGCGCATGATTGAGTTTACATAATTGAATTGGTTGTTATGTGGAATTGGGTGTATACTAAAATTGATGAGGTGATAGCGACTCATCTCATGTTGGCCCACTTTATATAAACACATATTCTCTCTCTCCTAAGTGGGTCTATCATTAGTTCTCTCTCAACGCTATAAACTATACAGAGCCTCTACCTTATTGGGTAGAGGCTTTTTGCTGTATATAATGTTATAAGAGGAGCAATACTGTATTAGGGAGCCTTATAACAGCATTAAACAGGCTATATGTATGGTCTTAAAGAATCTTTAATTAATCCAATTTCATAGTATATATTTTATACCATATAAATTGATTTCTTTCGATGTAGTTGTTATACTGAAGTAAATTGATAGTGTTACTTTCACAATTAAAGAAGGGAAATATATGATTGGTTTGGGAACGGCCATTAACATTGGTCTCATTATAGCTGGTAGTCTATGTGGCCTCGCGTTTGGTCGCTTTATGAAAGAAAATTTAAAGCAGACGCTCATGATTGTGAGCGGTATTATCGTGCTCCTTCTCGGTATGAGCGGGGCTATGCAGTATATGCTCGTCATTGTCAACGGATCTCTACAAACAACGGGGCCGCTATTGATGATTATTAGCATGGTCGTAGGCGCCGTGATTGGCGAAATTATCGATCTTAATCATTGGATTACCGTGTTTGGTGATTGGATGAAAGCTCGCACTGGCAATGCTGGTGATCCAAAGTTTACACATGCTTTTATTACTGCATCTTTGACGTTTACTGTAGGTGCTATGGGGGTACTGGGCTCTATTCAAGACGGCCTTACTGGAAATTATCAAACGCTATTATTGAAAGGCATCCTCGATGGTATTATCGTTATGGTTATGGTATCCTCTATGGGAAAAGGGGCACTGTTCTCCTTTATTCCTGTAGGTATTACGCAATGGTTCATCACGGCGATGGCACATATTGCAGCGCCTCTGATGACACCTAGTGCCATCGATAACCTATCCTACGTCGGATCTATTCTGATTTTCTGCGTTGGTATCGACCTCATCTGGCCTGGTAAAGTACGTATTGCAAACCTTTTGCCAGCCATTTTCATGGCAATGGGGCTTACATTTTTGCTATAATTAGCATTACAACAATATATAGATTTTTATAAGAGACCTATATTCTCTGAACCTTTGATGTGTACTTTGTACATGATACGGTCGAGGATGTAGGTCTTTTTACTTTTTAAAATCAATTTAGTAGATGTGCGAATTAATGATAGTTTTAATTCAATTATGACAATAAGGTAAATTTATTACATTCCGAAATAGGTGACCAATAGAGTCATCGCAAGTGTAGGATTTAAATGATGTTTTATAGAATTCTTTTACCAAAATTGTTTGTAGAATAATTTCAATTCTATGTATAGTTATTCTTCAAGTATATGTTATTGAATTACACCTGTTTAACAGGTATAATTAAAGGAGAGATTCTATGATTATCGGATTTAAGGATAAGGAAACAGAAAAAGTTTACTATCAAAGCTTTTCCAAACGCTTTTCTCCGTTTATACAAAGGCTAGCTCTTCGTAAATTACTATTGTTAGATAATGCTGAATCATTATAAGATTTACGTTGGCCACCAGGTAATCGCTTGGAGTTGTTGCAAGGAGATCGATTTGGTCAGTATAGTTTGCGGATTAATAGTCAGTATAGACTGTGTTTTAAAGTGAAAGATATTAGTAGTTTTTATGATGTAGAAATTGTAGATTATCATTAATAGAGAGGAAATTAATATGGAAAAGTTTATTCCTACACCTACCATTAGTGAAATATTAAAGGAAGAGTTTATGGATCCATTAGGACTATCTGCATATCGATTAGCTAAGGATATACATGTGCCTGTTTCACGGATTCAAGAAATATTGAATGGTACACGGTCTATTTCAGCAGATACATCGTTGCGTTTAGCGAAATACTTTGGTGTTTCGGAAGGGTATTTCTTGCGTTTACAGATGGATGTTGATTTGCGTACCGCAAAACTCAGTGAGGGTATGGATGAAGTATTATCCTCTATTACACATTGTGCTTCATTAGAACCCGTAGACTGTCAATAAGAGATTGATAATTTTCGATGTATTTGGTAAAATTATCTTAAATTAGTAAGTTGTTACAACATTGAATACTGATATAAGGAGAACCTATGTTATTCGTTGAATATCCTAAATGCACAACATGCAAAAAAGCAAAGAAATTCTTAGATGATCACAAAATTAAGTACATAGATCGTGACATCAAGTCCGAAAATCCTACAGCAGAGGAAATCGCTGCTTGGTATCCACAATCTGGCAAGGATTTGAAAGCATTCTTTAATACTTCTGGTATGATTTACCGTGAACAACAATTAAAGGATAAATTGCCAAATCTTAGTGAAGAAGAAAAACTAGCTTTATTAGCATCTAATGGCATGCTTGTAAAACGTCCTATCTTGGTTCTTGAAGACAAAGTACTCGTTGGATTTAAAGAAGCAGAATGGATTGAGGCGTTGAAGCTCTAATTTCATATTGTATTGGGTTGGAACGGACCTATCTCTAAAAGTCTCCATAGCGAGCTAAGTCATTTTTAGAGATAGGTCCGTTCCTTTTTTATACAATTTATGAAATTAGAGCAACAATTGGGGGCTCTCATTTATCAAAAAATTTGATTTGTATATAACTTATATATTTTGTATAATACTTACACAATAGATATACCCCTATGGGTACTATAAAAATTTAGAATAGAAACAAAAGGTACTTCAGATCGGTAGTTGATTACTGTTAGGTTAATATTAGTACGATATTAACACAAGATTAGTGTCATATTGCATGGGTGTACCTTACTATTTAATAAATTGTTTTGTATTTTATTTCCGGATTAAGTAAGGCCGGTATCTCATTTATAGAGAGGTCTATATGAAGTTTTTACAGTCTTTATCAGCGCAGGTTTCTCTGCGTACGCAGGGGGCTATTTTGGCACTCGGCTTGTTATTTATTATATTAGATGCGCTTACGGAGCCTATGAACCCAGCTATTGATTTGGCGTGGGTAACGGTCATCATTTGTGGCTTGCCATTGCTCATTAACAGCGTGCAAAGTATTTTGGATCATTTAGAGATTCATGCTAATTTTCTCATCGTGATAGCCATGGTGGCGCTTATTGCGATTGGAGATTATCATACGGCAGCTTATGTAGGACTCATCGTACATGGTGGCTTTTTCTTAGAGCAGCTTATTACGGGCGACGTACATTATACATTGGATGATGATATGTTGCCGACCATGCCTACACAGCTTGTAGCCTTGCGTCAGGGCGTCAACAATTATTCATCTGTTATTGTTGTGGCTGTCATGTTGCTTTCCATGGGTTCCTATGCATTGACGCAGAACTTTATGCATACCATTACATTGCTAGTTATTCTTTGCCCATGCTCTTTGGAACTCGTTCTTGTGGCACTTATGATGGGTTCTCTCGTAGATGAAAACTCTCCGACAGCGGGGCTTTCAAAAGAGGCGAAACAATGTCATTTGGGCTTACTCATCGTGTCCATTTTGTTCCACGTTGTCATTATCGGTGCTGGTGTGTTAGGATCTATCAATCCTGTAACGGCCGCTGCATTGCATGGCTTGGCGCGACTTGGTCTCGTGTATAATTTGAAAGTATTAAACGGCTCCTTGTGCATCGCATAAATAATTAAACTCCCCTAGTAATCATAAGTATTACTAGGGGAGTTTTGTATATATAACAGTGAGCTGTACAGTATGTATTTATACATTACGTATTATACAGTACATATTCTATTGTTGTCTTTTGTCTCCAAGGGTGAGGAGTAGGAATACGATGGATAGGATACATGCACCAACGAGGGCAATGAAACCACCATCCCAACCGTAGAGATCAACCATGAGACCCATGAAAGCACCAGCACCAGCAGAACCGATGAGGTAACCAAGAAGGCCTGTAAGGCCAGTAGCACCACCTGTTGCTACGCGTGGCACCATATCTGCTGCTTGAAGGCCAATCATCATAACAGGACCGTAGATGAGGAAGCCGATAGCGATGAGTGCTAAGTTATCGATGAGAATATTGCCTGCAGGGTTGAACCAGTAAACGAGAATTGCCAAGATAACGAATAACATAAAGCAAATCGTAGCTGGAGCACGACGGCCACGGAATACGCGGTCACTCAAGTAGCCACTTACGAGCATGCCTGGAATACCGGCCCATTCGTATAAGAAGTAAGCCCAACGGGAACCTTCTTTTGTGAAGCCTTTCACAGCGGTTAAATAGGTCGGAGCCCAGCTAACTACGCCGTAACGGATGAAGTATACAAAGATATTTGCAATCGCAAGATACCATAAGTATTTATTATGCAAAATATATTTGTAGAAGATTTCTTTGAAAGTACTTTTTTCTTCATGTTCTGTATGTGTATGAACGACTTCATGTTTGTATTCTTCGATAGGCGGTAAGCCACAGGATTGAGGCGTATCTTTCAGCAATACAAAGGTAATAATCGCTAACACGATAGAGATAAGGGCAGGGAAGAAGAAGATACTATGCCATGTACCGAATAGGTAGATGCCAAGCGTAGCAAGAGGAGCGATGATGCCGCCACCTAGGTTGTGGGAAACGTTCCACCAGGACCACCAAGCACCGCGTTCGGAACGGGAGAACCAAGTTACCATGTTTTTCGCATATGGAGGGTAGCCCATACCTTGGAACCAACCGTTTAATAAGGCAAGAACGCACATGATAGGAATACTGCTCATAACACCTGGTAAGGTGCCGAATAATAACATAACTAAAGCACTAAGCAATAGACCTACTGTGGAGAAGTATTTTGGGTTAGAGCGGTCAGACGCATTACCCATAACAAATTTACTTACGCCGTAAGCTACGGATAAGATGGTCATAACTATACCAAGATCCGCTTTGGTGTAGCCGTACTCAGCAATCATGTACGGAACAGCTAAACTAAAGTTTTGACGGATCAAATAGAATGTAGCATAACCAATAAATGTACCTGCAAAGACTTCGCGTCGAAGACGTTTGTAGGTGGAATCGATTTGCGCCTCTGGTAAACGTTCAATATGAGGAGCAGGAGAGAAAATCGACATCGTTACACATCCTTTCTACAACATGTCATTTGTAATGATACCATGTAGGGTATGTAGTCGACTATGTTTTATTTTTAATTATGATAAATAGTTATTATAAAGGCTAATTATAGATAATATTGAATAGATTGGAAATCATCAAAATATATTTTATATAGCAAGTTATCAACGGTAGCAATATATATGAATAACTGTTCATGCATTTGTGTAATATGGTCATGCGTGAATAATATAATCTCAATAAATCCAGTATTTACCTGTGCTTTTAATTATATATGAATGTTTGCACATATTTTGCTATTGACATAAGTATACCCATAGGGGTATAACATAATCATAAGGTATACCCCTATGGGTATACTAACGGCAGAAATGGTAAACAGAAAAATTAATAAAGAATGTTTGCCGTAAGGTGTTATATACATGGACGCATGTATGTAATCCATAATCAATGTGTACATATCATTATATATAAGCTTTCACAGGAGGTACGTATGGAACGGTGGAGCAAAATAGAAGAATGGTTCGATTTGAATCGTGAAAAGATTACATTAGTAGCCGGTGGTATCGGTGTAGTATTTAGTTTATTAGGCATTCGTTTAGGCTTTCCCTTTGATTGGGCTTGGCTCACAATACTATTATGTGGCCTTCCTATCGTGTGGGGCGCAGCGGTTGCCATGTACGAAGAGTTTGACGTAAAAGCAGACTTACTCGTGTCCTTAGCATTAATTGCAGCTGTTGCTATCGGTGAAGTATTTGCAGCGGCAGAGATTGCTTTCATCATGCAACTGGGGGCCATGCTCGAAGAGTTCACCGTATCTAAAGCGCAAGCGGGCATCGAACGTCTCGTTAAATTGACGCCTACAACGGCGCGCATCGTCCGCAACGGCAAGGAGGAGATTTTGCCTGCAGATATCGTAATGGTAGGCGACGTAATCCGCGTGTTGCCTGGTGAGGTTATTCCTGTGGACGGCATGATTTTGTCTGGTGATACAGCAATTGATCAATCCGTTATGACTGGCGAATCCATGCCGGTCGATAAAACGATGGGTGACGAGGTCTTCTCTGGTACGGTGAACCAATTCGGCGCCTTCGATATGAGTGCTACAAAAGAGGGCGAAGACAGTTCTATTCAACGCATGATTAAGCTCGTTAAATCTACTGACCCAGGTAATGCGAAAATCGTTAGCTTGGCTGACCGTTGGGCCACATGGATTGTAGTGATTGCGTTATTGGCCGCGGTTGGCACCTATGTGGTAACTGGAGAAATCATTCGTGCCGTAACCATCCTCGTTGTGTTCTGTCCTTGTGCTCTTGTATTGGCAACGCCGGCAGCGATTATGGCGGCTATTTCTAATGCGAGCCAACACGGCTTCCTCGTGCGCCGTGGTAATATTATGGAACGCTTGGCGAAGGTTGATACGATGACCTTTGATAAAACAGGTACCTTGACCTATGGTATACCTGAGGTGACCGCCGTTGAGACTGTTGGTTCCATACCTACTGATGAGTTGTATCGATTGGTTGCTTCGGTAGAGACTAAATCTGAGCATCCATTGGGCAAAGCTATCGTGAATGGCTTTGCTACTCGTTATGGTGAAAGCTTCGATTCCATAGATTCCTTCCGTATGGTTCCTGGCAAAGGCTTAGAGGCGACTGTACAAGATAAAGCCGTTTTGGCTGGTAATGAAGCAATGATGACCTTGTCTAATATTTCTATTGCTGACTCTGTGAAAGAGGCTGTTTATGAGCATTTGAACCGAGGTGCATCCATTGTATATGTTGCCGTTGATGGTGTATTGGCTGGTTATGTGGCTTTGGCGGATCGTGTTCGCCGTGAAAGTCGCGCCGTAGTAGAGTCCTTAAACGAACTTGATGTGATGCCTGTGCTTTTAACAGGTGACCATGTGGCAACAGCGAAAACGATTGGTAAACGATTGAACGTATCCAATGTGATTGCAGACTGTTTGCCAGAAGACAAGATGGATACAGTGGCTCAATTACAACAAGACGGTAACATCGTAGCCATGGTTGGCGATGGTGTAAACGATGCACCAGCCCTTAAAAAATCCGATGTGGGTATCGCCATGGGCGGTGTTGGTAGCGATATCGCGGTAGAGGCAGCAGATATCGTTCTTGTAAATGATAATGTAAAGGAAATTCCTCACTTAGTGGCATTATCTAAACGCATGATGACTACTATTAAAATTAATCTTTCTTTCTCCTTGCTTTTGAATTTCGTAGCTATCATTTTGGCTATGATTGGTACATTATCCCCAGTTTGGGGCGCCCTCGTTCATAACGGTGGTAGCCTTCTCGTAGTAGCGAACTCTGCACTACTCTTACGATGGGCTTACAAATCTAATCACGTAGTAGAGGATGATTATTCCGTACTCGTAAAAGCAGCACGCAAACGCGTATTTGAAGGGGAATGGTAGATTTTACAAACTCAGTTATATGTCCTAGATTTGATAAAATAATAGAACGCTTAATTGTAGAATGAAATTGAACAACTAAAAAATCCATAGTGAACCTTGTGTT
>NZ_CAMFFZ010000036.1:0-15041 GCF_945949885.1 Veillonella parvula | reverse complement strand
AATTTTCTTGGTATTTCTTATATTGTAAAGGGACTGCAACTAGAATGTGGTAAAATCACATTCTGTTACAGTCCCTAAGTTTTGAGTAAATATTCTAATTTGATATACTATAAAAATATATTTAAAGTACTAAGCTTACCTATTTAATTGATTTCTATTATTAAAAAATGTTCTATACGCTAATTGACAAGTAATAAAGCAAGCAATTGATATAGTAGATAAACTCATAAATGTCACAATCATTTGATATTTTACAGCTTCAAGTGGGGGCATCCCCGCTAAAATAAGACCTGTCATCATCCCTGGTAAAGCCACAATTCCTAAGGTCTTAGCACTATCCACAGTTGGCTGCAATCCAGTCTTTATAACATCTCTCACGATGGCTTTTGACGCTTGCTTAGGTGTACTTCCTAATGCTAGTTTAATCTCTACCTCTTGTTGACGCAATTCAAAATTTGATAGCATTTGGCGATAACAAAGCCCAATCGCTACCATAGCACCACTAATGACCATACCACCAACAGGAATCACTTGATAAGCAGTAAAGTTAAGCACGCCCGTTAAAAGCAGAATCGTTAAAGTAATACTTGCACCTACGGTTATAGCAAACCAAGAAATCCATAGAGCATAAGGAATTCCCTTTCCCCGCTTAGAAGAATTATAGGCTGCATTGATAGCCATAAAGCCTAATAAACCGATTATAAATATAGGACTTTCGGTACTAAAAATATAAGCTAAAATAAGACCTATGACAAATAACTGTATTGTAGCCCTCAAAGCACTTATAAAAATATCTTTCTCTAACTTCAACTCCTGCCGATAGGACATGAACATACTTATAATAACTAGTACAGATGCAAGGCACAATGAAGTAGCAGATATAGTTTGAAATTGACTCATCGCACTACCTCCTCTTTAGCTAACGATCCATCCACAATTGTAATGCGACGATTAGCCATGCGTAAGCTTTGCTCCTCACTATGTGTAATCGATATGATGGTCATCCCATTTTTATGAAGCTCATCAATTACTTGTTCTACAATAGCTGTATTAACAACGTCTAATGCAGAGGTTACCTCATCCAAAAGTAATACTTTAGGTTCAAAAATAAGGCTTCGAATGAGGCAAATACGTTGCATCTCTCCACCAGATAGTTCGTCATTACGGCGCTCAAGATATTCAATAGGCATATGAAGTAAATCGAAAAGATATTTGATACGAATCATATCAGGTTCCATACTGCGAATATCATAAGGGAACAAAATATTACGACGTACCGTTTTCGCAAACAAATAAGGACTTTGAAAGCAATAGCCAACCTCTTTTCGATAGCGTTCAGGATTTATAGTGGCTAAAGCACATCCATTATAAGTAATAATCCCTGAGGTAGGGCTAATCAAATCACTGCACAATTTTAAAAGTGTACTTTTACCACTACCAGAAGGCCCTACAATAGTGAGATAATCTCCTTCATTTATAGATAGAGATACATCACGGATAATAGACTTGTCTTTTACGACATAGGATATATTAGATAACTCTAATAGTGCCATAATGCCTCCGATTAAATTTAAAAATTCTAGAATATATTTGATAATCACTTTAAACTATATTATATTATACAAATATAACGAACACCATAATAAACAAAAACAAACAACAAAAATCCCTAGTGGAAACCACTAGGGATTAATAGTCTTATAAAATTAAGCTTCTACAGGGTATACGCTAACTTTACGGTTATAACGACCAGCACGTTCAAATGCTACTTTACCAGGCACAAGTGCAAATAAAGTGTCATCTTTACCGATACCTACGTTAGTACCAGGGTGGAAGTGAGTACCACGTTGACGAACGATGATGTTACCGCTCTTTACGATGGAACCATCATGGCATTTAACACCAAGACGTTTAGATTCACTGTCACGACCGTTACGAGTACTGGACACACCTTTTTTATGTGCGAACAATTGCAAATCAAAAGTAAACATTAAGTTCACCTCCTATATTTCGTGAATTTGGACAAACTCTGGATATTGACGGCTAATTTCCTCCAAACCGAGAAGCATAGTCCCCAGAATATCCTGTCCACTCTGATTAATCGTACCAGAGAGAACTATATCACATTGACCTTCGCTATTCGTATACTCCCCTTCTTGTCGAGCAATTTGGGTGAGTCCTAACATTGCCGTTGCCGACAAGGCGGACACTGCGGCACATACGATATCGAAGCCATGTTCATCATATCCTGCATGACCGGACATATGACAACCAACTACTTGACCATCACTATTCCGCTGGATTCCAATGGAAACCATAATTAAGCTTGGATAGATTCAATACGAACTTTTGTGAACGGTTGACGATGGCCTTGACGACGACGGTAGTTGGATTTAGCTTTGTATTTGAATACTAAGATTTTTTTACCTTTACCATGCTCAAGAACTGTACCTGTAACTTTTGCACCGTTTACAAGAGGAGCGCCAACTTTAACGTCGCCGTCATTCACTACAGTCAAAACTTCTTCGAATGTAACGGACTCGTCAGCAGCTGCTTCCAATTTTTCGATAGTAATTACATCGCCTTCAGCAACGCGATATTGTTTACCACCAGTTTTAATAATTGCGTACATGAGAACACCTCCTTGTTATCGAACTCGCTGAATTCGGTATCCCGACCCGAACTTCGGTCGGGCGTTTAAACCTGCTTCACGCGGATTGCAAAGTTCAGCAAACCGAACTAATACTGATATAGTATATCCTATTTACACAGTCATGTCAAACAAAAATCAACAGAATCCGCTCAGTTTCTGACACTTTCATATATATATAAGCCTTAAAATTCTCCAATAATCCCAAGATGTTGTAAAAGTATCTTTGTACCGATGAGGATTAATACACCGCCACCTACTATATCTGCATATTTTCCAACAAATCGGCCCATAAATTTACCTAAGTAAACACCCACTAAAGATATACCAAAGGTAATAACACCAATCATCGTAGATGCTTCCCATACATTGATAGGTAAGAATGCAAAGGTCAGTCCTACAGCCATTGCATCAAGACTAGTCGCTACGGAGAGCATCATCATTTCCCAGACACTCAAGAATTGTTTATCATCATCATCTTCATCATCATCGCTAAGTCCCTCTCTGATCATAGCGATACCTAAATAACCAAGAAGTCCAAAGATAATCCAGTGGTCCCAATCAGCAATCACATCGATAAATTGACGACCGATGAGCCAACCAATAAGAGGCATAAGAAACTGGAACAAACCAAAAAGAATTGCCAAGGTTACCTTACGGCCATTTTCGCCTACGGGCATTGTCAGCCCCTTACCAATAGATACGCCAAAAGCATCCATGGCAAGACCAATACTAATTAATACAATTTCAAATATAGACACTATACTCACCTATAAACAAACTACTTACTTATTCAACTATAGCCATCAAGGAATACCCTTCTCGACTAATTTGTGGATTTACCACAATAGAAATCTTGCGACCTATGGACTCACCTAAATCCTCAAGAACAGCCTTTGTTAAATACTGAGCCACCTCCGGATGAACTTCGATTTCTAGATTCGTTTTAATACGTCCCGATTTAAATAACTCGCGGATACGACGCACAATCTGCATATATACAGTACGACCTGACAACATATAACCCGTACCACCGCATTGAGGGCATGTATCAAACATCAAGGTTTGCAAGCCTTGGCGAGCTCGCTTTCGGGTCATCTCTACGAGGCCAAGCGAACTAATGCCGCATACAACAGTTTTCATTTTATCTAACTTAGCTTGTACCCCCAACAATTTTAACAATTCTTGTTGATGCTCTTTATCTTTCATATCAATAAAATCAACCACAATAATACCGCCAATATCGCGCAAACGCAATTGACGACAGATTTCTTTTGCCGCCTCTTTATTGACTGTGAAAGCTAAATCTTCCAGCTTATTAGACTTACCAGTATAGTGAGCAGAGTTTACATCAAACACGGTGAGAGCTTCAGTATGATCGATACGGATTGAACCACCAGAAGGAAGATTAATATCACGAGAGATAAGATTTTCTAATTGCGGTTCAATGTGGTTTGCCTTAAAGATAGGTGTACTATCGCGATGACGTGTTACTTTAATTTGTTGCGACGTAGGTCCATGACCTAAGAGATCCATCAATCGACCTTCACCCATATCGGAATCGACGATAATTTCCTCTACATTGCGATGCGCATAGTCCCGTACAAGGCGGAACCAGAAATCCGCGTCACTATATAAATCAGTGCCGCTCTTCGCCACCTTAAAGCGCTTCAACACATGTTGCCAGGTCCGCCACAGATACTCCATATCGCGACCGATTTCATCGGCACTGGCCTTAGCTGCTGCAGTACGAATGATAAAACCGCAACCTTCTTGTACATAAGGGGCTGCCAATTCTTGTAGTTTACTACGCAAGGCTTCATCAGTAATTTTCTTGGAAATATGCATGCCTTCAGAATATGGTAATAGTACCATAAAACGACCAGCCAAACTGACGTCTGCAGTCACGCGGGCACCTTTACCGAGCATTTCTTCTTTCACTACTTGAACGAGAATTTGTTGCCCCACAGATAGACGTGACAAAATTTTCTGTTCCTTCCCTTGTTGAAGGTTCAAATACGCATTTTGAGAGCCCCCAATATCAACAAAGGCCGCTTGCATACCATTTAATACATTCTTTACTGTGCCTTTGTACATATGATTTGCCATATGAGAATCATCGGTACGCTCCAAGACAAAATCTACTAGCTGGCCTTCTTCGTCGATAACAGCCATACGAATTTCTTCACGCATAACATTGACCAAAATTTTATGCATCCTATCCCTCCCTTCTTTGTCATCTAAATTAATTAGTAATTAATCTCTAAAGGCGTATAGCGGCCTTTTTCGTTTTCTACCATAATTGCTTTACGATGAATTTCGTAGCCAGAAGTAATAGGCCAATTATATTGATCCTTGCCTAAATTCCACACTTCGCTAGGTTTGATTGTGCCTTGCGGATAAATGCCGATGCCCATTGTAAGGGTCACCATACCCTCTTTAACAGAGGCTACGATCGGTTCTTTTACAAACTCTTTTACATCAATGGTACGAGTTTTCTTAGGTGTTACCTTTTCATAAGAAATTTCCGTTGCGTCATTAAAAGGTTTGAGTAACGCCTCCCAATCAGCATTTTCATCTGTCACAGGGCCTGTTACCTCATAGATAGCAAAGTTACAGATGGCCATCATCTTTTTCACCTTTTCAGGCATTTCTTTACCATCTAGAACCTCAAGACCAGGAGGCGCTACACGGTTTAAACGGTCCATAATGGACTCTAAACTATCCTCTTCAAGCACATCCATATCGATATATTCAGCCGCTGCGGTTACGCCTAAGGCGAGTGCAGAGGAGAAGCTAATTTTCATGTGAGGGTTAAACCCTTCAGAATACGCCATTTTAATTTCTGCTCGACGTATCATCCGCTCTACAGCTTGAGCATAATCAAGGTGTGACAGGAATCGTAATTCTTCGCCCTTATTTAAGGCCAAACGTAACTTTTTCAACTCTGCCACCCTCCTTATAGTCAATAATAGCTGTATTGAGCTCTGGACATACATTACAGCCCTTACATGGAGCTCGACGACAATCGCCTGTAAGATTAGCTGCTACCGCTTGCTCCCACTCGCGTTTTAAGAAGGCTTTACTTACAGTGCAATCTAAATGATCCCAAGGCAACGGCTCATCGAAATCACGAGTACGATGTGCATAGTACGCAGGATCCAATCCGCAGTCGGCAAATGCTTTTAACCAAGTTTCATAGTTAAAGAACTCGGTCCAACCATCGAATTTACAACCTGCCTTCCAAGCCTCTACGAGAACTTTAGACAATCTGCGGTCCCCACGAGCAAAAGCGGCTTCCATATAGCCAGTATAACCATCATGATAGTGGTAGGAAATATTACGATTATTGATGAGAGACTTTAAGTAACGTTGTCTACGATGGATTTCCTCCACATCTTGTTGACCATACCATTGATATGGAGAATGTGTTTTTGGTACGAAAAAGGATACGCTCACCGTTACAGAACCATTTCGCTTCCCTGTAATTTCACGGTGTAAATCGAGTACCTTGTAAGCAAGATCCGCAATACCAGCCAAATCTTCGTCTGTTTCTGTAGGAAGGCCCATCATAAAATATAATTTAACTGTATTCCAGCCAGATTTGAAAGCATTAGTACAGGCCGCCAATAAGTCTTCTTCACTAACGCCTTTATTGATAACATCGCGCATCCGTTGCGTACCTGCTTCAGGAGCAAAGGTAAGACCGCTCTTGCGCACTTGCTGTACCTTTTTCGCAATATCAATAGAGAAGCTGTCGATACGCAAGGACGGTAAGCTAACGCTAACTTGTTTATCTTTAAACTCTTCCATGAGCATATCTACAAGCTCAGGTAATTTGGAGTAGTCCGCAGAGCTTAAACTCATCAAGGAAATCTCATTGTACCCAGTATTGGCAATCGTATCTTTAGCAATTTGCAGCAAACGCTCTGGTGTTTTTTCACGGACAGGGCGATATAACATACCAGCCTGACAGAAACGACAACCACGAGTACAACCACGGAATAATTCAAGAACTGCACGGTCATGAACAATATCAAGGAATGGTACTACAGGCTTCGTAGGGTAGAAACTATTTTCTACATCTTCTACGATGCGTTTAGCCACCACTGCGGGCACCTCTTCAAAGCGAGGCGTAATAGATTTAAAATCGCCTTGTTCTGTATATTCAACATCGTATAGAGCTGGACAATAGGTACCAGGAATTTGAGCGACTTTACGCAAGAAGCCTTCTTTACCACCTGGGAATCCTTTCGCTTTTTCTGCTTTGAATAGGTCGATAAACTCATCACCCCACTCTTCAGATTCCCCGAGAGATACGATATCAAAGAAATCTGCAATAGGCTCTACGTTATACGCACAAGGGCCGCCGCATACAAGTAGTGGGAATTCTAAATCACGATCCTTAGCATACATAGGAATGCCTGCTAAATCGAGCATATTTAAAATGTTAGTAAAGCTCATTTCATATTGAAGCGTAAATGCTAACACATCAAAATCTTTAATAGGCGTACGTGTTTCTAAGGAAAATAATGGAATATTACGCTTACGCATTTCCTCTTCCATATCATGCCACGGTACAAATACGCGCTCTGCTACCGCATCTCCACGACGGTTTACGAGACCATACAAAATCTTGATGCCCAAATGACTCATGGCCACTTCGTACACATCGGGAAAACCTAAAGCCATAGTTACATCAACAGTACTGTGATCTTTCACGATACTATTGTATTCGCCGCCCGTATAACGAGCTGGCTTTTGGACATGTTGTAACCATGACGTATCTAATTGAATCATACATCCTCCGTCTTTAATGAAAGACTTCTTTCACAATCAATCCTATGAAAGGCTATTAAAATATATATTTTGTCCGCTGTCTAGCGATATTTAATAAAATACCAATGCTCAGCATATTAGTTGTTAGCGCACTAACGCCATAGCTAAGGAATGGCAACGGAATCCCCGTTACAGGCATGATACCAATCGTCATGCCTACGTTTACGAGCACCTCGAAGGCAAACATCGTACCGATACCCGTTGCTAATAACATACCAAAATTATCATTGCAGGTATATGCTATTTGAATACTGCGATAAATAAGCATAAACAATAATAGCAATACTACAATGCATCCCACAAAACCAAATTCTTCGCCAATTACAGAGAAGATAAAGTCCGTATGATTTTCTGGTAAAAAGTTCAACTGACTTTGAGTGCCATTAAAGATACCTTTACCAAAAATCATACCCGACCCGATAGCAATCTTAGACTGAATGATATGATAGCCAGAACCAAAAGGATCAATATCTGGATTTAAAAATACTAGAATACGTTGTTTTTGATATTCTTTTAGCACAAACCAACCCAAAGGCATCAAGAATAAAGCCACACTCGCAATGATTTTTATAAGCTTTGTTTTGATACCAGATATAAAGAGCATCCCTACAAATATAGCAATATATACCAGGGATGTCCCCAAGTCAGGTTGTAAGAATACGAGTAGGATAGGAATCCCTACATATAACACTGGCATTAATAGAGATTTAAAGGTATCTAACTTGCCAATGTGCGGTTCTAGCATTTTAGCCATACAGATAATCATCAATAGTTTAGAAAACTCTGAAGGCTGAATAGTAATTGGCCCCAATTGAATCCAACGCTGTGCACCTAGTGCAGAGGTACCAACTACCATGACTGCGATTAACATAAGCATGGTAATCACATAAATCATATTCCCCCACCCTTTAAGACGATGGTAATCTAGAAATTGCATGCCTATAACGACAGCTATATTTGCTAAAAAGAATACGAGTTGTTTTATCACTAGACTACCAAAACCAATAGCCTCGTGATTCACATGGGTAGCACTACCAATAGCTGTAAGACCAATTCCGACAAGTAATATAGTACATATGATGATAGTCCAATCACTATCTGTCCATATTTTACGCCACATCATATCACCTATTTCAACTTGCTACGGCGCCACAAGCTTTGTTTACCTTGCACCAACAAGCGATGCGTGGTCCAACCACCACGATTAATGTAATGAACATTGTTAGAATCATCAAAAATAGAATCACCTACTGTTGCAAGACTTGGTGTGCCAGCTTGCTCCTTCGATGCTTTTTTCTTAGTTGCATAAGCATCAAAGTGCTTTTGTACATCGTAGTCTTCCCAACAGTCACCGGTCGTTACATAATCTACAAGAGGTGCTAACACAGCTTTTAGTTCACTAGAAACAAATTCTAACAAACGACCATCTTGTGTATAGGTCAGAACATCCTCATCATAAGGGATTATAGCCCCTACATATTCAGCGCAAAGAACTTCTAACATATCATATAAATGGATATCCTCTCCATCGATAGGTACCGCATTAAAAGCAATAGCATAATCACGAATATTATGTTCTTGACATACTTGAATCATCCGCGCCCCATTACGTAAAGACACCCATAAAGGATGTGTCACTACGATACAGCGATTTACTAATTCTAAAATAGCCTCTATGCCCTTGCCGATACCAGCAGGAGCATCGATTAAAATATAATCATATTCCTCACAGAGACGACGGACTAATTTTTTATATTTCTTACGACCTATATCTTCCCAACGAGCACTTTGGCTAGCTGGTAGAAAATCTAAGTTTTCAGCAATTGATATGACGGCATCATCCATATAGTCTTTATCTTCGCTCGCATCTAGTGCGTCGTAAATAATTTCATTTGCCACTCCTAACACAAGATCTAAGTCGCGCAATCCAAAATCTCCATCACAAAGCAATACGCGATGCCCTGCATAGCTTAAGGCTGAACCCAAGCAAGCAGTAATCGTAGTCTTACCTACGCCACCCTTACCAGATACAATGCCGATTATCTCGCCCATACTAATCCTTTCTTGGTTGCCCACTAGTTACCGCATTCTGAGGTTTTTGCCCATTATTAGAGCTTGTTCCCGCAGCGGTTTCTTTATTACCTTTACTATTTGTATCATTAGATTTCTTATTCACTGGTACATTGAAGTACGCAGCCAATATATCTCGTACGATAGGCCCTGCCGACCCAGCACCAAAGCTACCTTGCTCAACAAGTGCAACCACTACAATTTGTGGCTTATCATATGGTGCATAGGCGACAAACCAGCCGTGATCTCTGCCATGTGCATTCTCTGAAGTACCCGTTTTACCAGCTACATCAATAGGGAATCCTTTAAACAACTCCCCTGCTGTACCACCTTCATTAGTAACGTCACGCAAGCCTTCGCGAACAAGATCCATAATATTTTTTGGTACAGGTAAAATACCGAGTTTGTCTGGGCCAAAGATTTCTTTTGGCGTGCCATCCTTATTATCAATACGGCTCACCACATATGGGCGGTATTTAATGCCACCATTTGCTACTTCACTGAGCATAACAGCCATTTGTAATGGCGTCACCAAGGTAAAAGACTGACCTATGGCCGCATCAAAGGTTTCACCTAAATACCAATCTTCATCATACACTTTGCGTTTATAAGCAGGACTTGCCATATTACCAGAGGCCTCACCAACAAGATTGATGCCGGTCTTTTCACCAATACCAAAGTAGCCAGCATATTTTACAAGTCCTTCTATGCCAACGCGATTGCCCATTTCATAGAAGTAAACATTATCTGATTTTGCAAGAGCTTTATTAAAGTTGAGCCACCCCAATGCTTCGCCTTCTGCATTTCGTTTATCGATAAGCCAATGTTTACCACTATCAAAAATCATTTCTTCAGGGGTAACCTTTTTAAGGTCTAAAGCCGCCGTACCAGTGATAATCTTGAACGGCGAACCTGGTGGATATTCACCAGAAATAACCTTATTATCAAACGGATGATTCTTATTATTATTCAATTGATTCCACTGCGCAGTTGTAATCCCTTTCGCGAACCAGTTAGGGTTAAATTCAGGCGCACTGACCATAGCCAAAATGGCACCCGTATTGGGATCCATTGCTACTACAGCAGCTCCTTGAGCTGGAATACCTTGGGCACGCAACTGTTCTAATTGGTTCTTAACAGCTTCTTCAGCAGCCTTTTGTAAATTTGCATCTATTGTCAAATGGATATTAGCTCCAGGCACTGTATGCTTTCTATCTACCTCCGCAACCGGTCGGCCTGTAGCATCAACCTCTACCTGTTTACCACCATCAGTGCCACGCAAGATGGAATCATATAATTTCTCAAGGCCAGAACGACCTAAAATAGTACCACCACTAACAAGAGTATTCGGATCTTTCTGTTTTAGTTCTTCTAATTCTTCTTCGCTAACTTCCCCCACATAACCAAAGAGCTGAGAAGCCATCGTTTCGTATGGATAATAGCGAAGTGGTTCTACATCTATGGTAACGCCTGGTAATTCATGACGATGCTCTTCTATGGTTGTAACTACATCCATAGAAATATCATTGGCGATACGAATCGGCTCATAACCATATTTATGATCATTTACCTTTTTTGTAATATCTTCTGACTTCATTTTTAGCAAGGCTGCCAACTTAGCAACTTCACCTTCGTCTAAAGCCTTACCCGTAGGCAAAATGGAGATGGTGTATGCCGGTCTAGAGCCTACTAAGATTTGACCGTTTCGATCGTACATAATACCACGAGCAGCTGTCATGGATACCATGCGCAAACGGTTACCTTCTGCCTTAGCTTGGTAATAACCACCAGACAAGATTTGCAATGTCATCAGACGTAATGCCAAGACTATAAATATGCCGGCTACAATGTAAAAGAGTACATCAAAGCGATTCGTTTTTCTTCGTTTATAGAGGCCTTCAAGCACTCTTTCACCCCCTTAATTCTTACCAAATATAACCTTCTTGTTCATCATCCTTGCGCCATAACAAACCATGTACAATAGCGCCTAACAAGCCATTCCAGAACATCACGGGTAATACCATATGCCACAAGTATAGGCCAAAGTGCAAATCGCCACCACTAGCTAATATCATAAAGCTACGAATAACGCCATCTAGCAATGTACAAATAGCTACTATACCGCTAGACCAATACCAGCGTTCTTCATAGATACGATGCTTTACGGCAGATAATAGGTATACCACAATTACGTAAGGGAATAGATGGAGCCCAAAAAAGTTAGATATCAATACATCGTGTACGATACCTCCAATAACAGCAGATATCAACCCCATACGACGACCTTTAAATAAAGTAATCATAACAATTATCGTCAAAATTAAGTTTGGTAACCAATTTGTATGGAAAATAGTAGGCAATAATTGCGCTTGTATAAAATATATTAAAAATCCACAGAGAGCTAAAGCTAGACGCATCATTGTTTAACGGCCCCCTTTGCCCCCTCTACTTGATCTCGTTGTGTTTGAGGCACAAGTTTAGGTTCAAGTTCTGGTTTTTGTGGTGCACTTAGAGAAGACGAGGTAAGCACAAAAACTTCTTCTAAACGATAAAAGTCTACACTCGGTGTGACTACCGCATTTTTAACAAATCCTTCCGAATCATTTTCGATAGATTGCACGTTGCCAACAGGTAAACCTTTCGGATAGATACCACCATAACCGGAGGTAATCAACTTATCCCCTACCAATACGTCCCCATCGCGAGCAATATTTACCATAGAAGGTGTACGAGGTGTATTTCCATTACCTTTTACAACGCCAGACAAACGAGATTCAGGTCGTTGTACAAGGATACCTATTGCGCTACGCGGATCAAGAATGGTTTGAACGCGAGCAGAATGCGGATACACATCTGTAATAAAACCAACGACACCACTAGGTACCACAACAGCCATATTGACTGCCATACCTTCTTCACTCCCTTTATCAATGGTGAAAGTATTTGTCCAAGTACCGTAATCCTTTGTAATGATATCCGCTAAGGTCATGGAGAATTCTGGATGGCTACTTTTATAGTTTAAAAGCTGACGAAGACGAATATTCTCTGCCACTACTTCATCGTAGTTAACTACCTTTTGTTCCAATGTAGCTTTACGAGATGCTTCCTCTTCACTTTCAATATTAGAGAAAATAGCATTATTTAGTACTGTAAAGCTAGTTTGAACGCCCTCTAATAAACGGGCTGATCCATAAGCGAAAGGCGTTGTAATTCCTTCGAGGGTAACCGTAACAAAGGGAATACTAGTCCGTTGCTTCCACGCAAAGCCGAGCAATGCCATTAGGATACAACCAATGACAACGATGATAATTAACTTTTTATCTGACTGTATCATGCTAATCTCGGCCCTTTCTATTCTTAGAATTTACAATAAAACGCGATAAGCTCACTAAATCAGATGAGGCCCCATTAAGGCCTACCACAACTTTTGTTTCAGGTGCTTCAGGAACGTGAACAGGTACCCCTAATTCAGTACCAATCCGGTCCGCTAAACCAGATAGTCTTGCTGTACCGCCAGTAAGCCATATGCCATGTTGCATAATATCAGCCACGATTTCTGGTGCAGTAGCACGAATCATTTGCTTAACCTCATCCAAGAGCCCTATCAAACATTCATTTATAACTTGGTACACTTCAGATTGGTGAATCACACAACGTCTACCTAAGCCGTTCATCATATCGCGCCCTTGAAAGGCATACTCTGCATCCTCTAAAGGAGCGACAGCTGTTCCTAATGTATGCTTAATATCTATTATAGTTTCATCAGATACGATAATGCCAAAACACTCACGCACATAGCGCAATAAGGCATTATTAATATCAGAACCACCAAAACGAATTGTTTTGCTATCCACAATACCACCTAAAGAAACAATCCCCATATCAATAGTGCCACCGCCGATATCAATGACCATAGATCCTTGCGCTTCAAAGATAGGCACACCACAACCAATAGCAGCCGCCACAGGTCGTTCGATAAGAAATACCTCTCTAGCACCAGCTTGAATAACAGCATCCATCATGGCTCGTTGCTCAACATCGGTCATCCCACAAGGAACCCCTACGACAACGCGGGCTCGACGCAATGTATTAGACACCTTATTAAGAAAGTAGCTAAGCATAGTATGCATAACGCGATAGTCAACTATAAATCCATCCTTTAAAGGCGTTAACGGACGCCACATATCGGGCATGCGCAATACGAGGCGCGCCGCTTCATCACCAACGGCTACTACTTTTTCTTGTTTTGTATCAGTTGCTATAATCGATGGTTCGCTTATAACAGTCCCTCGCGTCCCCCCCATGAGGCGCGTTTGTATGGAACCAATATCTATACTTACATCTTTTCCTAGAGTAGGTAAAATGGAACTCATAGTAATTTCTCCTTCATTACATCATCATTCCATTTTACCATATATAACGCGACTTTTTCCATTGATATCAGTACCTTTCCTTTTGTTAAAAGCACTGATAATGCATAATTCCTGTACTCATAAGTCATACATAAAAATTACATAACTTCATACATAAAATCTCATATACAATAAGGAAAAGCACTCATTTATAGGAACTTACCCATGCATCAAAATTAGGTATAGTTCAAAATGAGTGCTTTTAATAATCTTATTTGGCTTTGTTCAGTTTATTTAGGCTCAGCTCAATTTACCAATTTCGCTGAGGCTCGTAAATTCATTATCCCCTATAACGATATGATCGAGTACAGGAATCCCCATAAATTGACCAGCACTAACAAACATTTTCGTTAGCCGTATATCTTCATCACTTGGTCTACTATCGCCTGACGGGTGGTTATGGATTAGAATAATAGCCGCCGCATTGCATGCTATAGCTTTTTTAAATACTGCTCTTTGCTCTACAAGACTTGATACTAATCCACCATTAGAGATATGTTCCAACTGAATAAGCTTATTTCGAGATGTTAGCATGGCAGCCCACACATGTTCCACATCTTCGTGACGCAGTCGCTCCATCACATATTGAGCTATTACAAAAGGTTGCGAAAAATCTTCATAAGTCTCTTTAATCTTTAACTCCCCTAATCGCCTACCCATTTCAAGTGCTGCACATAGCGTCACTGCTTTATCTCTACCAATACCCTTGATTTTGATCAGATTCTCTACGGTCATTCGGTTAAGACCATAAACACCATCATCAAAGGATTGTACGATATCACTTGCCAAAGAAATCGCAGATTGCCCCTTTACCCCTGTGCGTAATAAAATAGCCAACAACTCCTCCATCGCCATATGTGATGGACCTAAGGCGAGAAATTTTTCTCGAGGTCGCTGGAATGGTAACATATCTTTTACACTTACTGTTGGTACTTCCATAGAATCTCTCCATTCAAATAGATAACACCATTTGTAAATCAAGCAACAAACACATCTACTCTCTTAAAATTTATTTAGCACAGCACAGCACAGCACAGCACAGCACAGCACAGCACAGCACAGCACAGCAC
>NZ_CAMFFZ010000035.1:0-17208 GCF_945949885.1 Veillonella parvula | reverse complement strand
TGTTCAATCATTTCGATTGATTACCTATCATTGTTCAGTTTTCAAAGATCTGTTATCAATTTGCACTACTTCATTGTTAAGTAGTGTCGTAATTGACGACTTGATTATAATAACACTATGACTACTTTCATGTCAACACATTTTATAATCTTTTTTTAAGTTCATTTTAAATTACTAAGTGTATTGCTACACTCATTAAGAAACAGTCGCTCAAACGACTGTATGCATATTATAGTACAATGAAAATATAAGCGCAACCCCCAATTCTCAGCTTTACAAATCTTCATCTTATTTTCATTTTGATGCATAAAGTCAGTGTTTGATTTTACACAACCAATCATGTAAAATATAGCTGTAACGTAACAAAGAACTTTTAACACAAATCAGTTCTAGAATATTTATATTCATGAATATAAATATTACATTAGTCTAAGGAGATTCAGTATGAAATTATCAAAACCTTTATTATTGAAAACTATAGCTATAACTACTATATGTACTTCTATGGCAACTGCTGTATTTGCTGCACCACAAGGTACATTTGACACTTCGGAAATTAATATTACCGGTCAAGCGTCTCGATCTGTAGCGCCTAACTATGCAATTTTAACCCTTGGCATCACAAGCCAAAATACCAACATCAATGCTGCAAAATCTAATAATGATCGTATTATGAGTGATTTAATTAGTCGATTAGCTAACTTAGGTGTAGCAAAAAAAGACATCTATACATCTAGCATTTCCATCAATCCAACGAGCGACTATCAAGACGACAAACGCATCAACACAGGTTACAATGTATCAAATCATGTAACAGTTAAGATCAATAATCTTGATAACGTAGGAAAAGTTGTCGATGCCGCTGTTAGTGCTGGTGCTAACGACATCAACAACCTTTCATTCCAAAATGATGTATCTCAACAATTATCTGATTCTTTAACTACAGAAGCGATTCAAAACGGTCGCCATAAAGCAGAAGTTATCGCAGAGGCCCTCGGGCGTACATTGGGACCAGTAAAAACTGTTTCCATTAGCACAACTGAAACCAGCACAATGGACTCTGGTTACTATCGTAACCCAGTGATGTTAAAAGCAGCTCTCGAAACTGCTACGCCTGTAGAAAAAGGATCTCTAATAGTTTCCCAAGACGCCAACATCACTTATTATCTACAATAGAATTTTCTGGTACCACACCTTCGTGTACAGCTACAATGCCGCCTGTCAATTCATGATAGGTGGCATTTTCATATCCAAGAGATTTCCAGATTTCTAAAATCTCACTTTGATGAGGATATCTACGTAAAGATTCTGGAAGCCACGCATAGGAAGAGTTATCTTTACTTAATTTTCCTATAACAGGCAATATATATGAGAAATAGAAGTTATATAACTGTTTAAACCCATACATACTAGGTTTTGCCAGTTCTAACACCACAACTTTCCCCCCTGGTTTTACCACGCGTTGCATTTCAGACAATACCTGCTTAATATCTGGCACATTTCGCATTGCAAAGCCACTCATCGCAGCATCAAATGTATTATCCGCATATGGTAAGGCCATGGCATCACCTTGTACTAAATTTACTTGATCAAGTAAACCGGCAGTTTCAATACGAACACGCCCTTGATTTAGCATTTCACTATTAAAATCTAATGCCTCTATCTTCAAAGTGGGCTCTTGACGTAATGCTTCCTTCGTAAATACACAAGTACCACATGCCACATCAAGTATATATTGGTAAGGACCGATATTCAGCGCTTTTACAGAGAATTTACGCCAAAAATAATCTTGTCCAAAGCTTAACACCGTATTCATTAAATCATAATTTTTTGCAATATTAGAAAAAACGCCTTGTACAAATTTTTCTTTATCTGCATACGTCTTAAATTCTTTAGTATTCATTATGGTCCTTTCAAAAATCAAGAACTATGTTCAAGAATTATATATGGCATAGTATACCACACTATAGAAACGCTAAAAAGAATCCTAATATATATACTCTATATAGTAACTATGTAATATATACATATCTACTAAAAAGCACTAGTATTTACTATTTTCCACTACATAATATAAAACCAAACAAACATATTTATTTTTTCCCTATATTCACGATAAATATATATGACTATCGATTATAATATCTATTGCCACCATTTCATGTTCGTTGTATAATGACATATGTCCATATTGAAAGGATACTTTATCATGGAATATTATTTGTTTTTATATAAGTATTGGAGTGTACTATGAATCGATTTGTAAAATCAATCAATAGAGTCAGTTTAATCCAACAAATTATCATAGGTTTGATTATTGGTATTTTAACTGCTCTTTATGTGCCCGATGTGGCCAATGAACTTGCTTTATTAGGAGTCCTCTTCGTTGGAGCGCTGAAGGGTATCGCCCCTATCCTCGTATTTTTTTTAGTAATTGTAGCGATTAGTAAACATCGCTCTGGACAAAAAACAGGTATGGGCTCTGTTATAACCTTATATTTACTAGGTACATTTCTATCTGCAGCTTTAGCAGTAATTGTAAGCTTCTTTTTCCCTACTACATTACACCTAGCAGCAGGTGCAGCCGATGCAGCACCACCTCAAGGTATCGTAGAGGTCATGACAACATTACTAAAAAATATAGTTGATAATCCAGTAAAAGCATTAATGACTGCTAACTATATCGGTATTTTAGGTTGGGCACTAATCATTGGTGGTGCTTTACGTCATGCACCAATGAATACGAAGGAAGTTATGGAGTCCATTGCACAAGCTATTACTACTGTAGTAGGTTGGATCATCCGCTTCGCTCCTCTTGGTATTATGGGCCTTGTAGCAGAATCCATTGCTACTAACGGCATCGAAGCCTTGATTGGTTACTTCCAATTGCTCGTATTATTACTTGGTTCTATGATTTTTGTAGCACTAGTGATTAACCCAATTTTATCCTTTATATACCTCCGCCGTAATCCATACCCATTGGTATTCAAATGCTTACGTGAATCTGCAATCTATGCGTTCTTCACACGTAGCTCTGCTGCAAACATTCCCGTAAACCTTGATTTGGCAAAACGTTTAAAACTCAATCCAGATATGTATTCCGTATCTATTCCATTAGGTGCCACAATCAATATGGGTGGTGCAGCAATCACAATTACAATCATGACATTAGCTGCAGCCCACACTTTGGGTATCGTTGTAGATATTCCTACTGCAATTCTCTTATCCATCATTGCCACTATTGGTGCATGTGGAGCTTCCGGTGTTGCAGGCGGTTCCTTACTACTCATTCCATTGGCTTGTTCTCTATTTGGTATCTCCAATGATGTAGCGATGCAAGTTGTAGGTGCAGGCTTTATTATCGGCGTATTACAAGACTCCACAGAAACTGCGCTTAACTCTAGCACAGATATCCTCTTCACGGCTACTGCTGATTATGCAAAACGCGGCTATCATCAAGATTGGAATTAAAACTTTCTTAGACGGTCCTATGAGACCGTCTTTTTTTTGTAAACTAATTTTATATTCTTTCACTAGGACTTTGTGAAAGTTATATATATCCTCGCCACCTAATTGTCTAAAAATGATACTATATATTTGGATTAACTAAATATAAACTTTCACCAATCACTAACAAACTATATTGATTTTCTTCAATATAGTGGTATAATATAATATAATTAATGATAATAACTATTAGTAGATATATAGAAAGGAATCAACATGAAACAATACGATATTATTGTAGTTGGTACAGGCGGCGCAACCATCGTAGCTGACGCTGCGCTCAAAAAAGGCCTTAAAGTGGCAATCATAGAAAAAGGTAAATTTGGTGGCACATGCCTAACTCGCGGTTGTATTCCTACAAAAGTTATGGTTACAGCGGCTAACGCAATTCAAGAAACAGAAGAATTCAAAAAAATCGGTGTTAATGTTGATTCTGCTACTATGGACTGGGACACAGTGGCCAAGCGTACTTGGCATAAAATTGACGAATCTGCAGGCATTTATGATTATTACAATGCCTATGACAACGTAGATGTATATCGTGGTGCAGCAAGTTTTGTATCCGATAAAGTGATGAACATCCATCTTAACGATGGTTCTGGCATTGAAGAAATTACAGCGCCTACAATTATCCTTGGTACTGGTGGCTATAGTAATGTACCGAATGTACCTGGTCTTCAAGAGGCAGGTTTCCTTACTAGTGAAAGCCTCTTTGGCGATAAATTCCCTAAACAACCATACAAATCTCTTGCCGTTCTTGGTGCCGGACCAATCGGTGTTGAGTTCGCTCACGTATTTGATTCTGCTAGTACAGAGGTAACAATTCTTCAACACAATGTACGTTTAGTACCTAAAGAAGATGCAGATATATCGGAACACTTACTTAACAACTACAGAGAACGTGGTATCAACGTACTTCTAAACCAAGACACTGTTGAAATCCGCCAAGAAGATGGCCTTAAAGTAGTAGTTACTAAAGATCGTACTACTGGCGAAATTACAGAAACTAAGGTTGAAGAAATCCTTGTAGCTGCAGGTATCCGTCCAGCTGTAGAAGAACTTCACCTAGAAAACACTGGTATTGAAACTTGGACTAAAGGCTGGATCAAAACTAACGAATTCTTAGAAACATCCGTTGATGGTATCTACGCTTTAGGTGATGTAAATGGTGAACCTGCCTTCCGTCATCGTGCAAACTACGAAGCAGATATTATTGCTCATAATCTCTTCTATGCAACAAGCGAAGAAGATTACCGTTGGGCACGTTATGATACATTGCCTAAAGTTACATTCTCATACCCTGAAATTGGTAGCGTAGGTCTTACTGAAGCAGAAGCTATTAAGACTGGTTACAATGTAGGTGTAGGTAAAAACTACTACTCCTCTACAGCTAAAGGCTATGCAATGGGTATTAACCCTGGAGATGTAAACGATGGCTTTGTAAAAATTGTGGTAGATAAAGACACCAACCATATCCTTGGTATGCATGTCGTAGGCCCTCAAGCCTCTATCCTCTTCCAGCCTTATGTGAACCTTATGAATAGTGGTGTAACTCCGTTGACAGCAATTAATGAAGAAATCGCTTCTGAACGCACTAAACGTTTACGTGAAAAAAGTATTACTCGTGAAATGGACCCTAGATCCGTTATCACTGTAGGCAAAACTATGAGTCCCCATCCATCCCTCGTCGAAGTTATCATGTGGACACAAGTGTACTACGAAAATCGTTGGTAATACAACTATAGTTATAAATAATAAAAGGACTAAACCTAGGGTGCAGTCCTTTTGTTGTAAACATATCTATTGTAAAAAAATAATATTCTAACACAAGAGCACTATCAACCGATATTTTATAGTATTGGAATCGCAAAAAAGAGCCAAAGGCATTGCCTTCGGCTCTTTTATTATTAATCATCAATAGATAGGTTAGCGACCCATATCTATATCAGAACCCCAAACGAGATTTGTTTTACGACCATCGAAGCCTTGATCTGGCTCAGGTGGTAATTTATAGGATTTAGATTGTTCTACATAAGCACCTGTCTCAGCATCTACTGTAACAACTACTTTTTTACCATCCTGATGCATAGTCACATAGTATAAAACCTTACCATTATGAGCTTCAATCTTCCAGCCCTTCATAACAGCATCAGTTCCAAGTTGTTGTTTTGCAACACGTTCTGCTTGAGTTGATTCAATAACTTTATCTTTATTGAAAATCTCCCCAATAACTTTCTTAGGTTTGCCCCCCTCTTCCATATCAGAAGCATTACCAGTGATTACGTCAATTTTCATCTTGTACTGATGATACTTACTATAACCAACTACTTTATAACCATAGTTCAAGTCATTAGAGTTGAGCTCTACAGAATGAAGCGCCGCATTTGGATAGCGATTTTGGAAAATAGTACCAATTTGGCTCATAGTCATAACCATGGACTCGCCAGGTGCACGTTTTACAGAGATATCCGTACTTGTTTCAGGCTTTGTTTTGCGTGCATCTGCCACACTTGGTGCAGCAACGGATAACATACCTACCGCTAATACACCCGTCAATGCCATAGAAATTAACTTTTTATTCATTATAATCCTCCTACTAGATACTATGCTTCTATTAATCAAACTATTAGTACGCTAGAATTTCTATAAGTTCATACTATATTCAACAGCACTAAAATATGTAAATAATCATATCATTTAGACAATATACTATAAACCTTCATTAGATGCAAGTCGCCCATCTACATCAGTCATAATCAATTTATAGCATGTAGCCACTAAAGGCACACCGATCAACATACCAGTAACCCCCATCAAACTACCACCTACGATAACGGCAGCAAATACCCACAAACCTGGTAATCCAACAGAATTACCTACAATTTTCGGATAAATAAAGTTACTTTCAATTTGATGAAGTACCTCTAAAATAATTACATAGATGAGAGCATCCATAGGGCTAACAGTAAGTAGCATAACGGCTCCAATGATACCACCAACATAAATACCTAATAGTGGAATCAAACCAGTTAGGCCAATTACACAAGCAATCGTTGTAGCATATTCAATATTAAATAGCCATAAAGTAATACCTACCATCACGCCTAGAACCAAAGCATCTATAAACTGACCTACAAAAAAATTACTAAATGTTTGAACTGCTACGCGAGTTACATAACTAACTCGATTTACCCACTCATCTGATGCATAAGCCTTTAATATACGTTTACCTTGTAACATAAGGCGTTCCTTATCAAGCAACATATAAACAGCAAAAATTAAGCCAAGACCAATGTTCAAAGTCCACGACAATACGGTGCCCATTGCATTTACAATATATGTGCCACCTTTTGTCCCCCATTCACGAGTATATTTAGCAAGATTCTCTCCACTTAGGGCATCTATAATCGTTTGATTCGACGCCATTGGAATTGTTTCTGTAATATGTTGCATCCATGTCTGGAAGTCCGTATACAATTGCGGTGATGCAGCTACAATAATCGACATAGAATGAATCAATTGAGGTAAAGCCATCCGAGCAATAAAATACACAATAACGCTAATTGTTACAAAGGATAGCAAAAGACTCAGTGGGCGACGTATTTTATACTTCCATCCAGAGTCACACTTAGGCCATAGCCATCGCTCATAACGAACGACTAGAATATCCAATACGAAAGCAATACAAGCACCCACAATGAGCGGAACAAAGGCCGTAAAGATAGCGTCAAGACCACTAGCAATATCACTTATACGTAGTGCCATCATAATCATAATGCCCGCTAGTATAATAGCCCCTATGAGCTGTTTGTAATATTTAAATTCTTTCATAATAACCTACTTTACATAACACTATTCATAAGCTACACCTATATAACTATACGATTCTCACATCGCATACATTACCAAAGCATAATGAACATTGTATGACCTAGTATTGTATGCAAGCTTAGTATAACACAAAAGTCCACCTTGTCGCATGCTCGAATTCCCGATGAACAAGAGAGCATGATTGAAGGTGGACTTATTGTAGGACTAATCTAGATAAGTCTAGAAATTAGCGATGAATATAAACGTCTACACGACGGTTTTCAGCTTTACCTGCTGCTGTAGAGTTAGTTGCAACTGGTTTAACATCACCATTAGCAATACCGATAAGACGATCGGCAGATACACCGTGGTTAACTAAATATTGAGCCACATGTTGTACGCGGCGTTCAGACAAAGCAATGTTGTATTGAGGGTTTGCATCAGTATCAGCGTTACCCATCAATTTAACTTGGTCTTGAGAATATTGGTTAGCAGCATTTACAGCAGCCGTTAAGTTTGGATATTGGTCTGCACGAGCAACATCTTGATCAGAGTCAAAGTAGATAGATTGTACATAGTAGTCCAATTTAGGAGTTTTATATGCAGGCGCTTCTACAGTAGGAGCTGGAGCCGGAGTGTATACAGGAGCTGGTGCTGGAGTGTATACAGGAGCTACGGATTTGTGACCACCGAAACGGTAAGATAATCCTACTACAGGACCTTGGAAGGAAATATTGGAGGCATCATCACGTTTAGTGTTGATATAACGATACCCTGCATTAATATCCCAGTCTTGATTAACTTTATAGCCTAAACCTGCTTCCCAAGTGGTAGTTCTCTTAGTCCCTACACCCACTTTACCATAAACGTCTACTTTGGAGCCAAGATTAGCTTTACCAATTACACCTAATTGAGCAATATTATTTGCTTTAGGGAATGTATCACCAGAAATATGAGCATAACCGCCATATACTGCGAAATTTTTATTCAAAGATTGAACCAAGTTAACTTCTTGCATTCTGTCACTATAGCTAGTGCCGAACATTTTATCATTCAAACCATGGTATTGGTATTGTAACGCGGTTTTATCTGTGAAAGCGTATGTTACACCACCATCAAAGTTCCATTTTGCATCAGAAGTCCAAGCTTTAGTTTTTGCTTTAGAATCAGACGCACCAAGATCAACTTGAAACTCACCTTTATTGAATTGAGTTTGAGGAGTTGCACCTGCTACGGACACGCCTACAGCAGCAACTGCCAATAAAGCTAATAATTTTTTATTCATTATAATTCCCTCCAAAAACAGCCCTTATAATACTTAGGCTTTGGTAATAATATGCTTATATTTTACACAATTTTTCAATATAATTCAATATCCTTCATGAATATCAGATGAATTTTTAGTTATATCTATCTATTAATGTTATAAATATAAATATTTAAATCCTCTTAATTACCTAATCACTGCGATTTTCTGCACATATTACAGTCCCGTAATTATAATACTATTTATCTTTTTTAAGATTCTCTAACAATAATAAGATCACTGGTCCTGTAAGTTCATCAAAATCATTATTATATACACTAATAGATCTAACTATAATTGAACAAATAAAAGCCCCCTTATACACTAAGGAGGCTTTTATCATTTCATATGTATATCCCTTACATATATACGTGAAATCAGAAGTTTCTGGTCAGATAACACATTCCCCAATGTGTCATTTTTTTCACATTAAGTATTGTACATCAAAAATTTTTAATAGACAAGAGTTTATTCATTATTTTTTCATGAATTCTCCTAAAAATTCAATGTCAAAAAGAATAATCAACAAAATATATAATTATTATCTACCGTTTAAAATTATATCGAGTATTAGTATTTTAAATTTTAACATTTACATGAAGCCTATTTTTAATATAAAGCGAAAGTTAAATTAAAACTATATTTACATCTCATTAAACAACCTTATGTTGCCACGCTCCTCGAATAAATCTAAAATAAGAACAAAATAATCTTAGAGACTGATCAAAGCACAAAGATAACCATGCCCCAAAAAGTCCTAAACCTAATGTAATGCACAATAGATACGTAATAATAGGACGAATGATTGCTACGCTTACAAGAGAATATTTCATGATATAATATGTATCTCCTGCCCCTTTCAACACACCAGAATACACTTGCTGTAATGCTTGAGGAAATGCAGCGATTGCCATAATGCCCATCAAAGTAGCAGAAAGGGTAACAACATCACTTTCACGAGTATATAACTGTACTAAAAAATCACCAGGGCCAATAAAGATTAATGCACTCACAAGACCCACGACTAAACCAATACGAGCACCAATTTTACCATAAGTACGTGCAATATCCGGCCGTTTATGCCCAAGATTTTGACCCGTATGTGACGCTCCTGCAAAGCCAAGTCCCATCGCAAAATAATAAAATATATCCATTAGATTCATACATACGTAATGCGCGGCCAAAGGTACTGCACCTAAGGAGGCCACAATCATAGTGTATGTATACATACCAAACCGTTCAAAGAACTGTTCCCCTAAAGAACTGCCACCTACATGAAACATCGTATGAAGTACAGGTCTTTCAAAGGTCCACTTCGACGGATGGCGTAATGTTAATCCAGTAGCAGTATGTTGTGAAATCGTACGCAACAACAATAATGCAATAATCGCACTACTGATCATAGTGGACACACCTGCACCCATAACACCAAGTTTAGGGAAGAAACCGATACCATAAATCAAGAAGAAATTCATTATTGTATTCAAAATATTCCCTACTACATTAGATTTAAAAATAACCTTGGTGTTACCATATCCAATGAGTGCAGCCCCTACGATTTGACTAAAAGACTGAAAGATTAAACTAATAACTATAAAACGACCATACCAAACAGCTGTTTCAATATAGCTCTCTTCAGCACCTGTAAAACGTAGAATATGCTCTAAATTTAAGAAACATATCAATAATAACGGTACATAAATCAAAAAATTCAATAAAATAGACTGCTTGAGTACGGCATTCATACCATCTACATCATCTTCACCATGACGACGAGCTATGATTGCCGTCACAGCAATGGATAAGGCACGACAGAAGATGAGCATTACCATCTCAGGTTGTCCCATAATGCCTACCGAAGCAAGAGCTGACGCACCTAAGGCACCAACCATCGCCAAATCGATGGCCGTCATAAATTGTAACATCAAGCCTTGTAATGTAGCTGGCCAAGCTATTTTTAAATAATTACCATATAGCTGCTTTGTAGTTCCTACAGGTCCTAATCGTTCTGCAACAGGTAACATGGTATCTATTGAAAGCCATCGTTGTATACGGTCTAACATCCTATCTCCTATTCATGTAAGATCATATAGTAAAGGCATTACTTCACTTCTTATATCTATTATATTATATCATATAATATATGAGAAGTCATTCATATATTATGCATTTTAAATAAGAATATATATCAAAATAGCAAAAGAACCTCTTATACAAAATGTATGTACTCTATCAGGTATAACAGTGTATAAGAGGTTCTTTAGGTTTACAGGAAAATGATTATCTTAAACCATTATCAAAACTAGCTCTCAACTTTTAACCTTTAGATGCTAATAGTTGATTTAGTACTGCAAGCAAGTCATCTAAGCCTTGTTTAGTCTCAGCCAATTCTTGACGTTGACGTTCATTTTCAGCTTCTAATGTATTTAGACGTGCTGCTTGATTAGCAATAACAGTTTTTTGATTACTATTCTCTTTTTTGAGGATAGATACTTCGTCTTGCATTACATAAACAGAGCTAATTGGACCTGCTTTATAACGTTCTGGAATAGCATCTTTTCTTTCACGACTACCACCATTATTTAAGCCGTCTACAGTAAGGGATACTGGGCTAGCTACTGCATCTGCTGGAGTAATAGTCATACCATCATCATTAATTACAGTAGAGTTACCAGCTACATCTTTCACAGTTGTACCTGCAGGAGTAATCTTAGTGGATACACCGTTTTCATCACCTACGATAACACTATTTAGACCTTTCAAGTCTTTAGCCAAGCCATATATGAAAGTAGTTCTATCTTGGTTAACTACAAGATTATCACCAGCTTGGAATTTTACAGTATCCCCACCTTGTACTTTTTCAACGGTACCGCCAGCAGTCGTTACATTCCATGCAGATATATCTTTAACTTGTTGTTTACCAGCATCTATTAAGTTGCTCAAATCTTGATTTGCTGCATTATCGATTTTTGCTTTAGTTTGATCATCAATCTTAACAGTTACATCTTCGCCGTTAGCTTCAGTAACAATACCATTTTAACCTTTAATATTAAATTTTACATCACCTGTACTTAAGGATTTTTCATCGGTAGAGCCTTTATATACGACGGTGGACTGCAAGATATAGACTCGCCAGTTAACACCAAGACTTGCTCTAATCCCGTTTCAACGATTGCTTTTGCTTCAAGCTCAATATCGCTTAAGCTTAGTTTTTCACGGGCAATCCCACTATGATGACTATATCCACAATACACGCAACCATTGTCGCAATAGTTTGAAATGTACATAGGCGTGAATAGTTGTATAGTATAACCAAATTGCTGTACCGTCCGTTCATGAGCCAGCTGGGCCATATCTTCTAAATATGGTAGGGCTTGAGGTGATAATAGAATAAGTGCATCATCAATATCAAGTACTGCTTTAGAGAGCGTTGAAAGTATTTCATCGTCAGTTACAACATCTAATGTTTTAGCTATATCTTCGTCAGAAATTCTTGAAAGCACATCTAAAAATGACATATTCTCACCTTACTTTCGCAAGAAACCAGTTAATGGTGAAGATGCACTGCCTACAAACTTCTTAGGTGCACATTTTGCTAAATATGCTTTCCGTCCAGCCTCTACGGCATGATAAAAAGCCTCTGCCATACCTACTGGATCTGAGCTCGTAGCAATAGCCGTGTTAACAAGAACAGCGCTAGCCCCATTTCCATAGCTATTGTTGCATCGGAAGGTCTGCCTATTCCCGCATCAACAATAATTGGCACACCAATAGAGTTGATTAAAATCTCTATCAATCCTTTTGCTTCAAGTCCGCGATTACTACCGATAGGCGAAGCGAGGGGCATAACACAGCTAGCACCAGCATCTACAAGTCGCTTCGCGTCCATCAAATTAGGACTCATATAAGGAAAGACGATAAACCCTTCCTTTGCCAACACTTCGGTAGCCCTAATAGTCTCTAGATTATCAGGCATCAAATACATCTGATCTTGAATGACTTCAATCTTAATCAAATTACCACAGCCTAATTCTCTTGCCATGCGTGCAATACGTATAGCTTCGTCTGCTGTTCTAGCGCCCGATGTATTCGGTAATAAATGCATCCTATCAGGGATATAATTTAATATATCCTCTTCACTTTGTGTTATACCTGCTCGTCTAAGAGCAACCGTCACAATGTCTGACTGTGACGCTACCAGTGCATCACGCATCAAATTATAGGATGCATACTTCCCTATTCCTACTAATAAGCGACTAGAAAATGTTGTATTACCTACAGTAAATGAATCCAACATATCAACCACCTCCTACAAAGCTAACGATTTCTAATCTATCAGCAGCCGTTAATTTAATGGTTGTATATGTTCCCTTACTAAGAATCTCGCCATTAAGCTCAACTACAAAGTGTTTACCAGAATACCCTAATTCATTAAGAACCAAATGAAGTTGCTCATTTGAAACCTGTTTTGGCTCTCCATTAACAATCAAATCCATAATAACCTCCCATATGAAAAAGCTTATAAAATATCAATATATTCTTCTTGTAAAGCTTTATTCATACTGCGTACAGCACAGAATTTACCGCACATCGAACAGGTTTCACTATGATCTTCCTCCGGTGCTCTACTTTCACGAATAGAACGAGCCCGTTCCGGATCAACGGCACAAGCATATTGTGCCTCCCAATCGAGAACTTGCCGTGCCTTAGCCATAGTGTCGTCTATATCTCTTGCATTAGGAATACCACGAGCAATATCTGCAGCATGCGCCGCTATTTTGAAAGCCATAATTCCATCTTTTACATCATCTGCATCTGGTAAGGCTAAATGTTCCGATGGTGTAACGTAGCACAAGAATGACGCCCCATACATACCTGCTACAGCACCACCAATGGCAGCTGTAATATGGTCGTAACCAGGAGCAATATCTGTGACGAGCGGCCCCAATACATAGAATGGCGCTCCATCACATAAGGATTCTTGAACTTCCATATTCATTTGTACTTGATGTAAAGGTACATGCCCAGGTCCTTCAATCATGGCTTGTACACCATATTGTTTCGCTCGTTTTGCCAATTCACCAAGCCTTACAAGCTCTTCAATTTGGCACACATCAGTTGCATCCGCCAAGCAACCTGGTCGACAAGCATCACCTAAAGACAAAGTAACATCATATTCTTTGCAAATCTTTAAGATTTCATCAAAGTATTCATAGAATGGATTTTCATGGCCTGTCATGCTCATCCATGCAAATACCAAACTCCCTCCGCGACTAACAATATTAAGCATTCGTTTATGATTCTTGATTTGATCTATTGTTTTCCTCGTAATCCCACTGTGGATAGTAATAAAATCTACACCATCTTGAGCGTGTAATCGGATAGTGTCCAAGAAGTCTTGAGCCGTTAATTCACCCAAATCTTTTTGATGATGAATAACACTATCATAGATAGGCACTGTACCAATCATTACTGGCGATGTCTCGATTAATTTACGTCTAAAAATACGAGTGTCACCATGAGTGGAAAGGTCCATGATTGACTCTGCTCCAAGTCGAATAGCTCGATTAACCTTTTCAATTTCACTATCATAATCAGTAACGTCTTTCGATGTACCTAAATTAACATTGACTTTTGTTCTTAAACGCTTACCAATCCCCTCAGGCGAAATGCTAGTATGTTGCTTGTTACAAGGGATAACAACCTTTCCTACTGCCACTAGGGAACGTAACACCTCTTCATCCATACGTTCTTTTTCCGCGACTACTTTCATTTCCTTCGTAACTATGCCAGCCACAGCCGATTCCAATTGTGTCATAAACATTTTACATCCTCCTATATAAAAGACATATATAGTTAGGTATGCAAAAACGGGTATCGAACAAAATGATCGATACCCGTATTAAGTATTAGCGTGCTTCCTACGCGGGCATGATCCCGATCAGGTATAAAGGTCAGGTGCTCGCAGCCCTTTCTCAGCCTATATAATAGGCTCCCTTGCATACTCACTATATAATTATGCTATTAATATTACTACTTTATTCAGATTTGTCAAATGATTATTCTGACACTTTTACGTCTATTCTTTATTTCTCAGCCTTATCTTGGTCTTTGCTATTATCGGAATCTGCTTTTTCAGAGATTACAATATGCCCATCCTTAACATCAGCAAGCAAGTGTTTAGCGTCGATATGATCCAAGTAGAAGTCAGTTACATTATCGCGGATTTCAGATTCTATAACACGACGTAATGGACGAGCGCCCATAGTTTTGTCATACCCTTGTTCCATCAACAATTCTTTAGCTGCATCTGTTACATCAAGAGTGATATCTTTTTTAGCTAAAGTTTTATTCACTTGATCAAGCATCAAATCTACAATTTTTTTCAAATCTTCTTTGCTCAATTGATTGAACTCAATAACTGCGTTAAAACGGTTCAAGAACTCAGGACGGAAGAATGGAGCGATGCGTTCCATTACATCTACTTTATTTTCATCATCATTGTCACTACCATAACCGAAACCTGCATTGGATGTAGCGATGATAACAGTATTTTTAAAGTTTACTGTGTTACCTTGACCATCTGTTAAGCGACCATCGTCCAATACTTGTAAAAGTAATGTAATAACTTGAGGGTCTGCTTTTTCGATTTCGTCGAATAATACGATGGAATAAGGATTACGACGTACACGTTCAGTCAATGTGTTAGAATTATCTTCGTAACCAACATAACCAGCTGTAGCACCAATTAATTTAGATACGGCTGTGCGATCACTGTATTCGGACATATCCAAACGAATGATTGCATCTTTGTTACCGAACATATCTAGAGCTAATTGTTTAGCTAATTCTGTCTTACCAACACCTGTAGGACCTACGAATAAGAAGCTACCGATTGGACGGTTGCCTTCATCAAAGCCTGCGCGGTTACGACGAATTGCTTTAGATACAGCTTCTACGGCTTTATCTTGACCAATTACATGAGCTTCTAAACGAGATTTCATGTCTTTCAAGCGCTCGATATCGGATGCACCCATTTGAGATACAGGAATACCAGTCATTCTTTCAACGGCTTCGGCTACGTCGTTTACTTGAGCTACCACCTTTTGATTTTCTGTATGGTTATCAAGCTCTGCTTGTAACTTTTGAATACGCATTTTTTCATTAATCGCAGATTCATAGTCTTCTTTTTGAGCATATTCCTCTTGTTTTGCTTTAGCATCAGCAATATCGGCTTCCAAAGTTTTAATATCTGTTACAGGATGTTGAGACGCCAAATGAGCTGCTGTTACATCAATTAAATCAATAGCTTTATCTGGCAAGCTACGTTGTGGAATATACTGTACGGAATAATCTACAGCTGCTTTCAAAACGGCATCTGGCAATTCAATGTTATGATGCGCTTCGTATAATGGACGAATGCCTTGTAGGATTTTGAAAGTATCCTCTGGAGATGGCGCGTTTACCTTTACTTCATTGAAACGACGAGCGAGCGCTGCATTTTTCATGATTGTATTACGGTATTCATCTTGTGTTGTAGCACCAATAACAGTCATTTCACCACGAGACAAAGCAGGTTTTAAGATATCTGCCAAGCCTTTGGACCCTTGACCATCACCTGTGGACCCAGCACCCAAAATTTGGTGAATTTCATCGAAGAACAAAATAATATTGCCAGCGGCTTTTACCTCTTTAATAAGGTTTTGAATGTTTTCTTCGAAAGAACCACGGTATTGAGTACCAGCTTCTAATCCGGAAATATCGATGGAAATGATTTCTTTATTTTTAATAGCTGCTGGAACGTCACCATTTACAATAGCTTGTGCCAAACCTTCTACTACTGCAGTTTTACCAACACCAGCATCACCTACAAGTACAGGATTATTTTTAGTACGACGTGCTAAGATTTCTGCTGTTTCTTGGATTTCTTTGTTACGACCAATTACAGGATCGAGTTTACCATCACGAGCTTGTTGAGTTAAGTTTGTCCCCAAACGAGCAAGGATGCCATCTTGTTTAATTTTACCTTGTTGCGCAGCTTGAGCAGCTTGCATTTCCTCATTAGATGGTAATCGACCAGTTTGACGATAAAACGCAAATTCTTCTGGAGTTACTTCGCGACCATTAATCTTATAACTACGTCGTTCTGTGGAATACCCCCCCATATTACCCATCAATTGATTAAACAAATCATTCATGCTAGAAAATTCATTACCAAAGTTGTTAAAGTTGTTGTTCATATATTTTACCCCCTCATACATCATAGAGTTTAACTATTTGACTAATACTATTTTTACTGGGTTTATTTACCCTATGACATTATAATAGCCCCTAAAAGTCAAAAAGTCAATATCCCAAAGTATAATTTTTGACTTTTATTTTGACTAATTTGAATTATGAGGAAAAAATGTAGATAAATACTGGATTTATAGGATGCAATTAAAATTGAACTTTTGAGTGATTTATTATAAATCAGAACCACCCGTAAACGGGTGGTTTGCTCACGGGCTATAAGCCCGTAGTATTAGGTCAGCGTCTAAAGGCGCTGGCTTTCACTACGTTCAAGCCGCATAGCCATTGACTCG
>NZ_CAMFFZ010000034.1:0-17365 GCF_945949885.1 Veillonella parvula | reverse complement strand
CACAAGGTTCACTATGGATTTTTTATCTGTTCAATTTCATTCTACAATTAAGCAATTTTATTTACTTTAGATCTAACTATATTCAGTTTATATCAAGTTTCGTTCTACCAAGAATTGATGTGCTACATCAGCTGGTAATTGATGTTCCGTTTCAACGGCATAATTCATCTTTGCCATCTCTTGATCTGTAATCGTATGATTTAAACTTTCTAATACAGGCCGCAGTTCAGGATGAGCAATCAACACCTGATACGTACAACAAAAGGCCTAACATCGATATAGATGGAATTGTATATAGAAAATTAACCACTACCATAACTGGCGCAGCTAGCCGTTTATATTCGTATATAAACACACCCAATAATCCACCGATGATGATCGCAATAACAGAAGCTAATACTGAAATTTCTATATGCTCCCATAACAACTGGAGGAAAAAATCATAGCGATTGATAAGTAATGATATGACATCATGCATTACATACACCGCCTTTCTAAGTTAAGAAATAAAAAACTATATAGGTATACTACAGCTAACCAAATTCAAAAAATCTTTATCAAGCTATATTTACCCATAATACCATTGTATACCTAATTATTCCTTAACTCTAGTCTATTTACTATACACAACAACCACAGTCATTATATTTACATATCATACATATTTAACTCTTTAATATATCTGAAAGGAATAACTATCCCTTGTACAGATAGGATTTGTAATTGCTCACTAATCATATCTACAGCTCCTATAAGTTCCGTATATTTTCGTTTGTTGTAGTAAACGATTCGTACCCACTCCCCACAACGTACAGATTGTAAAACTGTATTTAACTCATCTATTTGATCCTCTGATAGCTCTGCCCTCTCTTCTTTTGGCTTTGCTACAGCGGCTAATAACGCTTCAAATCCCCTCAATGCCGCAAAGGGCATAAATTGTTTTGCTCGCTGTAACCGAGACATGCGATGTTTCATTAATTTATACCTCCCCTTACGCGACTAATGTATTTCCAATGTATCCATTATAATATCTATTCCCCATTATGACCGCCTACCAAGGTATTTCTAAAGCGCATGGTTCCTTCCTCTTGTAAGCTCGATGCACGCAAAATAGAATTCTTACCAAACTGTTCCTTAATGGATAGCATAGCCTCTTGTACCTGTCGTTCTTTTTCCTCTTCATTTGTAGTAAGAGTGCTAAATAGGTCCACCTCTTGAGGTATAGCGGATCGATTGACTAAATCCTCAAAACTGATTCCTATGCGACGAATGAGCTCATTTTTACGGCAATGCTGCTCGTATAATTTAATAACTGTCGCCGTTAACACCTGCAAAGAGTCAGTGTACTGCTTAAGCTTTTTAGAACCTCCTGTAGAGCGCATCATTTCATCAGCATAGCCGATATGGACATGAATGTGATTCGTGACCTCTTTGATTTGTAAAAGCTCTAATACCAAGGACTCTACCATTTCGCGCATAGGCACGTATGCTGCTTCATAGGTATAATTACGCAACAAAATCTGACTGTGCGAGATAGAGTGCTTAATAGGTCGATACGCATGGATATCCGCAATCGTACAAGGCTCACGGCCCCAAGCATGGTCAATGATGAGCTCTGCATTAATGCCAAACTCCTTGTACAACTTCGCCTCTGGAATCATAGTAATACCATGTAAGTCATAAGCACCATACTTATGCAAACGATTAGCTATGCCCTTACCAATCTGCCATATATCGGTCAAGGGCTGATGATACCAGATTGTCTCTTTAAAAAGGCTTTCATCAAGATAGCCTATAAAATCAGACGCATGTTTCGCCAAAATATCAAGGGCAATCTTAGCAAGAAACAAATTTGTTCCGATTCCAACGGTGGCATAAATCTTCGTTGCCGCTAGCACCGCATCAAGCAACATCTGCGCCAACTGACGAGGCGTCTTTTTATATAGTGGCAAATAGGGCGTGATATCGATGAAATACTCGTCGATAGAGTACACATGCACATCTTCGGGCGCCACATACTTGAGCAAGGTTCCATAAATCTCAGCAGATACCTGCATATACCGCTTCATATGTGGCTTCACCGTCAAATACTCAATATGCGGTGGAATCTGAAAGAGACGACTGCGGTTTTTAACACCTAATTTTTTTAAGGCTGGCGAAATAGCCAACGTAATAGCCCCCTTGCCACGAGAACCATCGGCCACCACCAGAGGCGTCATAAACGGATCCAGTCCCAAATCGGCGCATTCTACAGACGCGTAAAAACACTTCAAATCAATACACATATACAGCCGAGCCGTATCAGCCGAGCCCATACAAACACCTCCCTAAACCACTAAAAAACTGGCTTTTACAAAAATTAAGAACGCAAAAATTTGTATGATTAGTATAACAAAAAAACAAAGTGTTTTCAAACATATGTTTGCACTTATAAGAGTAATTTTATAGAAAAATAAAAAACACCTAACACTAGATATATAATCTAATGTTAGATGCCTATATGTTTAACACACTATTAAATATAGCTAATTTATTCCTATCAAAACAAACTTAATAGCTCTACCCATCACAATCTCCTCTCCCAACAATACAACGAAAACTATCTAGTGCCACTATATTGATGGGACACCTTCATAACTACAGTGATAAAAAGAAAGGACTATACTTATGCAGCGACATCAGGTCACGAGGAGCAAAGAAGTATAGTCCTTTCTTTTTAATTAAAATGTAGCTATGTCACGGGGCCCCATCAATATAGGGCACCCCACGATAGTTTTCATTATTGTTCCGGCCCTAGGTCTCGGAATTCTACGTCTCTAAATTGTGTTAATTCTCCAACGAATTGAAGTTCTACGGTACCGACGGAGCCATTACGGTGTTTACGAATAAGGACTTCTGCATTGTCCCCTTTTTCGGAGTTTTCATCGTAATATTTATCGCGGTACAAGAAAATAACGATATCCGCATCTTGCTCGAGGGAACCAGATTCACGAAGGTCCGAAAGTACAGGCCGTTTATCTGGTCTACTTTCAACACTACGAGATAACTGAGACAAAGCGATAACTGGTACATTAAATTCACGAGCAATCAGTTTAAGATTACGAGAGATTTCGGACACCTCTTGTTGACGATTTTCACTGCCCTTACCAGCATTTCGACCTTGCATCAACTGAATATAATCGACGATAACGAGATCGAGGCCATGTTCCACCTTAAGTCGGCGCAATTTAGAGCGCATATCTTGTACGGTAAGACCCGGCGTATCATCGATAAAGAGCTTGGATTTACTCATGCGGTCCGCTGCGGCAATAACCTTTTCCCAGTCAGCAGGATCCATGTTCGCACGGCGCAATTTTTCAGAGCTCACACCTGCCACGGAGGACAAAATACGACCAACGAGCTGTTCCTTCCCCATCTCCAAGGAAAAGAACGCCACCGTCTTGTCGTACAACATCGTTACGTTTTGAGCGATGTTCAAGGTGAAAGCTGTTTTCCCCATCGCAGGACGAGCCGCTACGAGGATGAGGTCAGATTTTTGTAAACCGTTGAAAATATGATCCACATCTTTAAAGCCTGTTGGCACGCCTGTAATAGCGCCATCATGCTGTTGCAGTGCATTAAGTTTATCTAGATTAGATAAAACCACGTCCCCAATGGCAGCAAAGGATGATTCAGACTGAGTTTGACCGCTTACGTCTAGCACCATTTGCTCTGCCTTATTGAGGATTGCCGTCGGCTCATCTTCGCCAGCATACGTCATGCCTACGATTTTATTCCCTGCATCGATGAGGCGGCGCAACTGAGCTTTCTCACTGATGATTTTCGCATGTTCCTCAACATTGTAGGAAACCGATTCATTCGCAAGAGATGTAATATAAGCAAGACCACCTACCGCATCGAGGCGCTTACGACGGTCTAGTTCTTCACCAACGGTGATAAAATCAGCCGTCTTATTAGCATGCACGATTTCTAAAATAGCATCGTAAATAATACGATGTGCATCGCGGTAAAAATCTTCAGATTTAAGAATACTCGTCACCGTATCTACAACGGCGCCCATATTGGATCCATTAGTTAATAAAGCCCCCAAAACGGCCTTTTCCGCATCTAGATTATGCGGTGGAATGCGTACATCCATGATAATCCCCTTCACACAACCACTATGGATAAAAGAATTCACCATACTCAAAGAGCATGGTGAATACTATTATTCGGCTACTACATTAACCTTGATAGTACTTGTAATTTCAGGATGAACACGAACTAATACGTCATGTACGCCCAATGTTTTCAATGGTTCTTTAATTTCGATTTTCTTTTTATCGATATCTACTTTGTATTGAGCTTTAGCAGCATCGGAAATATCTTTTGCAGTAACGGAACCGAATACGCGACCTTCTTCACCCATGCGAACTTTTACAGTTACTTCAACCTTAGTCAATTGAGCCGCCAAGATTTTAGCTTCGTCATTCGCTACAACCTTGTGGTGAGCAATGGATTCTTGTTTTTGTTTCGCATTGTTTACATTAGTCGTTGTACCTTCAAGACCAAGACCTTTTTTGATCAATACATTACGACCATATGCATCGCTAACTTCAACGATTTCGCCTTTTTTACCAACTTTTTTAACGTCTTCTAACAATACTACTTTCATTGTTGTTCCTCCTCTTGTTCTGCGGAATGAAGCGCCTCAAGAGCATGCTCCAAGATAGCCTGCTTCGCTTCCTCTACAGTCATACCTTGTAATTGAGCACCCGCCACAGTTCTGTGACCGCCACCACCCAAGGCTTCCATTACAACTTGTACGTTTACCTTGCCTTTGGATCGAGCGCTGACGCCGATACCACCCTCATTCAAGGAATATAGTACAAAGGCTGCTTCAATATCTTCATTACTGATGAGCATATCCGCACTTTGTGCAGCCAACGCCATCATATCCTTCAAACCTTCAGGAGCTACGGAAATAGCAATCCCTTCAGTACGACTTGCTTCAAATACCATTTTAGCACGCAATTGGATAGAATCGAAGGTTTCAATAAATAATTGTTTAACTCGTTCGATATCTGCCCCTGCACGACGCAAGAATGCTGCCGCCTCAAAGGTACGCGCACCAGTTTGTTGAACAAAGTTCTTCGTATCTAATACGATACCTGCATAAATGCCTGTAGCTTCCGCTTTTGAAAGTTTCACAGGAACACCTGCATATTGTACAAGCTCTGTTACGAGTTCAGATGTGGACGATGCGGTTGGTTCCAAATAGGTAAGCAATGGATTTTCTACAAAGTCCGCTGCACGACGGTGATGGTCGATAACGATGCGTCGTTCAGAAATTTCAAGCGCCTCTTGAGCCGCTACCATTTCTTGACGGTGCGTATCACACACGACAGTGAGCGTATTCGCATCTACCCATACTCTTGCAGCTTCTGCAGTAATAATATTCTCTTGCCAGAACTCTGACTCGTTAAGAACATTCACCATTTTATCGATGGCGCTAGCTTCTTTTGAAAGCGCAATGCGCACGTCTTTACCAAGTGCTCGAGCAATGGCGGCTACACCGATAATGCCACCTAAGGCATCATAGTCTTCGCGCTGATGCCCCATGATAAGGATCTTATCAGAATCAATCATAAGCTCATGTATCGCTTGAGATACAACACGAGCACGAACGCGCGTATTCTTCTCAACGCCTGCCGTATTACCGCCAAAGAAGCGCGTACTTTCACCATCCATAATACACACTTGGTCACCACCGCGACCTAATGCAATATCTAAGGCTGCACGAGCACGGCTAGATACATCTTTCACAGAGCCTACATTTTCACTAATACCAATGGAAATCGTAGCTGGTACTTGACGAGGAGATGGTAATTTACGGATTCGTTCGAGCACTTTAAAACCATCTTCCTCCATCTCATGAAGCGCACCACGAGAAATGGCAAAGGTATACATATCATCTTGGAAGTTACGAATAAAACCTTCGTAGCGGTCAATTTCATCCATGATGATATTATTTATATCTGTCCAAATACTAGTATACTCACGATCACTAAGACCTTTTGTCAATTCTTCGAGATTATCAATCTGAATCATGCCCCATACAGGCTGGCCCTCTTCCGCTTTAATACGGGCTTTTTCTAAGTCTGTAATGTCCTTGAAGTACAATGCCATCACTGCATGTTCCGCAAGTTCATCTTCACTATCAATATCTGATCGCGTATCCCGAGGATCGATAAATTTATAAATAATTTGGAAGTATCGATTTTCATATTTTTCCGTCATATATCCGGACTTACCCCAGATTTTATCGATACGGAAACCAGGTAACAACGCAGACATTTTTTGGAGCTTATTCCAGTCTACCTTAACCCAGTCAGCGAAAACACTATTATTCCACACCAAGGTGCCTTGCTTATTAACAAGAACAATCCCCATTGGCAAATTTTGTAAAGCAAAGTTAGAAGCTTGTGTGACATTTTTCATCATCGCACTAAACTGTTCTCTTGCTAAACGACGCCGGTTATGAAGGGTATTATAATTAACCAAATACGCCGCTACTACAATGATTAATGCTAAAATTGCAATAGCCCAATTTAAATAGGCCAACAATAATAGTAATAATACGAGAACGGCAACAAGGGTAATTTCTAAACCTTTCCATCTCCGTTGAAAGGATTTCATAACGGCCTCCTTTCTATTACTATTGACGCGCTTTGTAACGTGTCCGTAAATCTAAAAACATATCTATAACACCAAATATCGCTAGTGCTTGTCCAAAGAAGAAGGCATACACACCAAGCAATATCCACTTCAATTTATTACTCATGCGATAACTACTCATTAAGTCTGCTAAAGCTGCAAAGCCATGAACAGAACACATAGAGCTACCGAGAAGTAATACATTAGTACTAATGGCTGTGACCCATGAAGAGTCCATATTAATATGTGGAGCACCATATATACCAATAATGCCTAACGCATATAAACCGGCACTCCAGATAGGCATTCTCCACTCTTCAATCGGTAAAAATCGAGATATGGAGATATGTAACCGCTTGCCTAACCATATAGATATCTGAATAGTTATATAACTATATGATACTGCAGCTATAGCTACAGCTACAAAAAACGCATCCTTCAAACCGGTAGCTAACTTATCTACATTTTTCACAAATAAATCCGCTTGTTCCTGTGTAATATTAGAATTCGTTTGTAATGCTTGGTCAGCAATCATACGAGCTTGCTCTGTCATCTGTATATCTATCATTGATAGGTCAATACCAGATATATACGCTTGTGCAATGAAAGTTACTAATACAGCAATAAACATGGCAATACTAGGAAGTAGTAACCGTTTAATCGTTCCCAACGAAAGACGATTGCCTTCTCCAACCCCTACGCCTACAACAGCAAATAACCCTACGGCCAATCCATTCCATGGTCCGAATAACACTACTGACAAAAATGTAGTAATAACGGCTGCCGATATACTATACTTGCGGCCCCATTTTGTTCCAATTATTCCAATCGTTGCAGGCGTAACAAAAAATGCTAAAAAAGCGAAACCAGGCACATATACACTGATAGCACCTAGCATAACACCTATAGCACTAACAAATGCAGTTTCCACCATCGCTCTTGTATTTGTTTTATTCATAAATCACCATTCTTACATAAGAAGATATATTGATTGGTATCTTTTAATTATAACAGTTTAAAAGGGTAACTTCAAATACCCCATATAGTAGATAATTGCGATAGTAGTGCTATTTATAGTGCTGATAGCACACACAGACAACGTAAAATAGGGAGCTACCTAAAGTAGCTCCTCATCTCATATTACCATATGTAGTTGGCGCATCATTTCAAATACATTCACATATGAAACATCAAAATACTCACATATATCCGGTATTTTGACTTTTGTAGACCTTGGTCCCGCTAGAACTTCGTGGGTTACAACTACACCTCTGTGGACACTCGCATAAGCTATAAGCCAAGGATCCGCTTTAGCCAAAAAACGATGTTTTTCAGCATCCTTATATTGTTGATTTAACATCACATATTCAGCTATATCTGCATATGTATTTTGTATCTCAACATCATTTGTCGCTTCGGTAAATCGCAAATAATGAGTGTCAAACCAAATAGATAACTCATCATTACCACTCATAATTTCATTTTTAATGTGATCAATAGTTAAAATATTACCTCTGCTGTGAGATATCAACTCATTCCAGAATGATGGAACAATATCAAACCCATAATATCGGTTCTTTGCATCTATAAAAGTATTACTATCAAGGACATACATAGTTTTCTCTCCTAAAAACTATATTCATTCACATATTTTGTAAAAGTACTACCACGTAAGCCTAACAACTCATACGCATCTCGATATGCCAGTTCGCCTGCTCGAGCGGCTTTGACAACAGTACGACTAAAACTTTCACCCAACCGAGCATGAGCAGTGACATAAAAATTTCCACCATCTCTTGTCTCTCGTTCAGGTAAGCTTTCTAATCTCTGATTAAAACATTCCACTAGATTATGATATTGAATTCGAGTAATATATCCATGCTCTAATGCTATCCGATAGATAACATACTCACTCACCTTAAAGCGCTTAGCTATGGTTTCATAATCCTCCGAATGTTCATTCCACAAAGGAATAAATTGGGATTTCGGCACAAGAAATTCACCTGCAAAGCTGTTACAATACGGCTCAGAAGAGCTATCAGTAACGCCTTCTTCACCTAATAATATATGACAAAGCTCATGAATAATCGTAAACAGCCTACCATGATTCGAGTCAGTTCCATTGATAAAAATAATAGGTGCATAAGAATCAATTAATGTAAACCCTCTAAATTCATCAACGGATAATTTACGTCTAGTATTAGAGCCCACGATACCGTTAACAAATACAGTAACACCTATAGTCTCGATGCGTTCGCGTATATATGTAAACGGATCCGCTACACCTATTTGCCAGCCAGCCTCTATATCTAATAACGAATAAGCTTGATGCACAAGATCTCTGCTATCCATACGTTTAGAAAAGCCCCCTACATAAGGTAACGCATCTATTCCTAAATTAAGCTTTCGATATTGACTTAACCAATCTTGGCGAATCTGCATATCATAAATAGTATCTCTTAACTCAGGACTATATGGTCTGTCAGCGATTTCACCATTCAGTTTTCTAAAATCAGTAATCTCTTTATCCGATAACTGTGGAGGATTCTTTAAATAAATATATCCTAACGGTACATTGGAAAAAGTAGCTAATGCCTGTATTTGACAAATTGTCGGATGCACACGACCTGCAATCCACTCTCCATACTTTGGAAATCGCTTATAAAAAGCTTCATAACCTTTACCACTATATTTAGGCAACCAGTTTAAAATAGCCCCACTCACTGGGAACCGTCCAGACATACCATCACCTCCTTTTATCCCTTATTACTCTTCTACTAAATAATATTCGCTACCAATTGTAAAACTCCTACTTTGATTACATTAATTTTACAATCATATACCAATGAAAAACAAGCAGTTGTTAAATAATTACTTTAACAACTGCTTGTCTTAATTATATCTATACGTCTTGAATAATCGGCAAGATCATAGGGCGACGACGAGTTTTATCATAGAAGAATTTACCCAATGCATCGCGCACGTTTTGTTTAATTGTTGTCCAATCTTTGATGCGTTGCATTTCACAATCATCAAGGACTTGTTCTACGCGGCGTTCTGCAGCAAGCATGAGTTCTTCTGCATCACGAACGTATACGAAGCCACGAGATACGAGGTCTGGACCAGCTACGATAGTACCGGAAGCTTTGTCCATCGCCATAACGACGATAACCATACCTTCTTGTGCCAATTGTTGACGGTCACGGATAACGATATTACCTACGTCACCAACACCAAGGCCATCAACGAAGATAGCGCCAGCTTGTACGCGGCCACCTTTGCGACCACCATCTTTATCGAATTCAAAGATTTGACCATTATCACCGATAAGGACTTTCTTAGGATCTACGCCCATGGCCACACCAAGTTCACCATGACGACGTAACATACGGTACTCACCATGAACTGGGATAAAGTATTCTGGACGAACAAGGTTAAGCATTGTTTTAAGCTCTTCTTGGCTCGCATGACCAGATACGTGGATACCACGGTCTTTACCGTATACCACATTACAACCTAAACGAAGCAAGTTATCGATAGTTCTACCTACAGCACCTTCGTTGCCTGGAATTGGTGTAGCAGAAATGATAACCGTATCATTCGGTGCCAATTCTACAGTGCGATGGTTGCTTGTTGCCATACGGGACAAGCCTGCCATCGGTTCACCTTGAGAACCAGTCGTTAAGATCATGATTTGGTCATCTGTGTAGTTGTGCATTACATCAACGTCGATGATTGTATTTGGTGGAATATTCAAGTATCCACGCTCTTGGGCAATTTCTGTAACATTGACCATGCTACGGCCCATAACTACAACCTTACGGTTGAACATAACCGCCGCATCAATAGCTTGTTGGATACGGGATACGTTGGATGCAAATGTTGCCAAAACAACGCGGCCTTTTGCTTCTCCAACAGCTTGTTTAATCGCAGGGCCTACGGAACTTTCAGAGCCGGTAGTACCTGGTTTTTCTACATTTGTAGAGTCCGACAAGAGCGCTAATACGCCTTTATTACCTAACTCAGCAAATTTGTGCATATCCATCAAACGGCCATCAACAGGAGTTTGGTCAATTTTAAAGTCCCCTGTATGAAGAATTGTTCCGATTGGTGTATTAAAGTATACAGCGCAGGAGTCAGGAATGGAGTGATTTGTTTGGATGAAACCAACAGTCACTTGACCAATTTGAACTTCATCGCCGGCAGCAATCGTATGAAGACATTTTGGAGATACCTTATGTTCTTTAAACTTGCCTTCGATTAATCCACAAACGAGGTTTGTTGCGTATACTGGGCAACTAATTTCTTTCATAAGGTACGCCAAAGAACCAATATGGTCTTCGTGACCATGAGTAATTACGACAGCTTTCACGCGATCCTTATTCTCGATGATATAGCTCATATCAGGAATAACAATGTCTACGCCAAGCATATCTTCACTAGGGAACGCAAGACCAGAGTCAAGAACGATAATTTCGTCCTCGTATTGGAATATAGTCATATTTTTGCCGATTTCACCAAGACCACCTAGTGGGATGATTTGGAATTTGCCCTTGTTGATGCCATTTGGCGTACGACCGACTAATTCTACTTGTTCCTCTTGATTATTCCAACCCGTAGAACGGTTATTTGGGCGGTTATTATTGCGGTTCTGACCATTTTGGCCAATGCGACCATTATTAGTACGCGCATTACGTGTATTTTCACCACGCGGTGCACGAGCTTGGCGAGTTTTGCGTTCTTGACCTTCACCTTGTTCCGCATTGCGGCGTGTATTTGTACGGCGAGTCGTATTAGTACGACCACTATTCGCACTTGTACGAGTATTTGTAGACCGGCGTTGGCGTGTTGCACCTTCACCAGCTGTTTGTTGGCGCGTACGACCTTCGCCAGCAGGGCGGCGTGTATTTGTACGGCGACGCGTTTGTTTTTGCTCGCCTTCAGTCGCAGCTGTAAGAGTAGCGTCTTTTGCTACTGTCGGTTCTGCTTTCACTTGCGCAGTAACCTGATTATCTGTTGTATTCACAGTTCCTCCTAAAATTTTGTTCATTAATTTATTTAACATAATTTTTCTCACCTATCACTTGAATTGATCTATGCCACGAGGAAATGTCACACAAAGAAAAAGGCGCTATTATACTAGCGTCTCGTCAAATGGGCGCAAAAATGCGCTATCAAATTTTGCCGTTCCTAGTTTGTGTGCCATTTGCCGCAGCAAATGAGTATAGTGCACTATCAGATGCTTCAACCGCAAGAGACCTCTGTTTTTATCTCAATCCGATACGCAGTGCAATATAGTCCGATCTGTTTTGATGAAAGCCTCACTTTCATACGTTGTGCTCATTATAACATAAAAACAACATAAACAAAAGAGTTCTACGCTTGATTCATTAAAAGTAACATAAAATTTTACTACTACTTAAAAGGGCGGCTCAAATTGAACCGCCCCAAAGCATTTCATTATTTATCATCTGGCATACTTTTATAAAACCCTTCAATATGCCATTCGCCATTTTCTTCGACGAGAGATATGTAGCGTGTCATGTGCGCAGCCTCAACCGCGCCATCTCCGGGTTTAGTGACTTGCAGATCCGCTTCGTAAATGATGCGTTTCATGACATTTATACGACTGATACGACTCGTGCCTAAGGACCCGACAACCACCTTCGGCGCCGACATCATAGACTCCATCCATTTCTGCTTTTCTACGGGATTCGTCTTAGCCTGATCGGTAACATAGGTGAAAGCCTTATCATAGTCCTTTTCATTGACGGCGTCAAAATAACCATGAACAACATCCCGTGCAGCTTCATCACTGCCTTGACCGACGATGATATTCGTAAACCATCCGCCCGGATCCAGTTCATTTTCCGGTCCCATATAACGAGACGAAACGCTGCATACGCAGATAGCACTCACCAGCAATGTAACGAGAATTCGAGTAGTGAAAGCGCTGCTCGTAGGCGATACTTTCATAATAGAGGCCAACCGTTTGTCGATAGTGATGTTCCTCAACGCCTCACCATATTGATTAGCCTTCGGTTCGCCTTTCTTACACAGTAGAACAAATAGAATAATCGGTCCGATGAAAGGAATTAAGATTAAAAACAGATGGCCACTGCTTTTACCGGTATCATGAAGGCGACGGATGCATAGAGAGCCCAACGGAATCAGCGAGACAAGACCGATGATTGTCAGTAACATCCATGCCAACAGGATTAAATAAATACCCGTATGAAGCACCACCGTAAGCCCATAAGAAAGGGCCAGAATTCCAGCGATAACTAAAATCCACATCAAAAAGAACCGCAAAAATTCCCCTCTGGACGCACGGCCATCTGAATTCATAAATTTGCGACCCATCACATGGAGAAATGTATCCTTGTAACTCAACTGATAATGCGCCAACGGATAGATAATATCCCCTTCCGGTGCGATTCTCTCAACCTCCACCGCAGTCGTATACTGCCCGCAATGCGGACAGAACATGGCAGCCTCGTCACAATACTGACGGCAGGATGCACAATATCGTTTCATATGTAATACCTTCTATCTCAAAACTCTCTCTACAGCTTTGGCAAAACCTTCACGGTATAAATTAGCCCCACCGTTAGCCGGATGTCTAAGTCCGACGGCTGAAAGGCCGAATCGCCCCATCGTGTCCGCCGATTTTTGACCGACAGCGAGCATGAGCGGCTTCGATCCACCTAATTCGGTGTGCAATGCCAACAGTCTTTTCGTATATTCCCAACCCAGCTGCTGCTCCGACTCGGTCGGCGTCCGATTAGTGAGCGGTTCGCCCGCCTTATGAGGGTGAAAGGGGAATATATTCCACAGCAACGCATCGTACGGATCAATTTCCTGTTCGATGATAGCACTCCATACTACCGTATCCGTAGGCTCGTTGAACCCCTGTTCCTGTTGGGTCCGTTTCAGCATAGGACTCACAGGAGAGCTGGTCCTTTGTAATGTAACAGGCGTTATCTGATGCGCCCGAATCGTTTTATGCTTATCCAACAACATGCGTTCACAGGTAATGGCAATGCCCGAAAAGCGCCCTCCTTGATATCCGACAGCCTCCGCCACCACAAAGATTTTGGAGCGTCCCAACCGCGGCAGCAAATACGCCATCAAATTGCTACGACGCACCTGCGCCGCATCAAAATCAGGCCGAACAATTTCGAGGTCAGGACTCACCTCACCCCATGGATTGTGAACAAGCTCGCCCCTATATTGACCGAGCCAGTCTATAAACTGCTGTACTTTTGCAATCTGATTCGTATCAAACGAGGTCATATATTCATCAAAAGACAGCGTTTTCTCTTCCTCTGATGTAAATAAGGACATAGGCTCTCCCCCAATTTATACTACCGCCCCATATAATTAATAATGCTGTATATCATGATTATCAATCCTTTATATACTGTATTTATACACTAAAGCCCATAATAATACAATCCATATATTACGATATCCAATCATAATATGTGATAATATATCTGATAATCACGCACTACATAAAATGTATGCCGTTACTATATTATAATAGCATCCATTTCTGAAAGTTTGATGCGAAATTAATATTCAAAATATCCACATGCAACAAAATATAAAAAACTGTAATTTCAAAGCGACTTTAGATTCTCTACCATCAAAACGACAGGCCTCATTTAACAACCTTGATGGTAATGAACGATCCTACTATCTTTGAAACTACAGTTTTTGTTGGACTTCTGTTGCTACTAATATATGCAATATCACATTTATATATAAAACTCGATTTTGTCTTCTTTGGCGAGTTGGAATTGTTCAAATATGTGATTTCGAATATTGACGAAGGACGCCGAGGTCCGGTCCGTCCTATCGATAAGATTGACGGGGATAATGGTTTGCACCCGTCCCGGATTAGCGGCGAGCACTACGACGCGATCCGCAAGGACCACCGCCTCTTCTATGTCATGCGTAACGAATACGACCGTTTTACCCTCTTCACGGCAGATGCGGGAGATTTCATCCTGTAAATTGATACGTGTCAACGCATCGAGGGCCCCCAGCGGCTCGTCCATGAAGATAATATCCGGATCGACCGCCAGAGCCCGCGCAATGGATACACGCTGTTGCATACCGCCGGACAACTCCGCCGGATAGCGGTTCCGAGCATGATCGAGCCCCACCATTTTCACGTATTTATCGATGATAGCAGGTCGCTCTGCCTTAGATACGTTCTTGCTTTCAAGGCCCAGTTCAATATTACTTTCCACCGTTCGCCACGGTAACAGTCCGTAATTCTGAAAAACCGTTACATACCGCAATTGGGGTGCTTTCACCTCTGCGCCATCAATGGTAATAGAACCCGAGGTAACGAGCTCAAAGCCTGCCATAGCATTTAAAAGCGTACTTTTACCGGACCCGGAAGGACCTAAGAGACAAATAAATTCACCTTGTTCAATGTCCAGATTAATATTCTCAAGGATGGTGAGCGGTTCTCCATCTTTCATAAATTCCTTGTGTGCATTGCGCACCGAAATGTAACCCATACGTCCACCTCCTATTTCTCAATGCCCCAACGTCTATAAATCCATTTTTCGATGAGGGACACGCCCCAATCAAGTAAAAGTCCCACAAAGCCAATCGTCAGAATCGCCACCATCAAAAGGTCGTTGCGCAAATTGTTCCGCATATCGATGATGAGGAAGCCAAGACCCGTCTGGGAACCTACCATTTCCCCCGTCACCAGGAATATCCACGCCGTACCGAGCGCGATGTGAAGTCCTGATGCAATACCAGGAAACACGGCGGGCAATACAATTTTAAATAACAACTCCGGCTGCTTGATACCAAAATTTCGAGCCACCTTGATGTATACGGGATCGATATTTTGAATCGCGGATACCGTGGACAATAGAACCGGAAAAAACGCCGCGATAAAGATGATAACGATGGCAGGCGCTTGACCGATACCGAAGAACAGTACGATAAACGGCAACCATGCCACCGGTGAAATGGGGCGAATCACCTGAACGATGGGATTAATATAGTTCCAAATACCCTTATACCAGCCTAAAATGAGGCCTAAGAACACGCCGGCTACGACGGAAATGATATAGCCTATAAAAAAACGCACCAAACTGTCCGCAATATCCTTAAATAATACGCCGTCCCCGATGAGTTCTCCGAACCCGAGCAGCACCTTGTACGGCGTCGGCAACAAAGCTTCGTTAAATCCGCCGAGGCGGACAACCAACTCCCAAATCAGCCAGACCGCGATGAACGCGCCCGGCACATATGTGTATTTCTTCATGGTATCCCCCCCTATGGCAACAGCGATGTATCTACAAACTCCGAATAACTCGGCACCTTTTTAATCAAATCGACATGGGTCATGTGATGCACGAGCGCCTTATAACGCTCCTCGGTGAGGGCCAAATCTCCAAACCCAATCACCTGCAAGGAACGCTCGATAACAGGATCCTTAAATTTCATATATTTCAAGGCAATCTCCTTTTGCGCCTCCGGATGCTCATCTAAATATTTACCTGCATCGAGATAGGCTTTTGTGAAAGCCTTCGCCAAGTCATGGTGTTCATCGACGAATTGACCGTTGAATACGAGGGCGCAGCAGATATTGTCATGCCACAAGTGATCAGGGTCTTCAAAGACCTTTCCCTTACCCATTTCTATGGCGAGAGAACCGAAAGGCTCCGCCACGCTATATCCTGCGATTTGACCGACCGACAGTGCGGACGGCATTTCAGGAGGGCTCATCTCCACTATCTGTACGTCCTTCTCGCTAAGACCTGCCCGTTCAAGCATGAGGTCTACGAGAATCTTTTGAGTTGATTGCTTATGAGGGATGGCAAAGAATTTGCCTTTTAAATCCTGTACAGAGTTAATATCGTTATTTACAACGATATTATTGCCTTCCGTATGGCCTAATGCCGCTGCGCGCACATCAATTCCCTGTTCACGAGCCTTTACACCGAGCTCAACGAGAACGGCTGCAGCATCTACTTTACCGGTGTTGAGCGCATCCATGAGTTCCGGCCAGGAACCGTATTTAACAAGCTCTACATGGACAGGACCATCTGCTGTCTCCAATTCCTTCGTAGCAAATACGGGCAGCGCATGAGTAATCGGTAAATACGCAACACGTACAGCTTTTAATTCTTGGGCGCTCTTCGGTTTACTGTATTCATGATAACCATACGCCAACCCACTTACTACCAACAGCACGATAGCAGTGATTAGATACCAAGTTTTTTTCATAGTGTCCCCTCTTTCTACCTCACAACAAGGGGCGTTTATGACTCATGTCACTTTTTCGCATTTTTCTAAACCTTAGATGAAATAAGGCTTTAGAACACCTCGTCTTTTAAACTTAATATAACCTACTATATCAATATGTATTAATTATGTCAATAAACCATATTAATATTGTGGGTATTATTATTTATGTACGAAAAATATCAATATGACAGAATCATATTCTCTTTAAACAAGCATTTAACTAAGACTGACAAACATAACAAAAAGCAGGTAGTATCCGTTGAATACTACCTGCTTTTAATGTTTATTAAGTTTTCACAATTATTTGAATAGAGTCTTTTTATTTAAGGCTATGTCACAACAAACAGTTGATAAATAGCCATTTTTATAGGGGAGTATCAGA
>NZ_CAMFFZ010000033.1:0-17483 GCF_945949885.1 Veillonella parvula | reverse complement strand
GACTGCCAGCCGTATGCGAAACAAACAACAGTAAATCCTGTAAAGAGAATTGAGAGTACATAAAATGTTGTACCTATTAGCGATGGGATTTAATCTTACAAAACTACACAACCGAATACAAGCAGGACGAATTCATACAACAGTATTCACCGTAAAAGGAACTGCTTAAACTAAGAAAAATGCAAATAGGCCTAATGGCCTATTTAGGTGCGTCTAAAAACAAAAAACACCAAGAAAATCTAGGATTTTATAAACCTAATTTTCTTGGTATTTCTTATATTGTAAAGGGACTGCAACTAGAATGTGGTAAAACCACATTCTGTTACAGCCCCTTTTATGATAAGCATCTGAATATATATATAAGTTTTATACCTAAACTTAGGACTATCGATTCCTTACTTATTTGGACTTTCATATATAGTTTTATAACCGCCCTCTGTAACAGCTACGATTTGTTCAATTTCGTCCGTTGGATCTTCTGTAAAAGTAAAACTTTCACCAGCATCAAAGGATGCACTCGTTCCACAAGAGGAACTCAAATTGCGCGGTACCGGACGGAGGTCTATATTTGTTACCCCTTCAGGGGCTTCACGCTTGAAGCGAATCGCTCCAAAGTGGGAATAAAATGTTGCAATATATTTCATAATCACTCGTTTCTAGTCTACGCATTTGCTCGTTTTGTATTAAGCACAGCAATGATGAGCGCCACTACAAAACCTACCCCTACAGCGATTTGACCATTCAATGTAGGACCAGCGCCAGAAGCAGCCAAACCAAAGTTATGAGCAAATGCTGCGCCAGCTGCAAGGCCAAGTACTGTTACAGCAGAGTCAGAGTTGCCTTCGCCAGTCATAATCAATTGACGCAATGGGCAACCACCAAGCAATACGCTACAGAAACCAGCGAGAGCCATGCCAAGGAAGTTCCACAAACCATCAGTATGAGAAACCGGTTGATTTTCAAAACCAAGGTGGAAGTTACCAAAGCTAATGTTTACCGCAAACACACCAACGAGAACTGCGATATAGCCAAAAATAAGTACGGATTTTTTGAATAAGAATAGATCTCGAAAACCACCTACTGTACATAGACGGCTATATTGAGATAAACCACCTACTACAAGGCCAGCGGCTAAGGATATAAGCCAAGGCGCATGCATGGCACCGGGCCCTTTTTGACTAAAGAAGATAAACGCAGGGGCTGTCACTACTAGTACGAGCAACCCAACTTGGATAGCTGGCATGATAGCAGATTCTAATTTGCTCAATGCATACGTACGTTGTAAAGAGTAACCGCATTTTAAAAAAATAGTACCAATCCCTATACCCCCGGCAAAGCCAGCGATACCAAATAGAGCATTCAGGTCACCACCACCAAGGCGCAAAATCATGCGAAGTGGACAACCAAGAAACATCAACGCACCGATCATAACAAAGAAACCAAGAACAAATCGAATAATCGGAGATGAACCACCTTTACTTTGATGCTCACCACGAATCATGGACAATACATAGGCCCCTAAAATAAGACCTATAACTTCTGGACGAATGTATTGTACAAGTGCAGCTCGATGCATACCAAGAGCACCCACGGTATCGCGAATAAAGCACGCAATACAGAAGCCCATATTAGCTGGGTTGCCAGCCAACACAAGGAATCCTGCAATAGCGCCGATAATAAGACCAGCAATAATTAAATTTCGTTTTTCATGAGACCCACTCATAATAATCTCCTTTCACCCTAACTACACTATAACTATATGAGTATATGCTCTTATCCTATCAAATATTATACTCATGATATAATAACCATAAATACACCTTGTTATTCATGGAGATTACCTATGAAATCTATCTATTTAGACAATGCTAGTACCACATTTCCAAAGGCACCAACTGTGGCTAGTGCTATGTCAGACTATATAACGAATAGAGGCATCAATATCAATCGTGGCTCCTATGCCCTCGCCTATGATGTAGAGGATATTATCTATACAACACGGCAGCGATTAAACAGCTTATTTAACGGACACGATCCTTCTCATGTCTTTTTTACTCAAAATGTGACGATGAGTTTAAACATGGTTATCAAGGGGCTATTGAAAGTAAGAGACCATGTACTGATTAGCTCTATGGAGCATAATGCTGTCATGAGACCGCTTACACAGCTACTCAATGAAGGTATTACCTTTGATACTATCCCTTGTGATACTACAGGTTCTATCAAATTAGACGCTATTGAGTCACTCATTCGTCCAAATACAGTAGCTATAATTATTAATCACGCGTCCAATGTATGTGGAACCATCCAACCGCTCGAAACAATTGGCCCGATCTGTAAGGCTCATAATCTACATTTTATTGTAGACGCAGCACAAACGGCTGGTGTCATACCTATCGATGTAAAAGAATCTCAAATAGATGCCCTCTGCTTTACAGGTCACAAAGGCTTATTAGGCCCTCAAGGTATTGGTGGCATGATCTTAACCAAAGAAATGGCTCAAGCCTTAACCCCTCTTATTGCTGGTGGCACAGGTAGTTTCTCACATTTAGAAACGATGCCTACTAATATGCCCGACGCCTTTGAGTCAGGCACATTAAACCTACCAGGTATCATAGGCCTCAACGAAGCTCTCTCCTTTATTGAATCAAAGGGTATGAAAAACATTCACAACCACGAACTCTCTTTGACAGAAGCCTTCCTCAAAGGCTTACGACCGATAGATGGCATTAACATCATTGGTAAGCAAGATGTTCAGGACAGAACTGCTGTCGTCTCAATCACAATTGACGGCGCTGATGCTGCGAGCGTTGCTTATGAACTAGAGTCAACCTATCACATCATGACGCGCGTTGGACTCCACTGTGCACCACGAGCACATCAAACTTTAGGTACTTATCCTGAAGGAACCGTGCGCTTTTCCTTTGGCTATGCTAATACAATGGAGGATATTGAAACTGCATTATCTGCGTTAACAACAATAGCAAATAAAATCTAATAATCAAAAACTACTGTTGAGGCTATATATTTTAAGTATATAGCCTTTTTCTTATTGTACATGCAAGTTTTCTTTTAGGCGTACTATGAAAAGTATCTTTATATTAAAAACTAATAGTTATATAGCTTTAATATCAAACTTTCTGTATTATATTTTCCCTTTATGCTTCACACAGTCGGCCAATAGCATCTGCTCGACAACGCTTACAATGTGTCATTTGCGGTACATAATGACCAATAAATTGACGCATATTGACGATTTCCTCTGATGTTGGACTACGATGATTTTCAAAGGCCGTATCGTGAACCGGAATCATAGCAATACAGTTCATCAAATCTACGCCCCATGTTTCCGCTTGTTTCGCTATCGCTGGCACATGATCCATGTTTACATCAGGCACTACTACCGTATTAATCTTTACAATAATATTTTTTTCCTTTAATTTGCGGATACTTTCAGCCTGACGTTCTAACAAAATACGAGCGCCGTCAATGTTCTTGTAGATTTTTCCATCGTAACGAACCATAGCATATACATTTTTTGCGACTTCTGGATCGATGGCATTAGCCGTAATTGTTACATGTGTAATCCCTAAATCAGCAATTTCATCAATGTAATCAGGTACTGCCAATCCATTACTAGATAAACATAGCATGACATGAGGGAAGTCGTTTTTCACAAGTCGGAACGTTTCAAGTGTCTTATCCGCATCACACATAGGATCCCCTGGTCCTGCAATGCCTACTACGGAAATATCTTGACGAGCTTCAAATACCTTGCGCACAAAAGCCGCTGCCTCTTGTGGCGTATATACATGTTGAGTTACACCAGGTCTATTTTCGTTGGCACAGTCGTACATGCGATTACAATAATTACATTGAATATTACAATTCGGTGCTACTGGTAAATGTAAACGGGCCCAATTAGCAGAAGCATCCTTGTTGTAACAAGGATGGTTTTGTAGGAAACTTTGTCCTTGAATCTCTTTCATAGCTAACCTTTCCAACCAAATCTAATAGCATCTTTATGGCAAACATGTAAGCAATCACCACAGTTGGTACAATTCATTTCATTTGGTCGTGTTCCCATTTCACATACGCGCAAGCATGCATCACAATTGTCACAATCTTTCGTTTTATAAATTCTAAAAATAGAAATCTTGCGAAGCAATTCCATGACGCCCCCGAAAGGACATACAAAGCGACACCAAGCATTGGCGATAATAAGAGAGCCAGCAATAATTGAAACTACAGTTATAGTACGAGCCGCCCAATACCATTCGGAAAACTGCATAGATAAAATAACAGCATTAAAGTATTCATCGCTCGTCCGTATAGGAATCATGATACGGGGATTGCCAAATTTATAATATACTACGAGACCTAAAATTATTGTTGCTACCATACCTAGTTGAAGGAAACGCATATAATGTTTACGCTTTCTTAATGGTCCCATAGAAATCTTGCCGAGCATTTGATTGACCCATCCACTTGGGCAGAACCAGCTACAGAAAACGCGACCAAAGAATACGACCATAATCGGCAGGATAATCCACCACGCGTAGAAGTATGTCGTAATACGACCCCAGCAGGTAATCATGGAGCAACTTTCACAGCTTACAAAGGGTACGATATAGGGACAGCGAAACACACCAAAATATACCCATTTCCCCATAATAAAGAGAAAGATAAATTGAACGATACGACGCCAACGCGTTAAATTCTTAGGAGCCTTAGTTCCAGATATACCAGAGCTTGTTTGAGCCCCACAGGTTGTAGATGATGGACATTGATTACACATCTTTTACACCAAACCTTTCTATCAAATCGAGACCTCTCGCACTATGAACGGATGTAAATCCGTGATTTTCTAAGATTTGTTGTCCTTCTTGGGAACGTGTAAATTCAATATAATCGGCAGCCAATGCACAATCTTGTACATATTTCATCGTATTGATAGTAAAAGTAAGCGGTGCCGGCGACACAAATTGTGGTGGTATAGAGAAGTATTCAATGCGATCCTTGAATCGATCATGGGTAATAAGGCGTTTTTCAATAATGGATACATCTGCTTTACCTTCTACAAGGTCACACATCATGGAGATTACACAAGCATTTTCGGCTATCATATTTTTCATAATGCTATCAGTCAATCCTGACAGTTTCATAATCCCCTTTACAGAGGCACTACCTGGAGGAGATGCACCCAACGGCAGCATGATGCGTACACCGGGCTCCGTCATATCTTTAAGATCACGAATACCGGCAGGATTACCTTTAGGTGTGACTATAACGTAGTCTGTAAAACATAGCGGCTCAAAAGCAATACTTACCCCTTTTTTGCGCATATTTTTTGCTAACTCTAATCCGCGAGCACCAAAGATTTCGGTGCGACTTTTTTCTGCCAACAAAGATTTACCAATAGCCCCTGCAAAAGCACCAGTGTACTGGATATTGTGCCCTGTGTGCATCGTATAGACCTGATTCAAATCAAGAAATGCTTCCGATAACCCACCACAAGTCCACACTTGAAGGGAGTCAGACTGCATTGGCTTGTAGGCACCACGAATAAACGAAGGTACCGCTGAGGCCGCCGCTAAAGTTAAAGCACCACCAATAAACTGGCGACGGGATATATCTTTTTTCAAAAATCCCATGTACTTACCACCTTTCACTGAACTTTACAGTAAATATGTATATACTTTTATTATAGTATAAAACCTATAAGTTTTTATGAGCATATACATTAGGTTGATTAATTTAGTTATATAGATTAGGCATGTAAGTTCTATTTCTAATGGTATTATTATAAATTTCTAAGATATATTTTTATATCTACTTTCTTGAATATTTATTACACGCAATGAATATGCCTATTTACTAAGGGTGTTAAAGTTATAAATCATATTATGCTCACAACGCATAACATGCAGACCTTTTGAGCTCTATAGACTATATCCCTCACAACTATGGTTAATTCTTAATTACAATTTATCATTCATTAGGAGAAATAAAATTATTAGTATTATATTCTCTCCCAAAAAACGCAAAAAGGCGGCACAACCAAATGGTTGTACCGCCTTGATTCATCAATTATTCAGCAGTGAATGGCAATAAAGCAATTGCACGTGCACGTTTGATAGATGTAGTCAATTTGCGTTGATGTTTTGCACAAGTACCGGAAATACGACGAGGTAAGATTTTGCCGCGTTCAGTCGTAAAACGACGAAGTTTAGCAACGTCTTTATAGTCGATTTGATCGATATGGTCTGCACAGAAAACGCATACTTTTCTTCTTGGCTTTCTGCCTCTATCTCTTCTCATTGCGAATCCTCCTTTTCGAATTAGTAGGAGTCCCTGACACTAGAACGGGATGTTTTCATCATCGCCGCCTGTACTGAAACTATCAAAATTGGACCCACCTTCGAAAGAATTAGTATTCATATCAAGGGATTGGCCCACAAAGTTCGCTACCACTTCAGTAACGTACCGTTTTTGACCGTCCTGAGTCTCGTAAGAACGAGTTTGCAAACGACCTTCTACAAAGCAACGACTGCCTTTGCGAAGATTGCCTGCCGCTTCACCAAGTTTACCCCAAGCAACGCAGTTGATGAAAGCAGTTTGTTCTTTCGTCTCATTTGTTGTGGAATCAATATAGGTATTTGTAGCAGCCACTGTAAAAGTTGCTACCGCACGACCAGTTTTGGTATAGCGTACTTCAGGATCACGAGCTAAATTACCTAGAATTTGTACAGAGTTCATGTTTTCCTCCAGGCTTTAATTATGCTTCGTGTTTAACAATTAGATGTCTTAGGACTTCATCGTTGATTTTCAATACACGATCGATTTCTTTGATTTCAGCAGGAGCTGCTTCAAAGTTGATCAATACATAGAAACCGTCAGTGAATTTCTTCACCGCGTAAGCAAGACGACGCTTGCCCCAACGATCTACCTTTTCTACTGTGCCGCCTACACGAGCAATTAAAGCTTCTACTTTTTCAATAACAGCGTTAGTTGCTTCCTCTTCAGCTGGTTTCACAATAAACATGACTTCGTATTTGTTCATACAAAATCACCTCCTCTTTCGGACTAATGCCCCTATCGACACATAGGGGTAGGAAGTGCTTACCATCAATAAGCCTTACTATTATAACCTAAAAAAATGATGAAAGCAAGGGCTCAGTTTAAGTCCTTGCTTTCACAAATATTATATACGATTATATTTTTCATCCGCAGGAAAGGCAATAATAGCACAGATAATTACAAATATTGCTATTACCCCCATCATAGGATAGGCCGTATCATTTGGTAAGAAGGTAAGTATCAACGATGACACAATACCACTACCATATTGCATGGCACCTAATAGTGCCGCCCCAGATCCGGCCATTCTACCTGCTCTATCTAAAGCTAATGCATTTGTTACTGCTGCAATAATGCCGTTCATGGAAAAGAATAAAAAACAGCCAATAACGATTAACCACAGTGAATGGTAACCTAAGAACATCAAACCCATAACAATGGATACACAAATAGCAGCAAATAGTGTGGCAAATTTCAATAGTCTATCGAGGCGTATAGCACTTACAATACGACGATTAATAGCACTTAACAACATAACACCAATAATATTGACAGAAAAAAGATAACCAAAATATTCTTTGGGCACTTCATACACATCTATATATACATAAGGCGATCCCGTTAAAAACGCATAAATGGCAATATAAAATGAGCTAACACATAGGGTATATTTCATAAAACCTTTGTTGCGTAACAAAATCCAATAATTATTATAAGTATGACCTATAGACTTTTTACTACGCTTTTCTAAGGGATGTGTCTCAGGAATCACCAATACGGCAACGAGCATTAAAATACCGATAGCAACAAGCAACCAAAATATGGAATGCCATGTATACCATACGAGTAAATGCCCTGCTAACATTGGCCCTGCTATAGGAGCTATGGCCATGACAATGGCTAATGTAGATAACATTTTAGCCGCCTCAGTCCGACCATATAAATCCCGAATCATAGCCCGCGACAGCATCGGTCCTACACAGGCACCAAATGCCTGAAACACACGCCAAGCCAATAACTCCATCATAGAGGAACTCAAGGCACAGCCTACAGAACCAATGATAAATAAAACTATCCCTATAATAAGTGGCTTCTTACGACCAATTTTATCGCTAACGGCGCCCCAAAAAAGCTGAGCTAGCGCAAACCCAATTAAGAACCCCGTCAACGTAAGCTCCGCATCACCATTGAGGTCACGCCCCATCTCAGGCATAGCTGGCAAATAAATATCCGTTGACAACGATGTAAACGCCATCAAAGCACTTAATATAGACGTAAAAAGCCATCCCTTATTGCTAATCGTCAGCATAAAGACACCACTTTCATATAAAATCACACTATAATATGTATTTATTTAGATTATATCAAAAACAAAGTTAATGACCTATAGATTTTTAACCTCTCCTAAAAATTCTATAGAAAATCCTTGCGTCATTATTCTATATAATTTACTATATATAGAGAAATCTGATTATAAAAAGGAGTCATCATGGCTAATATCAATGAAAACTACTTAAACCTACAAGGTTCTTATTTATTCGCTAATATTGCTAAAAGGGTAAATGAGTACCAAACTGCTCATCCAGATGCAGATATTATTCGTCTTGGTATCGGCGATGTTACATTACCTCTTGCTCCAGCAATTATCGATGCTATGAACAAGGCTGTCCAAGAAATGGGCAAAGCAGAAACATTCCGCGGTTACGGCCCAGAACAGGGCTATGACTTCTTGCGCCAAGCAATCGTTGATGGCGATTACAAACCATTAGGCGTAGATATTGCTATTGACGAAGTGTTCGTTTCCGATGGTGCAAAATCTGACGTTGGTAATATCCAAGAGTTATTCAGCGAAGATAACATCATTGCCATCACTGATCCAGTATACCCAGTATACCTTGACTCCAATGTTATGGGTGGCCGTACTGGCGAAGCTGTAGATGGCATCTTCCAAAAGGTTGTATACCTCCCTACTTACGCAGAAAATAACTTCTCTCCAGAATTCCCTTCTGAACGTGTAGACATCGTATATCTTTGCTCGCCTAACAATCCTACTGGTACTGTTTTAAACCGTGCTCGTTTAGCAGAATGGATCAAATGGTGTAAAGATAATGATGCGATTTTGATGTTTGACTCCGCTTACGAAGCTTTCATCAGCACAGAAGATACTGTAAAATCTATCTACGAAATCGAAGGTGCTCGAGAAGTAGCTATCGAGTTCCGGTCCTTCTCCAAAACTGCAGGTTTCACTGGTACACGTTGTGCTTATGCAGTAGTACCTAAAGAGGTCACTGGCAAAACTAAATCTGGTGAACGCCAACCGCTAAACCCTATGTGGAACCGTCGTCAATGCACTAAATTCAATGGTGTTCCTTACATCATCCAACGTGGTGCAGAAGCAATCTACACAAAAGAAGGCCGTGAACAAACACGTGCAAACATTGCGTACTACAAAGAAAATGCCCGCATTATCAAAGAGGGTCTTGAATCTATCGGCCTTACTGTATACGGTGGCGTTGACGCTCCATATATTTGGCTTAAAGCACCTGGCAATATGACTAGTTGGGAATTATTCGATGTCTTGCTCGAACAAGTTCAAATCGTATCTACACCAGGCTCTGGCTTTGGCCCTCACGGCGAAGGTTACCTTCGTTTAACAGCGTTCGGTAGCCGTGAAAATACAATCCGTGCCGTTGAAAGAATCAAAACGTTACAATTCTAATTTAGCTATATCTATATTTAGAGTTACTTTTAGACTCATATTTAGATTACAATGAATTTGTAATGTCTAATTAAATAGTGTTTATACATTAGACCAAAAGACCGATTACAGTCCTTCAATAGGAATGTAATCGGTCTTTTTTATATACCCTTGCATATATGAATTTAATTCCAGTATTCCTTAACACTATAGTACTAATAAATAACATTCCCATAATTATTTGTCTCTACTATATTTACCATTACTTAAAAGTTATGCCGAATCCCTGCGTCAATGCGATAGGAATTGTCTACGGTAGCACCAAAGTTTTTAGTGAAAGTCCCATAAATATATGTATTAGGACGTACGTTCCATGAGCCACCTAGTTCAAGATCAAGCCATGTATCTTTAAGGTTCACTTCACTACCTGTGGTTGGCTCACCGGTCATGCTATAAGTAGATTTCATTTTGCCAGAAAATTCATGAGCTAATGCTGCTTTGAGGAAAAGATTGCTATTCTTACTTTCCTTGCCAATGCCTACACCGATACGACCGATAACGGAATTTACCGCATCAGAGTTAATGTGTACTATGCTGCCCGTATTTGTACGAGCATCGAAGTTTATACCAGACAAGCGACTAAACGTCAATTCTGCGTTAGGATCAATGTAGAAACCATTGGTTTTCTTAATCCGTTTACCATATTCAACGCTCAAGGAGGTACCTGTATTGCGGTAATCACCGCTCAAGCTTGTGCCCAAGCTATTGCGTACGGTGAAATCATTTTTCAAACGATTTACTTTACCAATAACATCTAAGTAACGACCATCATTGTATTGTTTTGCACCGTATAATGCTAAACCTGCGGTTTTGCCGGACCCAGAGCCTAGAGCGTAATCACTATTGCTTGTACCATATAGTAAAGCACCACCAATGGTCCAATCGCCACGCAATGTGTCATAGCCAACTTGCGCCATATTGTATGTTTGGTTTACATAGGCGTTGTCTGTAATTTTAGATTTACCGCCAATATATTTTCCCCATACACCATGCTTATTGGGGTTTAATCGTATATCACCGAGGCGACGTTGTAAGTCATTCGTATCGGCTTTCATTTGCATCACAGAGGAAGCTAACGCACTCTTAACACCAGATACAACTTCGCTTTCGCGAGCTGTCACAACCGCTTGGTTAGTAATACTAGGTTTTCCATCAACAGTAAAGCTATCTGTACCAAGCTTAGTGGAATATGCAGGACTAATAAGGCCTGAATCGACTTGAACATTTACATCTAAATTACGCTCACCCTTAGTAAATCCAGCATATGTTAATTTATTAGCCAACTGCTGCAAAGTGCCTCGTGGGTTGTCTACGTTTACATACCCTTTAAGTGCATCTGCCGAACTGTGCATAGTTACAGAAGAACCCTTATCAGCATGGTTGATAACGACTTCTCCCTTACCTTGTGCAGTCGCAGGAGCTCCCTTTTCATAGTCGATAGCTGCATGACCAGCATAGTTGTTAATAGTAATAGGTCGTGGATCTACGGCTTGGATAATACCTTGACTACTTATATCTTTACCACCAATGAAATGCTCTACACGACTCCCTGTATATAAATAGTTTGCATTATTAGGACGACCTTGTGTAGGATATACACGTTCAGCTCCTAACCATTCATTGCGCCAAGTCGCACCATTTTGTAAGTACAATCGTAAACCACCATGGTACGGATTGTTGTTGCTTTCATCAAATTCATTAAGTACACCCCCTACCAATTTAGAATTTGGTGTTGTTAAACCTAAAGAAATTTCAGATCCATGGTTATGTGGATTCTTGTCGATACCATAGTTTTTATCTAAAAATCCTATATTACCATACATCTTCACATCATTCGTTCCCGGTTGTAAGCCATCCATACCTGTATTTACATAAACAAAACCTTCTTCAGATAATGCAGAATAGGTATCAGAGGTATCTAAAGGATATGTTTTTATATCAGCCCCACCTAGTATGCGAATATATCCGTCCTTATTGGCTTGCAAACCAACGCCAACAGCATCGACTTTAGCATTACCCTTTACGGTAATTCGAGTATCATCGTTATTGCCATCATTAGTAAGTCCACCATAACCAGCATAGATACCGCTCATGTAATAATGTGCCAAATCAGGTCTACGTTTCGCACCACTTTCTGCAGGTGCTGGATTTTTAACTGTTACAGTTACATTTTTATCGATGGCCACTTGTGTACCATCAAGGGCGTAAATACCTGTAACATTATTATGATATTTTATTCCATTTACACCTAAGCCTGATACATTAACAGTTAAGTCATCTGTATAATGTCTCTTTTCCCCCCACAAATTAAGACCAATGGATTTTCCGTCTGTATGACTTTCCACAGTTGTGGCTGATACCATGGTAAAAGCATTAGCACCTGTTACGATTAATGCAGCAATAACAGCAGCTTTTACATTTCTTCTCATATTATACCTCCTCTAACACTTCAACTATGAACATAACTAGCTAACATAACCAATTTAATTGTATCTAGATTCAGGGTATATGTGTCAATTTCTACTCATATGATTTTTTATTTGACCCCTATAACAACACGCTATGTATCGATATAGTTGTGCACAAATTACTTGTTTAAATTAGATATTAATTATTTTCTATACCATCTAATAAATTCTATAGAAAAATATTAAAAGCTATTAATTTTATGCTATAATAAATATGTTAATTATTAAATTTCAACTTATATAGGAGGCTAATATGAATATTCGTATTGGTATCGTTGGTTACGGCAACTTAGCTCGTGGCGTAGAAGCATCTGTTCAGTTACAACCTGATATGGAGCTCATCGGCGTATTTTCTCGCCGTCAAGGTATTGAAACTGTATCTGGTGTACCTACTTACACGATGGAAGATATTCCTAACTTTAAAGGCAAAATCGATGTAATGGTTCTTTGCGGTGGTTCTGCAACAGATCTTATCGAACAAACACCGATGGTAACAAAATACTTTAACTGTATCGATTCCTTCGATACACATGCACGTATTCCTGAACACTTCGCTAATGTAGATAAAGTAGCTAAGGAGGCCAAAACTGCTACATTAATTTCTTGCGGTTGGGATCCAGGCATGTTCTCTTTGCAACGCGTTTACGCAGAAGCAATCTTACCAAAAGGTAAATCCTACACATTCTGGGGTCGCGGTGTATCCCAAGGTCATTCCGATGCCATTCGCCGTATCGATGGTGTTCTTGATGCTCGTCAATACACTGTTCCTAAAGAACAATACCTAGAAGCGATCCGCAATGGTGAAACGCCAGATGTTGATGGCTATAAAGGCCACCTTCGTGAATGCTATGTAGTAGCGGCTTCCGATGCAGACAAAGCTAAAATTGAAAACGAAATCAAAACTATGGAAAACTACTTCGTAGGTTACGAAACTGTAGTCAACTTCATTTCACAAGAAGAGCTTGATCGCGACCATAAAGGCATTCCACATGGTGGCTTCGTTCTTCGCTCTGGTGAAAGTACAGAAGGCACACGTCACGTTATCGAGTACTCTTTGAAACTTGACTCCAACCCTGAATTCACAGGCTCTGCACTTGTTGCTTATGCACGTGGTATCTACCGCCTTGCTAAACACGGCGGCACAGGTTGCTACACAGTATTCGACATTCCACCTGCTTGGATCTCTACACAATCCGCTGCGGACTTAAGAGCACATTCTCTATAAGAAAAATATAAAATCCTACACAACCGTGTAGGATTTTTTTATTAGTGACACTACCAATTTCTATGCACTTAACAGTGTCACTTTTTAGTACAATAGTATTGCTCCTATATGATATAATATTTATTTGATAGAGTTTCTACGGAAACTTTCACAAAGAACGAAATCAATTAGTTAATAAAAGGTGGTACCATGAGCACAAATTTAGAAGTAGGCATCGTAGGCCTTCCAAATGTTGGTAAAAGTACATTATTCAACGCCATTACAAAAGCCGGCGCTGAAGCTGCCAACTATCCATTCTGTACAATCGAACCAAACGTAGGTGTCGTTGATGTTCCAGACAATCGTTTAGCTGTATTGGCAGAAATGTTCGGTTCCAAACGCATTCTTCCTGCAGCTATGCGCTTTGTAGATATTGCGGGCCTCGTAGAAGGCGCTTCTAAAGGTGAAGGTTTAGGTAATAAATTCCTTAGCCACATCCGCCAAGTAGATGCAATTGCTCAAGTTATTCGCTGTTTCGAGGACCCTAACATCACTCATGTTGCTGGTTCCATCGATCCAATTCGAGATATCGAAATCATCAACACGGAACTTTGCTTGGCTGACCTTGAATCTGTAGAAAAACGCAAACAACGTATCGAGAAAATCGCTAAATCTGGCGACAAAGACGCTCGTGCGGAATTGCCATTGTTAGAGCGCATCATCGAAGGTCTTGGCGAAGCTAAACCAGTTCGTGCACAAGGCCTTAACGAAGACGAATTAGAAATGATCAAAGAATTAACTTTGCTCACTGCTAAACCATCCCTATTTGTAGCTAACGTATCTGAAGACGAAGTAGCTGATTACTCCGCTAACGAACACGTAAAGCGCGTTGAAGAATACGCAAAAAATGAAGGTGCTGGTATCGTAGTCGTTTCCGCTCGCATCGAGTCTGAAATCGCAGAATTATCCGACGAAGAATCCGCTGCATTCCTCGAAGATTTAGGTCTTGAAGAATCCGGCTTAACAAAGCTTATTAAAGCAAGTTACGCACTATTAGGTCTTATCAACTACTTCACAGCTGGTGAAATGGAAGCTCGTGCATGGACAATTGTAGACGGCACAAAAGCGCCTCAAGCAGCTGGTAAAATTCACTCTGATATCGAAAAAGGCTTTATCCGTGCTGAAATCGTATCCTTCGATGACTTACAAGCTTGCGGTAGCCAAAACGCGGCTAAAGAAAAAGGCCTTGTACGCCTTGAAGGTAAGGAATATGTTATGAAAGACGGCGACGTAACACACTTCCGCTTCAACGTATAATAAATTAATAACAATAAAAACCAGTAAATCGAACGATTTACTGGTTTTTTTGTTCTCTCTTAATGAGATTTTCTTTATGTGGTTATTGAATAAACACAAGTTTATTCTTTATCGTTATCAACTGAGTTTTTCAAGCCGTTAAGTGCGCCTTCTACAGCATCTTTAACATCTTCTGCAACGTCTTTAACTTTAGCAGTTGTTTTTTCTACAGCGCCTTCTGCTTACATTTCTTTGTCACCAGTTAATTTACCGACATTTTCTTTTAATGCACCTTTAGCTTGGTTTAATTTATCTTCTAATGCCATTATTATGGATCCTTTCATGTAAAATCCTTTTAGCTATTTAGCTATATTTTTACAAAGAAATTGCTATCATTTCTTTCCGAAGAAAAACGAAACAACAGCAACAACAATTACAGCGCCAAGAACAGAAGGAATTAATGCCATGCCAGCTAAGCTAGGACCCCATGTGCCAAATATTGCTTGACCTACAGACGAACCAACTAAACCAGCAACAACATTGGCAATAATGCCCATTGCTCCACCTTTGTTAGTGATGGCTCCTGCAAGAAAACCGATAAAACCACCAACAATAATTGACCATAACATACGATCACTCCTTCCTATTCAATCAATATATTTATAATATACTACCAAATTATATGGGCTTTATAAATATAATAAATAATTTGTATATTTATTATATATCATTCATTTCTAAAGATCAGATGAAGAAATTCGATGTAGTTATAAAAGTCACAATCGATTAAACTACTGTAACAATTTCATTCATTGTACGACGTGTTTTATTTCGATGTGGTTCTTCATCACGATAACCAAAGGCAGCCATCACAGCAATGCCAAAATGCTTTGTATCAAAAAGACCTAATTCATCACCTAAGAACACTGTCATCTTATCTTGATTAAAGCCTTCCAATGCACAAGAATCAAGACCTTCATAAGCAGCCATGGTCATCATGTTAGCCATTACAATGTACGCTTGCTTAGAAGACCAATCAAAGGCAGCACGATCAGACTCAAAGGTTTTATAGTCTTCAGTAGTAAATTGAGCATATTTTTCTTTATAGATAGCATCTATTTCAGCAGGTAATTGTTTCACCTCTTCTTGAATGTAGCGTACATAAGGAGAATCAAATTCCAAATCCACCTTTTTACGTGTTAAGAACACTACGAAATGACTCGCTTCAAGACCAGCTTGAATGCCCCAACCATAAGCCTTCATCTTTTCACGGATTTCAGGATTTTGAATAACTAATAATTGGTAAGCCTCAAAACCTAAGGAGGTTGGAGACAAGCGCGCCGCTGTTAAAATACCTTGCCAATCTTCATCAGAAATCTTTTTAGTGCTATCAAATTTCTTACATGCATAACGATATGTCATAGCGTATTCTAAATCTTTACGATTAAATTTAGGGGCTGTTAATTTTACATTTTCTATTTCATATTTACTCATATATACCTCCATAATTAATATCTATAATTGATAAAATGTATTATATTCCTATAGTACCACACTCATCGTTCAAATTGTATGAAGATGGACACTAAAACAAAGAAAAAGCCTAGACAACGTCTAGACTTTATACGGTACAGCTAGCTCGCCCTTTTCATACCAAAATAAGCCAGATGTACTAATTTTATGTTCTTTTAAAATGGTCTTGACTTGATCCACTATACTCGAATCTATTGCGATAGATAAACCACACATATCGTAAAGCTCTGGGGGTGTGGCCATCAACTGATGAGGCACCTCTAATTCTGTTAATACCTTATCCGCCTTATCTCCAAAATAATAAGAGGTAAAAACTATAAGTAATTTTTTTTGTTCCAATACCTCACCTCTCTGATAACTAGCAAGATTAAATTGCTCATACATTAAACATAAAGCTTGGAGATATAAAAAAATCCATCGAAATTGATAAAAAAGATACTATACTACTAGAAATTATAGCTTAATAATATTATCCCCTACAATAGAGTCTGTAATAGCATACATATTAGTAATACTACCTACGCCCAGCTCATCTTTCACACAAAAAAAATCAAGGCAAATGCCGCATGCTGCAATTTCTACACCAAGCTCAGCTAGTTTCTTTATATTTTCCAAATGAACCGAATCATTAACTACCATCTTAACACTACTATTGATGAAATAAATCTTAGAAGGTTTTACATCGGCTTCAAGCATGCATACCCAGAAGGTTTTCATCAAATTTCGGCCAAGTTCTTCACTACCTTCACCAAGATAATCCTTCGTCATCAAAATAACCCGATTTCCATAGTTCATAGGCTCACAACGGGCTGCAGTAACTGGATTTGCATCAGGGGTCAGTGTAAGATAGAAATCCTTGCCATCTTGGCGAACTTCTACACCATAACCACGAGACTTCCCAAACTTCGCCACATTATCGCGACTCACTTCATTATCTACGATAGTAGTAATAATAAAACTCGGATTCGCATCACTTACCTTCTTAGTTTCAATAACAGGTTTTGGACATAAGCTACCGCGCACATCTACAGTTAATTCCTTTGTATTGCTCATCATACACCTCTACATACATTATATAATTTGTGAAAGTATCAGCTATCAGCTATCAGCTATCAGCTATCAGCTATCAGCTATCAGCTATCAG
>NZ_CAMFFZ010000032.1:0-19594 GCF_945949885.1 Veillonella parvula | reverse complement strand
TAGAAAACAAGCTATTAGTTGATTATATACAATCAACTAATAGCTTGTTTAGGTTAAGGGACTGTTTTGTTACAGCCCCATGATTTTATGCAATTTTTCCGCCACCTCCCGAATAATATCAGGATCTGTCCTGCAGCATCCGCCGATGATATTGGCCCCCGCCTTGCGCCACACGTCAACATACTTACTGAATGATGTTTTACCTCCGGACCATGTTTTGTTTTTTCCGTCGTAAGTTTCACCAAGATTAGGATATACGGCAATCGGTTTATCCGTCACAGATCGGATGTCTTTTATCAAGGACTCTACATATTCTGGAGCTGTACAATTGATACCAATGCCAGTAACAGGACTCACTTTATCAATCATTTCTGCACATTTAATAATCGTTTCACCACTTGAAATATGGTGTTTATCTCTACAAGAGAATGAAATCCATGCAGGAATACCTTTAGTTGTGAATGGATCAGATAACGCTCTGGCCACAGCAATGGCTTCATCATAGGATGGAACTGTTTCACAAGCGATAACATCAGGGTTTTCTTCACAGAATAATGCTAGTCGAGGAATATGAAATACTTCAAGATATTCTGTTTGTACACCATAGTCTCCACGATACTCGGAACCATCGGCCAAAAACGCTCCGTAAGGGCCTACAGAAGCTGCTACCAAAGGCTTAGGCAATGCGCCTTCAGAAAAATATTTAATCCCTTCTGGTGTTTCTTCACCAAGGGTAATCCCCCGTAAGGTGAGCGCACCATTCGCTTTTGCCTCAAGAAATTCATTACGAGCTTGTACGGCTAAACGAACAGATAACTTCACAAGATCGATGGCCTCTTCAGTACCAAAACCTTGTGCTTTAAAGCCAGCTACCGTAGCTTGGTAACCAGAGCTTTCAATAATATCAGCCCCTGCCGCTAAGTAGGATATGTGAACTTTTTTGATGATATCTGGATTCTCTATCAACATTTTTGAGGACCATAACTTATCATGAATATCACATCCATGACGTTCCAATTCAGTCCCAAAAGCACCATCTAGCACTAAAGAACCTTTTTCTTTTATAATCTCTAAAAATGCATTACGTTTAGCCATTCTATCACCCATTCTATACATGCCTCACCAATAAGGCATACCGCATAAACACATCTATATCTTGTGTTTATGCGGTACATTCACAAACTATTTCAAATTCTCTGCTGGTGGCTCTTTACCAAACCACTTTTTATAAATTTCAGCATATTTACCATTAGCTTTAATTTTTACTAATCCATTATTAATTTTATTGAGCACTTCTCCATTGCCTTTTTTAACTGCAATACCAAGTGGTGCCGCATCATAGTCCTCTCCAGCAACCTTTGCGATACCTTTGCCCTTACCATTAACATAATATTCGTTTACTGGTGTATCGTTAATAACTACATCAACGCCTTTATTTTGTAGTTCTAAGAAAGCATCAACAATAATATTAAACTGGCGCACATCAGCATTTGGAACTTTGCTAGCGATTTCTGCCCCTGTAGAACCAATAGACACACCGATACGCTTGCCTTCTAGATCCTTAAAGCTATTAATATTTGTGTTATCTATATTAACAACGAGACCATTACCTGCAATATAGTACGGTTTACTGAAGTCTACAGATTTAGCCCGTTCTTCAGAAATAGTCATATCTGAAATAGCAATGTCGATGGTATTACTTTGTAGTGCTGGTAAGAGTGCATCAAAATTCAAGTTTTGAATATCCGTTTCTATGCCCTCTTCTTTAGCGATAGCATTAATAATATCAATATCAAAACCAGCTAATTTCCCACTATCTTTGTCTTTGAAGCCAAAAGGTGCATATGTTGCATCCGTGCCAACGCGCCATACCTTTTGACTACTATTTGTATTTCCACAGCCCGCAATAAATAGACTGCTAGCAATTGTGAAAGCCCCTAACAGAGCTGCTATCTTCTTAAATTTCATAATGCCCTTACTCAAACCAAGCCTAAATAAAAAAGTCTTCTCTCTTAATACCAATGAATAAATTTATACTTACACTTTATTAAGCATAATAAAATAATACCCATAGAGGTATTATATATGTATCATATCACCCACTATATACTAGGTCAATAATTCCGACTATATAAATAGGTTTTAGATCAACATAGCTTTTAGCTATAACAAGAATACTATTTTAAAGTAAAAAAAGACCGCCTTTACCAAGCACAGATGAAACTTGATAAAGGCGGTCATCCCCCAAATAAAGGATTCCTGGTTATTTTATTTATAGAATAAATAAGATATTCAATTCATTTAGGATATATAGTATGTAATTTATTTAGCATGTTTAGTTTTTATATACATAGCTACCTTGTACAAGAACGTACAGAGTAACAAGTACATTACGATACTGAGGTATGTCGCTTCAGGTGTTTCTACCCAAGCTTGAGCGAATACATCAACACCTGCAATGCGAAGCACTGCACTGAATAAAGAGCCAATAGCACCACCGGCTACGAGACCAGAGGCAATTGTACTACCTTTGGAGAAGCGAAGATCTGCCAATTCTTTATCTTTTGTACTATTTTGTACAAGATACGCAATCAAACCTCCGATAAGTAATGGTGTATTAATTTCCATTGGCAAGTATGTGCCCAAGGCAAATGCCAACGGCGGAACTCTTACCATCCACAAGATAATTGCAAATAATGCACCAGCCATGTAAAGAGGCCATTGAGCACTACCACCAGTCATCATTGGCTCAATGATTGCGGCCATAGCATTCGCTTGAGGTGCATTTAATGCATGATCTCCTACAAATCCATAAGCATCGTTTAAAAGAATCATAACACCTACAGAAAGTACGGCACAAAGAATAGTACCAACGATTTGCCATTGTTCCATTTTCTTAGGTGTAGCACCTGTCATATGTGCCACCTTAAGTTCAGACATAAAGTTACCAGCCATCCCAATAGTAGTACCAATAAAGGATGCCATCATGAGGACTGCAATCATACCGACCTTACCAGTCATACCTGCTGCGGTTAAGCATACAGCGGAGATAATAATCATAAAGATTGTCATACCTGAAACTGGTTCTGTACCTGTATAAGCGATGGAGCTAATCCCCACTACAGATAATAGGAATGACATAATAAGAACAATTAAGAATGCTACAATTGTTTGTCCGAAGCTTTCAGCATACATAAAATGGAAATATGCTGCAAATAAAACTGTACATAACAAGATGCCAGCACCAATCCAAGATGTAGGTACATCACGTTGTGTACGAAGCAAATTAACATCTACAGTTTTAGAACTAAAGATATCAAGCACTGCATTTTTAACAACATTTGCTACCACTTTAGACATTGTAATTAAACCAATAATGCCTGCCATAGCGAGCATGCCGATACCAATATGACGAACATAATCGAGGAATACCTTGCGAATTGGGGCCTCGCCTAATGGAACTGCATGACCGCCAATTTGCATAATATGTTCAGGTGCTAAATAGTACACAATCGGAATACATACAAACCAAGAGAAGAAAGAACCGGCTGCAATGATAGCCGCATAGCGAAGGCCCGTGAAATAACCAAGGCCAAGCAATGCTGCATCAGTATCTACCGCTGCAGTTAGCTTAGTTTGATCTGCAAGAGCTGCCCCCCACTTAAAGGTAGCAGTGCGAATAACCTCTTGCCACCACCCTAAACTATTAAGAATAAAGTCATACACGAGAGCAATTAAACCAGAGCCAAGCATAAGTTTTGCTTTGCTACCTTCATTACTCATCAATACTTCCGCTGCAGCACGACCACTGGGGAACGGATACACATAGTGCATTTCTTCAACGAAATAGCGACGGAACATAACGCATAATAAAACACCTAAAACGCCGCCAAGAATGATAGGGATCGCCATTTGTACAAAGGATACATCTGTTACATTCCAGATGTAAAGGGCTGGCAAAAAGAACATAGCCCCTGCTAATGTGTTCGTACTAGAACTAGCGATAGCTTGAATGTGTACCGTTTCGGCAAAAGCATTTTGTCGCTTTAAAATAACTGCTGTACCCATAGCAAGTACAGATACTGGTGCAAAGGCATCTACTGTTTGACCGATTTTCAAACATAAATAGCCAACAGCCAGTGTGAAAACTGCCGCATAGAACAAGCCCCAGAAGACTACATATGAGTTAATCTCTACGTAATCTTTCTTAGGATCTAACACCGGTTCTATGGGTGGAATGGAACGAACCTCGTCCGACATAGTAAAACCTCCTCACAGAAAAAGTACAAACGTATAACTATTCACCTTTATCCTAACACGGCACTACACATGGTTCAATGGTTTTCTATGCACTATACGAATAAAATAATATCCCCCCTATAAATAATTATTTTGTATTTTTGGCGTCCCTGTTCTACAATGAAAGTATATTAAGAATCTCTATTATGTAACGGTATCGTATACTGCCCTGTATAACACGTATGTTTACTTACGAGGAGGCTCATTATGGAATCAATGGTCGAACGTTTTGTACGCTATACGAGCATAAATACACGGTCTAATGAGGAAAGTACAACCATTCCTAGTACTCAAACTCAAGTAGACTTTGCTACGAATGTGCTCGTCCCCGATTTAAAAGCAATAGGATTAGATGAGGTTATTTATAATCGTGAAAATGGTTTTGTCATCGGCACATTAAATGCTAACACTGATGAGAAAACTCCTTCCATCGGCTTCATTGCCCATATGGATACAGCTGATTATAACGCAGAAAATATTAAGCCTCGTATCGTAGAAAACTATGATGGTAGTGATATTTGCCTTAACGAAGAACATCAAATCTTCACCCGTCGTACAGATTTTCCTAACCTAAAAAATTACATTGGCAAGTCCTTAGTTGTAACCGATGGTCTAACACTTCTTGGTGGTGATGACAAGGCTGGCATCTGTGAAATCATGGAAGCCCTCGCCTATCTCGTATCTCACCCAGAAATTAAACATGGTAAAATCATGTGTGCTTTCGGTCCAGATGAAGAAATCGGTACTGGTGCTGACCACTTCGATGTTAAACAATTTCCTGTAGACTATGCTTACACTATCGATGGTGAAAGCCTAGGCCAACTCGAATATGAAACCTTTAACGCTGCTGGCGGTACAGTAACCCTCAAAGGCGTATCCGTTCACACAGGTACTGCAAAAGGCATTATGATCAACTGTGCTAAACTAGCTATGCAATTTGACGCTTTATTACCAGGAGCAGCTGTTCCTGAGCACACATGTGGTCGCCAAGGTTTCTTTATGCTCATGAGCATGGAAACACAAGTAGATACCGGTAAAATGAACTATATTATCCGCGACCATAATAAGGAATTGTTCGAAGCAAAAAAAGCATTCTTCTTACAAGCAGGTCAAACATTGAATGAAATATATGGACGTGAAGTATGTGAGGTCTCTGTAAAAGACCAATACTATAACATGTACGATATCATCAAAGACAATATGGAATGCGTAAACGTAGCCAAAGCAGCAATGAAAAAAGCTGGAATTACACCTATTTGTGATCCTATTCGCGGTGGCACAGATGGATCCAAAATCTCCTTCATGGGCATTCCTACACCAAATATTTTTACAGGCGTAGAAAATCTACATGGTCGTCATGAATTCGCATGTATCGATGATATGAAAAAAGCTGTTGAAGTTATCGTTAATATTGTAAATAATGAAAAATAATAATATTAGCAAAGCAGTACTAGATAACCAAAAAGGACTATACGAGCCTAGGCTCGTATAGTCCTTTTATTTTACATTTTACGCAAGCGTACCATTATGTTTACGATTCCTAATTTCTTCTTCTTCTTCAGCGCGAGCTTTCAACGAGAGATCTCTCTCAGTCCCCACATAACGACCATATAATAAATAATAGGCAACTAGCGCAAGGAGCGCAACAACAACAGTTACATGGAACATACTAGCATAACCTACAACCTCTTTAACGGCACCTAAAATATAGGGGCCAAAGCCAAGCCCCATATCCAAGGCAATGAAGTATGTAGATGTGGCAACACCAATACGATGAACAGGTACTATCTTAACAGTAACAGCTTGTCCGTTGGACATAAATGTACCATATCCAAGGCCAACAAACACAGCCGATAAAAGCACAAGCCATGTGGAGTGAGCGATGGATAATAAGAAAATACCAAGTGCTAAGGATACAAAACAAGGATAAAGAACAAAGTTTTCCCCTTTCATATCAAAAACAATGCCAAGCAATGGTCTTGTTATAGTAATAACGACGGCATATACAACAAAGAAGAAGGTGCCCGCCATAATAAGATCTAGATCCTTTGTGTAAGCCGCCATAAAACCAATAACGCCAGAGTAGGCAAAGCCGACTAGAATGGAAACAAGACTGATTGAATTCATCCGTGGTTCAATATAGTCCGAAATTCTAATGCCCTTATGTCCTTCAGATTCGATACCAAGTTTAGGTTCATTAAATTTCATGATTACAGAGCCAATACCGCAAAGGATGATAAGTACAACACAGAATGCAATGATAAAATCATAACCAAGACTATGAAGCATCAATATACCTAAGAATGGTCCTACTGCAGCGGCAAGAGAAGTAGATAAGCCATAATAGTTAATCCCTTCCCCTCGACGTGACGTAGGAATAATAGCAGCTATGATAGTACTTGTAGCAGTAGATGTAATACCATAAGCAAAACCATTTAAGAAGCGAACACTATCAAGCATTAGTAAATTAGGTGTGTAGAAATACATAGCTGTTGAAATCAAGTAAATCAATAACCCTAAATAGAGCATCTTACGACATCCTAGGATACTGATAAACCGCCCTGCCAACAAACGGGCTACAACGGTGCCAATAATATATATACCAACAGCAAGTCCCGCTTGACTAGCCGTAGCATGAAGATTATCTTTTGCTACAACCGCAATAATAACGATTAATAAATAATAAATCAAAAACACTAAGAAATTAATCAAAGTATCAAGGACAAAGGATTTTGTCCATAAGGCATCCTTAGCCTTATCCATAATATCAACTCCATTTTTTAAAATTATTGTCAACCAGTTTACGACAACGGTTAATTATAGACCTCTCATTTTAAAAAACAAGAATTAATATATTATATATCTCATCAATTTTATTTATAATAAACTATATGTTTACACTAAATATACATTATTCTCCATTTTAAAATTTCATATATTTTTACGATATAAAAACACCTTCAACAGCGACAGATGAGACCAAAAGGCTCAAAGCCAACTATTAAAGGTGCTACCTTAAATATTTATTTTGTTTTTAAACCACAAGCTTTGAAGAAGTTCTTGTACGCTTCAGCCTTTTTCGCTAGGCTCAACGGATAGGCACGTGATGTAGATGGCAAACGTGTCAACGTTAATTCCCGGCCATTAAATACAAAAGGAATTGTTTCACCAGTTTTAGGTAATTTAACCTTTTCTGGCAAAAGACTCAATAAAATCTCCGTAGCCTTGCCACCTGTTGTACCAATATGCTTACAGTTAGGGATTTGCTCCAGTACGTCCGCAAGCGGAACTGGTTCAACGACCTTAAGAAATGCATCAGATGCATTCCCTTTTTCGCGAATAGCTTTTAAGACAGTAGGACAAGATGCAATTCCAATTTCAGACAAAAAGGCTTTAATCTTCTCAGAATCCATCGCTTTTTCCTCACCATTTCTAAAATGATCCTTTTCATCAAAGAATACGAGGCCAAATACACGCCACATATCATTTTGGAAATTTGGATAATGGAATTCCATAGCACGTTTTGATTGTTCTGGAGGAAATGTGCCCATCATCATAACTGTTGCCTTCTTCGGTAAGAATGGAGGGAATGGTCTTGTTTCAATTGTTTCTGCCATATAGTATCAACTCCTTTCACATTCTAATATGAACTTAATTTTCAATACAATATATGAGATACATCACACATTATAATCCAATTGGCTCCTATGTAAAAGCAACTAAAGAACTTATTAAAAAATATCAACAGACTTACATTATCTATCATTATTGACCAATTGGTTGAGAAACCAAGGTATTAATATGATCAAAACCAACTGGTGTCGGAGATACGAGGTACAAGCAAATTACAGCAGCCACGGCAAAACCGATTGCCAAATAAGAGAAACTGCCATTCCGAGGGAATTCATACATACCAAAGAGGCGTATCCCTATAGCAGCACCGATGGCCGTAATCAAAGACGGTATAGAAAAAATGTTATAAAAGCCGAATACTACCATAAGGCCTGCATAGCCACCTACTACAGTAACCATAGGCAACATGCGATCCATTGGATTTGGAATAGATCGCATAAGTGCCGCGGGGTAATATGAAGCCTCTACACCAAACATGCCTAAGAATATGTTAAAACCAGTCCAAATAATGTCCCACGCACCTCTAAAAGCATCTCTATGCTTACCAGCATACCATGCAAAATCTGTAATGATTAAAATGGCTAGGCCTGCACAGATAAAGTAGTATTCACTAGGAATTTTAGGACCTGCATAAGCACCTACAGCTGTTACAACAGCACTCAAAATAGATGTTATTATTACACGCTGTAAACAAGGCCGTTTATTTTCAGGAATGCGTTTATACACAGTAGCCAATAATTCTAAAACGAAGCAAGCCATAAAAATAGCAATGCCTGCAGCAGGAACAAAGAAAGCGCTCACCAAACTCAAAATGAAGGGAATGCACAGGCGCCATTTAGGGAATAAGACAAGATCTTTATAATCTAAACGAATATCTTGTGTTTCCATAGTGAAGTTGTTGTACACCACAAAGAGTAACATAAAGGCGATTACGTCAACGGCAGTTGCACCCCAAGTCAATAAAGTTGGTACTACAACCATAGATAAGGCTACCCCAGAAAGGCGTGATAAGCCAGCAGCCACTAAGCCCAGTAATAAAAACGGTGTTAAAGCAGATATAATTTCAAGCATAATATTCCTCCCATCATTGTATAAATTTAAGTATATAGTATCTACCACACTACATCAAGGAGAGATATATTTTTTCATAGCTAGACGCTTTCGCACAGCAGAGGTAGAGCAACCCATCGCCTGTGCAATCTTTGCAACTCCATAACCTTGAGCACGGAGTTTTTTAATCTTATTTTCGTCTAGATCAAGAGTATTTGCCCTTATTTCTATACCTTGCTCTCGCAAATAAATTGCCACTGTAGAACCACGTATCCCATAAGCTAGGCCAATGTCATCTGTACTCATGTGATGATGAATATATAAATAAGCCATCTCCTCTACGCGCATAGGCTTTCGAACTTTAGGAAGTAAACAATTTCCCATATGCCGCAATACATGGTGAACTTTCCATCGCGATATACCATACATACGAGCAATGGCATCTGTACTATTTCCACTTTTATAGGCCCTACATATACGCACTACATCTATAGAGACATTCTTATTTGATTGCTGACAAGCCAATCCATATTCCTTCAAGCGATTCGCCATCGTCGTGATAGAAACATCATAACGCTTTGCTAATGAATGGAGCGACCACTTACCGGTCTCATACAAAGCTTGTACATGAACCATATTGATTTCTTTCTTCAAAGGCCTCCGCTCAATTTCGTACGCTTTCATACGGCGCATGATGGTATCAACACTACATTGAAAATAGTCCGCCACATCGCGAATGCTCCATTTCTTCTCTATATATAATTGCTGCAACAACTGTTTTGGTATAACACGCACATTTCGATACATAATTTTCCCCTTCCTTATAAACAAACTCCTTCCCCTATTATTGTGAAAGTTTCACTAGAAAAAAACAATAAAAAAGAGGTTTCTAATAGTCACATAGGTGACCAATAGGAACCTCTTTCAATATGTAATTATATGCCCCACATTATGATATGTATCAGTATGGTTGCTATACCACATCAGTGCACAATCCGTTATTATTTATTTTCCAATAAAACCATAATTGGTTTATGCGCTTATAAATAGATTACTTCATTAGCGATATCTACGTTCAAGAGCTTTAGGTTTACTTAAAATGATAGACCATTTCATCCCCTCTTTTAGAGCACGGTTAGTTTTACGACCGCGAGTTGAAGTCGCAGCTGGAGCAGTAGGCGCAAGTGTAATGCCTACATTTTCAATAAGAACTTGCCCCTCTTTAGCTGCCTTATCTCGTTTAAACTGAGCTAGTCTTTCACTTAAGGTCGGACCCGTAACAGCGTCTCTATCTAAGCGAGTCTTACTAGTAGTATAATTTGGAGTACTACTGGAACTTTTCGTTGATAAGGCTTCAAGATCTCGTTGAGCTGCTGCAGCCTCTTCATTGAAATGTATGTCCTCCATAGTTTGCGATGGAGCTTCTGGTTGCTGATTTACAATCGGTTTATCTTCATAAGGGTCCCGATAAAAGTCATCAGCCTTAGACAAATCATCCATAGATGGTTCATCTAACTTACGTTCTATGGAGATGCCATATTCGCGCTCCATATCTTCCCAAGTTCCGCCACTAGAGCTTTCATACTCATCAGATTCTTCAGTATTCTTATTTTTTATAATGGAAAAAGCAATGTACGCGATAATACCTAAAACAAAGATTGGATTATGCGAAAAGATGGATAGCACTGAAGACAAAATAGAGTCCATAGCTACTCCTATTCACCATCTGCTAAATTTTCACGCATTTTAGTATCTGCAATAATATTATTCATATTATAGTAATCCATAACACCTAGATTACCGTTTCTGAAAGCTTCTGCCAATGCTTTAGGGACTTCAGCTTGTGCTTCCACAACCTTAGCTTGCATGTCTTGTGTTTTAGCACGCATTTCTTGTTCTGTAGCAACAGCCATTGCACGACGTTCTTCCGCACGAGCTTGAGCGATTTTCTTATCCGCTTCCGCTTGGTCAGTTTGCAATTGAGCACCAATGTTACGTCCTACGTCTACGTCAGCGATATCAATGGACAAGATTTCGAATGCAGTACCCGCATCAAGACCTTTACCCAATACAGTACGAGAGATATGATCTGGATTTTCCAATACATCTGTATGTTCTTCAGAGGAACCTACAGTCGTTACGATACCTTCACCTACGCGGGCGATGATTGTAGCCTCGCCAGCACCACCAACGAGGCGATCGATATTAGCACGTACAGTTACACGAGCACGAACTTTCAATTCGATACCATTTTTTGCTACTGCAGAGATAATTGGAGTTTCAATAACCTTAGGATTAACGGACATTTGAACCGCTTCCAATACATCACGACCTGCGAGGTCGATAGCTGCGGAACGTTCAAAGGTCAATGGAATAGATGCGCGTTCAGCGGCAATCAAAGCGTCTACAACGCGGTCAACGTCACCACCAGCTAGGTAATGCGCTTCCAACTGATTTACATTCACATCAAGACCTGCTTTATTAGCTTTAATCAAAGGCATTACGATTTGAGACGGATTTACACGACGTAAGCGCATACCTACAAGTGTAAAGATACCTACGTTAACGCCCGCTGCTAGAGCAGATACCCAAAGCCCTAATGGCACAACATATAAGAATACCATAATACCAATCAGCAAAATGGGAATCAAAATTAAAATACCTACATCCATAATAACCTCCATTATTTACAACGATGTTGCGAAAGCTTAATCACGCTTTCTAACAATATTGCGGCCACCTACAACGCGAAGTACCACAATAGGTGAACCGGCATCGATGAAGTCACCTTCGGTCACAACATCTACCAAATTACCATTAATTTTAGCAATACCTGCAGGGCGCAGTGTTGTATGAGCTACGCCTTCCTTGCCAGCCAAATCTTCTAATACATCATTAGATACATAACCAGCTTTTGTCGTAGATCGTTGCCCTAAGGTAAACAACTTACCTATCCAAGTCTTTTCAAAGTGATTAAAGAACACGATGATAATGACAATTAACAAGGCTGTTAATCCTAGCACGGCATACAATGCTACCGTACCTTCCCCAAGAGCTACATAAACGCCCCAAAGGAATGCGCAATAACCGATAAGACCTAAAATACCGCCTGGTACTACGAGTTCTACAGCCATCAAGGCAACGCCGATAGCCATCCATATCAAAAACTCCATAGGGCCTCCTCTCTTAAATTAATTTTATACAACTTATATGTTCATTATACAATATTGAGGATAAATTATAAAGACACTAAATAAAAACGACTACTTACTCAGGTACAACCTGATTCAGTAGTCGTTTATTTTGTGTACAAATCAACTTACTTTATAATCTCAAGATTCTACTCCAAGATTTTAAAGACCTATGATATTATACTTCTGTTTTTTTCAATTGATCGTTGCCAACGCCTGTTTTTTGAAGGATTAACAAGCTAATGCTCATAGCCATGCCTACTACAGTGGCAAGGCCCATCCCTTTTAATACAACAGGACCAACCGCGAGTTCTGCACCGCTAAGACCTACCACAAGGATAACGGATGTAAGAATCATATTAACAGGATTTGTGTAGTCTACTTTACGTTCTACAAGCATACGCAAGCCAGATGCTGCGATGATACCGAACAATAAAATAGATACACCACCCATAACAGGTACCGGAATAGCATGAATAAGAGCTGCTACTTTACCTACAAAGGACACAATCATCGCTAAAACTGCGGCACCACCGATTACCCATACGCTGAAGCAACGAGTGATAGCAAGTACACCGATGTTTTCACCATATGTCGTATTTGGTGTAGCACCGAAAAAACCAGAAAGAATATTTGCAAGGCCGTCACCAAGCAAGGATCTTTGTAGACCAGGTTCTTTCATCAAGTCTTTAGCAACGATGTTACTAGTTACAACCAAGTGACCAACGTGCTCAGCAAATACTACAAAGAGTGCCGGCATAATCATGATGATTGCATTAATATCAAATACAGGCATACCGTAGAACTGTGGCAAGGAGAACCAAGGAGCAGCTTCTACACTAGAGAAGTCAACAACGCCCATCACAGCGGACAATACATAACCGGAAACAACACCGATAAGCACAGGAATAACCGCTAAGAAGCCACGGAACACAACTGTACCAAGCAAGGTAACAACTAAGGAAAACATAGAGATAATAATAGCTTGGCTATGGCTCATGCCTAAGTCTTGATTGCCGATAAGGCCAGACATACTCATCGCTACTGGCGCTAATTCCAAGCCGATAATAGCTACGATAGCACCCATAGCTGCGGGTGGGAATAACTTATCAATCCAACGCGTACCAATATAACGGACGAGAATAGATAAAATTACAAAAGATAAACCAAATATAACGAAGGCACCCTTTGCTGCTTCATAACCAAGACCTGCAGATAATACCCCTGCTACAGGCGCGATAAAGGCGAAGCTGGAACCAAGATATGCAGGAATCTTACCTTTACATACGAACAAATATAGTAATGTACCGATACCATTCATAAACAATGCCGTTGCAGGATCTACTTTCAATAAATATGGCACTAATACAGTAGAGCCAAACATAGCAAATAAATGTTGAAAGCTAAGTGGTAACATTTGGCCCCATGACGGGCGTTCTTGAATATCAATATAATCTTTCATCTTTTTTCCTCACACAATATAACGATACTAAGCTCATATGATACACCTCTTCGATATACCATATAAATTCACACGAATAGAATTAGCTTAAGATATATACGTTAAATATCAACGTTCAGGTCGAGTTGTTCTATGGACTGGCCTTTTAGTCGCTCGAGGTTTAAAAGGTCCAGGCATATTTGGCTTATTAGTACGCTTTGGAGCGGCAGGTTTGAATCGACTTTGTGTTTCTTCACGCAAAGATGGCAAATCCTCAACTGTACCAACTTGCTTTACGCCCTCTACATTGCGACGACCTATGCTCGCTAATAAACCGATAGCCATAAAATTCATCAACAATGAAGAACCACCATAACTAACAAATGGCAATGGCACACCCGTTACAGGCATAATACCGCAAACCATGGCAATATTAAACAAGGCTTGACCACTAATGAGTAAGGTAATACCCATTGCTAACCATTTACCGAATTCATCACGAGCCTTATTAGAAATGCGGAATCCAAAATAGGTAAAAGCAGCAACCAAAACGACAACAAACACTGCGCCAAGGAAGCCCATTTCTTGAGCCCATACAGCAAAGGCAAAGTCCGTATGTGCTTCTGGCAAGTAAAAATACTTAGACGTGCCTTGCATGAAGCCCTCTCCAAGAATACCACCAGAGCCTACCGCTAATAAACCTTGAACTGTTTGGTAGCCCATATCTTGCGCATGGGGCCAAGGATCAAACCAAGACTGAATACGTTCCCAACGATACGGCGACATACGGGTCGCAATAAAACCTAGAAAACCAGCTACTGCAAAAGCTCCGCCAAAGAATTTTCCATCAAAGCCTGCTAAGTAAATTAGCACAAAGGAAAAGCCAAAGATTAGTACAGTAGTACCCATATCTGGTTGCAAGATCGTTAAAATTGCAAATATAATTGGCCAGATTAGCAGTGGCAACATATAGCCTACGCGCTCACTAAAATATCCTTGTAAATTAATGAGTGGATTAGTATGCCTTGGTTTCCCCCATTTTCGCATAGTACTCAATTTAGCCGACGTCCATATTAAGGCTGCTAATTTCGCAAATTCTGAAGGCTGTATCGATACAGGGCCAATAACAATCCAACGACGTGCACCATTAATAACAGCACCAACCGCGAGAACCAAGATCATACCAATTAGTGTGGCAATCATAATTCTTTGCAACATGTGAGGCTTCTGTAACTGACGGTAATCATATCGATACAAAATAACGCCTACCGCCATAGAGAAAAGCAGGAATGTCATGTGCTTTAAAAAGTAGCCTAATAATCCCGTATTTTCATAGATAGAACTGATATAAGTAGCACTAAAGATATTTACACTGCCTATAATTGTAATGAGAAGAATAGGTAAGAGCATACCTTGTAAGTCATTTTTAAAGAGTGAGCCCCACCGACTATCCCCCTTATTCGGTGTTTCCATGTTAAGCCTCCTTTTGTACTTTTGGCTTAATTGCTTCTAAGCGGAAAATAGGTTGACCTTTTTTACTAAATTTTTCTTCATATTCAGTTTTTACATTTGAAAGATCTGTACTATGTAAATCATAAGTTACATTTTTAAGCTCCCAACCGCATTCTTTGAACTCTTCGAGCGAGAACATAAACAAACCTTCGTTGTCCGTCTTGAAGTGAACTTCGCCACCATCTTTCAAAAGACGAGCATAGCGGTCAAGGAATGTGTGATATGTAAGGCGGCGTTTTGCATGTTTCGCCTTAGGCCAAGGATCACAGAAATTAATATAGAAACGATCAACTTCACCAGGTGCCACTATCTCTTCGATACCTGCAATATCAAATAGAGAGACCTTTGCATTATTCCGTTCCCCTTCAAAGATTTTTTGTGCTGCGTAATAAATAACCCCCATCTGAACTTCAAAACCTACGAAGTTAGCATCTGGATACGCTTCAGACATCCCCGCAATAAAGCGACCTTTCCCTGTCCCTAATTCCATATATAATGGGTGTTCAGGATGCTCAAATAATTCACGCCATTTGCCTTTGTGCTCTTCTTGGCCAGACAAAATGATGTGAGAGTCATATTCGTGAATTGCTTCATCAATCCATGGTTTTCTACGAAGGCGCATACTTTCTCCTTACATCTATTTTTAATGATATATTTACATTTGTTTATATTTATTATTACAGGTCATATACCTATCTTATTAATTATAGAAAAGGGGACCTTAAACGTCAATTACATTCTATGATTTAATCCTAATCACTGGAACTGTGAAAGTAGAAGCCATAAGAAAAGACCTACTTCCGAAAGAAGTAGGTCTACATTTTATTGGAAAATCATAGTTTCTAGATTTTCAATTTGATATTGACTTAAGCCAAGTTCAGATAAACTCTTTTCAGCTGCAGTAAATAGATTATTTTTACCAACTCGAGTGCCTAATGCAGCTGCAGCAACCAATTCACGATCCAATTTACCTAGGCGTGAACGATTACGGTTTTGAGGTTTTGGTTTTTTCATACGGAACGTATTATATTGAACCCTCTCTTTCACTTCCTCAGCTTTCGGCTTAGTTAAAGGCGCCCCATTAGTGCCATTCCCCAATAAAGCACTAAGTCCAGTTTGCTTTGTAACTAATTTTTCATACTCATCGCCAAACTCAGGACGCTCATCACGTAATTGAGCAAATGTAGCTAGCGCCGCATTCATTTGCTTCAAACCCGCAGCAGAATAAAGTTGACGAATCGCAATACTCACCTCTTGCGGTGTCAACGTACCTCGCTCGATAGCAGAAGCAATTGTATTCTTTAATGCCTCTTGATCACCAGACGCTGTGTAACGGCCGATTTCAACCAAATCTTTTTGACGTGCATTAAGTTCTTTTGGCGTATATATATTTATCTCAGATATAGATGGTGCCTGTTTTGAAGGTTGTTCTCCCGCCCCATTAGCCTCAAACATATAGCCACCGGCGACGATGGCCACGGCTAATGTTAAGGTTAATACTCTTTTCAACGTCTTACAATCTCCCTTATCATTAATACTAATTGTATAATACTGCAATAGTAGCGTATATTATCAATGGATTTATTCTACTGTTCTACTGTAATACATACTGTAGATATTATTATATAATACTTCATCTAATTTTTATAGTCCTATTCGAAAAAAATCTATATTTTTTTAACAAGTTTTATATTTTTATAAATTATAAAATATCAAAAAAAGCAGAAAACACCTAATAATTATTTATGTTTACTGCTTTTATTCGAAAATTCAATTAATTAAAACTTTATAAAATTAAAAGGATAACAGTTGTTTTGTATCCTCTACGATTTGGTCCAAAGATACTCCATTTTCATATAATAATTTACTTGCATCATAACGATCGTGGAATTCTTTAGCAATACCATAATTTTTTACACGCATAGCAGATGGGCCATAGAAGCTAGCAACACGTTGACCCCAGCCACCTTCAACAACGCCATCTTCCAAAGTAAATACAACAGAATGATTCGCCTTTAAAGCTTCAAGTAATTCTTCATCTATACCAGAAGCAAATTTAGGGTTTACAACAGTTGCACTGATGCCCTCTTTCAACAATTCATCTGCCACTTCATTAGCTAAGTGGTAGAAATTACCCAAACCAAGCAATGCAATATCTTTACCTTCACGTGTCACTTCGGATTTATTTAATACACTATAGTCAGTTGTATCTTGTACACCAGTAGAAATAAATTCTCCCACAGGAATACGAATTGCCACTGGATGATTATCTTGATGTACAGCATAATCAGTCATTGCTAACAATTCCTCTTTGTTTGTAGGTGCTAAGTACACAAGATTTGGAATATTAGTAAGCATAGGAATATCAAAGAAACCTAAGTGTGTAACATCATTCATTCCGTAAACAGATGCCATATGGTTTAGGATTGCTGCACTATTATTATTAACACTAAGATCTTGCACTAATTGGTCATAGGTACGTTGCAAGAAAGTACTATACACATTAAATACAGGTTTACCGCCATTTTTAGCAATACCAGAGCTCATAGCCACAGCATGTTCTTCGGCAATCCCTACATCAATATATTGTTTACCTGCAGCAGCACGCCACGTTGAATTAAAACCAAAACCGCCAGGTGTCCCTGCCGTAATAGCTACCACAGTAGGATCACGTTTAATTTGTTCCATTAAATAATCAGCAAGAACTCCTGCATAAGAAGGTCCCTCCTCTTCTACTTTTACTTTTCCTGTTTCAAGATCAAATGGCATTGTCCAGTGAAACGCTTCTTTATTCGCTTCTGCAATGGCATAACCCTTACCTTTTTGTGTTACGATATGCAATACAATAGGATGGTTAATATCTTTTACATCCTTAAACACATCAATTAATGTTTCTAAATCATTCCCCTTTGCAACGAAACGATAGTCTAAACCAAGAGCTTTGAAAATATTATTGGAACTTTCACCATTAGTTTCACGTAATTCTCGAAGACCACGATATAAACCACCATGATTTTCTGCAATGGATTGGTCATTGTCGTTGACGATGATAATCATATTACTGTCTAACGTAGCTGCATAATCAAAACCTTCAAAGGCTTCCCCACCAGATAAGGAGCCGTCGCCAATAATAGCGATAATATTTTCAGAGTCCCCTTTTAAATTTCGTGCCGTAGCTAATCCTGAAGCCAAAGAGATAGATGTAGATGTATGCCCAATATTAAAGAAATCATGTTCACTTTCAGTTGGATCAGTATAGCCTGTCACATCGTCATAATGATCATGGTCAAGAAACGCCAATGCACGACCTGTGACCATCTTATGTACATAAGACTGATGAGACACATCATATACAATCTTATCTACAGGTGAGTTAAATACATAGTGCAAGGCCATAATCATTTCAGCTACGCCCATAGGTGGCCCAAAATGACCGCCATGCTCTGATACCTTCGTCATAAGTGCTTGACGTGCTTGTGCTGTTAAATCTGTTAATTCAGGAATAGATAAGCCTTTTAAATCAGCTGGAGATTTTACATCAATTAAATTCATAAGTTTCCTTTCTTTTCAGTCTCCATTAGTGTTTTATTAAAACCATGAGACTTTCTGTACTGCCTGTAAGGAATAAAACTATATTAATTAGTAACATCAAATTGCACAATATTTATAGTTCCTGTAATCAAATTTGTGTTGTATTACTAATCGTGCTATACTGTATATCCAGTATGTAACAAGTATAGAACTTGAAGTTAGGTTTAAGTCAAGCGAGAACGTAAAACTTAAGTCCAATCTTTAAAAATATATGTATATTATATGCTTAATACATTACTCCTGAAACTGAATCCATTCACAAATTTAATATGATCCCAAAAGGAAGTAATATGACATATACTGTTGGCGAAATCGCAAAAAAACTAAATGTGGCACCTTCTACTTTACGATATTATGACAAAGAAGGCCTATTGCCATTTGTCGAACGTTCTAGCGGAGGCATCCGTGTCTTCCACGACGAAGATATGGATTGGTTAGAATTGATTGAATGCATGAAGCACACAGGCATGCCAATTAAAGAAATAAAGCATTTTATCGACTACTGCGTGGAAGGTGATAGTCGTATCAACGAAAGATTATCTATTATTAGAAATCAACGAGATCGGGTAGTAGCGGAAATCGAACACTTACAAGCACGTTTATCCATGCTAGAATTTAAAACATGGTTCTACGAACAAGCTCAGGCAAAAGGAACTACCGATTTTTATGAAAGCTTAACACCTCATGACGTCCCTGTAGAGTATCATAAATACTTTGAACGTAAATGGCGTGCCGAAAAGGAAGCCGCAGAGAACGCTAAAGAGCCTAGAAAATACGTATCTGTATAAATCAAAAAGGGGCTGTAACAAAACAGCCCCTTTCTACTAAAAATAGCTATTAGTTGATTATATACAATCAACTAATAGCTATTTTTCTG
>NZ_CAMFFZ010000031.1:0-21589 GCF_945949885.1 Veillonella parvula | reverse complement strand
AAGTTAATAGAATTGTAGATTTGGATACTGTTCAATTTCATATTGCAATTTAAGTTTTTTTATATTTTTAATCTCAATAGTGCCATAATATGATATACTAAAAAAGAGCCGCTCATGGGTTGAGCGGTTTTTCTATGTAAATTTTAAATCTACATTTAGTTAAATATAATATTAGTATTTGGGGGGACATATGAACTGGAAACGCTTGGCTTTATGCGCAATGTTGGGGATTACAGTACTTGGTACAACAGCATGTAGTACCAAAACTGGGGAGCAACCACAAGGTAATACTGTGAAAGCAGAAACTGTGGCGATGCCTAATTTTACGAATGCGCCAATTGCAGATGAATATGCTATTTTTGATACAAACTATGGTCAATTTAAGGTTCGTTTGTTAGGGTCTAAAGCGCCGATTACGGTCAAAAATTTTGATTATCTCGTGAAAAAAGGCTTCTATAATGGTGTGACATTTCACCGCGTTATCGAAGGCTTTATGATTCAAGGTGGAGATCCTGATGGCACAGGTGCCGGTGGACCGGGCTATACAATTCCTGATGAATTCTCCAATGATTTACATTTCAATAAAATGGGCGTTCTTGCCATGGCAAACCGTGGCCCTAATACAGGAGGCTCTCAATTTTTCATTACCTTGGGACCTACGGATTGGTTAGATAATAAACACACCATCTTTGGTACTGTAGTACAAGGTATGGATGTAGTTGAAAAAATTGGCAAGGTTAAGACTGGTCGCAATGATAAACCAGTTGAACCAGTAATTATCAATTCTATCACATTGGAACCAATCACTGATGATGCGAAAAATGGCAAATAAGGATGCTAAGTCTGAAGAACGGCACTATGTGTACTTGGTGCGTTGTGCAGATGATTCTTTGTATTGTGGATGGACTACAGATCTTAAACGTCGAATAGATGCTCATAATGGACATATCTTAGGCGGTGCAAAGTATACGCGAGGACGTCGTCCTGTGACCTTGGTATATTCTGAAAGCTTTCATCAAAAACAAGAAGCACAACGCAGAGAATATGCTATTAAACGGATGACGAAGACTAAGAAATTGGGACTCATTAAGGGTGCAAAATAGTCCTTGATTATGGTATAATATGATGATTAATTACTACCATGGAGGTTGAAAATGAAGCGGGTTCTAGTGTCCGTAAAGAGTGTACAACGAGATATGGATGGCAAGGATACCGTAGTGGAATTGATTTCCCCAGGTACGTCACATGAAAAGGGTAGTGCTCAATATGTGCGTTATGAAGAATCTAGTGTGACTGGATTGGATGGGGTTAAGACGACCATTAAAATCCATGATGATTCTATCGTGTTGCTTCGAACAGGGGCTGTCAATATGCGTCATCAATACGTCCGTGGTGAAGAACGAGAAGCCGTATATGAAACACCATATGGTGATTTACATATGGCTGTAAATACTCATGAATTAACAGTAGACTTTCATGATGGCGTAGGTCATGTTCATTTAGGATATGATATTTCCGTTGAAGGTGAATGGCAATTTTATAATCAGTTAGATATAGACGTGCGGGAGGATATAGAGCATGGACATGAAGGAAATCCTGAAATCGGGGATTGAACAGGCATTACAAGATACGATTAACAGCGGTGATTTGCCGGCTGGGGAATATCCAGAGATCGTTCTCGAAGTGCCACCTCAAAAGGAATTCGGTGATTTTTCTACAAACATCGCTATGCAATCCGCTCGTGTAGCTCGTCAAAATCCTCGAGTTATTGCTGAAGCTTTGATTAGTCATATGAACTTTGATTGGCTTGAACGTGCGGAGGTTGCCGGCGCAGGTTTTATTAATTTCTTTTTGAAATCTGATATGGTGTATGATACGTTAAAAGCCATTTTGACTGCTGGTACTGAGTACGGTGTTCAACCATTGCGTGCGCGCGATACGATTCAAGTAGAGTACGTAAGTGCAAACCCTACAGGGCCATTGCACGTAGGTCATGGTCGCGGTGCTGCGTACGGTAGTGCTCTTGTAAACTTGTTACGTGCAGCGGGTTACAATGTACAATCTGAATACTATATCAATGATGCGGGTAATCAAATCGACAACATGGCTATTTCCATTGAGTACCGTTTCCAAGAGTTACAAGGTGCTACATTAGTATTCCCACCTAAACGCAATGAAGACGGCTCTATGCCTGAGTTCAATATTCCAGAAGGGGCGTTAGTGTTCCCTGAAAACGGTTATCGTGGCCCAGATATTATTGAAACAGCGAAAGCGATTGCAGAACGAGAAGGCTTTGATAAATTAAATGCTATGAACGAAGCAGAGCGTGTAGCCTTGTTTAAGAAAGAGGGCTTAAAAGAAAAATTAGCTCGCTTAGAAGAAACATTAAGAAACTTCCGCGTTACGTTCGATAATTGGTTCTCTGAACGTACAGTTCATGAAACTGATGAAATTCATCACTCCGTAGAGGCGTTGAAGGCTCTAGGTAAAGTGTATGAAAAAGATGGAGCTTTGTGGTTAAAATCTACTGACTATGGCGATGATAAAGATCGCGTAGTTATCCGTGATAATGGGGTTCCTACATATTTGGCGGCAGATATTGCGTATCATCGCAATAAATTTGATCGTGGCTTTAAAGAAATGATTGATATTTGGGGCGCTGACCACCATGGTTATGTATGCCGTGTAAAAGCGGCTATGGCGGCGTTCGGTTATGACCCTGATAAATTAACAGTATTGCTATTACAAATGGTAGCATTGTTCCGTGACGGACAACTAGTTAAATTGTCTAAACGTAGCGGTGATAGCGTTACATTAGATGAATTAATCGATGAAGTTGGTGTAGATGCATCTCGTTACTTCTTCTTGATGCGTTCCTTGGATAGTCAACTTGATTTTGATATTAATTTGGCAAAATCTCGCAGTAATGACAACCCGGTGTATTATATCCAATATGCTCATGCTCGTATTCACAGTATTTACAACCAAGTGTGTGAAGCTGGCATCGCATTTGGCGATTATAGTGAAACTGATTTCACAACACTTACAAGTGAAATGGAATTAGAATTAATTAAGAAATTAGCTGAATATCCGGAAGAGGTCGTTCAAGCTGCTGAACATCGTGCACCTCATCGTATTGCTCGGTACTTATACGATTTGGCAAGCATGTTCCATTCATTCTACCGTCAAGGTCGTATCATTGGCGTAGATCCAGCGTTGCAACAAGCTCGTCTTGGATTAATCACAGCGATTGCCCTCGTTCTTCGTCAAGGCTTGGGTATTTTAGGTATTTCCGCTCCGGAAAAAATGTAATAGGTGGGAGGCATCATGGCAACTAAGTATATTTTCGTAACTGGCGGCGTTGTTTCTTCTCTTGGGAAGGGGATTACAGCAGCATCTTTGGGTCGTTTACTAAAAAACCGCGGTTTCAATGTAACGATTCAAAAATTTGATCCATACATTAATATCGACCCTGGTACGATGAGCCCTTACCAACATGGTGAAGTATTCGTAACAGATGACGGCGCCGAAACGGACCTTGATTTGGGTCATTATGAACGCTTTATCGATATTAACCTTAGCAAACGTTCTAATATTACAGCGGGTAAAGTATATTGGTCTGTAATCAATAAAGAACGTAAAGGTGATTACCTAGGTAGCACTGTACAAGTAATTCCACATATTACAAACGAAATTAAACAAAATGTTTACCGTGTAGGTAAAGAGGATAATGCTGATGTAGTTATCACTGAAATCGGTGGTACTGTAGGTGATATTGAAAGCTTGCCATTCATGGAAGCTATTCGCCAGGTGAAAAAAGAAGTAGGTCGTAATGATGTACTTTATATTCACGTTACGTTGGTGCCTTACATCAATGCCGCAGGCGAGTTGAAAACAAAACCTACACAACATAGTGTAAAAGAATTGCGTAGCATTGGTATTCAACCAGATATTTTGGTATGTCGTAGTGAGAAACATATCTCTGATGATATGAAAGAAAAACTTGCTTTGTTCTGCGACGTAGAACCTGAAGCAGTTATTGAAAATCAAACTTGTAGCTCTATCTATGAAGTGCCATTGATGATGCAAGATCAAGGTCTTGACGATATTGTTATCAAAAAGTTAGGTCTTGAAGATCGTCCATGTGATATGACTGCATGGAAAGAAATGGTTCATAAGATCTTGAATCCTAATAAAGATATTACAGTTGCTATTGTTGGTAAATATGTAGCGTTGCATGATGCGTATTTATCCGTAGTTGAAGCTCTAGATCATGCTGGTATTGCTACGGGTACTAAAGTGAATATTCGTTGGATTGACTCCGAAGAACTTGATGATACATCTGTAGATCCTAAAGAGGTATTTGATGGTGTTGAAGGTATCATCGTACCTGGTGGATTTGGTTCCCGTGGTGTAGAAGGTAAAATCCGCACAATCCAATACGCTCGTGAAAACAATATTCCATATCTTGGCCTATGCCTTGGCATGCAATCTGCAGTAATGGAATTTGCTCGTAACGTATGTGGCATGGAAGGAGCAACCTCTAGCGAATTTGACGAAAATGCTAAGTACAAAGTAATTGACTTGATGAGTGATCAAATTGATGTAGATAAAAAAGGCGGTACAATGCGCCTAGGTATCTATCCATGCAAAGTGGAAGCCGGTACGAAAACTCACGAAGCTTATGGGGAAGATTTGATTTATGAACGTCATCGTCATCGCTATGAGTTCAACAATGAATACCGTCAACAATTGACTGATGCAGGTCTTGTGATTTCAGGTACATCTCCAGATGGCCGTCTTGTTGAAAGTATTGAAGTAAAAGATCATCCATTCTTTATTGGTACACAAGCACATCCAGAACTTAAGTCTCGTCCAAATAATGCACACCCATTATTCCGTGGTTTCGTAGATGCAATCTTAGAACTTAAGAAATAGATTAAAACGATGGGATCTGTTTTATCTATTATAGGTTTATTTATATTAGCTGTACTCAAACTAGAGCAGTTTGTATATGGTAAATCGGGAAAAGAACAATCTACAACTGATCACATAGCACGGAGAGGGCTTGCTAATATAGCGGGTTTAATCGCTTTTGATCACGCTACTGTGAACAGTAAGTCTATTGTAGTACGTAAAAAAAGAAAGGTGCTCAGAAATGAGCATCTTTCTTCTTTTTTTGCTTACATCGAAAAAAGTTGGAAAAATATATCGATAAATTTAAAAATAACGCTTGCAATATTGAATGATATTTGTTATTATATAGACAAAGATAGATATAGATATGGTGCTAAGTACACCAATGTAAATATATTCGTTAAATATGGAACTCAAATAAGGAGGACATAACATGTCTATTATTGGTAAACAACTTCCTGAATTTACACTTGATGCTTTCAAAAAACCTGAATTGGTAAAAGTTAGCACTGCAGACGTGTTGGGTAAATGGTCTGTATTCGTATTCTATCCAGCAGACTTTACATTCGTATGCCCTACTGAGTTGGAAGACGTACAAAACTCTTATGCAGAGTTGAAAGAATTGGGTTGCGAAGTTTACTCTGTATCTTGTGACTCCGAATTCGTTCACAAAGCATGGTCTGATGCTTCTCCAAGCATCAATAAAATCGAGTACTACATGTTAGCTGACAAAAAACATGAATTGGCTGACTTCTTCGATGTATTCCAAGAAGAATCTGCTATGGCTTACCGTGGTACATTCGTAGTAGATCCAGAAGGCTTCGTGCGTACAGCAGAAATTCATGATATGGGTATCGGTCGTTCCGCTGAAGAATTGGTTCGTAAAGTACAAGCTGCTCAATTCGTAGCTAAACATGGCGATCAAGTGTGCCCTGCACGTTGGAAACCAGGTAAAGACACTTTGAAACCAGGTCTTGATCTTGTAGGTAAAATCTAATTAAGAAACTTATACTTAAATGCTAGAGTAATCTAGACAACTCCTCAAATGACATAAACACGGGCGCGCATCGTTTTCCTGACGATACGGTAAGTCCCAATACCAGATGAACCCTCTCCAATTCATCATGGTAAACCTCATATAACAAACTACAAACTATACGCAAAAGGACTGGTCTTCGGGCTGGTCCTTTTGTGTTGTTAATATCCCTTTATAAAAGTAGGAAATAAGTTCTTGCATTTTTATAGTGAGTGGTCTATAATGAAATTAATTCCTATTGATATGAAAGGTTTTATAAATAGCTTTATAAATATAATATAAGCACTTTTTAATATGGGTGTGTTTAACACTAACGTTTACAAAGAAAGGCAAGATATATGAGGATTTCCACAAAAGGTCGTTATGCATTGATGGTTCTCATCGATTTGGCAGAGCAAGGGCAAGATAAACCAGTTTCCTTGCGATCTGTGGCAGAACGACAAGGCATATCTGAAAAATACCTAGAAGGTATCGTAGCTCGTTTAGGCGCTGCTAACCTAGTGGATAGTATCCGCGGTAAATACGGCGGATATCGATTATCTAAAAGCCCTAAGGAGTACACAATTATTGAAATATTGCTTGCCACTGAGGAATCGATGGCTATCATATCTACCCTTGATGAAGGGGTGAGTACTGATACAGTAATCAACGAACGCACCGTTGGTTTCTGGGCAGGCTTACAAAACTATATTCATGATTATTTAGAAAACGTAACCCTACAAGATGTAATTGATGGGACTTACGCTAAACTTGATACAAAATATGATAATTGGGATGGTTCTATTTAATTAAGGAGTGACCACTATGTCTAAAATTGCTAAATCTTTTGTTGAATTAATCGGTAAAACACCACTATTGGCAGCTACACGTTTTGGTGCTAAATTTGGTGCAGAAGCAAATATTTTTGCTAAATTGGAATATTTTAACCCAGGTGGATCTGTAAAAGATCGTATCGCAGCAGCAATCATTCAAGCGGCTGTTGAGTCTGGTGAATTACAACCAGGTGGTACAATTGTAGAAGCTACATCTGGTAATACAGGTATTGGCTTATCTGCTGTAGGTGCCGCGCTTGGCTATAAAGTTGTAATCGTAATGCCTGAAACAATGTCCATTGAACGCCGTAAATTAATGCTTGGTTATGGCGCTCAGCTCGTATTGACTGACGGTTCTCTTGGTATGAAAGGCGCTATTGCAAAAGCTAAGGAAATCGTAACGGCTACAGCTGGTGCTATTGAAGCAGGTCAGTTCGTAAATCAAGCTAATCCTGCAATTCACTACAGAACAACTGGCCCTGAAATCTGGCAAGATACTGATGGTACCGTAGATATCTACGTATCTGGTGTTGGTACAGGCGGTACGTTGACAGGTGCAGGTCGTTACTTAAAAGAACAAAACCCTGATGTACATGTGGTTGCCGTAGAACCAGCAGATTCTCCTGTATTATCTAATGGTAAACCAGGCCCTCATAAAATCCAAGGCTTAGGTGCTGGCTTCATTCCAGATACATTGGATACTAACATTTACGATGAAGTAATCCAAGTTTCTAACGAGGATGCTTTTGCTACATCTCAAGCTTTTGGTCACACAGAAGGCGTATTGGTAGGTATTTCCTCTGGTGCTGCGCTTTGGGCGGCTCAAGAATTGGCAAAACGCCCTGAAAATAAAGGTAAAAATATTGTAGTAATTCTCCCTGATACAGGCGAACGCTACTTATCTACAGTTTTATTCCCTGAAGTTTAATCACCTATCATGGTAAAGCATAACAGTTGCTTTCTACTGGCTCAAACACATGGATGTTTCCCTGTATTTTACAGGAAGCATCCTTTTTTTCTGAATTCATTTGTTATTGTAATAGGTAATGTACTGAGTAGATAATGGTGCAGATTATTGATAGTGGGAGAGGGTCTTTTACAATAATATTTATTATTGAATACACAAGAAAATTTATAATTGTATATAAAAAAGGAGCTACTGGGTAGCTCCTTTAGTATTTTGGTATGTATTTAATTGTAATTATCTACCGTTTTTAACAATATTATCCATCCAGTTGAATAATTCTTCTAGATCGTAATCACCAGAATGATCTACATCAAATGGTGTTGCCATATCTACTCTGTACCCAAGGTTTTGAGCACGCGTACCTACGATTAAAGGAATTGCAACAGATGTATTGCTGTCAGCTGTGCCGTAACGAATACGATAGAATCGTGCATTTGTCGCAGCTGGAGAACCGAGATAGTTCATTGGGTTCATCATAGTAACAATCTTAGCATTTTCTACGTATACATCTTGATTAGCAGTTGTATCGTGTAATGCAGCAGTAATTGTAAAATGGTTATTATCTGTAGTACTTGTACCAAATAGACTGTTTTCACCAGTATCATTGGAACGGGAGTCAAAGGCGCCTGGCGCTTTAGAACGGCTTACAAAGTGGTTATATGCTTCCCAGTTAATGTCTTTGATAGTCCCTGTTTTATTATCACGTACAAGGTATGTATGCTTAGATAAATCAGTACCTTTAGCTTGTGCTTTATTAGCAGCAGCAACGATAAATTCTTTTACATAATTTTTGAAAGTACCATTACCATTCTTATCGAGTTTTAGAACACGACCTAGAGAGTCACGTAATTGCAAGTTATTTACGTAATCAGGGAAGTGTTCGCTAAGCATTTTGGAGTATGCTAGATCGTCTGCATTCAAGTTTACACGTTGCATTGTGCGTTGTGGTTGAGCAGGAGTACCGCCTACATTGGCTTGTGGTAATTCACCTGGGGACATAGTCACTTTATTAAAGGATGAAATGCCGTTATAACTCCATTCGTAAGCCATATCAGCTGCATCGAGGTTAGTGATAGGGGCATACGCAGATACTGCGTATACATTAGTTGCCGCGGTAGCTGCACCTAATGCTTGTAAATATAGTTGGAAGTCGGAGCTGTTACCAGTTGCACCTTGTAACAAGGATACACCACCGCCTGCACTTGTACCATTTGTGATAATGCGGTTTGCATTACCTGGCATAGCGGAATCGTTGGCGTGTAAGTAGGCTGTGGCCGCTTGTAAGTCAACGATTACTGCAGGGGCCTTACCGATGAAGTTGCCATCGGAAGCTTTATTGGTACGACCACGTGTAGCAGGGGAAGCTACTACATAACCACGGGATAATGCGTAAAGAACACTGTTAGGTTTACCATTTTCCATTTTTGGAGTCATAGCTTGACTTGGCATATAACCGCCTACCGCATTTGGCATGAAGATAGGGGCTGTTTGGGTGTTGTAACCGTTGATAGTGCCGTTGTTGAAATATTCCTCTGGTACATAAATGTTCATGTATTGCTGATCTATGTCGATTGGATTAGCCACGTAAGGGATATACTCGAAGGCGCGATATTTGATTTCCTTATTATCTACTGTCGTAGACATAGATTCGTAATTTTTCGCGTCAAAGGCAAGGCTAATTTTTGCAGATGCATTGGCTTGCAATGGTGGATCCATTGGTTGGGAAAGAATATTTTTCTCTTCTGTTACAGGAGAGCCTTTTGTAGAGGCTGTATTACGAGCATCTACATAAGATTGCGGTAATTTGCTCTCTTGAACTTGTCTAGTCTCCGCTTCTGACTTAGTTTTTGCTTCAGCTTTAGCTTTTGTCTCGGTTTCGGACTGAGCTTTAGCAGCAGCCTCTGCTTTAGCTTTTGCTTCGGCTTCAGCCTTAGCTTTAGCAGCAGCTTCTGCATCTGCTTTAGCCTTAGCTTCGGCTTCAGCTTGTGCTTTGGCTGCAGTCTCAGCTTCTTCTTTTGCTAGTTGTTCAGCAGCTAAACGTTCTTGCTCTTCTTGGATTGCAGCTTGTCTTGCAAGTTCCGCTTGTTTAGCCGCAATACGTTCTTGCTCTGCCTTAATAGCTGCTTCGCGTTCAGCTTTAGTTTTTTCGGCCGCTACACGCTCTTGTTCAGCTTTTAAAGCTGCTTGGCGTTGAGCTTCAGCCTGTTGAGCGGCGATACGTTCTTGCTCCGCTTTAATAGCTGCTTGACGTTCTGCTTCAGCTTTAGCGGCAGCTTCAGCTCGTTGGCGAGCTGCTTCTTCAGCGGCTAAGCGTTCTTCTTCAGCCTGTTGAGCGAGGATACGCTCACGTTCCGATTTTAAAGCAGCTTGGCGTTGCGCCTCGGCTTGTTGAGCGGCGATACGTTCTTGCTCGGCTCTAATAGCCGCTTGACGTTGAGCCTCGGCTTGTTGAGCGGCGATACGTTCTTGTTCCGCTCTAATAGCAGCTTGGCGTTGCGCCTCAGCTTGTTGAGCTGCTGCCATACGCTCTTGTTCAGCGCGTAAAGCTTCTTGGCGTTGCGCCTCGGCTTGTTGAGCCGCTAAACGTTCTTGATTTGCTTGCTGCTCAGCAATACGGCGTTGTTCCTCTTGGATACGGATGCGTTCTAGCTCTGCCGCTTGACGGCGTTCTTCTGCAATACGCGCTTGCTCAGCTTGTTGAGCCGCAATACGTTCCTGCTCAGCACGTAAAGTCGCTTGACGTTGTGCCTCGGTTTGCTGAGCTACCACACGTTCTTGTTCCGCCCGCAAAGCTTCTTGCCGTTGTGCTTCTGCTTGTAGTGCTGCTTGCCGTTGCGCTTCAGCTTGTTTTTGAGCGAGTTGTTGTTGATCAACTTGTGATACCGCGGCTAGTTGAGCTAAACGCTCACGCTCAGCACGTTGAATATCGCGAATTGTAAGTCTTTGTTTGGCTACCACGGCTTTTGTTACTGTAGTATTAGATACAGTTAATGGCGCTATGGATTCTTGTTGAATAACAACAGGCGTACGCTGTACTTGTGTAGTTTGTACTTGTTGCTTACCATCTACTGGTTTCTCTATAGTAACAGGTTCAGTTTTTCGCTGTACATTTATCAAGCTGTGCATTGCTAATGTAGGTTCCATGACAGCTTTTGTATCTTTATTGACAACATACTGAGGTTGAGTTTGAACCTGTTGTTGAGATTGCATTGGTACTACTTGTTGCGGTACTGCTTGTAATGGTGTAATTTGTTGAGTTTGTATAGGGCTAACCGTTGCTGGTTGTATCACGTAGGATGGTTGAGGTTGTGCCATCGGTGGTGCTTGTTGTTGTACAATGGTGGCCGGTTGTGGTGTAGTTGGTAAGACTGGCTGAGTTGCCATTGGTTTCACGACTGGAGTTGCTACACTTGTAGTACTTTGTGTCGTTGATTCAGCACTGGTACTCGTACCTACTAAATCATTCATGTTAAGTGTAGGCTCTGCATGGGCAACACCACCCAACGCAGCTGCGGCAAGAAATGCAGCAGTAACCTTACAATTTTTTGATGACTTCATGAATTAGTTCTCCGAACTAGATTTCTAATAATAATTTATAATTTTAAAGTTAATTAATATTTATATAGTTTAACATAAATCGATGTAATTGTACAATTTTGAGGATTTGCTTCCACTTTTGAAAGTAGTTTTGATCATGAATTATAAAATAATATTAATTATTTTTGAATATAAGAAAAAAGACTAGAGTACGTATATTCTTGAACTATACCTCCTAAATTATGTCCAATTTTTAGGTCAGTTCAGAACACGTATATTCTAGTCCTTTTAGTATATCTACTAGTGTGACACTAGCTTTCACCATCGATAAGAGTCAATAATCAATCATCGGCCATCAATCATATATAAGCTATAATTGATAGTTAATTTTAATGGTCTATTTAGTGATACTATTTTTTAAACTTGGCTTTACAAGTGCTAAGATGAAGCAAGCCACAATGGAACCGATTGCGATGGATGCAAGGTAAAGAAGTGGATTACCAATTGTTGGTACTACGAAGATACCGCCATGTGGAGCGCGTAGTGTGCATTCGAAGAACATGGATAATGCACCAGCTGTACCAGCACCGATGATGCAAGCTGGCAATACGCGAACTGGATCAGCAGCTGCAAATGGGATAGCCCCTTCTGTGATGAAGGAAAGGCCCATGATGTAGTTTGTGATACCAGATTTGCGTTCAGCCTCTGTGAAACGGCTAGGGAAGAATGTAGTACAAAGAGCGATTGCCAATGGAGGAACCATACCGCCTGCCATTACCGCTGCCATGATACCGTATTCACCAGTCGCAAGTGCACCTGTGCCGATAACATAAGCCGCTTTGTTTACAGGGCCTCCCATATCAACGGACATCATAGCACCAAAGATTAGACCTAACAATACGCGGCTAGTAGTGCCCATGGATTGCAAGGAGTCCATTAACCAGTGATTAAGTGCGGATACAGGAGGATTGATGATAAAGGTAATAGCGATACCAATGAACAATACGCCAAGTACAGGGTAGAAGAGAACCGGTTTTGTACCTTCTAATGCTTGAGGCAAACCAGATACTAATTTCTTAACTAATAATACCAAATAACCTGCTGCGAAACCGGCAATCAATGCACCGAGGAAACCAGAGCCGCCTTGGTTAGCTAATAAGCCGCCAACGAAACCAGCTACAAGACCTGGACGGTCCGCAATACTCATAGCGATGTAACCCGCTAATACTGGTAACATGAAGCCAAAGGACGCGCCACCGATTTGCATTAAGAAAGCCGCAAGAGGTGTACCGGAACCAAAGTTTTTAGGATTCGCTGGATCGAATACGTCGAATAAGAAGGCGAGGGCAATCAAGATACCGCCACCGATAACAAACGGCAACATGTGAGAGACGCCGTTCATTAAATGTTTGTAGATTTGACGGCCTACGCTATCAGATGCGCTAGCTGCAATCTCAGCAGCTTCGCGGTCAGCCGCAGATGCTTGATATACGGCAGCTGTGCCAGCCATAGCTTCTGTTAGTAGCTCTTCCGCTTTATTGATGCCATTCGCTACCTTAGTTTGAATCATAGGTTTACCGTCAAAACGTGCCATTTCTACTTGGCGATCGGAAGCTACGATAATACATTTAGCATGTGCAATTTCTTCTGCTGTAAGAGCGTCTTTAACGCCAGAGGCACCGTTCTTTTCTACTTTTAAGGAGATGCCCATTTCTTTAGCTTTGCGTTCTAAAGATTCTGCAGCCATGTAGGTATGTGCGATGCCAGTAGGACAGCCTGTAACAGCTAGTACATCATAATGCGGGTTATCTATAGAAATCTTAGGTGCAACTTTTTCAATTGCTTCTGTAGCCTTTGTTTCGATAGCGCCAGTAATACCGGTTGCTTTTTGATCCTCTGCTGTTTTGATAAACCCTTCTACAGATGGATCAAAGTTGCCTTGCTCTTTAGCTGTTACGAGTTCCAAGAAACGTTCTACGGTTGGAGCTGCGATAAGAGCTTCTTTGAAATCAGGGTCGATCACCATTGTTGCTAACTGACTCAATACCTCTACATGAGTGTCAGCCGCGCCTTCTGGAGCAGCAATCATAAAGAATAGGCGAGATGGTTGACCATCAAGTGCTTCAAAATCTACACCGTTAGGCACGACCATAGCAGCGAGGCCTGCTTCTTTTACGCCTGCAGATTTAGCATGCGGTGTGGCGATACCATCACCGAGGCCCGTAGAACCTGACTCTTCTCGAGCAAAGACAGCTGTTAAGTACTCACCTTTATCGATGAGGTTGCCGCCTTTTTCCATCAATTCGCCTAAGGTATAAATGGCGTCAGCCTTTGTGACAGGATCTGCATTCAGCAAAATAGATTGAGGTTTTAATAAATCAGTGATTTGCATATGTGTACTCCTTGATGCAAATAAAATATAAAATCATTTAACTCGTACTTGTGAAAGTAGTGTTTCTACTTCTTCAAGGGTTGCGAGGTTTTCAGAGTAGGCAGAGGCAGATCCACTGGAGATGCCCCAGTAGAGCGCCTCTTGTAAGTTACCTGTTTTTTCATAGCCCGTAATAAAGCCAGCGACCATGGAATCGCCAGCGCCTACGGAATTTACGAGGATACCTTTAGGGGCAGGACTGGTGTATACAGCGCCGTCAGCAGCGACCAAGATAGCTCCATCACCAGCCATGGAGATGAGCACGTGTTGTGCACCTTTCTCTTGTAATGCTTTAGCAGCTTCTACAAGGTCATCCTTTGTAGCAAGAGTGCGGCCAAAGATTTCGCTAAGCTCGTGATTATTTGGCTTAATTAAGAATGGTTTATAAGGCAAGACTTTTGTGAGTAGATCTTTTGTAGCATCTACTACGATGCGGATATTTTTATGTTGTAAGCGATTCATAATGAGTTCGTACATATCGCTTGGTAGACTAGAAGGAATGCTCCCCGCAAGGATTAAGGTGTCCTTTTCGGTCAACGCATCGAGTTGTTTGTATAGAGCTTCTAATTCGTGATCACCGATGATTGGGCCGCGGCCGTTAATCTCTGTTTCCTCATCAGATGCTTTTACTTTAACATTGATGCGGGTTAATCCTTCGCGAAGTCGGATGAAATCTTCTTTCACGCCGAATTTCTTGAGTTGTGTTACGATTTCTTCGCCTGTAAACCCTGCGATGAAGCCGAGTGCTGTCGTATCCATGCCAAGATTATTGAGCACGATAGATACGTTGATACCTTTGCCGCCACCGAGAACGTATTCTTGGGTGGTACGATTAATAGTACCCGTCTTGAGGTGATCAAGGCGCACAATATAATCGAGAGCTGGGTTAAAGGTAATAGTGTAAATCATACAATTTCCCCTTTTGAGATATTACTAATTAGCGTATGATCGGTTGATCTTGCTTCCGTAAGCGTAACCAATAGATGAGTGGTACTAGATATAGGAAGAAGGCAAATGGTACGTAACCTGCGGAACTTGTACCCATCATGACAACGGGCACGTAGGCAGCGATATTCCACGGTTGCAATGGAGCAATGAGGATGCCGCTATTTTCAAAGTCTAGCATCACATCTTCGTCTTGAATACCCCGTTGAGCGTAGGTAATACGCATAATAGAGTGTGTCATAACTACCGCAATAGCTTGGCTGCATCCAACCGCACCTGTTAAAAAGGCAAGGCCTACATTGGCAGCAAATACATCGTTCCGTGTTTTAGCCCGTTCTAACAGTTGTCGTATGTCGTTCCAGAAGCCAACTCCTTCAAGCATGCCTGAAATGGCAGTAGCCATGAAAATCGAAAGGGTAGGGATAAACATCGTTTGTAGACCGCCGCCATGAATGATATCAGCTAGTGGATTGTAGTGCGGTAGTTCAAAGCCCGTTAAGGTATACCATCCCAACTCAGAAATGGTGGCTCCTTGATTTGTATAAGCTAGAATGGCCGCTGCTAATGCACTGAGTCCGATAGGCCAACGGATAGATACTTTCAAAGGCAATAGACCAATGACGATGATGACTGGAATCCATAATGTCCAATCGATGTTGAAAATAAAGTGAATTGTATCGGATAGTAAACTATTTTCGTAATTGAGTGGGTACCACTGAGATAGTAATAGATACAGCACTGTAGAGATGATGAGTGCTGGAATACCATCTTTAAACATGATGGGAATATTCGTTGATACCTTTGTATGGGTTAAGGCTGCTACGAGAGACGCACTAGAGGATAGTGGCCCGTTTCGATCACCAAAGTAAGCACCTGCAATAATGGCACCGGCTACGATATTTTCTGGAATACTCCCAGCTCTTGCCATCGTGATGAGTACGATGCCTATTGTACCTACAGTTCCTAGTGCGGTGCCCAACAGCATGCTTACTACAGCTGTTATTAAAAAGGCACAGACGATGAAGATGGACGGGTTAATTAAGTCGATGCCTGTGGCAATGATCATAGGGATAATGCCCGCTGCTTGCCACATGGCGATGAGCCAACCGATGAGAAGAAAGATTTGCATCACCACGATGGACGTTTTAGCACCTGTCCACGATAGGTTTAATAGTTCCTTTGGTTGATATCCTTTGCGATAAAATACAAAGGTCATGATGCACCATACGACAATCAAGGCGTAACCAATGGCGATGCTATTGGCTACAGCAATGAGGATGACGAGAATGGATATAAGTAGTCCTAAGAGGGGCTCTATATTCCGTGGCATGAGTGAGCGACCCTGTTGGTATCTTAGGAACGCATTTAATATAAGTTGTAACCACTTCATCTTAGTCGATAGGAAGTTCTGTTTCGAAGACTTCCTCAGCAGGGCCTGTCATGAGCACCGTGCCATCCTCCAAGTATGAAATATGCAATGTACCTAAATAGAGTTCCACATCTACTTCGCGCCCTGTTAATCCCTTTTCAAAGGACATAACGGCAGAGGCACAAGAGCCTGTTCCACAAGCTAAGGTAGCACCAGCGCCGCGCTCCCAAGTGCGCACCTTGATATGTTTGTCATTTACCACTTCAATGTAGTTTACATTTGTGTTAGCAGGGAAGGCATCGTGCTTTTCAAGAATTGGGCCTTGCATTGTAACAGGGGCCTTTGTAATGTCGTCGATGAATACCTCCGTATGAGGCACGCCGAGCAATACGGAGCTTACCGTTACGGTCTCACCGTTTACATCAAGGTCTACGTCGATAACCTTATCCATGGTTACATTCATAGGAATGTCTTGGGCATTGAAGAATGGTTTGCCCATGTCTACAGTAACTTGTGTGACTATTCCGTTTTCGATAGTCAAGGTAGGCTTCATTACGCCTGCCAAGGTTTCGATGGTGAAAGTTTCCTTCGTAGTTTGACCGTGTTCATAAGCGTATTTTGCAAAGCAGCGAATCGCATTACCGCACATTTCTGCTTCACTACCATCGGAGTTGATGATACGCATGCGCACATCACAAGTTTCGGAAGGTACTAGGATGGCAAGACCATCGGCACCAATACCCGTACGACGATCGCAAAGGCGGATAGCGAGGTCTGTGTAGTCTTTAGAACTCCCTTGTGGGTCGGCAAAGAGGATGAAATCATTGCCGAGACCATGCATTTTTGTTAATTTCATAAAGTCTCCTATCAATAAGTAAGACTTTCACCATGAAGCCCGTGAAAGTCTCATATGTATATTATTATATATTCTATATTATAATATTATAACATTATAACATAAATAGGCCTTAAGCATGGCATGGAATCGTATAAATTTATAGCAAAATAAAGGGAAAATAAGGAAAGCTTACAGCGTTTATTAAGAGTTATAATAAAATAAAAAATGCCCCATGTGGGACGGTTATTTAAGGGAATATAGGGATTTGGATTACTTTATTGTTTAACCGAGAAATGATAAAATAAAAAGTAATGTAGCTAATCGTAATAGAAAGAGGAACACATATGCGAATTCAAGGGATTTCTGGATCTCGTGGCGTTGCAGTAGGCAATGTATATAGATATATTCAAGAGGAAATTGTCATTCCTGATTACACTGTAGCGGAAGACAAGGTAGAAGAAGAAATTAGCAAGTTTGCAACTGCTATGGCATCTACCTTAAAACAATTGGATACTATTCGTAAAAAAGCGTTGGAAGAAATGGGACCAGAAGAGGCCGCTATTTTTGAAGCGCACATGCAAATCGCTCAAGACCCATCCTTGTCTGACGGAATCAAATCCCTTGTTGAGTCTAGTCATATCAATGTGGTTTCAGCTACGTCTCAAACAATTGAAACCTTTGCAAATATCTTCCTCGGTATGGAAGATGCCTATATGCGTGAACGCGGTGCAGATATTAAGGATATCGGCGATCGTTTGATGCGCAATATATTAGGTATGAACCCTCGCGGTTTGTCTCATATTTCTGGCGAAGTGATCTTGGTGGCTCATGATTTGGCACCATCTGATACGGCTTCTCTCGATAAAAATGTGGTAAAAGGCATTGTCACTGCGGCGGGTGGTCCTACATCTCATGCGGCTATTATGGCTCGTACACTCGAAATTCCCGCTGTTATGGGAGTAGGCGATATTGAAAGTTTCGCTGATGGCGACAAAGCAGTCGTTCTTGGTACCGATGGTATCGTAGAAATCAATCCATCTGATGCGGATTGGACGGAGTATACAAATCAAGCGTTGGCGTTCCAAGAGGAATTAAAACGGTTGCGCGAATCTGCTAATCTTGAAGCTACTACCACTGATGGTCACCATGTAGAATTATTCGGTAACATCGGCAAGGCAAAGGATGCTAAACATGCGCTCACTATGGGGGCACAAGGTATTGGTTTGTACCGCACAGAATTCCTTTACATGGAAAACGACGAACTGCCTACAGAAGATGTACAATTTGAAGAATATAAAAAGGTAGCCCAAGAGATGAAGGGGCAACCGGTTATCATCCGTACCATGGATATCGGTGGCGACAAGGAATTAAAATGCCTTGATTTGCCAAGTGAAATGAACCCATTCCTCGGTTATCGTGCCATTCGCATTTCTTTAAATCGTCCAGATATCTTTAAGGCACAATTGCGTGCCTTGTTACGAGCTAGTGCGTTTGGTGATATTCACATTATGTATCCTATGATTGCTTCTGTTGAGGAAGTGAAACAAGCGAATGCTATGCTTGATGAATGTAAAGAGGAGCTGGCGGCTGAAGGAAAGGATTTTAACAAGGATATCAAGGTTGGCATCATGATCGAAGTACCTGCAGCAGCTGTTATATCTCCAATCCTTGCTAAATATGTAGACTTCTTTAGTATCGGTACTAACGACTTATGCCAATATACATTAGCCGTAGATCGTATGAACGAAGCCATCGGTAACTTGTATCAACCATTGCATCCAGGGGTGTTACGTCTTATTAAGCACGTTATTGATGCCAGTCATGAGCAAGGTAAATTTACAGGTATGTGTGGTGAGCTTGCTAGCGATCCTGTGGCGACCATGATTCTATTAGGTCTTGGTCTCGATGAATTCTCCATGACTGCTTCTTCGATTCCTCTTATTAAAAATATCTTGCGTTCTGTTTCTAAAGCAGAATGTGAAGAGGTGGCAAATAAAGCACTTGCTATGGACACAGCAGAAGAAATTACAGAATACGCTAAATCTGTATTAGCTGAAAAAGGTTTACTATAATCTAGTTTTACCTTAAATAGAATCATTACATAGCAAATAAGATGTAATATACTTGAATTGAAATGCTTGATATTGATACAATATATCTATTAGAACGTATGAGATAGGCTCTGCCTATCGAGATAGAAAGAGGTTATCATGAAAGAATTAACAGTAGAAATTACTAACGAATCTGGTTTACATGCTCGTCCTGCTACAGCCTTCACACAATTGGCTGCTAAGTTTGCTTCCAAAGTGACTATCGCTGCTAATGGTAAAACAGCAGATGCTAAATCCATCTTAACTGTATTGACTTTGGGGGCTACAAAAGGAACATCCCTTACATTGACTGCTGACGGTGCTGACGAAGATGATGCACTTGCTGCATTGAGCGAATTCTTAACAACTAACCACGATTAATATTGGGGTAATAAAAAGGACCCTACATTTTGAACTGCACCTCCCAAAATTATGTCTAATTTTTGGGTGCAATTCATTTGTAGAGTCCTTTTTTATTTACCCATATTTGCAAAGCGCTCTACAGCTTTTGTAAAGTCGCTAATGGTTTTTTCTACGTCACCATGTTCGATACCATCTCGTACGCAGTGGTTGATATGTCCTTCAAGAATTACTTGTCCTACTTTATGTAGTGCAGATTTAGCTGCATTAATTTGGCTCAACACATCTTCGCAGGGAATGTCTTCTTCAATCATTCGATCAATAGCTTGCACTTGACCTAAGATTTTACGCAATCGACGATGCAGATTTTCTGAATCCATACACTGTTTCATATTACTCCTCCATAGGCATGTTTTTATCATCTCATATATTATACTCTATTTAAAGTTTTTAATACAACTTAATAAGTATAACTAATATGCATTAATCGGTATTTATAGATATATAGTATCGTGCCGTTATAAGATATATTAAATATATTTGTAGTATGAGTAGACGTAAAAACTAGTGTTTTACATATCTTCTTCTTGATTGATGTGATACAATACATTTAATATACTTTATATTTGTATATGTATATAAGGTATTGTATAGATGGCTAGATTATAAACCTATATTTACATGTGTTTATATTACAGACCTTTAAGAAATAGGTGAAAGAAATGAAAGTATTTCGCTACCTTCGAAACCTGGTTGTATTCGTGGTGGTCATGATTTTGGCTATGTTTATCTATGACGGATACCATAGCTTTCAAGGGACAAATCGTGAGAGTAAAGCTCATACACTTGTTGAAAAACAAATAGAACAAAGTGAAGACACGCTCAGTCGTACAGATCGAATTATACGCCTGTTTACATTTAGAGATAAAGTACAGATAGCTCTTAATCAACGTGTTTCAAAAGAGCATTGGGTGAAAGGAGATGTTATTCCTGAGTATACAAAAAATGCATTAATCGCTATTGAGGATAAGCGGTATTATAAACATGGAGCTATTGATGTACTCGGTATTATTCGCGCCTTGTACACAAATACCATAGCAGGTGAAACGCTGGAAGGCGGTAGTACTATTACACAACAACTTGTAAAAAATCTGTTCCTTTCATCAAAGCGCATTATGAGTCGTAAGGTAGAAGAGGCGATTCTCGCTAGTGAAATGGAACATTACTACTCTAAGGAAGAAATTCTCACCATGTATTTGAATACCGTATATTATGGACATAATTACTACGGTATCTACGAAGCATCTTATGGCTACTTCGGTACGAGTCCAAGTCGATTAACATTGGGGCAAAGCGCTTTACTCGCAGCATTACCTAATGCACCATCCTATTTAGATCCTTATACGAACTATGAAGGGGCTAAAGCTCGACAAAAACTGGTGCTAGAACAAATGGTAGACCAAGGCATGATTACACGAGCCGAGGCAGATTATGCGTACGAACAGGACTTGAAACTCGTTGAAGAGGAATAGTTATTTTATTGGTTGAGAAAGCTCTAGAAGTAGAATTACAATACTGTTGTTTGCTATAAAATAAATAGGTGATTTTATGAATATCTCTTGGTTAATTGCTAAATTTACTGAGAGATATTTTTTAGTGAAAAGTAAAACCTTCATGAAATTTGTGGACAGGGATTGACATCATAAGGGGAGGCTAAGATATAATTTAATACGTTACATATAGAAAGGGGAGAGGACCATGAAAGTAGTATCTATTGCAGCAGGTTGTGTGGGGCTGGCTAGCATTATGTGTACAGTGCCAATATTGGCGGCAGATGTACCATCTTCATTTATACAACAAGAAGCGGCTCGAGCCGATGCTTCTTTGCGTCAACGCGCAGAGGCACCTATGGCAAGGGCCGCTTTGTCGCGTTCAGAATCACAGTATGACATTTTAAATAGCGCACCTATGGAGGCATTACCACAAGAAGTAGTCTCATTTCCAATTGACCAGATTGTAATTACGTCATCAGAACCGGTCTTTAAGAAGTATAGGAATCGACTGAAAATATATAATCATAACAATATTGGGGCAGAGGGGATTGCTGTTTTACAAAAGCAACTACAAGAGCAAATTCTTGCCGATGGATATGTAACGAGTCAAGTGGTAGTACCAAATCAAGATTTGCAATCAGGTACACTGACTTTTGAGATTTTACCAGGTTATGTAGAGGATATTGTTCTTACGAATCCGAAAGCTCGCACTAATTGGCGAAGTGCTTTTCCAG
>NZ_CAMFFZ010000030.1:0-22284 GCF_945949885.1 Veillonella parvula | reverse complement strand
TATTTCTTATCTCATGCTGCATAGGCTGTGTCACAAATGTTTGACTACTCTAGATAATGAAACAGTCTTAAGATTTGAGTTGCCTTGACTAAATGATAGTCTATTCGGTATAATTAATAAGCTAGAAACTAACTGAGGGCCTATAGCTCAGGGGTAGAGCAACCGGCTCATAACCGGTCGGTCCCTGGTTCGATCCCAGGTGGGCCCACCATTATGTTGACATCTACCGTCCTTGAGATTTCAAGGGCGGTTATTTTTATATGTAACTCATTTTGAGGCAACATAATAGAGATTATTTCAGAATAGTATTGTGTCTATAGATATGTAAACGAGAATAAATAAGTAAGAAAATAATCAAGAATTAGTAATTAAGAATAAATAATTAGTAATAGTAGAGGATGTTATGGAACCTAGACCTATGATGGAGCGCTTAGAAGCGGTATTCTCGATCGTACCAAAGGCGCGAGCCATTGCAGATATTGGTACCGATCACGGCTATTTAGCGGTAGAGCTCATCAATCGTCAACGCGCTGAATATGTCATTGCCGGGGATGTGCATAAAGGCCCATTAGAATCTGCAAGAGCATATGTTGAGTCTTGTGGATTAGCCGCTAAAGTAGATTGTCGTTTAGGCGATGGTCTTAAGGTGACAGAAAAGGGTGAGTTGAATGGTGCCATTTGTTGTGGTATGGGTGGCTTCTTAATGCGGGATATTATAGATGCGGGACCAGAACCATTAGAGTTCTATGTACTCCAACCACAGAATGGACAAAAAGAATTACGTCAATACATGGTTCAAAAGGGATATGTTATCGTTCTAGAAATCATCGTAGAAGATGCAGGTAAGCTCTATACAGCGTTTTTAGCAGTACGCAATGATTGTGTAGAAGCTTATACAGGTATGACTGAATATGTAGATGTTTATCAAGCGTTACCGAAAGATTCCTTGTTGTGGTCTGTAGGGGCTTTATTGGAACAAGACAGACCACCACTTTGGATGAAATATATAGAGTATTTAATATATCAACGACAATGTGCCTTGGAGGATATGACAGAGAAATTAAGTCATATTGATAAATATCAGGATTTAGAGCAGGAAGTTAATTTTCTTCGGAATCTTTTATAGAATAGAGAGGAAGTGATTTTATGACGACGGTTCAACAAATTATTACTGTAATGGAACAACTAGCACCCCGCTCCTATGCAGAGTCTTGGGATAATGTAGGTTTAATGGTGGGCAATCGGAATGCAGTTGTTACAGGTGTAGTGACTACGTTAGACGTAACAGAAGAGGCCGTAGAATATGCTATTGAAGAGAATTGTAATCTAATTATTAGTCATCACCCATTGATTTTTAAAGGTTTGAAACAATTATCCTGCGATACGGTACAAGGTCGCATGATTAATCAGTTAATTCAACATAAGATTGCCGTATATAGTGCACATACAAATCTTGATATCGCACCAGGCGGTCTCAATGATATGTTGGCGAAACAATTGGGCCTCACAGATATTAAGGGCTTTATTAAAACTGGTGAAGAGGTGCTCTATAAGGTGACCACCTTTGTACCTGAAAGCTCGGCTGATGCGGTTCGTTTGGCTATGGGCGATGCAGGGGCAGGTCGAATTGGTAATTACGAGTATTGCAGTTTCAGTACCCATGGTGAAGGGCGCTTTGTTGGTAATGAAGATTCTCATCCTGTCATTGGGTCAGCTGGTGCTTTGACAGTGGCTCCTGAGGTACAAGTAAATGCTATAGTCGATGGTACGCATTTAAGCGAAGTCGTAGCGGCTATGAAATCAGCTCATCCGTATGAAGAGGTGGCTTATGAGGTTTTAAATATAGTTGAGCCTACTAGTTCAACTCAATATCTAGGCCGGGTAGGTCGCTTGCCTAATGCATTAAACTTAGATTCTTTCCGTGAATGGGTACAAGAGGCTTTGCCTGATGCCAATATTCGCTTTGCCGGTGTTGCGCCAGAAACAATTCAATCCATTGCGCTATGCTCCGGAGCAGGTGCTGAATTTATTAAAGATGCTGCTCGATTACATGTAGATGCCTATATCACAGGTGATGTGAAGTATCATGAGGCGCAAATGGCTAAGGAATTAGGCTTACTCGTAGTTGATGCGGGTCATTTTGGAACTGAGTCTATAGTAGCGTGTGGCTTGCGTGATTATTTAATTTCTACAAGGCTTACTGTTCCTGTGAAAGCTTTTACAGAACAAAATGATTTCTTCTTTGTGTAATGATGCATTTTCTTGCAACAAATTGTTAGCTATGATAAACTGAATTGAAGCAAGTATGAAAGACGATTGCGAGTCTATAAGACTCGAGGAAAGTCCGAGCTCCATAGGGCAGGATGCCAGATAACGTCTGGCGAGGGTAACCTTAGGGAAAGTGCCATAGAAAAGGAAACCGCCACGTAAGTGGTAAGGGTGGAAAGGTGAGGTAAGAGCTCACCAGCAGTCTGGTAACAGGCTGGCTCGGTAAACCCCATCCGGAGCAAGACCGAATAGGGAAGGGTTAAGGGTGGTCCCGCCTACCTTCCGGGTTGTGTCGCTCGAGCGTGCAGGTGACTGTACGCCTAGAAAGATAATCGTCACCGCGCAAGTGGAACAGAACTCGGCTTATTGATTGCTTGCTTCTATATTTAACATATAATTGATAGTATATAAGATTGTAGATCTTTGTTAGGAGAACTTCATGGCAATTACAGCAATTACTAGTGTACAAGAATTTGATGAGAAAGTGCTTGGCGCTAAAGGTTTAGCTATTGTTGATTTTTGGGCTGGTTGGTGCGAACCTTGCACCGTTATGCGTCCAGAGATTGAAGACGTAGCAGAGCGTTTAAAAGGTCAAGTAGAATTCTTTAGTGTTGATGCAGAAGATAAAAATCTTCGAGGTATTTTGTTAAAAGAAGATGTTGATGGTATTCCATCCTTGGTATTCTTCCGAGATGGTAAAATGCTTGATTCCCTTGTGGGTTATAAAAAAGCAGATATGCTTGAGTCTCTAATAAAGGAAGTTATCTAATTAATTAATAATTAGGAATTCGTAGAAAATAAATAACATGAGGCTGTATATAAGGAAAGTTAATTTCTTATATACAGCTTTTTTGTTAAATTTTATAGTTTTCAAAAATGTTAAGTGATATACTAAAATAGTAAAAATATGATTGTCATCATGCTGGTTGAACTTCGTCAAACTGATAGAGTGAGCTCATAAAAATGATTTCTGTCATAAACGTTGTAGTTTATTAAGTAATATAATTATATTGCGCAAAGTTGTTGTAAGGAGGCTATATTCCATGAAGAATCGTATAAATAGTTTGTGGACACTCTTCCAAGAACGCCGTTTGAGTCGACGCACATTTATGAAATCCTGTGTAGCACTCACTGCTATTTTAGGTCTACCTCCAACGATGTTAGACACCGTTGTTAAGGCTGCCGAAACAACTGAATTACCTACGGTGATTTGGTTGCATGGTCATGAATGTACTGGTTGTAGTGAATCTTTTATCCGTTCATCCTCTCCCTTTACTTCTGATGTTATTTTGAACATGATTTCTCTTGAATATGATGATACTTTGGCGGCAGCGTCTGGTGCACCACTAGAGGAACATTTAGAAAAAATCATCAAAGAAAAAGCCGGTAAATATATCTTGGCTGTTGAAGGTGGCGTACCACTTGATGAAGATGGTGTTTATTGCACAGTAGGTGGACGTACATTTAAAGAATCCCTATTAGAAGCAGCTAAAGGAGCTGCAGCAATCATAGAATATGGTTCTTGTGCTTCTTGGGGTGGTATACAGGCTGCAAAACCAAATCCAACAAATACAGTTTCTGTATCTTCCGTTGTATCTGGTAAGCCAATTATCAAGGTCCCTGGCTGCCCTCCAATTCCAGAGGTTATGACTGGTGTAATCATGCACTATGCATTATTTGGTCAAATCCCACCTCTTGATGCACAAGGTCGTCCAAAACAATTTTATGGCAATCGTATTCACGACACATGCTATCGTCGTGCCTTCTTTGATTCTGGACTCTTCGTTGAAAAATTTGATGATGATGCATCTAAATCTGGTTGGTGCTTGTACAAGGTAGGTTGTCGTGGACCTCAAACATATAATTCTTGCGGTAATCTACGTTGGTGGAATGGTTTGTCCTATCCAATTCAATCCGGTCACGGCTGTATTGGTTGCTCTGAAAAGGGCTTCTGGGATAATGATGTGTTCTACAAACGATTACCAGATATTCCATTGGCTAATACTATCACAACTGCTGATACAATCGGTACAGTAGCTGCCGTTGGTGCCACTGCAGCGGTTATCGTTCATGGTGCAGCAACTCTTACGCGTAATAAAATTCTTGATATGAAAGAAGAAAAACGCTTAAAAGAACAAGGCTTATGGGATGAAAAGAAACATAATAATGGAGGAGGTCACTAATGAAACGCGTAGTAGTAGATCCGATTTCCCGTATTGAAGGTCATTTACGGGTTGAAATAAAAGTTGATGAAGCGAGTGGTAAAGTAGAGGACGCATTGTCTTCTGGTACTGCTTGGCGCGGTATCGAACTTGTTGCTAAAGATCGCGATCCTCGTGACCTTTGGGCGTTCGTACAACGGATTTGTGGTGTATGTACTACAACACATGCGTTGGCAGCATTACGTGCGGTAGAGGATGCAATTGGAATTACAATTCCTAAAAATGCAAATTATATACGTAATATCATGCATAGTAGTCTAGATGTGCATGATCATATCGTGCATTTTTATCATTTACATGCGCTTGATTGGGTTAGCCCGATAGCAGCTCTTAGTGCAGATCCTGCTAAAACCGCTCAATTACAAAATGATGTATTAGCAACTTATAATGTGAGCGGTTTAGCACCTGCGGAAACGGCATCAAAAGATTCAGCCTATCCTAAAGAGTTTCCTAAAGCTACTACAGCATACTTTACGGCTGTACAACAAAAGGTTAAAAAAATAGTTGAATCAGGCCAATTGGGGATTTTCTCCGCTCAATGGTGGGATCATCCTGATTATAACTTGTTACCTCCAGAAGTTCATTTGATGGCCGTATCTCATTATTTGAACATTCTTGATCGTCAACGTGATATTGTAATTCCTCACGTTGTATTTGGTGGTAAAAACCCTCATCCTCATTATATTGTAGGTGGTATGCCATGTTCTATCTCTATGAATGATATGAATGCCCCTATTAATACACAACGCCTTGCTGCCGTAGAGCAATCTATTGCATTGACTAAAGACTTAGTTGATAATTTCTACGTGCCAGATCTATTAGCTATCGGTAAAATATATGTAGAAAAAGGTATGATCGATGGTGGTGGTCTTGCGAAGAAATGCGTTATGTCCTATGGCGATTATCCTGATGATACGTACACTGGTATTTCTAATGGTGATTATCATAAGAAATGTATTGTTCGTTCCAATGGTGTTGTTGAGAACTTTGCATTAGGTGTAGATAAAGCAACATTCATCCCATTAGAAGGTAAAGACTTCATGGATCCTCAATACCTTAGTGAAGAGGTTGATCATTCCTGGTTTACATATCCAGATGGAACAAAAACACTTCATCCTATTGAAGGTGTTACTGATCCTAAATTTACAGGTCCTAAATCTGGTACAAAAGAAAAATGGGAATTCCTTGATGAAGATAAAAAATATTCTTGGATTAAATCTCCAACTTTCAAAGGGAAAACTGCAGAGGTTGGTCCATTAGCAAAATATATTGTTGTGTATACAAAGGTAAAACAAGGCATAATCAAAGACCCAACTTGGGCTGAATCTATGATTGTTCGTCAAATTGATACAGTATCTCAAGTATTGGGTGTACCAGCTCATGTATGGATGACTACTATGGTAGGACGTACGGCATGTCGTGGCCTTGATGCACAAGTAGCGGCAAATATTAGCCAATACTTCTTTAACAAACTTGTATCTAATATTAAAAATGGTGATACTGCAGTAGCGGATATGACTAAGTTTGAACCAAATACATGGGATAAAGATGCTAAAGGGGTTGGTCTTGTAGATGCGCCTCGTGGTGGTTTGGGTCACTGGATACATATTAAAGATGGACGCTCTGCAAATTATCAATGTATAGTACCATCTACATGGAATGCGTGCCCTAAAACTGCAGCTAATGAACATGGTGCCTATGAAGATTCCATGATTGATACACATGTAAAAATTGCGGATAAGCCACTTGAAATTTTGAAGGTAATTCACTCCTTTGATCCATGCCTGGCATGTGCAACCCATTTATACAATAAAAAAGGCGAAAAAATTATTTCCGTCAATACAGATGCATTGTGTAAATAAAGGGTGGTGGGCTTATGTTAATACATACTGACAAAAAGGCGTATGTCGTATTTAGTCTATGGCTGCGCATATTCCACTGGACTATGGTACTCAGTGTAACTGCATTGTTCTGGACTGGCCTATATATCGGCGATCCAGGCTTTGCTGCGATTACAGGTAACCCTGAACCAACCTTTGCTATTGATGGCTGGTTCTCTATGGAAACTATGCGGCGTATTCATTTCATTGCAGGTGTTATCTTAACATTCTCCTTTATTTTCCGTTTTGCAGGCGCTCTTTGGAACCGGGGAGATAGATTACTACCTAAATTCCGTCAAAAACGGTATTGGTACGGTCTTAAAGAAACAACATTGCACTATTTAATGATTCCTCAAAAACATGAACATCATTGGCTTCGTAATTCCTTAGCTAGAACTGCGTATATGATGGTATACATTATGTTCTTCTTTGAAATCTTAACGGGTTTTGCAATGTATTCGATGATTGACCCTAATGGTGTTCTAGGAATGTTATTTTCACCAGTGGTTACATTATTTGGTGGTGAATACAAAGTCCATGTTATCCATCACTACATTGCGTGGGGATTCTTGTTCTTTACTATTGTTCACGTGTATATGGCATTCCGAGAAGATGTTATGGAGGAATCGGGCGAAGTATCAGCTATGGTTTCCGGGATGAAATATTACGCTCATGATCCAATTGATATTGAAGACCTCAATGGTAAACGTCGTCGTGGGGAACGTATTGATAAACCATCTGGTACTACATACCGTCCAAGTGATCCTAATGATCCTAGAGAAAGAGAATTACAAGAAAATGATTAATACAAGTACTGATATCATCAGTGGCTTGGAACAATACGCGGACTCAGAGGGTCCGCGTATTGATTTAAACAGCCTTTATGATGATGGAGACAATGAAATTATCCTACTTGGAGTCGGCAATATTTTGCTTACCGATGAGGGATTAGGTGTTCATGTAGTAAAAGAATTGAAAGAAGCTTTCACATTTACGCCTGCAATTTCCATTATTGACGGTGGCACTATGGGAATGGAATTACTTACGTATATGCGTGGTATGAAGAAAATCCTTCTTGTAGACGCTATTAATGGCGGAGATGCTCCAGGAACTATATATGAATTTCCTCATAAGGAATTAGAACAATATTTTACGGAACATATTTCTGTACATGAAGTAGGAATGCAAGATATTTTACGTATTCGTGCTATTCAAGAGGATCCATTAGAAGATGCAGTGGTTATCGGTGTAGAGCCGGAATCATTGGAAATTGGTTTTGAACCTAGCGAGCCGGTACAATGCGCCTTGCCTGAGGTTAAGAAACGTGTTTTGAATGTACTACGAGAATGGGGCGTAGTAGCTGAGCCTAAAGCACAAAGTGAAAATTTCATATAGTATATAGATAGCTTATAGAATGTAAAGATAGTCTCTGTATAGGAGTATTTATGATTGAAAATTATGGTAATGTTCGCGCCGTTTTAAATGAGTTGCGTTTGGCTCTAAAGAATTTGCGTGAAACTGGTGAGACATATTCGATTTATATTGAAAAAACGGGTTTAACAGAGGAAGAACAAGTTGAAGTATTAGAAACACTTGGACGCGGTCATATTACGATTAACTTTAATGAAACTGATCAACCTGTAGAATGGTATGAATCACAATTTTCTGGAATCTGGATTGGGACTTATAAAAATGGTCGTGATGACTCAATTTTACATACCGTAGAGGTCGCTAAGTATCCAGTTGTAGCTGGTGCTTATATAGAGGATATGGAACTGGCGGAGGAAGATTTACAATCTTGGATTGATGCTGCTGGATTATAGTAAAGGAGACCCTTAACGGGGCTCCTTTTTATGAAGAATAGATGAAAATAGATATTTCCAGTAAATTTGTGATAAAAATACATATAAATTTTTGATTAATAGCTAATAAAGTCAGAAATAATCATATTTATTTCCCTATCATTAAAATAAATATTTTTTATAAATCGATTTATTGATTAGTTTTATAAATAAAATGGTATTACATTAATTTGCTATGGTTATATAAAAGATAAATGAAGTGTTTTATTGTGTTTTATAGAGAAATGGCTTATTTACTGGATTTATAAACGTTATTAGGCCTATTGTTAACCTTTGGCATTTGCCTTAATTTACTAATTAACATAGAATATGTGAGTAAAATACTTTGGAGGATTTATGTTACTTTCTATTGTAGTGCCTGTATATAACGAAGAGGAAAATATAGCGAACTTTTATAAAGCTGTAACTGATGTTATGTCAGGTCTCACGTATGATTATGAACTAATCTTCGTGGATGATGGATCTAGTGATTCGTCAGCTATGATACTGCGTGAAATTGCATTCAATGATAAACATGTTAAAGTGTTATTGCTGGCTCGTAACTTTGGGCATCAAACAGCACTTACATGTGGACTTGATTATGCTCATGGCGATGCAGTCATTACAATGGACGGTGATATGCAGCATCCACCTGCATTGATTCCTGAACTAGTTCGATTGTGGGAATCAGGGTATGATGTGGTGCGTACCATTCGCGATTCAACTGATGACGCTGGTTGGGCTAAATCTTTCACGTCTAAGTATTATTACAAACTAATGAACAAAATGGCTGATGTTCCTATTGTTGAAGGTGGGTCAGATTTCCGCCTCATGAATAGTAAAGCATTGAGCACGTTGAAACGATTTAGAGAACATGGTCGATTTTTGCGCGGTATTGTCGGGGCCTTAGGGTATAGACAAGCAGAGTTGCACTTTGTGGCACCACCTCGATTTGCAGGTGTCTCAAAGTTTAGTGTGCGTAAAATGATTCGATTTGCTCTCGATGGTGTAACCGCTTTTTCAAGGGTGCCTTTACGGGCGGCCTTGTATGTAGGTGTACTTTGTGGTGGAATGAGTTTTTTGCTCATCTTACATCTTTTGTATGTATATCTTACAGGACAAGCTTTGAATGGGTGGACAACCTTGGGCGTATCAATCTTGTTTATTGGTGGAATTCAACTCGTCGGACTGGGGATCATTGGCGAGTATGTAGGTCGTATTTTTGAAGAGGTGAAGCAACGGCCTTTGTATTGGGTTAAGTCAGCTATAAATTTTGAAGAGCATGAAGAGGCTCCGTTACTCGGACCAAGCAGTGCAGATATTTTTATGGCACCAGAGGCTTATACCAACAAAAGCAAAGAAGACTAGCTGTATTTGTGAATGCAAATAAATAGACGGTTAGTATATTTTGAATAAATAACTTACTTTAAAAGTTTTTTGGAAAGGAAGCATATGAAGTCAAAATATAGTAAGGTTAAAATAACGGCATTAACATTAACTTTTGTGTGTGCCACAACAGCCATGGTTGGCGCAACAACATTACAATATGGTGATAAGGGCAAAAGTGTTACAGCGGTTCAACAACAACTAATTAAACATGGCTATAATGCTACAGATAAAAATGGTGTATATGGTAAGGAAACGAAGTGGGCAGTTCGTTTGTTCCAACAAGATCGTGGCCTTCCAGTGGATGGTATCGTAGGTCCTGCTACGTATAATGCGTTGATGGGTGCTCCTCGTTCTACGAAGTCAGTATTGACTCAAAATGCAGCGACTAAAGCAGTAGCAACGAAATCCGCTTTTACAAACAGTAATGCGACATCCCGTCGTATCGCTGGTCAATCCATTAATGGCAAGAACGTTAAATTAAACAATATTACGAAAAATGAAACACCTAGCAGTATTCACGCAATCTTGGCAGAAGCTGACAAATACCGCGGTGTACCATATGTATTTGGCGGTATTACTCCAAGTGGCTTTGACTGCTCTGGTTATGTTAAATATGTATTTGAAAAACAAGGTATTTCCTTACCACGTTTGGCAGATGAACAGTATAACGTAGGTGTTGAAGTTTCTCGTGCGAACTTGAAAGCAGGGGATTTGGTATTCTTCGAAACATATGAACCAGGCCCATCTCACTCTGGCATTTATATTGGCGATGGCAAGTTCATTAGCGCCACTTCCAGTCGTGGTGTTGCAGTAGCAGATCTTGATACTGGCTATTGGGGTGAACGTTACATCGGCGCAAAACGCGTTGTACGCTAATTTAATAACTAGCTATAAAAGAGGCTATACGAATCAATTTTGTTTTGTTGATTTGTATAACCTCTTTTTTTTATTATTTACGATTTAACTAGCATTGATTAAATTTGACCTTTACTTTTATTGTAAAAAATATGGATTAAAATTTATATCTTTCACGGTCTGATTGGATTGGTGTGAAAGTGCGTGAATTCCGCATAATCTCAATGTTTTTGATAGATTTTATATCGTTTTTGAGTTATAATGAAGAGTAAATAATTTTAGGAGGAATATACACATGAAGGGTAATGAACTGCGTCAAGCATACTTGCAGTTTTTTGAAAGTAAAGGACATTTAAAATTAGATAGTTTTTCTCTTATACCAGAAAACGATCCGTCTTTGTTATTGATCGGGGCAGGTATGGCGCCATTGAAGCCTTTCTTTACAGGTAAATTGGTACCTCCTTGTCGTCGTATTACAACATGCCAAAAAAGTATGCGTACCGGTGACCTTGAAAACGTAGGGCGTACAGCACGGCATCATACATTCTTTGAAATGTTGGGGAATTTCTCTTTCGGAGACTACTTTAAAAAAGAAGCTATTCATTGGGCGTGGGAGTTTTTAACTGAGGTTATTAAACTCGATAAAAATAGATTATATGTTACTGTATATCCAGATGACCAAGAGGCATATGATACATGGCATAATGATTGTGGTGTAGAAGAGAGCCATATCACGCGTCTCGAAGATAACTTCTGGGAAATTGGCGAAGGCCCATGTGGTCCAGATAGCGAAATCTTTTTTGATCAAGGTCCTGAACATGGTTGTGATGACCCTAATTGTGCGCCAGGCTGTGATTGCGATCGCTATCTTGAAATTTGGAACTTAGTGTTTACTCAATTCAATAAAATGCCAGATGGATCTTATGAACCATTACAACATAAAAACATCGATACAGGCGCCGGTCTTGAACGATTGGCTTCCGTATTACAAGGCTGTAAAACAAACTTTGAGACCGATTTAATTTTCCCAATCATCGAAGCCACTGCAAAACGCGCTGGTGTTACATATAACGAAGATCCAAATACAGATGTTTCTTTAAAAGTTATCGCTGACCACGCTCGTGCTGTCACTGCATTGATCTCCGATGGCGTATTGCCATCGAACGAAGGTCGCGGCTACGTATTGCGTCGTATTTTACGCCGTGCTGTACGTCATGGCCGTTTACTTGGTATTGAAGGTATCTTCTTAACACCACTTATTGATGTAGTCGTAGACATTCTTGGCCCTGGTATTACATCTATTGCTGAGAAACAAGACTTCGTTAAACGCGTGGTTCAAAACGAAGAAGAACGCTTTAACCAAACCTTGGAACAAGGTCTTGAGTTATTAAACTCCTTAATCGATACATTAGCCGCTGAAAAGGCAACTGTAGTTCCTGGTTCTGAAGTATTCAAACTATATGATACCTATGGATTCCCTTGGGAATTAACAGAGGAAATCGCTTCTGAACGTGGTTTTACAATCGACCATGAAGGCTTTGACGCTGCTATGAAAGAGCAACGTGAACGCGCTCGTGAAGCCCGTGTTAAAGAAGATGCAAAGGTAGCAACACCGGATATTACATTCTTGAAAGACGAAGAACTTCTTGAGGACGAGGCTGTAGAAGCATCTTCTGTATTGATGATAGGTAAAGGTGCTGAACGTTTACAAACAGCTGCTGACGGTGATGAAATTACTATCATCGTACGTACGACTCCATTCCATGCAGAAGGGGGCGGACAATTAGGCGATACAGGCTTTATTGTAGGCTCAATGGGTAAGGTAGAGGTTCATAACACTAAACGTTTACCAGAAGGCACTGTATACCATATCGGTACTGTTGTAGAAGGCTCCATCTCTGAAGGTGATGATGTCACTCTTGAAGTGGATACAAATCGCCGTGCAGCAATGGCTCGCAATCATACAGCGACCCATTTGTTACATGCTGCTTTGAAACAAATCTTAGGTGAGCATGTAAACCAAGCAGGTTCTTTAGTAACTCCAGATTACTTGCGTTTCGACTTCACCCATTTCTCCCCTGTAACACAAGAGGAACTTGATCAAATCGAAGCTCTTGTAAACGAAGAAATTTTAAAAGCTACGGACCTAGCTATTGCTGAAATGTCCATGGATGAAGCAAAAGCAAAAGGTGCTATGGCGCTTTTCGGTGATAAATATGGCGATGTGGTTCGCGTTGTTGAGGTCCCAGGATTCTCCGTTGAATTGTGTGGTGGGTCCCACGTAGGAAATACCGCATTCATTGGCTCCTTCCGCTTAACTTCAGAAGCTGGTATCGGTTCTGGTGTACGTCGTATCGAAGCGATTACTGGTCGTGCAGCTCTTGATGCAGCAAAACAAGATCGTTTGACTATTGAACGCATGGCAAGCGAACTTAAAACTAAAGCCCCTCAAATAGAAGAACGCTTACACCAAGTATTGACGGAAGCTAAAGACACAGTGAAAGAATTAGAACAAATTCGTAAAGAAGTTTCTGCTGCTGGCGCAGCTGATATCATTGCGGGTAAAGTTGTAGTAGGTGATGTTGAATTTGTTGCTGCCGCTGTAAAAGCGTCCTCCATTGATGAATTGCGTGATTTAGCTGATATGGGCCTTGATAAAATGAATGGATCTGGTGTGATTCTTGTAGGCGCTGCTATGGGCGATGATAAGGTAAACTTTGTATGTAAAGTATCTAAAGATGTCGTTGCTAAAGGTGCAAAAGCAGGTAATATTGTTAAAGCGGCAGCTCAAGTAGCTGGAGGTAATGGCGGTGGCCGTCCAGATATGGCACAAGCAGGTGGTAAAGAGCCAGCTAAATTAATGGAAGCATTAAAAGCTGGTGGTGAAGCCTTAAAATCTATGTTACAATAGGCATATAATTTTATAATTATACTTGTATCTGTTATAGAAATTTTTTATAATGCATAAAAAGTTACTGACTTTGTAGCTTTAATTCAAGTATAATAGTAGGTGAGATTCCACTTTTATGGTGAAATCTGCCAATGTAATAAAAAGGAGGGATACGATGAACGTTTCAGATGAAACCATGTTATTCCGTAAAGTAGACGATGAACCGATGACCGCTGAAGAGGTGCTTACGCGTGTTTATCAATCTATTCAAGAAAAAGGTTACAATCCAATTAATCAAATCTTAGGGTATCTAATCTCTGGAGATCCTGCGTACATAACAAGTTATAATAATGCGCGTTCCGATATTCGTCGTTTAGAGCGTGATGACTTGATTGAAGAATTGTTGAAAGAATACGCAAAGGCTAAACAACTATAATGAGAATTATGTCATTAGATGTAGGCAGCCGTACTATTGGTATTGCCTGTAGCGATGCACTGCTCATGACAGCACAAGGTATTGAAACCATTCGTAGAACATCTCTAGAAAAAGACTTTAATCGCTTACAAGAACTCATTTCTGAATATGAAGTACATGAACTTGTGGTAGGTATGCCGAAAAATATGAATGGTACAAAAGGTGAACGGGCTGAAAAGACTGAAGAATTCGTTGCAAAGATGAAGGAAGTCATCGATTTACCTGTTACATATTGGGATGAGCGGTTATCTACTGTTATGGCTGAACGTCAACTCATTGCGGCTGACGTGAGCCGTAAAAAGCGTAAATCCGTTATCGATAAAATGGCAGCGGTTGTAATTTTGCAAGGATATTTAGATCGCTTGCAGTTTAATAAATAAGTATTTTCTTTAAGGAGGGTTTCCAATGGTTGACCAAAATTTTGAAGGTGAAGTGTATTATTTGGAATTCGAAGACGAACATGGTAATAAACAATACTTCACAGAAGATGTTATCTTGAGTCATGAAGGTCAAGAGTATGCCGTTCTTGTGCATGTACAAGATGAAGATGCTGATCATGAAGGTCAAGATGACACGTACATGATCTTGGCTCGCATCGAAACAAACGAAGAAGGCGTAGAAGAATACGTACCTTTGGATGAAGAAGATGAAAACTTTGAAACTCTAGTAAAATTGTATGAAGACATGAATGAAGACGAATAATCGTCTTTAGCATAAATTTAGCGTATTGTCAGTGGACAATGCGCTATTTTTATTTTGTTATACATTATCATTGTTGTACAAAGACGAGACTTCATTTATGTTAAAGGCATAACAAATTCACAAAATTAATATATTGCATAAAATGTAATAAGCGTAATCATTGCCCTTTTATATAGGGGAAATATAGAGTTTATGGTATAATAAATTGGTATACTGTTATGTTACAGAAAGGAACTCAATAACGTGAGAAAAGCCTTAAGATATATTTTGATCCTAGTTATTGTAGGTATATTAATTATTGGTGGAGGCCTTGGTGCATTGTACTTTGTACCGAATACCTTTGCTCAAGATGATGGAACACAAGTAGTCGTTATAGAAAAAGGTCAAACGGGTACTGAAATTGCAGATATGCTTTTTGAAAGGGGGCTTATTCGCTCAACTCAAGGCTTTAAGCTTTGGTTATACTTGAGTGGTACCAATGATAAGCTTCAAACTGGCCATTATCAAATACCTAATAAGGTAACTGTGCACGAACTCATTTCTTTGTTACAAGAAGGTCATGTAGAATCTATTCGTGTTACAATTCCTGAAGGCTATACAGTTGGAGATATCGCTATCGTTCTTGAAAAGAATCAAATCATGAAGGCGAAGGACTTCTTGGCTGAAGCTAAAGCTTATGTACCATACCCATACATGAAAGGCACAAAACCTGCTACATATCCTGTAGAAGGCTTCTTGTTCCCAAGTACGTATGAAATCCCCGTAGGGGCTACACCTCGTGATGTTATTCAAATGATGGCTGATGAAATGAATCGTTATCTCACACCAGCTGTGAAGAAACAAATTCAAGCTCAACATATGAGTATTCATGACTTTGTAACCTTGGCGTCTATCGTTGAACGAGAGTCTTTATTTGATGCAGACCGTCCAACCATTGCAGGGGTATTCAAAAAGCGTCTAGCTCATGGTATTCCATTGCAATCTGATGCGACTATTTCCTATGTACTTGGTTATGCAAAGGAAAATGTAACGATTGGTGATACACAATTGCAAAGCCCATATAATACTTATGTATCTAAAGGTTTACCACCAGGACCAATTGCAAATCCTGGTAAAAAAGCTTTAGATGCAGTATTACACTCTGAAAATACAGATTATTTATACTTCGTAGCAGATAAAGAGGGGCATAATCATTTCTCTAAATCATATGAAGAACATTTAGCAGCGGTTAATAAAATTTATGGCGCTGACACAGTAAAAAATTCTTCTGCTAATACTGAAGTAGCTGCACAAGCTGGTCCTAACTATGACGTAGCAGTAGCGACTACAGAGCCTAATTATAATTATAGTTCTGCAGAAGCAGTGGAAGCAGATTCTCAATATGTTGATGTAGAGCCTAGTTATAAATACACACCAACTACAGTTCCAGCGGCTGAGGTCCCAGATCCTGTACCAGGTTCAATACAAAATCAATCATCGACGCAAGTTACGCCAACTGCTCCATCTTATGGAAATAATACAAATACCAATACGTATGTACCAACGACGACACCTGTACCTGAATCGATGCAGAACGTTATTCCTAATGCACAACAAGTACCACAAATTCAGGTAGAATCTGCAAATCCGGCTGAACGCTCTACGTTGGTAGTTCCTAGTGGTACTAACAATAGATAATGTAGGAGATTTAATCTACTTTCATGATATTAAATGATATTTTAAATGAACAGCGTATTTACGCGATGATTAATGATGTGCCGATTTTACGAGAATCTGAGGTTCATCTATTTGAAGAATTAATAGGTTTATACCGGCCCACCTCTGTGTTAGAGGTGGGCACAGCCATTGGTTACTCCGCTTTGTTGATGGCACCATTACTCGACGAAGAGGAAGGGCATATTACCTCCATTGAATTGGATGATGTGCGCTATGAAATGGCGAAATACTATATTAACCAATCCGATTATACCGATAAAATTACATTGCTGAAAGGTGATGCGTCTCAAGTCTTAACGGAACTCACAGGCGAATACGATCTAGTGTTTTTAGATGGACCAAAGGGGCAATATTTAAAACAACTTGAACTTATTCTGCCACATGTGAAAGAAGGGGGCGTCATTCTTGCAGATAATGTACTCTTTAGAGGCTATGTAAGGGGCGATAAGGAACCGCCAAAACGGTTCAAAACTATCGTAAAACGGTTACAAGAATACTTAACATATGTTGAAAATAAAGAATTGTTTAACACCACCATTTATCCCATGGGTGATGGTATGAGTGTGAGTGTGTGGAAAGGGCACAACAAATAATGGCAGAACATTTTATGGAATTGCTTTGTCCTGCAGGTAATATGGACAAGCTTAAAATGGCTATTCGCTATGGTGCGGATGCCGTATATTGCGCAGGCAAACGCTTTGGCTTGCGCGCAGGTAACTCTAATTTCTCCGATGAGGAATTAAAGGAAGCTGTAGAATTCGTACATGCTCATGGTAAAAAACTCCATGTTACATGCAATATTATTCCTCACAACGAGGACTTCGAAGGCTTAGAGGATTATTTGAAATTCCTTGAAAGTATCGGTGTTGATGCTATCATCGTTGCCGATATGGGTATCTTTAGCCTTGCTAAGCGCGTAGCTCCAGGTTTAGAGCTTCACGTAAGTACACAAGCTTCTACTACGAATTGGCATACAGTTCAGATGTGGAAAGAACTTGGTGCCACACGTGTTGTAGCGGCTCGCGAAGTATCCTTAGCAGACCTTAAAGAAATGAAGGACCATGTAGATATTGAAATTGAGTCCTTTGTACATGGTTCTATGTGTATCTCTTACTCCGGTCGCTGCTTATTGTCTAACTATATGACAGGTAATCGCGATGCTAACCGTGGTCAATGTTCTCAATCTTGCCGTTGGAAATATTCTCTTGTAGAATCTAATCGACCTGGTGAATATTACCCAATCGAAGAAGATGAACATGGTACCTATATCTTTAACTCTAAAGACTTGTGCTTGATTCACCGCATTCCAGATCTTTATGAAGCTGGTATTGATAGCCTTAAAATCGAAGGGCGTATGAAATCAGTTCACTATTGTGCCACAGTGGCAAAAGTATATCGTACAGCGATTGATACATATCTTAAAGAAGGTAAAGATTGGTATGTTCGTCCAGAATGGATTGCAGAATTAGAGAAGATTTCCCATCGTCCTTATACAGATGGCTTTGCAGAAGGTCGTCCTGATGAAACGGCTCAAAACTATGGTAAATCTACGAATACGCAGAGCCATGACTTCATCGGTTTAGTTATGGGCTACAACGAAGAAGAAAAATACGTTGATCTTGAACAACGTAATAACTTCAAGGTGGGGGATAAGGTAGAATTCTGCCAACCGAAAGGGGAACTCGTTGAAACTGTTATCGAAAAAATGACAGATGAAGATGGCAATCCTATCGATGTAGCACCTCACGCACAAATGAAAGTACGTATCTATATGGATACACCACTTGAACCGTACTCCATGATGCGCCGTGAGTGCAAACCTAAAGAGGATGAATAGTTAAAAAACTGGTATCGAAGACTAATTAAAGTCTAAAAGATAGTTACTATTTAGAAAAAGATAGATACTATTTTCAAAATGGTAGTAAGCCTATTAGCTATATAAGATAGTCCATCTAGTTTAGTTTATAAAAATCTAAATGATATAATGGTGATGCGAAGGAGGATAATTTATGAGCGGTACAGCCTTAGAGCCGAGTAAATCAATCGGCGCATTTTCAGATGTACCTGATTTAGCCACCTCTGGAGAAGAAGCGTATGTGTACTTTCACATTGATCCTAAACATACGAATTTCATAAATCGCATCATTGAAGGCTATGAATATTTAGGTGTTATGACCTCTGTAGATGTGAGTGGGCGCTGCATGTTGCGCTGCACTCCATCTACACGGCCCTTGGCGCTTGAAGTATTAAGTAGCTTATCCGACTATGTCACTATAGAAGTTTAAGTATAATTTTGATTGTAAATCGTATGAGGGAATTTAATTACTCTACTAGATTTACAATTACATCAAATGTATACGAATTGTAGAGAAATGAGAGTGTATCTATGAAACAATCTATTTTGAAACGCACATTATTAACAGCTTGCCTTGGAGTATCTATGGCAGGTGTAGCTATGGCGGGTCCTGTAGGCCCTGTAATCATTCCTCAAGCAGGGGATGTGGTTGTTATCAACCATGGTCCTGATATGACTTTCACAGGGAATATCAATTTTGATGTGGAAAGCCAAACTAACAACAATTTACAAATTGGTTCTACTGTGATTCCTAATGTGGTATATGGTGCGGCTTTTAATAAGTCTGGCGCACCAGATACAATCATCCCAGCTCAAACGTATGTATATGTAGGCACAAAAGACGGGGCGAATGCGTTCACAGAAGCTAGCGATGCAGACAAAAAAGGGGCAAGCTGGAATGTGGAAACATTGAAGAAAACTAAATCTGGCGATGTACAATTGGCGAGCCGTGGCGTGCCTGAAAAACCATTGGCTAACCAAGTGGCGACCATTAAAGATTCCATTATGCTTAGCGCTGTAGACCTCAGTACTACAGAGGTGGGCCGCAATAGCAAGGGCGTTTTATATATGACCGTGCCTAAGGAATTGAAATTGACTGCTGACACAGGTATTCCTGATGATGTACGTGAAACGATGCCAGCCATGTTCCGGGGCAAAATGGGGGACTCCCTCATGGTAAACCTCATGCCTCTAAATGAGGAAGAGAAGCAACAATTAGCGGCAAATCCACATAATGCGAATACTATCGTATTCAACCGTGGTATGAACATGGCAAAAATGATTGGTTCCTCTGCGCGTACAAGTAAGGTGTATACATACATGAAGGACCATTATTTGAACCTTGTTATTGTAGCGAAAGATTACGATGATAACGGTGCTCGTGGTAGCGGTGTTATGATGGTATCTAAACAAGATAACTCTAATGACGTGCTCTTAACACTCTACAAAGGTCCAGACCTTTCTACTAGCAAATTGGAAAAAGTAATTGGTGCTATGTTGTCTACAAACTTCAAACGTTAATTTATAAATAATGCATATAAAATGGCTCGAGATTCTGATATGTTCCGCCTTTACTGGTTGTCTAGTAAAGGGGAGCATATCATTCTCGGGCCGTTTTCTTTATAATATAAATGTATTAATATAAATGAAGAGAAGATTTACAATTTATGGATTTAAAAAATTACAATTTATAGTTTTCAAGAAATTTACAGTTAAACTGTATTGAATTTTTTAGTCCTCTATGATACTATAATCTAGTAAAAGTGATGCAAAGGACATGATTCTTTTATCCCTGTGTACCAGAGAGAGGCTGATGCTGGAAATGCCTTACACATATATTAGAGTTACCCCCTTTAAACTGATTTGTCGAACCTAAGTAGGCAAATACGGTCGCCACCGTTATCGGGCTTAATGAAGTGAATTAACTATACACATATATTGGTATAGGTAGTTAACTAGGGTGGAACCGCGAATGATCTTCGTCCCTTGTTTGTAGGGATAGAAGGTCTTTTTTTATTACCCAATTTCTACAAGCTAATTACTCAATGTTTATGTATTGTGTGGTAAGTAGGTATATTGGTGAAAGTAGAAAATCAAAGCTATCCTAGTTTATAAATTGGAGGAAAGAAAAATGGCAGATGTAAAAATCATTTTACCTGATGGTAGTGCAAAGGAATACGCTGCTGGCACTACTCTTGGGGAAGCAGTAAAACAACTATCTAACAGCTTGGCTAAAAAAGTACTAGCTGCAAACGTAAATGGTGAATTAACAGACCTTCGCGAAGAACTTGTAGATGGCTCTGAAGTTGCGTTCTTAACATTTGAAGATGAAGGGGGCAAACATACTTTGCGCCATACAGCTTCTCATATCTTGGCACAAGCGGTAAAACGCTTATGGCCTAATGCCAAATTGGCAATCGGTCCTGCTATCGATAAGGGTTTCTACTATGATATCGATATGGAACATACTTTGACTCCTGAAGATTTGGGTAAAATCGAAAAGGAAATGAGCCGTATTGTAAAAGAAAATTTATCGATTACTAAATCCGCTATGCCTCGTCAAGAAGCTATCGAATTCTTTAAAGCTAAAAATGAAGATTACAAGGTAGAATTGATTCAAGATCTTCCTGAAGATGCCGTAATCTCTTGCTACTCTCAAGGCGATTTCATCGATCTTTGTGCAGGACCTCACGTGGCATCTACTGGTAAGGTGAAAGCTTTCAAATTACAAAGCATTGCAGGTGCATACTGGCGTGGCGATGAAAAAAATAAAATGTTGCAACGTATTTACGGTACAGCATTCGAGAAAAAAGAAGAACTGGATGCATACCTTCACATGCTTGAAGAAGCGGCTAAACGAGACCACCGTAAGCTTGGTAAAGAACTTGGCTTGTTTGTTATCAAAGAAGAAGGTCCTGGTTTCCCATTCTTCTTGCCAAAAGGCATGGCTCTTCGCAACGAATTAGAAAACTTCTGGCGCGAAGTTCACCATGAATTTGAATACGAAGAAATTCGTACACCAATCATCTTGAACAAACAATTGTGGGAAACATCTGGTCACTGGTTCCATTACCGTGAAAATATGTACACTACAATCATCGACGAAGAAGAATATGCAATTAAACCAATGAACTGCCCAGGCGGTATCTTGGTTTATCAAAACGAAATGCATTCTTACCGTGACTTCCCATTGCGTTACGCTGAACTTGGTCTAGTTCACCGTCATGAATTATCTGGTGCATTACACGGCTTGTTCCGGGTACGTGCTTTCACACAAGACGATGCTCACGTATTTATGTTGCCATCCCAAATGCAATCTGAGTTGATGAAAGTTATCGAATTATTCGACCGCATTTATAGTCAATTTGGCTTGAAGTACCATGTGGAATTATCCACTAAACCAGACAATGCTATGGGGGATGATGCGATTTGGGAAGCCGCTACAGAAGCATTGCGTAATGCTATCGAAGCAAAAGGCATTCCATACGTAATTAACCCTGGTGATGGTGCATTCTACGGTCCTAAACTTGACTACCATATTGAAGACTCCTTGGGCCGTACATGGCAATGTGGTACTATCCAATTGGATATGAACTTGCCAGAACGTTTCCAAATTGAATATGTTGGCGAAGATGGTCAAAAACATCGCCCTATTATGATTCACCGTGCATGCTTCGGCTCCATGGAACGTTTTATCGGTATCTTAACTGAACACTATGCAGGTGCATTCCCAATATGGATGGCTCCTGTACAAGTTAAAATTTTGCCTATCTCTGAAAAACACGTTGAATATGCTAAGGACTTGGCAAAACAAATGCACCGCGACTATGTACGTGTGGAAGTAGACGATCGCAGCGAAAAAATCGGTTATAAAATCCGCCAAGCACAAATAGCAAAGGTTCCATACATGCTTGTTGTGGGTGATAAAGAGGTCGAAGAAGGCACAGTTAACGTTCGTAAACACGGTGGTGACGAATTGGGCTCAGTTCCATTTGACGAATTCTTCAATGCAGTTAAAATTGAGATCAAGGAACGTAACTGACAGGTTGATTTAATGGCCGATATATTACTCTTATCGTAAAATGACTAAAAGAAAGTCCTGCAATCTCTATGGTCATAGAGGTTGCAGGACTTTTCATTGTACGCCGAATAGGCATGACTAAACCCCCAGTTAAACTGGGGGTCAGTAAA
>NZ_CAMFFZ010000029.1:0-25881 GCF_945949885.1 Veillonella parvula | reverse complement strand
TTTTTATACCTTACTAGGTTTGCTATAGTTTTTGGGTATGGTGAACTTCATAAAAAAACTATGATGAATCTATAGAATTTATTGTGAATTATCTTGCGCGGGATAATATAACGTGTTATTATTATTCCGTGATTATTATTACAGAATATTTTAGGAGGAAACATGTTAGGTTTAGTCATTAGCTTATTGATTATTGCGCTAGTCGTGATTATTAATGACATTCGAATTATGAACAACAACTTAACACGTTTTTGTCTTAGAAGTTCCGCGAATGGTTTAATATACAATCAATAAGATTTGACTATATGGTTTGTTTCTTATGTGTATATTTTCCAAGGGGTACATAGGATTATTTATGTATATAGGAATTCTGTAAACAAAAGGAATATCATTTGTAAACTTTTAAGACGATTCATTGGAATCGTCTTTTTTTATGCGTCGTGAAAGCTGTCCAAGTGGATGCTTTCAAAAGTGAGGAGATTAACATGAGTTGTAGAAGTGACAATTTGAAAACAGGCGTAGCACGTGCACCACACAGATCTTTATTAAAAGCTCTGGGTTTTGTTGATGAAGAAATGGGTAGACCAGTCATCGGTATTGCCAACTCTTTCAATGAAATCATCCCTGGTCACGTAGGCCTGAAAAATATTGTACAAGCCGTAAAAGACGGTATCCGCAACGCAGGTGGTGTGCCAATCGAATTCAATACTATCGGTATTTGTGACGGTTTGGCAATGAACCACATCGGCATGAAATACTCCTTGGTTACACGCAATATCATTGCTGACTCCATCGAAGCTACTGCTATGGCTACACCATTTGATGCGATGGTATTCATTCCAAATTGTGATAAGGTAGTGCCAGGCATGTTGATTGCAGCTGCTCGCCTTAATATTCCATCTGTATTCGTATCTGGTGGGGCTATGCTCGCAGGTGTACATAAAGGTAAAAAAATTGGTTTGTCCGACGTATTCGAAGCCGTAGGCAAACATCAAACTGGTGAAATGGATGATGCTGAGTTAGCTGATATCGAAAATACGGCATGTCCTACATGTGGTTCTTGCTCTGGTATGTATACGGCAAATACAATGAATTGTTTAACAGAAGCTCTCGGTATGGGCCTTCCTGGCAATGGTACAATCCCAGCGGTATATTCTGAACGTTTGCGTTTAGCTAAGTTAGCTGGTATGCAAGCGGTAGAGGTATTAAAAGCAAACCTTCGCCCTAAAGATATTATGACTCGTGAAGCCTTTGAAAATGCGGTAGCTCTTGATATGGCTTTGGGTGGCTCCTCTAATACGGCGCTTCATTTACCGGCTATTGCTCACGAAGCAGGTGTACCACTATCCTTAGACGATTTCGATCGCATCGCCCAAAATACACCTCAATTATCTAAATTATCTCCATCTGGCGTATATTTCATCGAAGACTTGTACGCTGCAGGTGGTGTATCTGCGGTGTTGAAACGTTTAGCAGAAAATGGTCGCCTTCATACAGGTTGCAAAACTGTTGCTCTTAAAACACAAGGTGAAATTGCAGCGGCAGCTCATGTTGTGGATGAAGATGTTATTCACCCATGGGATAATCCAGTACATGAAACTGGTGGTATCGCCGTTCTTAAAGGTAACCTTGCTGTAGATGGTTCCGTTGTAAAAGCCGGTGCCGTAGATGCAGATATGCTTGTTCATTCTGGTCCAGCAAAGGTATTCAACAGTGAAGAAGAAGCGGTTGAAGCTATCACAGGCGGTAAAATCGTAAAAGGTGATGTTGTAGTTATCCGCTACGAAGGACCTAAAGGCGGCCCTGGTATGCGCGAAATGTTGACACCAACATCTATGATTGCTGGTATGGGTCTCGATAAAGATGTAGCATTGTTGACAGATGGACGCTTCTCTGGTGCTACTCGTGGTGCATCCATCGGACATGTATCTCCAGAAGCAGCTGCAGGCGGTACCATTGCTATCGTTGAAAATGGTGATATTATCAACATCGATATTCCAAACGGTAAATTGGAACTAGCTGTATCTGATGATGAAATCGCTCGTCGTAAAGCTGCATTGAAACCGTTCAAATCCAATGTAACTGGTTATCTTAAAAAATACGCTCTTCACGTATCCTCTGCTGCACAAGGTGCTATCGAAGTATTTGAAGACTAATATTAGACTTTCATTTAATACTAACTAGAGGAGATAGTGTACATGCACAAATTATATGATTTTATGGAGGCTCGAGAGCGATTAAGCACAATCACGGTGAAAACGAAATTGCTTCACAGCGATGTGTTCTCCGACGAGTGTGGCAATGATGTATACATCAAGCCAGAAAACTTGCAAATAACAGGCTCTTTTAAGGTTCGTGGAGCTTATAATAAAATTGCAAAACTAACAGAAGAAGAAAAGGCGCGCGGTGTTATCGCTGCGTCTGCTGGTAATCATGCACAAGGCGTGGCCCTTGCTGCGAAACGCCTTGGTATTAAGGCCACTATCGTTATGCCAAAGCATACGCCTCTTATAAAGGTTAATGCAACAAAACAGTACGGCGCAGATGTCGTATTACATGGTGAAATCTATGATGAAGCTTGCCAAAAAGCGATGGAACTCCAACAAGAACATGGTTATGTGTTCGTCCATCCCTTCGATGATGAAGATGTAATTGAAGGGCAAGGAACAATTGCTCTCGAGGTTCTCGATGAACTTCCTGATGCAGATGTATTGCTTGTTCCTGTTGGGGGCGGTGGTATCGTATCTGGTATTGCGGCAGCGGCAAAGTTAAAAAATCCGCGCGTTAAGATTATTGGTGTAGAGCCTGAAGGTGCCGCAAGTGCAATCGCTGCATTAAAGGCTGATCATCCGGTACCTCTCGATGAAGTGGCGACGATTGCTGATGGTACGGCAGTACGTCAAATTGGGGAAACTACATTAGAATATATCAAACAATATGTAGATGAAATTATTACCGTTTCTGATTATGAATTGATGGAAGCATTTTTATTGCTTGTTGAAAAACATAAGTTAGTAGCAGAAAATTCCGGTATTTTACCACTCGCTGGTCTTAAGAAATTAGAGTGCCGCGATAAAAAGGTGGTAGCTATCGTCAGCGGTGGTAATATCGACGTACTTACTATATCGTCCATGATTAATAAAGGTCTCGTATTGCGTGGTCGTATCTTTACCTTCTCCGTTAACCTTCCTGATAAACCAGGCCAGTTAGTGGCTGTATCTCAAATGTTAGCCGATGCAGATGCAAATGTTATTAAACTCGACCATAATCAGTTCAAAAACCTTGATCGTTTCCATGAAGTGGAATTGCAAGTAACGGTAGAAACAAATGGTGAAGAGCACATCCAACACATTATTGATACTTTCAAACATAATGGCTACATTATTAAACGTTTAAATTCCAGCGAGATATTGTCTGAATAGCTGGGTGAAAGGTTTCCTATGAGCGCAGAAACAATCAATGGGGCACGCATTGTCCTTGAAACATTGCATCGCCTTGGTGTAACCGATATGTTCGGCTATCCAGGCGGCGCGGTAATTCCAATTTATGATGAAATATATAGTTTCCCTGAAATTAAACATTACTTTGTTCGCCATGAACAAGGTGCTGCACATGCGGCAGATGGCTATGCTCGCGTATCTGGTCGCGTAGGTGTATGTCTTGCTACGTCTGGTCCTGGCGCAACGAATCTTGTGACAGGTATTATGACTGCGTACATGGATTCCGTACCTATGGTGGCCATTACTGGTCAGGTTGGACGGCCCTTTATCGGTAAGGACTCCTTTCAAGAGGCGGATATCCAAGGTATTACGATGCCTATAACCAAGCATAACTATCTTGTTCAAGATATTCATGATTTGCCTCGCATCATTAAAGAGGCGTACTTTATTGCTGGTACAGGTCGCCCAGGCCCTGTACTCATCGATATTCCAAAGGATATTCAAACAGAAAAAATATCCATGGCGGAATACAACAAATTGTACGAAGTACCTATTCATCTTGAAGGCTATGATCCAACCTATAAAGGTCATCAAGGTCAAATCAAAAAAGCAGCTACTCTCATCAAAAACGCAAAGCGCCCACTTATCATTGCTGGGGCAGGTGTATTGAAGTCTGGCGCTATGGATGAGCTTAAAGAATTAGCTGAAAAGGCTCAAATCCCGGTGACGAATACATTAGTTGGTCTTGGTGGCTTCCCAGGAGATCACGAATTGGCTCTTGGCATGGTTGGTATGCACGGTTCTGTAGCCGCTAATAATAGTACAGATGAGGCAGATCTCGTGATTGCTGCAGGGATTCGTTTCCATGACCGCATCACAGGCCATCCAGATTTCTTCTGTAAAAAAGCTAAAATCATCCATATTGATATCGACCCAGCTGAAATTGATAAGAATGTTACAATCAACGTGCCTATCGTAGGGGATTTAAAACAGGTATTAACGGAGCTTAATGCTCTTGTAGAACCTACAACTCATGAAGCGTGGCTTGAGCAAATCCGAGAATGGCAAGCGGAATACCCTATGGTAATCCCTGAGTCTAAAAATGGTGTATTACATGCACAATATGTGTTATCTGAGCTTAATAAAATTGCCAAGGATGATGCCATAATCGTAAGTGATGTAGGCCAACATCAAATGTGGGCGGCTCAATTCTTAACTCATAAAAAACCTCATACTATCGTTACCTCTGGCGGTGCGGGTACCATGGGGTATGGCTTGCCAGCGGCTATCGGTGCTCAAGTAGGGGCACCTAAGAAACAAGTTATCCTCGTTGTCGGTGATGGCGGGTTCCAAATGACTTGTGAAGAGCTCATGATGGTACGCCAATATAATTTGCCAATTAAGATTATTATCATTAACAATGGTTATCTTGGTATGGTTCGTCAATGGCAAGAAATCTTCAATGATAGACGCTACTCCTATGTAGATTTGGAAGTGAGTCCGAACTTCTTGAAACTCGCAGATGCATTTGACTTGAAAGCAGCTCGTCTAGATAATGTTGAAACTTTCAATAAAGAATTTAAATCATACATTACATCGGATGAAAGCATTGTCTTGGACTGTCGCGTTGAACGAGAGGATAATGTATTACCAATGATTCCAGCAGGCGGCACGATAAGCGGTATGATGGGGAAGAAAGGGGTGCTATAATGGCGAAAGAACATCAAGTCTTAATCATTGCAAAAAATGCACCGGGTATTGGTACACGTATTTTGGCACTCTTTAACCGTCGTGGCTTTAACGTTACAAAAATGACATCTGGCATTACAAATCAGCCAGGTTATGCACGTATTACTATTACTGTAGAGGCCGATGACCGAATTCTCGATCAAGTGCAAAAACAAATCTACAAGCTTATCGATGTTGTTAAGGTTAAAGTGTTTGAAGATCATGATGTGGTATGCCGTGAGTTAATGCTTATCAAGGTAAAAGCATCTGCTTCTACAAGATCACAAATTGTACAGATTGCCGATGTATATCGTGGTAATGTGTTAGATATTTCTCCTACATCTATGATCATTGAAGTCATTGGCAGTGTAGAAAAATTACGTGGCTTCATTCAAATTATGGAAACTTATGGTATTCTTGAAATTGCCAAAACAGGTATCACCGCTATGAGTCGCGGAGAAAAAATGTAGGAGCTGATAACGTGGGGCGTGAATTACTCCATTATGAAAATGTCTGCTTTCGCCGTGATGGTAGACCTATTTTAGATAATGTAAATTGGCATATAGAGGACGGTGAACATTGGGCCTTATTAGGGCTTAATGGGGCTGGTAAATCAACGCTACTCAGCATGATACCTGCTTATCAAATTCCCACAACGGGTACTTTACGTGTGTTTGGCAAGGAATTTGGTAAATATGCGTGGCCCAAAATCAAGGCTAGACTAGGCTTTGTTAGCTCTGCGCTTGGACAATTTCAGTCAACCTTGGATAAACAAGTCGTTGAAGATATCGTTATTTCTGGTGCATTTAGTAGTATTGGTATATACCAAGAGGTAGCACCTGAGGTGCGCCAACGAGGTATGCAATTATTATCTGAATTTGGACTAGACTATTTGGAAGGTCATCGTTTTCGCACCTTATCTGCTGGCGAACAGCGGCGGATATTGTTAGCGAGGTCTATTATGGCAAATCCAGAATTATTGATTTTGGATGAGCCTTGCTCTGGTTTGGACTTACCAGCGAAGGAGCAGTTTTTACGCACCGTATCTACTTTGGTAGCTGCGCAGCAGACACCGATTATCTATGTGTCACATCAAATTGAAGAGATACTACCGTTTATTACTCATGTAGCTATCTTGCGAGAGGGCAAGATGATTCATGCAGGTCCTAAACACAAGGTACTAACTGATGATATTTTATCTGATGTCTTTGGACTTTCTGTACAAGTTGTATGGAAAAATGATCGTCCATGGGTGATGGTTCGGTAGTTATCAAATTTTTTTATCAGAGGCTTAAAACTTGGCTTACTGATAATAAATTAATGTACGCCACATCTTGCAAAAATTTGTTAGATTGTGTACAGTATATATAATCTATATTCTATTGAATATGTTTGGAGGTTGTCTAATATGGCAGGTAAAATTTTAGGTACTACAGTTTATTATGATGCAGATTGTAATTTAAGCAAATTGGAAGGCAAAAAAATTACAGTGTTAGGTTACGGTTCCCAAGGTCATGCTCATGCATTGAACTTGAAAGAAAATGGTATGGACGTAACAATTGGTCTTCGCGGTGGTTCTTCTAGCTGGAAAGCGGCTGAAGAAGCAGGTCTTACAGTAAAAGAAACTGCAGAAGCCGTTAAAGGCGCTGATATCGTTATGGTATTGATTCCAGACGAATTGCAAGCAGACGTATATGCACAAGATATTGCTCCAAACTTGAAACAAGGTGCGTACTTGGCATTTGCTCATGGCTTTAACATTCACTTTGGTAAAATCGTACCTCGTGAAGACATCAATGTATTCATGGTAGCTCCTAAAGGTCCTGGTCATTTAGTTCGTCGTACATATCAAGAAGGTTCTGGCGTTCCTTGCTTGTACGCTGTAGAAAAAGACCCATCTGGCGATACTGAAGAAGTAGCATTAGCATGGGCTTCTGGTATCGGTGGTGGCCGTTCTGGTATTTTGGAAACTAACTTCAAATCCGAAACTGAAACTGACCTCTTTGGTGAACAAGCTGTATTGTGCGGTGGTGTTACTGAGTTGATCAAAACTGGCTTTGAAGTATTAACTGAAGCTGGTTATGAACCTGTTAACGCTTACTTCGAATGCTTGCATGAAATGAAATTAATCGTAGATCTTATCTACGAAGGTGGCTTCCAAAAAATGCGCAACTCCATCTCCAACACTGCTGAATACGGCGATTACCATGCAGGTCCTCGCGTAATCACTGCAGATACTAAAAAAGCTATGGAACAAATCTTGGCGGATATTCAATCTGGTAAATTTGCTGATGAATTCTTAGCAGATTCTAAAAATGGTCAAAAATTCCTTAAAGAACATCGTGAAGCAGCTGCTAATCATCCAATTGAACCAGTTGGCGCAGAACTTCGCAACTTGATGAGCTGGTTAAAATAAGAGTATTATTTAGGTAATTTCTTGTTATATACTACACTATATTTACTGAAAGCGGTCCCTGTGGGGCCGCTTTTTTATCTGCTTAAATTTTTATAGACTTATATAGAGCTATATCGAAAAATTTGCAATAAAATATGATATAATAAAAACAATGTTTGAAAGGAGTGTAATATGGATTTTTACACATTAGCCTATGTTGAAAGTCAGGCTACGGCTAGTCAGACATGGGGATTTATTATAATTGTAGCGGTTCTATTAGCCTTACTCGTTCTGTGCCGAGTGACCAATTGGCGGTTAACTCCTTAAAGATTCGTAATGGTATGATTTTAAAAGTAAGTGATGCTTACTATGAGGTTCAATTTAATCCAGAATTTTCAACCTATACTATTACGCGTGTTTATAAGGTAAGCTCGACAGATCGAATTCATGATAAAGAGGATGCATTACAATAAGGCGGACCACATATGACAGAAGCTATGGCTGTCTATGGGATGGTCTTTGCAAAACTCGCCATCGGTCTCTTGGCGATTATTCTACAAATCAATTTAATGGGTAAGGGAAATTTAGCACCAACCTCAGCCTTAAATCAATTGCAAAACTACGTACTTGGTGGTATTATCGGTGCCATTATTTACAATGATCAAATTGGCATTTTACAGTTTATGTTAGTCCTTATTTTATGGACTATCCTCGTAATGACTCTTAAGTTTTTAAAAGGGAATCTTCGTATTTTTAAAGCAATTCTTGATGGTCATCCAGTTATAGTAATCGAAAAAGGTCATATTCTAACAGAAGAATGTATGCGTTATGGTATACAAGCGGCTGAACTTAAATTAAAACTTCGTGCTGCCGGTGTTCAATATGTTACGGATGTTAAGCGTGCCGTATTGGAGCAAAATGGACAGCTTAATGTAGTTCAATTCGGTGAAGATAATATTCGATTTGACCTTATCGATGATGGTCAAATTAATCAGTTTACCCTCGATGTAATTGAAAAAGATAGAGATTGGCTTGAACAAGAAATCCAAGCTCAAGGATACTCTGTTAAGGATATATATTGCAGAATATAAAGATGGAAAAGTTGTTGTATATCCTTATGAAAGAAAACATCGCCCACAAATTGTAAGCACTCTTAAAAGTAAGACCGCTCATACTAAGGATAAATTGAAATCTAAATTGTAATATCTATTGGTTTTTTATTATAGGCGAAATTAGTATTATGTAATTTTATAGATGTACAAATGATATGTAAAGTGTTATTAAGCCCACTATTCGTAGTGGGCTTATATAGAAAGGAAATTAGTGAATCGTAAAGATTTAATTGATCGATTACAAGAATTATATAAAGATGAAGACAGTCGGGTAACAGTAAATCCTCATGCAGGGCAAAAAGTAGCTATCGTTTATCCGAATACATACTTTGTGGGCATGAGTAATCTTGGACTTCATATCATTTATGAGGAAATCAATTTACGAAATGATAGCGTCTGCGAACGGATCTTCTTGCCTGAGAAAAAGGAATTAGAAGCTTACGATAAGACTAAGACTCCGCTTATGAGCGTTGAAACACAAAGGCCTATGCATCAATTTGATGTAGTTGCTTTTGATGTCACCTTTGAAATGGATTATTTCCATATTCCTTTGATGTTGCGCCATGGCCGTGTACCTATCATGGAAAAAGACCGTACCGAATTTGACCCTATCGTTATTGCAGGGGGCCCTTGTGCGACCTTTAACCCTGAGCCTTTTGCCGACTTTATCGATGCTTTCATCATCGGTGAAGGGGAAGGTATCGTCAGTCGCGTACTAGATATCATTCGAGATGGAAAAATGGAAGGCTTGGATCGTCACGCTATTTTACGTCAATTAGCGGATGTATCGGGTGTTTACGTACCATCCTTGTATGTGCCCATTTACAGTGAAGATGGTGAATTTAAAGGCTATGATATTGTTGAGGGCGTACCTAAGACGATTAAACGTCACTTTGAAATGCTCACCAGCGGTGGTGAAACGGTAGTGGCTACGAACTATACTGAATTTGGCGCTATGTATATCATAGAAGTAGCTCGTGGTTGTGGTCGTCACTGTCGCTTTTGTATGGCTGGGTATTGCTTCCGCGTACCTCGTGTACGTCCTTTGGACATTTTGAAAGAAGGCGTAGAGCGCGCAGAAAAACTAGGTAAAAAGGTAGGCCTAATGGGTGCTGCTATCTCAGACTATCCTGAGGTAGATGAACTCGTTAATTATATTCGCTCTAAAGATATGCGTTACTCTTGTGCATCCTTGCGTGCTGACTCGTTAACACAAGCCGTAGTGGATGGACTAGCAGACAGTGGACAAAAGACTATTACCATTGCGCCAGAAACGGGCAGTGAACGTTTGCGTCGCGTCATTAACAAGGGTATCAGTGAAGAGCATTTACAAAATGCAGCTACCTTATCTGCAAAGTCAGGTATTCAGCATATGCGCTTATATATTATGATTGGGCTGCCAACGGAAACCGATGAAGATATTGAGGCTATTGTAGGTCTTGCGGAAAGAACGCAGGCTCATATGGAAAAAGTAGGTTGTAAAGGTCGTTTAACGCTCAGCATTAATCCGTTTATTCCGAAACCTTTTACCCCGTTCCAATGGATGGCCATGGACAATCAAAAAGTAGTGGAGAAAAAGTTACAATATATAAAGAAAGCATTGCAAAAGAATCGCCGCATCGAGGTTCTCGTAGAGTCTCCTAAAGAGGCGTACATTCAAGGAGTTCTCGCTCGTGGAGATCGCCGCTTAGGTGCTGTTATTGCAGCATGTGCAGCCGATCGGGGCAGTAAATCTTTTAAGTCCGAAATGAAGGTTGCTGGCCTGGATATGGACGATATGAATTATCGCGAACGCAGTTTTGATGAATTCTTGCCGTGGAGCCATTTAGACATGGGGATGCAGGAGGGCTATCTTGAAATGGAATGGCAAAGATCCCTTGATGAAGCATATACACCTCCATGTGCAGCAGGTTGTAAACGCTGTGGTGTATGTAAATAGGAGTAATAGATGAATCAATCTGTAAAACGTATAGATGTGAAAGGTCCTCATGGTATATGGTCTTATGAGACGCCAAGCTGGAGTGAGCGATTTCCTATTGTTATGGGCGATACCTATCGTCATGGTGGCGTATCTAAAGCCCCTTATGAATCATTAAATCTAGCCTTTCATGTAGGCGATGAAGCTCAGAGTGTACGAGAAAATCGAGCTATTGTTGCGAAATATTTAGGTGTTGAACCAAACCGTATTTCTTGTGGCAATCAAGTCCATGGTTTAAAGGCTGTAGAAATCACAGAAGACCTTATTGGGGCCGGTGCTTTTGGAGAAGATACGGCCATCGATGATTGTGATGCGGTATTTACAAATCTACCTCATGTGCCATTATTTCTGTTCACTGCAGATTGCGTTGGCGTAGGCATTTACGATGCCAAACATCATGCGATTGCAACGGCACATGCAGGTTGGCGTGGTGCCATTGGCCGCTTACCAGTACTTACTATTGAGGCCATGAAAGAGGCTTATGGGACCGAGTTCAAAGATTGCTATATATATCTTGGGCCTAGTATTGGACCAGAGTCCTTTGAAGTAGATATAGAACTAGGTAAACGCTTTGAATTAGCCTGGAGAGATATGACAGACCGAGATTCATCTGATGTTGTCAATTATCCTGGTGATAAATTAGATAAGGCTTATATCAATTTATGGAACTTTATTGGTGAGGATCTCGTTGTAAATGGAGTTCCTCCAGAGCATATTACGATTGGTGGTACCGATAGTGTAACTGAAGTAGCTTGTTATTCCTATCGCCGAGAGGCTGGGCGAACAGGTCGTATGGCCTTATTTGCGATATTACAAGACCGATAAAATTCGACTTTCACAGGAATCATAATAAAGTATGATATTTTATGTATATACATGCTTGGATTTGTGGAGGGGATAAGCCTTAAATCATGTACATTTGACCTTAAATACTATATAATAAAATAGTCTATACGAATATATTTGATGATTATGATATATAGATTGAAGGGGGCATTCACGTGATTGAAGAATCCCTACACGCTATACAGCAGCGCATGGCCGATGCTATGGCGCGTGTTGGTCGCGTAGATACAGCATTATTAGTGGCGGTTACAAAGAACCACCCTGTGTCGGCTGTGGAAGAGGTCGCACGGCTCGGTGTCACTCATGTAGGGGAAAATCGAGTACAAGAGGCCAAAGAAAAACAGCTAACCTATAAGGGGCCACAATTAACATGGCATTTGATTGGTCATTTACAGGTCAATAAGGTGCGCCAAGCGGTCCCTATGTTTGATTTAATTCATTCTGTAGACAGCCGTAAATTATTAGATGAAATCGAAAAGGTTGCTGCAAAGCACGATAAAATACAAGATGTGTTACTGCAAGTCAATGTGGCCCGCGAAGCTTCTAAAACGGGAATGACCGTCGAAGAGTTTCCAGAAATACGAGATTATGCAAAAACATTGCCTCATGTACGCGTAAGGGGCTTGATGTGTATGGCGCCATTTTTCGATGATCCACAGGAAGCTCGTCCAATCTTTCGCGTAGCGAATGCTTTGTTTGAGGATATGAAACGCTACTTTGAAGAAGGGCAGATTCAATATTTATCTATGGGGATGACTCACGACTTTGAGGTCGCTTTGGAAGAAGGGGCTAACATCGTTCGTGTAGGCACAGCAATTTTTGGGGAACGTGTATATTATTAAGGTTCGGGTTACCTGATAATCGGAAGCGTTAATTGTATTAGGAGGAAATCCAAATGGCATTGGGAGATTATTTAGACAAAGCAAAAAACTTATTCTTAGGCAGAACTGATGATGACTATGAATATGATGATTACGAATACGAAGATGAAGAGGAATACGAAGCTGAACCTACCCCGGTAGCAACAGCGGCTCCCGTGTCCGGCGCATCTGAATTTCATCCACGCAAGGTAGGAGGTCAATCTACGATGACACAACGTCCAACAGCTATGAAAGTAGTTGTAATTGAACCAAAAGTATTTGAAGATTCTGAAAATATTACACATCAATTGCGCGACATGCGTCCTGTATTAATCAATTTTGAAAATACAGACCCTCATGAAGCAGCTCGTATTGTAGATTTCGTATCTGGTGCGACCTATGCATTGGATGGCAAATTGGAAAAAGTAGGTAAAGACATTTTCATGTGTGTACCTGTAAATATTTCCATTGATTATAATGACAATGAAAGCAACACAACTGAGCAAAACGAATATTCTTGGGAAAACAAATAATCTCTCTATAAATGGTGGTGATAACTATGTTAGGTAAAATCCTATGTATAGGCGTTGGCTCAATGGGGGGCGCTCTATTGCGCGGTGCATTACAGCATGGTGTGTTGAAAGCCTGTGATACACACATTCTAGTGCGTCGCGAAGAACAATGTAAGGCTCTTGCAGAGGAGCTTGGTGTAGTAGGTTTTACTACATTGCCTAATGTAAACGAGTACAACACTATTCTATTGGCTGTAAAACCACAAGTGTTACCATCTGTGTTAGAGACTTTAAAAGAAGTACCTTATGGGACTGTTATGATTTCCGTTGCCGCAGGCGTCACATTAGATACTCTTGATGCGGCGATTCCACAAGCTAACTGGTTTAGAGCTATGCCAAATACACCGGCTTCTATTGGTGCTGGCATGACGGCACTTGCTGGAGATGATGTGAATACTGACCTAGGTCGTACTGTACAAGCCTTATTTGAGGCTGTAGGTGAGGTAGCAGTGGTAAGCGAAGCCGATTTAGATCGCTTAGGCGCACTATCTGGCGCGGGCCCTGGCTATATGTTCGTTATCCTTGATGCTTTAGCTGATGCGGGCGTTCGTATTGGTTTACCACGTCAGCTAGCCATAAAAGCAGCTGCTCAAACGATGTACGGTGCTGGTAAGATGGCTCTTGAAAGTGGCAATCATCCAGCAGTACTACGAGATCAAGTGACCAGTCCCGGTGGCACTACCATTGCCGGTATTGGTGCCATGGAAAAAGGTGGACTTCGCAGTGCTCTCCAAGACGGCGTAGTAGCATGTCTTGCTCGGTCGAATGAATTGGGGAAATAATTTTGGCAGATACTAGTAAATTAATAAGATATTTTGAAGCCAGTGGCAGCGGTGAGGAAGCTCGTCGCATGCTTGACTTGGCTGAGCAGGTTGTTAAAGGTCGCCCCTATCGCGTGGCGGATTTTACGAGTCCTGCAGGCCTTGTCATTGCAGATGCTATCAAGGCTAACTACCCACAGTTAACAGTTAAAACTGACGGTGGCTATGAAGGGGCGGAACGTATCCGTATCGCCTTTGTAGATAGCGACTTTAACGGTACCGTGGACATGGGCATTCGCGCCCTTAAGGTAAATTGGGACCCACGGTTCCGATTGCTTACCCATCGCGATGTGCTGGGCTCCTTGATGGGCCTTGGCATTGATCGCTCCAAATTTGGGGACGTTATCGTCCAGCAAGGGGGTGCTCAGATTATGGTGGATGAAAGCGTGGCTGATTTCGTAATTCAAAACTTTACGAAAATTGCTATGGTTTCTGTATCTGTAGAGGCTATTGAGTTATCAGATATTGCATCAAAAGAAGAAAAAATTAAAGAAGTCCGCACTACAGTCGCTTCCTTGCGCTTAGATGCGGTAGCAAGCTCTGGCTTTAGTGTATCTCGCACTAAATTGGTGAATGCTATCAATGCGGGCTTATTACAAGTAAACTGGCAACCAGCTAAGGGGGCATCCCAAGAGGTTAAAGAAGGGGATGTCATTTCCATGCGTGGTCGTGGCCGAATGAAGGTAGAAGCTATTACAGGTACCTCTCGTAAAGGGCGTATCGGCGTATACCTGAAACGATTTATGTAGGCAGTTGAAAATCGGCTTGACCATCAAGCCGATTTTTTTATATATAGTAGGACAGCCATGGTATCCATAACATTTCAACCTACAACTGAAGATATAATCCTATTCGTAGGCGGCGGAGAAGTAGCGGAACGACGGATGCAACTCTTTATTGACGAGCCTTGCCAAATTGTCGTTATCGCTCCAACTGTAACGGATACGATTAGCCAATGGGCAAAGGAAAATCGCATCACTTGGTGTGATCGGGCTTTCACAATGGACGACGAAGAGCATATTATTTCGAGTAGGTTGCTGTTTATCTGCACAGATAATCATGAACTAAATGCTACCTTGTATGAGCTAGGAAAAAAACATCGCGTGTGGACCAACCGCAGTGATGATCCGAGCGCGTGTAGCTTTACTGTGCCGTCATCCCTTGAACTCGGCGATCTTCATATTGCTATTAGTGCCAATAATGTAGGACCTCGTATCAATCGTCTCGTACGACAAGATATGATGAATCGTTATGGTCAGTTGCAAAAGGCTATGCCTAGACTTAAAATATTTAGAGAAGAAGTAAAGTTACTACTTCCTACTCCAGAGGCTCGACAGAAATTTTGGCGAGACAATCTGACGGTAGAAACATTTGAAGCCATTCTTAAGGGAGAGTGGATGATTATAGAGGAGAAACTAAACCATGCAATTAGTGGTATTAGGTCTAAATCATAGAAGTGCCGCTGTAGAGGTGCGTGAACGTTTCTCGTTTGATAAAGACGAGGTAGTTGCCGCACTAAACCGCCTCTATGAATTTGACTGTATCTCAGAATGCGTTATATTATCCACCTGTAATAGAACGGAAATTTATGCTGCTTTAGAAGGTGTAGAATTCCCGAAGGATTACATGTTGGCAGTGTTAAAGGATTTAAAAGGAGCAGATCATATCGATGCAGATGCATTCTTCTTCTACGAAGAACGAGATTGTATTGAGCATCTATTCCGTGTTTCTGCTAGTCTTGATTCCCTTGTGTTGGGGGAAGGCCAAATCTTGAGCCAATTAAAAGGGGCTTATATTCAGGCTTATAGCGCAGGCTGTACGGGAACAATTTTTAATATTTTATTCCAACGGGCTATTAGCGTTGGTAAAAAGGTACGTACTAATACGGGCATTGCTAATACGCCTGTATCTGTTAGTTACACGGCGGTCAATCTTGCGGAGGACAGTTTAGATAAGCCATTATCCGAAGCTACAGTACTTATTTTGGGTGCTGGTACGATGAGTGAATTGACAGCTACTCATTTACAAGCGAAGGGTGTAAAAACGATTTTCGTATCTAATAGAACCTTTGCTAAGGCTGAAATGTTAGCGGAACGCTTTAATGGTAAAGCTGTTAAGCTTGATAACTTTGTAGAGTATGCTAAAGATGCGGATATTCTTATCACATCTACAGGGGCACCGCATTATATTATTACTGAAAAAGAAGCGAAGAAAATTACGACTCTTCGCAAGGGTGAACCAATCGTTATGATCGATATAGCGGTACCTCGTGATATCGATCCTGCGGTGGCAGATTTGGACGGTATTTACCTATTTAATATTGACTCTCTTGAAAGTGTAGTAGAAGAAAATAAGGCGCAGCGCGAAGAAGAAGCTCGTCGTGCGGAGCCTATTATTCATGATGCTATTGAAGAGTTATTGGATAAGTTGAGCTATTTAACAGTGCGTCCTATGATGGCATTGCTCACGGAAAAGGCTGAGCGTATTCGCCGTCGTGAATTACATCGCGCATTAGCTAAATTGCCAGATATTTCCGATAAGGAACGCCGCATTATGGACTCTATGAGTCGCATGATTATCCGCAAAATATTGCGTGAACCGATGATTCACTTCAATGAAATCGCTGGTACAGAGGAAGAAGGCTTGTACTGGGATTTATTCAAAGATATGTTTAATCTTGAGAAAGAAGGCTAATGCCATGAGAGATCATATTCGAATCGGCACGCGAAAAAGTGCCCTTGCCCTGTGGCAGGCTGAACATATTAGTGCAGAATTACAACGTCTGTACCCAAATATTACGGTAGAACTGGTTCACTTTAATACAAAAGGTGACCGTATCCTAGAGAAACCACTGGCTCAAGTTGGTGGTAAAGGTTTATTTACTGCTGAATTAGAAGAGGCTATGCATGCAGGCGACATCGACATCGCCGTACATAGCTTAAAGGATATGCCTACAGAGTTGCCAGAAGGACTTACTCTTGGTGCCATCTCCGCTCGTGAAGTGCCTTATGATGCACTAGTGAGTCCCGTGTATAAAACACTAGACAAATTGCCACAAGGCGCTCGCGTTGGCACTAGTAGTTTACGCCGGCAAGCACAGCTATTACATGTCCGACCTGACCTAAAGGTAGAGGTGATTCGCGGTAATGTGCAGACTCGTTTGAGCAAAATTGAAACGGAAAAGCTAGACGGTGTTATCTTGGCTCAAGCAGGCCTTAAGCGATTGGGTTTAGAAGACCAAATTACACAAGTCTTCAAGGCCGACGAAATGATTCCTGCCGTTGGACAAGGGGCACTCGCTATCGAGTGTCGTGCCGACGATACGGAAATGCTTGACATGTTGGATCCTATCAACGACGAAGCAACGCGCTATGCCGTTGAAGGGGAGCGCAGTTTCTTGCGTCAATTAAATGGTGGTTGTCAAGTGCCAATGGGCGTACATGGCACCATCAATAAAGGTCAATTGACTTTGAAGGCTATGATTGCATCCCTCGATGGAAAAACTGTGTACGAAGGGGAAATCTCTGGTCCCGCTAAAAAAGGCGAGATCCTTGGTAAAAATCTTGCAAAAGCCTTATATGAAGAAGGGGGCAAACGTATTGTGGATGCTCTCATAGAGGAAGGAATCATAAAATGACAGGTATGGTATATCTAATCGGTGCAGGCCCTGGCGATGTTAAACTCATCACTGTAAAAGGCCGTGAATGCATCGAAAAAGCAGATGTAATTGTATATGATTATTTAGCGGATGCTCATCTGTTAGAGTGGGCGCGCCCAGATGCAGAATTAATTTACGCTGGTAAACAATGTAAAGATCACACAATGCATCAATGGGAAATCAATGAGCTATTAGTCCAAAAAGGTAAAGAAGGCAAAATCGTAGCACGATTAAAAGGCGGAGATCCGCTCGTATTCGGTCGCGGTGGTGAAGAAGCGATGGCTCTTGGTGAAGCAGGTGTGCCTTTTGAGTTCGTACCAGGCGTAACATCTCCTATCGCAGCGCCTGCCTATGCAGGGATTCCTGTAACACAACGCGCTATGGCGACATCCTTTGCGGTGGTAACAGGTCATGAGGATCCTACAAAAGCAGTATCTGGCATCCATTGGGAAGGCCTTGCTACGGCGGTAGATACACTTTGCTTTGTAATGGGTGTTGGTAACTTGCCTGTCATTGCGGAAAAATTGATGGCTCATGGGCGAGCAGCCTCTACACCAGTAGCGCTTGTTCGGTGGGGAACAAAAACAGTACAAGAGGTATTAGTTTCTACCCTTGAACATGTCGTTGAAGATGTAGCAAAGGCTCAATTGAAAGCGCCAGCTATCATCGTAGTAGGTGATGTTGTCAACCTTCGTGAAAAATTACAATGGTTCGATAATAAACCTTTATTCGGTAAAACTGTCGTAGTCACACGCGCTCGCTCCCAAGCAAGTGCATTCCGCGAAAAATTAGCGGCTCAAGGTGCTAATGTAGTGGAAGCAGCAGCCATAAAAACATCTCCATTGGAATTGTTTGAGGAAGATAAACGCATCATCAACAATACAAAAGAATACCAATGTATTGTATTCACATCTGGTGAAGGGGTTCGCTACTTCTTCGATGCTCTATATAAAGAAGGCAAAGATACACGTGCTTTAGGTAATTCTAAAGTGGCGGCTATAGGCTGTGCTACGGCTCGTGAACTTCAAAAATATGGCATCGTACCGGATATCATTCCTGTAGACTACAAGGCTGAATCTGCTGTAGAGGCTCTTGAAGAAGAACTCAATGCAGGGGATTCTGTGTTATTGATTCAACCAAAGGTAGCACGCGATGTGATTCCACGTTGCTTGCGTCACCGCGATATGAATGTAGATATCTTGCGTTTGTATGAAACGACACAAGATACATCTCAACAAGAAGCATTAGTAACAGCGTTAACAGAAGGCAATGTAGATTATATTACCTTCACAAGCTCTTCTACGGTAACAAATACAATCCAATTATTGGGTGACGATGCTATAGCGTTATTGGGGAATACTAAAATAGCATGTATTGGACCTATTACAGCTGCTACGGCTATGAGTGCAGGCCTTAAACCGGCTATCATCAGCGATGTATATACAACAGATGGCTTAGTAAACGCTATCGTAAAGGATATTTAGGAGGATCACATGTACGATCTAACATACCGTCCTCGCCGCTTGCGTATCAATCCAGAAATGCGTGATTTGGTACGCGAAACGACACTCGACGTAACTGATTTGATTTATCCATTATTTATCGTGCCTGGTGAAGGTATTAAAAAAGAAATCGACACATTGCCAGGTCAATATCACTTGTCTGTTGACGAGGCTGTGAAAGTAGCTCAAGAGGCTTATGATCTTGGTGTGCGTGGTGTAGAAATCTTTGGTATTCCTACATATAAAGATGAGCAAGGTTCCTCTGCTTGGGATATGTCCCAACCAGTACAACAAGCCATCAAAGCCATCCGCGAAGCCGTGCCAAATCTCTTGGTTATTTCTGACGTATGCTTGTGCCAATATACCTCTACTGGTCACTGTGGCATGATCGATGACCATGAAATATTGAACGACGAAACATTACCATTGCTTTGTAAAGTTGCGGTAAGCCAAGCAGAAGCTGGTGCACATATGGTGGCTCCATCCGATATGATGGACGGTCGCGTAGGTGCTATTCGTGAAGCCCTTGATGCGGCAGGTTATACCAATGTATCTATCATGAGCTATGCGGCAAAATACGCATCTGCTTACTATGGTCCGTTCCGCGGAGCTGTTAATTCTGCGCCAAAATTTGGTGACCGCAAATCTTATCAAATGGACCCGGCTAATCGTTTAGAAGCTTTCAGAGAAATCGAACTCGATATCGCTGAAGGTGCGGATATTATCATGATTAAACCGGCGTTATCCTACTTGGATATCGTTCGTGAAGCGCGTGACCGTTATGAATTGCCGGTTGCGGTATACAATGTATCTGGCGAGTATGCGATGGTTAAATCCGCCGCAGCGGCTGGTCTTATCGACGAAGAACGCCTCGTTATGGAAACAATGCTTTCCATGAAGCGTGCTGGTGCTAAAATCATCATTACCTACCATGCCTTAGATATTGCTAAATGGTTACAACAATAAGGAGGAACTATGTTCCAACTCGGTAAATCTGAAAAGGCCTTTGATGAGGCTAAACGTTATATGCCAGGCGGCGTAAATAGCCCTGTTCGCTCCTATCGCAGCGTAGGATCTAACCCTCCGTTTATCAGCAGTGCCAGCGGCAGCCGTATTTATGATATCGATAACAACGAATATATCGACTATGTGTTGAGCTGGGGACCTATGATCTTGGGCCATGCGAACCCTGAAGTCATCGCGAGCCTGCAAGAGGCTATTCCTCGCGGTACTAGCTACGGTGCACCTACACTATTAGAAACAGAATTGGCTAAAAAGATACAAGCCTTCATGCCATCTATGGAGGTTATCCGCCTCGTAAACTCTGGTACAGAGGCTACGATGAGTGCCTTGCGCGTAGCTCGTGGGTATACTGGTCGCGATCGCATCGTGAAATTTGTGGGCTGTTACCATGGTCATAGCGATGCTCTCTTGGTGAAAGCTGGCTCTGGCCTTGCTACCTTTGGCGTGCCGGATAGCCCTGGCGTTCCTCAAGGCGTAGCAGAGAATACCATAACATTACCGTACAATGATTCTGATGCGGTTCGTAAATTATTCGACGAGATCGGCGATACTATTGCGGCGATCATCGTGGAACCTGTAGCAGGTAATATGGGCTGTGTGCCTCCAGTACCAGGTTTCCTCGAAACCTTGCGCGAAGTGACTAAGGCTCACGGCGCTGTGTTGATCTTTGACGAAGTTATGTGTGGCTTCCGCGCTAGTAGTGGGGGTGCCCAAAAGCGTTACAAGATTAAACCAGACCTCACATGCCTTGGAAAAATCGTTGGCGGTGGCATGCCACTCGCTGTATTCGGTGGCTCTCGTGAGATTATGAACCAAATTGCACCAGCTGGTCCTATCTACCAAGCTGGTACATTGAGTGGTAACCCAATTGCCGTTACCTCTGGTTTGGCAACGCTTTCCATTCTGCAACGTGATCCAACGGTATTTAAACAAGTAGAAGATACGACGATTGCCCTTTGTGAAGGCTTTGAAAGATTGGCGGCACAATACAATGTGCCTGTTGTAGTACAGCGTGTAGGCTCTATGTTTACCATCTTCTTCACTGACAAACCAGTTAAGAACTTTGATGATGCGGCAGCTTGCAACGAAGAACAATTTAAAATGTTCTTCCACCATAACTTGAGCCATGGTATTTACTATGCGCCAAGCCCTTATGAAAGTAATTTCGTATCTATCTGCCACAAGAGCAGTGAAGTGGAACGCACATTAGCCGTTGCTGATGAAGCTTTCAAAAAAATCAGTGATACATTATTATAAGAAGTTATAGTTTGTAGTTGTTTATGTATCGATACAGGTGATGAACATGCAGTTTTACAAGAACTTAAAGCGTGCTCGCGTGCGCATGGGCAAAAGCCAAATCGAAGTAGCAAAGGCCGTAGGTATCAGTAATGCGGCGCTTTCAAATTACGAAACAGGGTATCGCGAACCAGATTTAGATACACTCTGTGCCCTGTCTCGCTATTATGGATTGACCTTGGATGAGCTGTTGGATGTAAATGGAGAAGAACACGAGCCCATCTATGACCTCAGTCCTGTACTAAAAAATAAATACATCGCCTATAAAGGTGAAGTATTCGAGTTGAAAGACTCACAAAAACGCGCGCTTTTGCGCGAGCTCGATAATCTATTTACTAAATTTGAGAAATCAAAGGTAGAAGATAAAGGTAGCAAGCCAAAGACGTACAAACATGGGAACCCACATATCAATCGAGCGGGCCTAGCTAGCAGCGCTGGTAGCTTAGCGGCACGACGGAATATAAAGTAGTGCTATACTACATTGTAGACCGAGTGGGACATGTTTATTTGAACAATTTAATTAACTTAATTATAAAAAGTACCATCTATTTGGGGAGCTAAACGACACATAAGTCGTCCCTAGATAGATGGTGCTTTTTTTTGCCGTATATAACAAAATATTCTTTGGTGGTATACGCTAGTTTAACATATAATTGAATTACAGAAGGGGAATAAATATTTATTAATTAGATATGATATTTGATATTATTAAAAGATGTTGGTGTTTTGTATGAAGCTATTTGATTATATAGCTTAGGTAGTTTGGTATGAAAAAAATTTGTTCTTTAATACTGATTGTTATAGCAATTATTAGTACCACTATTTATCAGTATTATTATCACGATGGTTCTCCTAATAATATAGTTATTCTGGATGAGTCCCATGAATTAGTAGATACATCAATTAAAGAAACCGTCTCTAGTCGTATTTTAGCCGTATATCTTGATGAGCCTTACTATTATTATTTAGGCTATGATGGAATCGGTCGATATGATATTAGAAATCACATGTTAGATGTTCTAGAATTTGAAATTTACGGTGATGAGACTGGCAAGCATAAAATTAATTATTCAAGATCTAAGATGATTGTTAATAAGAAATCTAAGTTAGAAGCTTTTTCAAAAGAGACTTTAGATAACTTTGAAAAAATGCTGATGAACTCAGAACGTGGTGCTAAATATTATAATAAACGATGGTATCATTCAGGCTATGAAGCCACATTTCTCGACTTAGATAAGCATCTAATTATTACAAATGACGTAAGAGGAATAAAAGAGACTCCTACTAAAATCTTAATATTTAATGTTAGTGGTTTTATTATCATTGATAAAGAAACAAATAATATACAAGTATATTTTGATGAAAGTATTGCTGGTAAAAAGGTTAGAGACTCTTTAATTACTATGTTGAAATATAACTATGGCGATTATCTAACCATATTAAATAGTCTTGATGAAATTGGGAAAGACGAACGGACCATCTTGTTACAATTAAGAGATAATTATGTTAATAAAAAGTAGTAATATATTATATTTATATTCATAATATTGTGTAGTAAAAATTGAGAGTACTTTAACGAGTTGATTTGATGGAGTTGTTAGTTTTGAAAAAGATAGGAATGTAAATATTCTATTTAGTATGTATTATCTTAATTATAAGGAGATTTAGTAGATCGATGGAGTTCTTTGATTCTTTTTTGAATTTATATGATACAAATTATGAGGTTAAAGGTACAATTCAGGCTATAGGATTTTTAATTGCATTTATTTGTATTCCTGAGTTGATTGGTAATCATGATAGTATAGAATCTTTTACTTCAGCTAAGCCTATAGTGAGATGTGTAGTAAGGATTATTTTGAGTATCTTCTTATTTTTTGCAATATTTACTTTGTTGGGTTTGCTGATGGATAATGGACTATTATAATTCACTAAGTAAAACGGGTTAATGATGAACGTATAGATTTTAAGCTAGAATAAATTAGTGGATAGAGGTATAAATATGATCTATTTTAAAAGTAAAAAAAGCTTAGATACATTTTTAATGGTCTTTATATTGGGTGCTGTTAAGGCATATAGACGAAATTATATTGACTTGACCATTTTAGAATATTACATATTTAGTATGTTAATTCGATTAATGTGTAGAAAAGCACATCTGTCCGATAAACTGTTAAATATAATTGGTGATGGGATGAGTTTAGAGGATGTTGATGAGTGGATGGCTCGTAGAATCCCTATACCAGCATTAAATGATACGTTAGATGATATTGAATGCAGTAGTTGGATTGCTTTAATAGAACGGGAGTTAGAGGGTAATACTTTATCTGAAGCGTTAAAGATTTCTACACATGATGAAAAGAAGTTCGGTATCTATTTCTTTACCGATTATGTAGAGGAGATATTTTGGGCGTTGTTTTTGTTAGGATTGTATGAAGTCTTACAAAAACCTGAATTCATTTCTGAATCAATCTTAAGTTGTATTAAACAGACCTATTTGTCTGAAATATATACGTGTGAACGTATTCAGAATGAAGATCTTCAAGCATGTATTTCCAATTTACAGGAGATAGCGGATACTAATATATCCGGGCAATTAAGTAAAGATTTAATTACTATGAAAGCAAAATTAGCATCATTACAGATATTATTACCATTTTATGATGTGAGTTTTGACAAGTTAAAAACAGGCATTGATTTAAAAGCTACTAAAGGGATGTTTTGGCAGATTAAAGTTTCAGGGGAGTTTATAGACTTAGGATTATAGATTCTAGAAGATTTTTAAGTTGTATATATACTTATGATTATTATTTAAGAAAACTAAGCTAGAAGACTTTTCAAAAGAGGCTTTATATAACGTTAGAAAAATGCTAATGAACTCAGACCATGATGCTAAATACTAACAATAATCGCTGGTATTATTTAGGTTATGACCTAACATTTCTTGATTTAGATAAACATCGAATCATTACTAATGATGATGTAAGAGGAATAGAAGATTTTCTGACGAAATTCCTAATAATTAATGTGAGGATATATGGATATATATATTAATAAAATAAGAGATATACTTATTGATTGTATGCCAATACATTGGTATAAGTGTTATTTGTTTTTTGAATGTACAGAATCAGGTATGAGTTCGGCTTGTTATTATGTAAAAACTCCGGCAGGTTCAATCATTAGTTATGGAGATTTATTATATAATTGTAGTGATGAAAAAGTAAAATCTATAAAAGCTGGGACTAGTGAGATTTTGACGTATGTACGTTTACTTCATGAAGCCTCTATAGAACAATGGACGTGGGGAACAATGTATATTTCACGCGATGATTATGAGCCCCATTGTGAATTTCATAATGATCCTGTAACTGACGATTGTTGGCTCCAAAATAGATATAAGTGGGAATATCAGAATTTTGGTGTTCTAGCTAGAGAAGATGAATTTGAGCCGGATGTATATAAAGAAATGCTAAAAGGTCCTCGAGGTATTTTATTATTGGAGGATATGGAATCTCGTATATTAGCAAAAAATTATACTGCCATCGATAAGGCGTTTAAGTTAAAGCATAAAAGCTTAGAATCGGAACTTGAAAAACATTATAATAAAGTGGCCAAAAGTATATACAAGTTAACGCCTCTAAATTGGTATCGTGCTAAATTATATTTTGATATGAATGTTGATAATCCTTCTGTAGAGCTTTTGGTTTATAAAACTGAGGATGATTCATGTATTACAAAGTATGTAGAAAATAATGATGAAGAGCCTGCTATTATTTCGGAGCTTATGTATGATTTAAAGAATGAAGTTTTAGCGATGATTGAGACTTTTAAATTCTATAATCAAAAGCCATTCTCTGGTTTAGTATATACATTAACATCTAATGGTGAGGTATCTTTAGAGCTAACTTATGGAGATAAATAATTTTAAGTTTGTTGATGAAATTGATTGGATAAGCTTTTACGCATCTGTTCATTAGGCATTCGGAATCGATGAGTGGCAAACTATACTACAAAGAGTTAACTAATAGGATTGACTCTGATATTAGTGATATTGATGAGGTAAGAGGGAAAATTAGGGATGAAATTTAAAACAATTTATTCTGTTATTTGGTACACATTCATAGGTTGTTTTTTCGTATGGCTAATTTGTGGATTAGGCTATAAGTTTTTGTTTAATGATACTGTTGAGCAGTCTAGAATGGAACTGACACAAGCTTTAAATGTAGCTTTTCCGCGAGAACACTATAAATTGATGGAGATGTATATGATCCGAACAGAAGAAATCTATTATCTATAGGTGTATCAATAAGTATAAAGAAAGATTCACTACATAGAGATATAAAATCAATAAAGCCCTTAAATGGGGAATGGATTTTAGTTAACCAAACTAAGTCTCTTTATGTATATGAAAATGAATCATATAGAGTATATGTAACAAAGAATTCAGAGAATGATGGATATCTTGTACTGTTAGCACGTAACAATTGGCTAGAAATCTTGCATTTATAATTTTATTACTTTAAATGGAGCTATATATGAAGATTGGTCTTTCATTATTTTTATTATGTATATATTGTCTATATTTTATTAAGAACCTTAAATTGCAATATGAAATTGAACAGTATCCAAATCTACAATTTTATTAACTTC
>NZ_CAMFFZ010000028.1:0-30144 GCF_945949885.1 Veillonella parvula | reverse complement strand
GACATAAAAAACTGCACCTCCAAAAATTGTGTCCAATTTTTGGGGTGCAGTTCATCATCTTCAATAGGTGGTTTATTTTATTCACCCTTAGCAATGCGGTCTAATAGCTCAATATAGCTTTGTTTATTTAATGCTGGTGTAAAGTTATCTAATACATCTTTAGCGCCTGCCGCGTCATCGTACAGTAAGTCTACGATTGTCATAGCCAATGCTTGTGCTGTTTTGATATATGCTACATCAGGTACAGAGATTTCATATTCTGCGCTGTGCAGTACACCATTAATACAACCAACCCAAGGATGGATAACAGGCATCAAATGAGATACGTCGCCCATATCAGTACTAGCAGTCATATGCTCCCCTTGGAATACATTTTCTTCACCAAATAGCGGATTAGAGTTTTGGCGTAACATTTCATTCATACGAACATCGTTTCTCATCGGCAAGTAACCTGGTAAATCCTTAATTACACAAGTGGCCCCTACTGCATCACCACCGGCTTTTAAGGCCCGATTTACACGATGGTTGCCATCTACGATAGCATCAATATTAGAGGCACGAACGTAACTTTCAACTTGAACATAATCAGGCACACAGTTAACCAATGTACCGCCTTGATTAATGATGGGATGGAATCTGAAATAATCGCTTTCTTTGAAAGTTTCACGAATGGAGTTAACCCCCATAACACCCATCAAAGCAGCATTAAGAGCATTGATACCTTCATGAGGTGCTTGAGCCGCATGAGCTACCTTGCCGTGATATTCAATCAGTTTAGATACAAAACCATTAGAGGTACTACCAAGCCCCATTTCACCAGCTGGAGTTTTGGCTGTCTCCACATGCATTTGCATCGCCATATCAATATCGTCGAAAGCACCTTCATAGATAAGTTGTTGCTTACCACCCATATACTTGAGTTTTCCTTGCTCACGCAATTTATTGCGATAATCAATTTCAATCATTTCCTCTGCAGGGACAGCAAATAATACGACATCCCCAGCGAGTTGATCCATGACAGCTTGTAGGCCCATAGCGACAGCAAACATATTTGTAATTTGTACATTATGACCACAGCAATGGGCTGCGCCTGTTAAATCATCGGCACGAGGATGGCGAGGACAGAGAATGGCATCTAATTCCCCCACCATTGCAACCGTATATTTACTATCTCGGCCTTTCATTCTACCCTTTACACCTGTCAGTGCATGGCCTGTAGTATAAGAAATGCCAAGTTCATCAAACATATCTTGAACCTTTTTAGAAGTTTTTACCTCTTTAAAACCAAGTTCAGGTTCAGCCATAATAGATTCTGCTAGTTCTCGTAAACGCGGTTGTACATCAACAATAGCTTTACAAACACGTTGTTTTACTTCTTCCTTTGTCATACGGCTAATCAGCTCCTAAATTAAACCTTCTAAATGAAGTACTAATTGTGCCAATGCTGTGGCACAGATGAAAGTACCTGCTGTTACAGCTAGTGCAACAGGAATAATTCGCCAAGATAAACGACGGAATGCGCCAAGGTCTTTACCTAAGGATAAACCTGCATAAGCAAGTACAGGTGTTGTAGTAGCAAGGAATGTAACTTGGCTAGTTTTAGCGATAATCCATTCTTGTCCAGGCATACCTGGTAAAGATGCAACAACACCCACTAAGGAAACCCAGAATACCATAGGTAATTTATTCGCATATGGCAAGTTAGAGATCAAAGCACCAATCGTAGCAAGGACTGCTAAGATAGCTACGCCAACTAAGCTATCGCTAAATAGATGTTTACCATCCATTACGTTACCTACTGCAGTGATGATAGCAGCGATACAAATAACGATGACAAATTGTGTTAATTTTTCACTTTTACTCATGATGTGCTGCCTCCTCTGCTAAATCTTGTTCACGGGTACGGCCTGTAAAGAAGTTGTATGTTTTCTCCATAACTGGTAACGAAACAAATAGGCCAAAGTATACGCCTAGAACGGTAGTCAACAAGTTTGCCGCCCCAGCAAGAGCCATAATTTGTTGTTCATAATCTGGATATACTGCAATGATTGGAGCTGTAGCTGCCGCCATCATACTAGCACTACCGACACCAGCACCCATTGCTAATGCCAATGGATGGAACCATCCAGATTGCGCTAACATACCTGCTAATACGGAGGACCACATAGCGCCAATAAGAACACCACAAATGTACATGCCCATAACGCCACGGCCCTCAGGAGAGCTAAAGCCAAATTTGTCGATAATAATTGCTACGTTCGGCTCACGGTCTACGGAGTAACAAGCACCTACTGCTTCTCGACGCATACCAACTAATAATGCTACCGGTAAACCGAATACAATAGTACCAAAGAAATGACCAAGCTCTTGTAATAACAATGCCCAGCCAGCACTTGTAAGAATACCAAGATTTGGACCGATACCAAGACCTACTTTTACCATCAAGATCATAACGGCAATACCGATATAATCAGCGGATTTTTCCATTTGTTCAATTGTTAGAATCTTAAACTTAGGAATAGAAATTAATAAACCTAGAATCAATGTGTACAATAATGGTAACAATACAACAGGACCTAGCTTCTTGATACCCACATATTCAGCGACTACGGTTAATACGAGCGCTAAAAAGTGGATTTTGAGATTACCCAAAAGCTGCATAATGACCTCCCATAAAAATATATAATATAAATATTATTTAATTATATATAATCTGTATTTATAGAGTCAACTTCATATGTCATCTATGTGTAGAACCATCCATTTTATACTTAAAGATAACTTTAATACCCTCATAATACTTCATTAAGTAAGTATTTATAATTAAATTTTTTTAATAAAAGCATATTATTCTTTGAAATTTAATTGACCAAGTCATTATATAAAATAATAAACCACCTACTAAAAATAGATGGTTTATTATTTTATTCATAAAGCACAATCTAATAGTTCAATATACTGATTCAAATTAAGCTTTCACCACAACAGATACGCCATCAGGAATAACTGTAATACTTGCATCTTTAGTTTTTAATTCCAAAGCCTTATTCAATGCTTCATCAAATGTGCTAGCATGTTGCAAATGCATATCTGTAAGCATCTTAGGATCGCATTGGTCTGTCACAACGATAACTGTAAATTGATCTAGAATACGAGCCAAGATTTGCATTTCCCATTGGTCTGGAATTGTTTCATTACGAGGAACCTTAGCAATGCGGTCTAGTAATTCACGAGGTGTTTTTGCATTTTTAAGGTTTTCATATAGAGATTCCCCACCATGACCATCATTACAAGCAGCAATCATGATGATAATACCATCCTTTTTACAGGATGCTTCAGCAGCGGTCATACCTTTTACAGCTTGATATACGTTTTGGTCTAAAGGATAACCACCATTTGTAGTGATGACGATGTCTGCTGGTACAGCTTTTACACTGGCTAGTTCAGACACAAAAGAACAGCCTGTTTCATGAGCTCGTTCCATATCACCAGCAAATGCATTGATAATATGTTTTTCAGCATCGATGACAACATTTAAAATAAATGCTAATTTTGCAGTACGTCCAGCGTATACCATATCCTTATGAATTGGATTGTTCTCGATAATACCTGTACGAGCATAGGGGCTGTTGATAAATTCAGCACAGTGATTTGCCATTACAGTTACTTCGGAAGCAATACCTGGCAATACGCTTTTTCTACCGCCAGAAAAACCCGCAAAGAAATGAGGTTCAATAAAACCTTCAGAAATTAATAAATCAGTTTCTACAGCTAGTTTATTGATGATGCAGTCCCCACCGGATGGCAACACGCCGATTTTAGTCATTTGGCTAGCATCGCCAGAGATATGGTTTACAATCTTTTCATTGGCTACGATTTCAGGACCGAATTTATCTATCATTTCTTCATGTGTAGTAGGGCGATGGAAACCAGTAGCTAATAAAATAGTAATATCGATGGATGGATTGGCTTCACGAATACGGCGAAGTAAAATTGGCATCGTAATTTTACTAGGCACTGGACGCGTATGATCACTTGTGATGATGACCATGTTGGATTTACCCTTAACCAATTCTTCCAAGCGTTGGCTGCCGATAGGGTTATCTAGCGCATGTTCTACCAATGCTTCTTGTGAAAGCTCCGCCTTATAAGAATGTGCTTTAGATTCTAATACACCTGCTATATTTTGATCAGGAATATTGATTTCTACAAAGCCTTTAGCATAGGGTACATTAAATGTTTTCATGAGAATCACTCCTTAACTAAAACTATCAAACTATAAATAACCTGCTACGACAAATCAATCCTCCTTATTACGCAATTGTCGTTTAAGGTCTAATAAACTCATATCATTACAATTAGCAATGGCAGCGAGCGAATCATATTCATATTTATGTTTCACCACACCAAAACCATAGCTTTTTTTGAAAGCAATTGTATGCCCTTCCCAGTCTATATCTCCTGTAGACCGGTTCAAAATATATCGATCACAGCGATGGTACCGAATACCAAGGCTTGTAGTATGCTTAAAGATTAAATCTCGCACATTGTCGATATCGTCTACCTTACAAAGGACAGTCAGCATCGTGCCAGGTCGTTGTTTTTTCATCATAATCGGTGTGGTAAATACATCTAAAGCTGATGAAAGAACTAACTGTTCTACTGCATAGCCAATTTCTTCTGGCGTCATGTCGTCGAGATTGCAAGACAGTTCAATGATTGTATCCTCTGAATCATGTAAAAGTTCTACAAAGGCTCGAATGCAATTTGGTCTCTCAAATTGTTTCGTGCCGAACCCATAAGATACCTTTGCTGGTGTCATAACAGGCATATTACTATACGATGTGCCAAAATACTGTGCTAATGCAGCACCTGTAGGAGTGCAGAGCTCTCCTTTAATCTGATAATCTGCATATATTGGTATACCAGCTAATAATTCCATTGTTGCTGGTGCTGGTACAGGTAGTTCTCCATGAGCACAGTGAACAGTTCCAGTTCCTATATGTATAGGAGAGATGATAATCTCATTAAACTTCAATTTCTCTATGAGTACACAAACGGCCACAATATCTGCAATAGCATCAAGCATACCTAACTCGTGGAAATGAATTTGTGTCACCGTTGATTTATGAACCTTAGCCTCCGCTTGTGCTACCAAATTATATACATTTACAGCATTCTGTTTACACGTATCAGAAATAGATAAACTATTAATTATATCCCTTACATCTTGTAATCCTCGGCCATGCACATGCTGTTCGCTATGTACATGATGCTTCGAATGTTCTCCGTCCCCATGTGTCTCACTATGTTTGATATGTTCATGATAAGCATCATGATGATTATGATGCTCATCATGATTTTCAGATTCTTCTATACCATTAATGGTAACAGCTACCCGATAGCCTTGTAATCCCTTATCTTCTTTCGGTATTAGTGTATAGGTAACATCAGGCAATCCTATTTGATTAAGCCTTTCTATCCACATTTTAGAGTCATCTACTAAACCGAGTAATGTAGCGGTCAGCATGTCGCCTGCAATGCCCATTTGGCAATCTAAAAATAATCGTTTCATTTACTTTCACCTATATGATTAATCATATTCGCCGTATAAGCAGCACCAAATCCATTGTCTATATTGACAACAGTAATACCGCTAGCACAGGAATTGAGCATAGATAATAATGCCGTCACGCCCCCAAAGGCCGTTCCATAGCCTACACTAGTCGGCACAGCAATGACAGGTACATCCACGAGGCCACCAACTACACTAGCTAAGGCCCCTTCCATACCCGCAATAACAACGATAACCTTAGCAGTCATGATGGTATCTAAATGTTGTAACAATCGATGAATGCCCGCTACACCTACATCATAAATTCGATTGACCCTATTACCGTAAAACTCAGCCGTAATAGCACATTCTTCAGCTACTTTATAATCACTTGTACCGCCAGTAACAATAGCTATACTAGATTCTGTTTTCTTCGTAGGCATGTCACCAATATACCCAATATGAGCATCCTTAATATATATCAATGAGTGTTGTTTTTGAATCTCTGCGGCCACATCAGGTGCTAAGCGTGTAATCAATATGTGACCTTGCCCGTTGGACTGCATGGAGGAGATAATACCCACGATTTGTTCACTAGTTTTACCAGCACCATATATAACCTCTGGCACACCTTGGCGCAATTGACGATGTAAATCAACGTTTGCATACCCTAAATCATCTATAGGCTTCATCTTTAGCTTTAATAAGGCGGCATCCACATCTACCTGTCTATTTTTTACTTGCTCTAAAAGAGTTCTAATGTTTTCACTCATGAACGCACCTCTAAATCTAATACAACATCATCAAACATAGATTTTAAATATGTGAGAATCTCTATCCTATTTTTAATAACAATAGCAATTTGATTTTCAGGAACTTGAATTTTAGCATTGTTTCCTATCAAACGAACACGAAAATCTGATAAATCTAAGGAAAATAAATATTTTTCTGCTAGTTCGATATGTTCTAAATCATGACCAGTTATGCGTTGTCCCGCTTGAAATCTAGTAGCTAAGCAAGCATAGGATGGTTTATTCCAAGTAAATAAATTAGCTTGTTGGGCTAATTTGCGTATCACAGATTTTGTTAAGCCACAGTCTCGCAATGGCGACTTAACAGATAGCTCAACTATGGCTCTCATACCAGGGCGATCATCTATATCATCACTTGCATTAGTTCCATCGCATACTACGGTAAATCCATCGCGTTTAGCATATTCACTTATCGTTGTGAACACATAATGTTTGCAGTAATAACAACGATTGTCTGGATTACTCGTTACATCATCATGTGCAAGCACATCTATATCTATGATTTCTAAGGGAATATCTATAAATTCTGCAATTTTCTTAGCATCATTTAATTCAAATTGTGGCACAAACTGAGATTTCACAGTATATGCCTTGCATGGAATTCCAGATTGTTTCGCTGCATATGCTAAGTAAGATGAATCCACTCCGCCTGACAAGGCAACTGCTATATTACCAAGACTCGTTAAATACTCTACCAAATTCATAACTTATGTAACCTTTATTAATTTTCTATACTCTATAGTATTCTATATAAAAACAAAAATAGAGTCCCAAACAAAGACTCTATCAACACAGATTCTTATAGATTCAATTAAACAACTAACTTATGTATGTAGTATAAACTTTTTGAATTAATATTTCTAACTCATAAATAAGATAAATGTGGATGTATCAAATTGCTTTTTTTCTATATAAGAAAACCACCTGACTTAAAAAGATTTGTAAGACCTTTATTAGACAAGTGGTTTATTATTAAGAAAAAAATATTATAAGCGAAAGATATATTAATCCTTTTAATAAATATATTAAATCTTTATATACTCATCAAAAATTTAACACTTTGTAACGGTTTACCTATTTCTTGTTCACAGTAAGAAAATAATAATTTTTCTAGTTCCTTCCATATTGTTTTCGGAAGTTCTAAAGGCGTATCTTCACCCCACTGATAAGCTAGAATCTGAGGTAATGCGGCTTTTACAGAGGGCGAAATAGTAAGACTCGTTGATTCTCTCACCTGCATCCAAAATGGATCGATTCCATCTTGATGGCTAAAAGCATTAGCACTAGGTACAACCCCTGCGAGGGATAATAATTGCCATCCAAGCATTATCGTTCCCAATTGTACATTGCGACGTCGAATTTGCTTGGAGTAATTTACTACCGTATCAAAGACTTTACGATCTACGTCATACATAGCAAATAATTCTTGAATGAGCTCACTCGCTACCGCTGCATAAGCAATATTATCGAGGTTTACATCTAAGGACTCCACCACATAGGAGCCATCAATTTGCGTAACATTTACATATTCCCCATCAGGTACGACTGTAATATACATGGCACTAAACGGACGTAAATAGGAGCTGTTACGCATCGTTATCATTCGCTTATGTGGAATCGATGCTCGGATGAGACCTAAGCCAGGAGTAATAAAGGTAAATACGGAATATAACTTATATTTTTTTCGACTTATGACGATGGCTGGCGTATTAAAACAACCATTAAGCTTCTTCATTTTCTTCTTCCGTTGGCTCCTCTACTGGTATAGGTGTTACTTTAATGCGAGAAATACGATAACCTTGCATTTGCGTAACTTCAAAGGTATAACCATGAGCATCCACCGTATCACCTACGATTGGTGTACGTTCTAATAAACCAAAGACATAGCCACCGATCGTATCAGAGTCAGAATTATCAATTTCAATATTCATAATCTCTTCTACTTCGTCTACGAGGACCTTGCCATCAAACTCGAAGGAACCATCTGCATAGGACATCGTAGCCGGTAAATGCGGCTCATGCTCGTCTTGAATATCCCCAACTAACTCTTCGATAATATCTTCTAAGCCTACGAGACCAACCATGCCACCATATTCATCTACTACAACGGCTAGATAAATACGGCGCGTTCTCATATATTGCAACAAGGTAGATAATTTCATTACTTCAGGAACAGTAAGGATATCTCGTTTAATATTGCGCAAATCTTTACGGGCTTGATTAGGGCGTTCCATTAAATCTTTAATATGAACAAGGCCAATAATGTGATCCTTATCCTCTACACAGAGTGGATAACGTGTATGTACTTTAGAGCGGATAACCTTCATAGCTTCATCGTAACCGTCCTCAACGAATACGCAGTCTACGTCTTGACGAGGGACCATAACCTCTTTAGCCATGCGATCTACGAAGTTAAAAACATTATCGATTAACTCAGACTCTACTTGATCAAGTTGCCCTTCCTCGTGGCTTCGAGAAATCATCATACGAATTTCTTCTTCAGAGTACACAAGGTCTAGCTCCGTCAAATATTTTGTTTTGTAAAAGCCTAGAATAACATTGGAAATTTTACTAGCAATCCAAATAAAAGGATATACCAAGCGACCGGCAGCCACCACGATACGGCTATAGGTATTCACGTATTTCGTAGGGAAGGATAAGCCCAATGCTTTAGGTACAATTTCGCCGAAGATTAAAACGATTAAACTAATTAATAGTAATAAAATAACATCTAGTACCAAATGCATCCATGTACTATGAATATTAAGAACCGCCACTAAACGATCAACGATATTATCAAATACAAAGGTACCAGTGCCTGCAAGGGCCAAGATAAAAAATAGAATCAAAAACTGCGTAGTATTTAAAAAATACTCAGGATTTTGATAGAGCTTTAATAAAAACTCTCTATCCTTTTCTAAAAGGATATCCATATCCTCCACATGTTCTTTACGAAGACGGGCAAAGGAGAACTTTGCAACCACAAAAAAGTTAATTAAGAAAATACATAACAGACCAAACCCGACGGGTATCAGGCCATCTACACTATCCATCTTTATTCCTTTCATATGATTATGGAAATACTTATTATCTTTTTATTATATCAAATTATTTTCTATAACCAAGTTCAGATAACATACCAGATTTATTTCGCCAATCTTTTTTTACCTTAACCCAAAGATCTAAGTAAACCTTTGTAGCTAATAGTTTTTGAATATCTGCACGCGCTTCAGCACCAAGTTGTTTTAACAAAGCACCTTTTTTACCAATAATAATACCCTTTTGAGAGTCTCTTTCACAGTAGATTGTAGCGCGGATATAGGTAGTACCATCATCACGTGTTTTCATTTCAGCTACGTCTACGGCGATAGCATGAGGTATTTCATCTCGTGTAGCTAACAAGATTTTTTCACGAACGATATCGGATATAATAAGACGTTCCGGTTGATCCGTAATCATATCCTCTGGGAAATATTGTGGACCTTCCGGCAATGTTTCTTCTAGAACCTTAAGAATTTCAGATAAGTTCTCTTTATCTTTTGCAGAAATTGGAATAACACCTGCAAATGGATATGCATCTTGATAAGAAACGATTGCTTCTAAAAGCTCTTCTTTTTTGAGTGTATCAATTTTGTTCACTACCAAAAAAACGGGAACTTTTACACGTTTCAACTGTTCAATAATGAAGTTATCCCCAGGTCCACGTTTTTCATTGCCTGCTACGACAAATAAAACAGCTTCCGTTTCTTTTAAAGACTCAATAGCAGCATCTACCATGAATTCGCCTAGCTTATGTTTTGGCTTATGAACACCTGGTGTATCCATAAATACGATTTGTTTAGATTCATCCGTATATACGCAGATGATACGGTTACGAGTAGTTTGAGCCTTATCAGATACGATAGCAATCTTATCACCAATAAGAGCGTTAATTAAGGTAGATTTACCAACATTTGGGCGACCTACAACAGCTACAAAGCCTGATTTAAAATGTTCCTTGTTATTCATTATATGGTGCATCCTCCCGCACATAACCGAGATTACCTAGGATAAATTCTTCCTCTGTGCGCATCTCTTTTTTATCTTCGTCGTTCATATGGTCATAGCCTAAGATATGTAAACAGCTGTGAGTCGTCAAGTATGCTAATTCTCGCTCAAAACTATGTCCATATTCAATAGCCTGTTCACGAGTGCGCTCTAAGGATATAATCATATCTCCGAGTAGATGATGTTCCTCTTTACTACCTTCGTAATCATCCCCCTCATTAAGGGCAAAGGACAATACATCGGTAGGTCTATCGATACCGCGATATTCCTTATTAAGTTTGTGAATCTTAGCATTATCACAGAGTAAAATACTCATTTCATCTTCTTCAAGACCATATACGCGACTCACTTCATCACAGACCTTGCGTATAACAGCCTCAATATTCGAATCCTCTTGAATTCCTTCATCATAGCTAATGTTTATATACATGCTTATCCTTTCGCTACACACTCTTTAGATGCTGCGTTAGTTTCCGCAGTCTCACCAGCTAATTTACGTTCATGATACTGATCGTAAGCTTTTACAATACGGCCTACTAAATCGTGACGAACAACGTCTTGATCGCTAAAGTAAACCATATTAATACCAGGTACATGCCGCAATACTTTTTCAGCCTCTCCGAGACCAGATACGACACGTGGAGGCAAGTCGATTTGTGTCTTATCACCATTGACTACCATTTTAGAGTTGTTACCCAAACGGGTTAAGAACATCTTCATCTGTTCAGCCGTCGTATTTTGAGCCTCATCTAGAATGACAAAGGCATTTTCCAATGTACGTCCACGCATATATGCCAAAGGTGCGACCTCAATTGTTCCGCGCTCCATAAAGCGTTGTACTTGCTCGATACCAAACATTTCGTGTAATGCATCATAGAGGGGTCTCAAATACGGGTCTACCTTGTCTTGTAATTCACCCGGTAAGAAACCTAATCGTTCACCAGCCTCTACAGCAGGTCGAGTCAAAATGATTTTATCCACATTACGGTTTTTCAAATAGAATGCAGCTAAAGCTACCGCCAAGAACGTTTTCCCTGTACCAGCAGGACCAATACCAAAAGTAATGGTATTTTTACGAATGCTGTCTACATAGTATTTTTGACCTTCCGTTTTAGGCGTAATATTTTTGCCACGCATATTAACAGATAAGGTATCTTCAAACATAGTATGTACAGCATCAGCCTTACCATTAGCGACAAGTTTAGCTGCAATACGCACCTGAGACTCAGTAATCGTACTGCCTTCACGATAGAGAAATACTAATTCTTCTAGAGTACGATAGAGGGCATTGACTTGATCCTCATCACCCTTGATAACTACCGTATCACCTCGAGCTACTACATCGGCGGAGATGACTTCTAGCATCATATGTAAATATCGATTATGTTGACCTAGTATGGATTGTGCTAGGTCATATGTAGGAAATGTAAATATTTGTTCGCTCATACAACCTCCTAATCTATAAATTTACGAACTGCTTTACCATTTAGGTAATCACATAGATCACCTTGATGTGCATCCAGTTCGTCTAGCTTATCATCAATTAAATCTTGTACGCGCCACCAACCCATGGACCAATTTGTAAAAAGCGTATTATCTTCAGGCGCTCTACCTACAAGGCGCTGCAATACAATGTCAGGGTGTAAATGACGTACAAAATTAACAACCCGGTCAGCATATTCTTCAGCACTGATTAAGGTAAACTGACCTTCTTGATACCACTTGGCCATCAATGTATTTTTAACGATATATAACGCATGTAATTTAACTTGATCTACACCAAGGGCTGACAAAATGCGAGCCCCTTCAATAGTATCCTTCATGGTATCCCATGGTAAATTAACTATCATATGAGTTGTTATGTTAAATCCATAGCGCTTAATTCGTAATACGGCATCAATAAACTGGGCTAAATCATGACCGCGATTAATTTTCTCTAATGTCTCATAGTTAACCGTTTGAAGACCTAACTCAATATAGATATCCTTTTGAAAGCGCTCTCTAATATCTGCCAATATTTCTAAGTATTCATCGGCGATACAATCGGGTCTTGTTGCAATAGCAATGCCCACGGCTTCGTCAATGCAGCCTTGCTCCATATAGCTTTTAAAATCATCGAGGCTCAAATAGGTATTACTAAAGTTTTGATAGTAAGGAATAAATTTTTTAGCCTTATACTTAGGGCCTATGTGAGCAATGTTTTCCTCTAATTGCATGCGTACCGTCATCCACGCAGGACGGTTTTCGTAGCCCGCCCCAATTTCACCACAAAAGGTACAGCCTCCCACACCAGCTGAACCGTCTCGGTTAGGACAAGTCAATGGTAATGCTACAGGCAATTTATAAACCTTTTCCCCATAGGTTTCTTTATAATATTTAGATACCATGCGGTATCGTTTTGGTCTCGTTGTATCGGTCATAACACTCCTATTAAACTAACCAATCATCGCTTATTAGTCTACAATTCTTAACTATATATGCCTTAACATTATATAACTAATTGTAACTAACAAGCCTCTACTTCAGGACGTATAAAGGGTTTAACCTCTTTATTTACGTCGATTACAACTGTAAAAGGTACATTTGGTACATTCTCTATACCTAACACTTTAGCCGTGTCCTTAGACATAGGCATTTCTACATATTGTTGACGAATTTTGCGCCACTCTTTAAATGTATAATTAGGAATATACTGAGATGCAATTTTTTCATTGCGCCAGAATGCTTCCCCTTCTTGTAAAAGTCCTTTTGTCTGCTTCGGTAAACCAACGGCTTCACTGCGAACCTTACCGCGATAACTAACGAGTGTATCATATTGTAATAATTCGGCAGCCACTGTATCGCCTTTAGCTAAGAAGAAATTGTACAAAAACTCAATTTGATCTATATCTTTTAAATTAATCTTATGATTACCCGCATCGAGCCAAGCCTGTGTCATATCACAAAAATAGGAAAAGGCATCTTTTTTTATCTCCACTTTAGATGGATCGTACTTTTTCATAGGTGGTACATGATTAGTAGTTAATCTATCCTCACCAGTTATAGATGTATCAGTATGTTCCTTTATGAGCTTACTACCAATATAACCAAAGACTGTTCTAAAACGCTCACTATTATAGAAGCGTTCAAAGACATCTTCAAAATGTTTTAAGAAGCGTATGTCTCTATAAGGGAGCACGTGAGTGCTTAGTACTTCATATGGCGCTAAAGGATCACTAATATATTGATACTCTTCCATACGGCGTACGCCAGAACCTTTTAACAGTTTTAAAAATCCAATTTGTAACGCATGAGGTTGTAAGCTAAAAAGATCATTAAAAGATAAACCAAATCGCTGTTTAGTCTCGTAAGGCAAGCCTACGATTAAATCCATGTGTACATGAGTTCGACCTGCTTCAATAATAGGACGAATAGCCTTTTGAATGTACGGCCAGTCATTGTATCGATTAATAGCATCTAAGGTTTTCTTATGCGTACTTTGAACGCCTACCTCGATTTGAATACGACCTGGAGGTGTTTCACAGAGAATTTTTGTTTCCCATTCCGTCATTAGCTCTGGTTCCATTTCTAGATGGAAATTCGTCTCTGTATCAGCATCGCGCATAAATTCCATCAATGGACGATGATGCTTCGGTGCACAGTTGAAGGTTCTATCAACAAACTTAACTTGTTTTACCTTATGATCGATAAACCACTGTAGTTCTTTGAGGGTTCTATTTTGCGGAAAAAAACGAACTGTATTTTTATTCCCAGATAAGCAGTACTGACAAGAGAATGGACACCCCCGAGAGGATTCATAGTAGATGATTTTATGTTCTAAATCGACCATATCCTCTTCTACGTAAGGGAATGGTATGGTACTAAGATCTTTTACCTCCACCGTATCAGTAGAGCCCAAGAGTTGGCCAGAAATATGGCGACCACGTACTCCAGGAATCTCGTCTTCTAGGCCATCCTTGCCATCTATTAGTGCACTAATAAGTTGATAAAAGGCTTCTTCTCCTTCACCTTGTACAACATAGTCAACAGCAGTACAACGATTTAAAATTTCATCTGCTGTAAAAGATACCTCTGGACCACCTAAAATGATTTTAATATCTGGTCGAACAGCTTTCACCATGTCCACAACATGTAAAGTCATCTCGATATTCCAGATATAGCAAGCAAAGCCCAATACATCAATATTGCGCTCTGTAATATCGCTAAGAATATGTAAAACAGGCATATTAATAGTATATTCTACTATATCGTATGCCTGTCCGTGAGCCTGCCCATAAGCTTTGAGATAACGCAAAGCCAGAGAAGAATGTATAAATTTTGAATTTAATGTGGATAAAACTACGTTCATAGGTCCCCTTTAAATCATCGAATGGCTCAGCCACCGTCTAGTCATAATATATGTATTATACCATTAAAAGAGACTAAATATAATAGAAATAATGGCACCCACTAAAATAACAACAGATGCGACAGTGAGAATGATACTGCCAAAGAATACAACGGCAGCCAAAATAATCGCTAAAACAATGAACAATATAATTCGACTAAGCCAGCTTGTACTACTAAAGCTATACACCTTAACTTTCGGTTCGTATTGATTATGTTCATTGTAATATTGTTGCTCTTCATTTATATTGGTTGGCGTTGAATCTACATGAACGGAATCGCCTACTTCTTCAATAGTTACACCATCAAATTCTCGTCGCTCATCATCGGATAATACACGTGTATTAGGTGCAGCAGAATAAGTATTGTTACTATAAGTATCACCTGATTGACCATTTCTATATGTATTTTGATTATTGTTTATATTATGTTGATCATTCATATGTATTTCCTTTATATGACCAAATACTAATTGATTTTATACAATTTATTATATCATATTTTAGTATCATAATGGCAAATAGAAATCCCTTCAGATATAAACTCATATATCTGAAGGGATTCTTTTTTTATATTGCTTAATGCTAATATAGGCTAACACTCATATTAGTCATTTAAGAATTTTTTAAGTAATTCATTTACCATACCAGGGTTAGCACGGCCTTTAGATTCTTTCATAACTTGACCAACTAAGAAGCCAATAGCTTTGCCGTTACCGCTTTTGAAGTCTGCTACTGGTTGTGGGTTGTTAGCAATAACTTGCTTAACAATCTCTTCAATAGCACCAGTATCTGTAATTTGAACTAGACCTTCTTCTTTCACGATAGTATCAGCATCCTTGCCGGATTCCCACATAGATACAATAACTTTTTTCGCAATTTTACCGGAAATTGTACCTTTGTCGATTAGTGCAATCATACCAGCTAAGTTTTCAGAGCTTACCTTAGATTCAGCAAATGTTAAACCACTTTCATTGATCATCTTAGACAAGTCACCAAGCATCCAGTTAGCAACAGTCTTAGCATCTGCACCTGCTTTAACAGTATCATCTAAGAAGTCTGCAGTTTTACGAGATACAGTAAGGATTGTTGCATCTTCACGAGACAAGCCATATTCAGATACAAAGCGTTCGATCTTAGCATCTTGCAATTCAGGTAATGCACGACGTACTTCTTCGATTTTTTCGTCAGTAATTACAATTGGTACCAAATCTGGTTCAGGGAAGTAACGGTAGTCGTTTTCTTCGTCTTTCTTACGCATACCAATAGTAATGCCTTGAGCATCATCCCAAGTACGTGTTTCTTGATCTACTTTACCGCCAGCTTCAATTAACTTAGCTTGACGCAATGCTTCATATTCAACAACCTTTTGAATAGCTGTTAAAGAGTTTACGTTCTTAGTTTCTGTACGTGTACCAAACTCTTTAGTACCACGCAAACGTACGGATACGTTACAGTCACCACGCAAAGAACCTTCTTCCATACGACCGTCAGATACTTCTAAATATTGCAAAATAGAACGTAATTTTTCAACGTATGCTCTCGCTTCTGCGCCGGAACGAATATCTGGTTCAGATACGATTTCAAGAAGAGGTACACCCGTACGGTTATAGTCAACATTAGAAGATTTAGAGTCGGAAATAGTGTTACCACTATGAACGAGTTTGCCTGCATCTTCTTCCATATGAATACGCGTAATGCCGATGCGTTTAGTTTCACCATTCACTTCGATGTCTAAGTGACCATTCAAACAAATCGGTAAATCATATTGAGATGTTTGATAGTTTTTAGGCAAATCAGGATAATAGTAGTTTTTGCGGTCAAACTTGTTAAAGTTAAGGATTTCACAATTCAATGCTAAGCCTACTTTAATAGCAAATTCTACTACTTGTTTATTTAACACAGGCATTGCACCAGGCAAGCCAAGGCACACTGGGCATACATGTGTATTTTGATCACCGCCGAATTCAGTGGTACAACCACAGAAGATTTTAGACTTAGTCTTAAGCTCTGTATGAACCTCTAAACCAACGACCGTTTCGTATTTACTACTCATAGAGAAACCTCCCCAGTTGGCGCTACTAATTGACAGTCTGGACGTGCTTGTTCAAATGTAAAAGCGGCACGTAACAATGTTTCTTCACCCATTGCAGGCCCCAACAATTGTAAACCGATTGGTAAATTGCTGCTGCTCATCCCCGCTGGAATACTGATACCTGGAATACCTGCAAGATTAGCTGGTACTGTACAGATATCTTCTAAGTACATTGCCAATGGGTCGTTTGCTTTTTCGCCAAATTTATAAGATGTGTTAGGAGCAGTTGGTGTCAAAATCAAGTCTACTTTGGAGAATGCTTCATCAAATTCGTTTTTAATGAGGCGACGTACTTTCAATGCTTTCAAATAGTACGCATCGTAGTAACCAGCACTCAATACATATGTACCTAACAAGATACGACGTTGTACTTCAGGGCCAAAACCTTCTGTACGAGTTTTAGTAGACATTTCTACTAAGTTATCTGCTGCCACGCGCATACCATAGCTTACACCATCATAACGAGCCAAGTTGGAGCTTGCCTCTGCTAATGCGATGATATAATACGCAGATAATGCATATTTAGAATTAGGCAAGGAAATCTCAACGATTTCAGCACCTAATTTTTTGTATGTTTCGATAGCCTCTTCTATAGCTTTACGAACTTCACTATTGAGACCTTCGCCAAAGAATTCTTTTGGCACACCGATTTTAAGATTTTGTACATCATTTACAAGAGCTGTAGTGTAATCTACACGAGCACCTGGAATCGAAGTGGAATCTTTTGCATCATAACCAGAAATAGCATTCAATACCAATGCAGCATCTGTTACATCACGTGTAATAGGGCCGATTTGGTCCAAAGAAGATGCAAAGGCAATAAGACCATAACGGGATACATTACCATAGGTTGGTTTCAAGCCTACTACGCCACAGAAAGACGCTGGTTGACGGATGGAACCACCTGTATCAGAGCCAAGCGCCCAAATAGCAGAACCACTAGAAACAGCGGCCGCACTACCACCAGAGGAACCACCCGGTACACAGTCGGTATTCCAAGGATTAGCCGTTTTTGCTAATGCAGAATTTTCTGTAGAACCGCCCATAGCAAATTCATCCATATTAAGTTTACCAAGGCTAATATAGTGATTGTCCTGTAAACGTTCGATAACAGACGCATTGTAAGGAGGTACAAAGTTCTCTAACATTTTAGACGCACAAGTTGTAGCTTCGTCTTTGATACAAATATTATCTTTAATCGCTCCAGGAATACCAGCTAATAGAGAAATGGCTTCACCTTTAGCAATCGCTTCGTCTACAGCCTTAGCGGTAGCTAACGCACGGTCATGAGAATCGGATAGGTACGCATGTACAGTTGGTTCCACTTTAGCTTTATGAGCAATAACAGCATTCGTCAATTCAACGGCGCTGATTTCTTTATTCACAAGTTTCTTGTGTAATTCATGAATTGTCGGCACAGTGAAACCTCCTATTCTTGTACAACACGAGGTACTTTAAAGTACCCATCTTCTGCTTCTGGAGCATTGGATAAAGCTAAATCATGATCGAGGGATGGTTTAGTTTCATCCTCTCTGAATACATTTTGTAATGGTACAGCATGAGCCATTGGCTCAACACCATCAAGTTCTAATGCGTCTAGTTCAGCAACATAGGTCAAGATGTCGGACAACTCTTTTTCTACATGTGCCATATGTTCTTCCTTAACTTCCAATCGTGAAAGCAAGGCAATATTTTTAATTTCCTCTTGGCTGATTTTCATCGGAACACATCCTTTCATAATTATTTATTATAAAGCAAATAGTATATATTTTCAAAACATTGTAAGACTATATATTTATTGGATTTCACCGAGTTCTTTTAATAGTTCTACGAACTCTTCTTCGTTCATAACACGAATGCCCAATTCATTTGCTTTAGTAAGCTTACTACCGCTATCTTCTCCAGCTACAACGAGTGTTGTCTTCTTTGAAACAGAACCAGTAACCTTGGCTCCATGAGCTTCAAGGATTTTACCGGCTTCACTGCGCCCCATAACCTCAAGCTTACCTGTGAGAACGACGATTTCGCCTTCCATTTGATTGCCTGCAGCTTCTACTACATCTACGGTCATCTTAAGACCTGCTTGAGTTAAGCCTTCAATAATTTCCTTATGTGCTGGATCTTGACGATATTCAACAATGCTATCTGCCATTGTGGGCCCGATTTCTTCAACTGCTACTAATTCATCCTTAGTAATAGTCATGAACCGATCTATAGATTGCACCACATTAGCAATTGTAGTTGCAGCCTTTGAGCCGATTAAACGAATCCCCAGTCCATATAATACACGGTCTAAACCACGTGATTTAGAGTCATCAATAGCTTTCACCAAATTTTCTGCAGATTTTTTACCCATACGATCCATCGTAACAAGTTGGTCTACAGTTAAATGATATAAATCAACAACATTTGTAATTAACTTGTTGTTGATCAAATTTTCTACGATACTAGGACCAAGGCCATCGATATTCATAGCGTCACGAGAGGCAAAGTGGATAATTTGTTCCTTTTCAATAGCTGGACAATGTTTATTCGTACATCGAACTGCCGCTTCTCCTTCACGACGAACTGCAGGTGACTCACATACAGGACATATATTAGGAATTGTAAAAGGAACCTCGGCGCCATTTCGCTTTTCAGGAACAACACGGATAACTTCTGGAATGATTTCCGCCGCCTTGTGAATGATAACGTGGTCACCAATACGGATGTCTTTTTCATTGATGAAATCTTGGTTGTGTAATGTGACACGGCTTACGTTTGTGCCAGATACAAATACGGATTCAAGCTCACCAGTAGGTGTTAGAACACCTGTACGGCCTACATTAATTATAATATCTTTTAGGATTGTTTCCACTTCTTCCGGTGGATACTTGTACGCAGTGGCCCATTTAGGATCCTTTGCAGTGCTACCAAGAACCTCTTGATCATCAAAGCTATTTACCTTAATAACCATGCCATCTGTATCATAGGGCAATTCATGGCGCTTTTCATCCCAATAATTGATGGTTTCAATAACTTCATCAATAGTTTGGCATACACGATAGTGAGGATTAACAGGAAATTTAAAACCTTCCAAGCTCTTAAGCAATCCCTCTTGACTATGAATACTAGCCCCTTCTTCAGAGCCAATAGCATAAGCAAAAAATGCTAAATTTCGACTTGCTGTAATAGCGGGGTCTTGTTGCCGTAAGGATCCTGCTGCAGCATTGCGAGGATTTACAAAGGTCGGAAGACCTTCTTCATCACGTTCTTCGTTGATACGTTTAAATTCGCTATGAGGCATATAGGCTTCACCACGAACTTCGATAAACTCTGGCGCATTATCTAAAAATAATGGAATGGATTTAATGGTACGTACATTAGCTGTTACGTCTTCACCAACGCGACCATCACCACGCGTAACGGCACGAACAAACATACCATTTTCATAATGTAAATTAACCGCTAAGCCATCGATTTTAAGTTCTACAACATACGCAGATGGCTTATGACCAAGTTCCTTTTCTACACGATTTCCAAAAGCTCGTACTTCATCAGCATTGAATACATTGGAAAGACTCAACATAGGACGACCGTGAACGACCTTTTCAAAGGAGCCTTCTACCTTCATACCGACCCGTTGTGTTGGAGAAGATAGCACAATATATTCAGGATAAGCTGTTTCTAAATCCATAAGCTCACGATATTTTTTATCATATTCAAAGTCGCTCATAGTAGGAGCATCTTTTACGTAGTATAAATACTGCGCATGAGTAAGCTCCTGTTGCAATTCTTTAATTCTATCTTTCGGATTCATTTTATATCCTTTTATACACAAATATATTTAGTTATAGGATTGTATGTGTTTTGTATTATAAACGTAATTAGACGAATCATCCCTTTTTAACAGGCGCAAATTTTGCCATTACGACACGTACACCTTGTGTAGGGAACTCGATAGTCAATTTCATACCCGCTCCTTCACCAGTTACGTTGATTACTTTACCATTACCCCATTTACTATGAATAGCCGTATCGCCCACTTTCCAGTCGGCAATTACTTCATTACGAATAATTGGCTTCGTCACGGGGCGGCTAGTAACACTCATATGTTGAGGTACATGACGTTTAATATCGTCAGGCACTTTACGCTTAGCACGTAAGCCATCTACTAATTCTTCGGGAATTTCATCGATAAATCGAGATGGTAAATAACTACTAGTACGGCCAAATACGGTTCTAGTAGTGGCATTAGAAATATATAATTCCTTTTCAGCACGCGTAATACCTACATAAGCAAGACGACGTTCCTCTTCAATTTCTTCAGGGTTCATCAAGGTACGACTATGAGGGAATAAACCTTCTTCCAAACCACATAAGAATACGATAGGAAATTCCAAACCCTTTGCAGCATGTAATGTCATCAATGTCACTTTAGCCTCTTCTTGTTCGAAGGAGTCTACATCGTTAACAAGTGCTACTTGCTCTAAAAAGTCCTCTACAGTACCAGCTGGATTTGTATCTTGGAAGTCTTTTGCCACAGATAAAAGCTCACCAATATTCTCAGCACGAGCTTGATCTTGTGGGTCTGTACTCTCTTCTAATTGTGCCAAATAACCTGTTCTATCTAGAATAGACTCTAAGATATCGAGTACAGTTTTATCTTCCATTTCAGAAACAAGAGTAAAGATGAGAATACCGAATTCTTCTAACTTTTCTTTAGTTTTTCCCTTGATAGAATCAATTAAGTGTAACTGCGTAAGCGTCATAAACAAAGACGTTCCTTTTTCACGAGCATAGTCTTGTAGTTTAGCAACTGTAGTGGCCCCAATACTCCGTTTTGGCACATTAATGATGCGCAATAAGCTCAAATCATCAAAGGGATTGTATAATACGCGTAAATAAGCTAAAACGTCTTTGATTTCTTTACGATCATAGAACTTTGTGCCCCCTACCATCGTATAAGGTAAGGCCCGCTTAATGAGTGCTTCCTCAAGAACACGAGACTGGGCATTTGTACGATATAAAATGGCCATATCCCCGTATGGAACATCGTGAATATCATGTTTTTTAGCGATTGTGTCACCGATAAAAGCTGCTTCCTCATGTTCGGATTGAGCCGTAAAATGCTGAATTTTTGCGCCTTCTATTTTATCGGTCCAAAGATTTTTCTCTGGGCGGCCTTCATTATTATCGATAACAGCATTGGCTGCATCGAGAATAATCTTAGTAGAACGATAGTTTTGCTCTAATTTAATAGATGTACAATTAGGATAGTCCTTTTCAAAATCTAAGATATTTTGAATATCAGCGCCACGCCAAGCGTAAATACTTTGATCAGCATCACCCACGACGGCGATATTCTTCCAATGTGAAGCTAATAATTTCGCCAATAAATATTGTGCATGGTTTGTATCTTGATACTCGTCAATCATGACATAACGGAAACGATGACTATATTTATCAAGAACAGCCGCATTAGACTGTAATAATCTAACGGCTACTAATAATAGATCATCAAAATCTAATGCATTATTCTTGCGCAACTCCCGCTCATAATACTCATAAACATCAGCTACCTTTTGTTGGTAAAAGTCTCGTGCTTGTTTTCTAAAATCAGAAGCAAAAAGTAATTTATTCTTAGCATCTGATATGGCAGCAATCATAGCCCCTACAGGATAGTATTTATCATCCAAATTTAACGCTTTTAATGCGGATTTAATAACAGCTTGAGAGTCGGATGTGTCATAGATAGTAAAATTGCTGTTATAACCTAAAAAATTATCTATTTCAAAACGTAAAAACTTAGCACAAAAGCTGTGGAATGTACTGAGCCAAATGCGATTTGCTACATCGCCTACAAGACTTTCTACACGGCTTTTCATTTCTTTCGCCGCTTTATTGGTGAAAGTAATGGCCAAGATTTCATAAGGATTAACACCTTGTGCCAATAAATGTGCAATACGAACTGTTAAGACCTTTGTTTTACCAGATCCAGCACCAGCTAAAATCAATAAAGGGCCTTCCGTATGCTGGACTGCTTGTTGTTGTTCTTTATTTAAACCTGTTAATAATGAATTCATCGGAACACCCCTATCACCCTTATATACAAATATTAGTTCCAAGTATACGCAAAAAATCTTTAAAAATTATTACTTATGCGGAAATATTAAGTTACTATAATTAACAAACATATTACTCATAGCAATGGTCACTTATACAAAATATTTGAAACGCTATAAATAGAGAAGAAGAACGTTGCGAGCAACGTTCTTTTTCGTTTGTATACTATTTCATAGCACCAAGAATTGGCGGTACAATTTGTTTTTTACGAGACATAGTGTTAGGCAAGAATACACCATTGTCCTTTACTTCTTTTTCAAATGCTTTAGTAACTACAGCTTCTACATCACCACTAAACAACAATGTTGTACTTTCATCAAGAATATTTGTAATCATAATGTAAGAAGCATCGTAGTTATTAGCACTGCGAAGAGCTTCTAAAGCTTGTACTAGCTCGCCTTGTTTAGCCAATACATCAGTTGTATCCATAACGGAAATTTGACCGATAGAAATAGTCTTACCTGCTTCGGAGAACTCTTTCATATCTGTACGAACGATATCATCATTAGTCAAATCAGAAATATCCGCACCGGCTTTTAACATATCAAGACCGTAAGACTCAATATCTACACCAGCAATTTCGGCTAATTTATGAGCCATTGCTTTATCTGTTTCTGTGCACGTTGGAGAACGAAATAATACAGTATCAGAAATGATGGCAGATAACATCAACCCTGCAACGCCTTTAGGAATTTCTTGATTATTCTCCATGTACAACTTAGTAATGATTGTATTAGAGCAACCTACAGGTTCTAAACGCATGAATATAGGTCCATCAGTTTCGAAGTCACCAATACGGTGATGATCGACAACACCGCATATATTCATGGATTTATAGCCATCAATTATTTGTTTGGATTCGTTATGGTCTGTTAAATACAAATTACCGCCTTCTGGAGCAAACTCTTCCCAATTTTTAACAACTTGAGGGTGAGCAAAGCCAAAATGGTTCAAAATATATGTTGTTTCTTTGTTAGCTTCACCTGCACAGACTGGAGTTGCTGGTGTCCCCATTTGTGTTAGTAAGTTAGCAAAGGAAATAGCGGAACAAATTGAATCAGTATCAGGGCTTTTATGACCTGCTACATATGTTTTTACATCACTCATAATATACCTCTTTTATATTAATTTCATACTTAATATCGACTTATGTCAATCCGATTTTTAACTATATCATTATATCATAAATCATACAAAAAAACACGCCACTACTAAGTAGTGACGTGTTTTTAACTCTATAAAATTATCTAATATAAATGATTAGTCGTGATTCTTTTTGCGGTTCGTAAACAAACCAGGTCCAATTGTTTCAATGATGATAAACAACATCGGAATGATAAAGATACCGAACAATGTAGCTGTTGTCATCCCTGCTACTACAGTAATACCCATAGAAATACGTGCACCGGAACCGGCACCAGTAGATACTGCCAATGGTAATACACCGAGGATAAACGCGAAGGATGTCATCAAAATTGGACGCAAACGAATTTTTGCAGCTTCAATAGCAGCATCAACAACGCTCATACCACGCTCGTCAACGCGAATCTTAGCATACTCGATAATCAAAATCGCATTTTTCGCAGCCAAGCCAACCAAGGTTAAGAGACCAATCTGCATATAAATATCATTAGCCAAACTATATTTACCGGTAAAGTTCAACAGGAACGGTATCAATGATGCACCGATCATACCGGATGGTACGGAGAATAATACGGCGAACGGTACCTTCCAAGATTCATACAGAGCGGCCAAAATCAAGAATACAAAAACAAGCCCTAAACCGAGAATCATCACGGTTTGAGAACCGGCTTTCAATTCTTCGCGGGATTGACCCGCCCAGTCGTAAGTATAACCTTGTGGTAATGTTTTTTCCGCCGCCGCTTTCAATGCATCGATAGCATCACCGGAAGAATAGCCGCTCGCTTGAGAACCGCCGATCTGTACGGCCATCGCATTATCGAAACGAGAAATGCTGGAAGGCATACCGGTCTGTTCCTTTGTAATATAATTGGATACCGGAACCATCGCGCCATTGCTGTTACGAACCGCCAACATATTGAGATTATCCGCATTTTGACGGTACATATCGTCAGCCTGCACCACTACCTTGTAGTTTTTACCGTACGTAGTGAAGTCATTGACCTGGATACTGCCGTAAAAACCTTGCAATGTGGTGAAAATATCGGACAAAGCGACACCATCTTGAGCCGCTTTGTCACGATTGATATCAAATTGTAAGGATGGTGTCGATGTGTCAAATGTAGTATATACTGTTTGAATGGCCGGACTCTTTCGGGCTTCCGCCAAGAATTCATTAGCCCGTTCGGCCATAACTTGCGGACTGTCCCCCGCCTTATTAATGATATACATACTGAAACCACCGGTGTTGCCAAGCCCCGGAATGGACGGCGGGTTCAGAGCGATAACCGTCGCTTCCGGTACCCCTTTAGCGGCAAATCCGAAAGTGGCGCCGATCATGGCATTAACGGATTGATCGGCACGTGTACGCTGATCCCACTCCGTCAATGTGGCGAAGATAACACCGGCACTGCTTTTCTGACCGCCCCCCAAAAGGTCAAAACCGGCGACGGTGAAGACCTCCTGGAAATTATCGTGAATACCGTCAGAAGTTTCAAGGAAATATGCAACCTTTTCAAGGGTTTCCATAGTACGGTCCAATGTGGCCCCCGGCGGTTCGTTAACGGCAATCATATAATAACCGCTATCTTCGTCCGGCACAAACCCGGTCGGTAAAAAATGAAACACAAGACCCGTACCGCCTGCAAATATAAGCAGCGTGATAATTGTTAAGCTCAAACGGTGGCTTAAACGGGCCAGTTGAAACCCGTACCAGTTGCTGAAACGCTCCAAGCCCGCATTAAATTTATTCAATTGACGATGTACCCAATTTTCATGCTCATTCGGTACATGAGGCTTCAACATGGTCGCACAAAGCGCCGGTGTCAATACGAGAGCGATAACGGCGGAAATAACGACGGATACGGCGATAGTCAAAGCGAACTGTTTGTACAGAATCCCCGTCATACCGCCCATAAAAGCTACCGGCACGAATACGGCAACCAATACGAAAGCGATACCGATAACAGGTCCCTGCACATTTTCCATCGCCTTAATGGCCGCTTCTTTCGGAGACAGCCCGTTATATTTTAATTCGTATTCAACAGCTTCCACCACAACGATGGCATCATCGACGACAAGGCCGATCGCCAGCACCATGGCAAATAATGTCAACGTGTTAATGGAAAAATCCAATATCACGAATGCGCCGAATGTACCGAGCAACGATACAGGTACGGCAATCATAGGGATGATTGTGGAACGCCACGACTGTAAAAACACATACACTACGACTAATACGAGCAGCAACGCTTCAAAGAAGGTATGCTCGACTTCATTAATGGATGCGCTTACGAATTTCGTATTATCAACGACAACGTGGTATTCCATATCAGGAGGGAATGATTTGGATTGCTCTTCCAGAACCTTCTTTACATTGGCGATTGTTTCAAGAGCATTCGCATCATTCTGCAAGGAAATCGCAAAAGCCGCCACTTCCTTATGATTCGTCTTGGATTTAAAATTATAATCCTCCGCACCAATATGAATCCGTGCAATATCTTTCAGATGAAGTACCGTGCCTTGGGAATTTGTCAACGAAATATCGCCGAATTGTTCCGGCGTTACAAGACGCCCTTCAATCTTGATCGGATATTGGAAGGCCTGCTGTCCGTTTGTCGGGTTCTGCCCAACCGTACCTGCAGCGGCCTGCAGATTTTGAGCCTTAATTGCTGCGGTGACATCGGAAATGGTGACACCCAGCTTTTGCATCTTCGCAGGATCCAACCAGACACGCATCGCGTAATCGGAACCGAATTCCTGTACGGAACCTACGCCCTTGATGGATTTAATGGCGTCCATCAAATAATTGGTACCGTAATTCTTAAGAAATGTTGAGTTATACGTGCTGTTAGGGGAATTCAGAGAAAATACCAGCGCCATGTCACCGGACGATTTTGTGGTCGTAACCCCTACGGCCTGCACTTCGGACGGCAACTGTGAAAGTGCCGCCTGCACACGGTTTTGAGTATTAACGGTATCCATGTCGGCATCGGTTCCCTGATTGAATTGAATCGTCAAGGAATAGCTGCCGCTACTGGAACTGTTGGACGTCATATAGTCCATATCTTGTACGCCTACAATTTGTGTTTCAATAACACTGGCCACCGTATCGTTTACGACTTGTGCCGTAGCGCCGGTATAAGTGGCATTAACACGAACGGTAGGCGGAGAAATTTGCGGATATCGAGCTATCGGAAGGTTCATCATGGAAATGAGACCTACCAACGTAATAACGATGGCTACTACGATGGCAAAGATAGGTCGATTGATAAAGAATTTCGACACGATCTAGCCTCCTCTTATTTTGTCGCCTTTAACTGCTCTTTTGTAAGCATTGTCGGATTTACCTTCACGCCGTTCTTAACTTTGGTTAAACCGTCAACGATAATAGTATCCCCTGCGGATAAACCGGACTTGACGATAGTATTCCCCCCCGTAGTACCGCCGAGTTCAACAGCTTTCTGTTCGACAACTCCGTCCGCATTGACTACATAGATGAAGTTCTTATCCATAATTTGCAAAATTGCACGGGATGGAACGAGGATAGCATTCTTTAATTTTTCACCCGGTGAAACTACCGTCGCAAACATGTTGGGTAACAGCAGGTGATTAGGATTTGGGAAGGACGCTTTCAACACAAGTTTGCCGGTGGAGTTGTCAAGACTCTTCGCAGCCTGTACGATTGTCCCCATTTCACCATATACCTGACCGTCAGCCAGTTTTAACTGAAGATCGGTACCGCTTGTATCATCACCGGATCGATTCGTCATGAAATCGAGATATTCCTGCTCCGTCATGCTGAATTCAACAAAAATCGGGTCAATAGAATCGATAGTCACCAATGTGGTGGACCCGGATTGTATAAAAGTCCCCAGATCCACATCATCCATGCGTAATGTGCCCGAATACGGCGCATATACGATGGTATCCCCCAAATTATCCTGAGCGATCTTGACGGACGCTTCATACGCATCATAGGCCGCTTTAGCCTGCTCCGCTGTACTGCGCTGTGTATCTACACGTTGCTGCGCAATGGCATCTTCTTTAGCCAGGCTTTCATAGCGCTGCAAATCAACCTCGGCATTTTTCAATGTAGCATTGGCCTGCGCAGCCTGTGCCTCTGCATTGGCCAGACTGGCTTCATATTGACGGGAGTCAATCCGATATAATGGTTGTCCCGCTACAACCTGTTCTCCACCTTTTACATATTTTTCCACTACATAACCGGTTACACGGGCATGAACGGCCACAGAATTTTCAGCGATGACAGTACCGCTGAAAGTCTGGTCCACCTGTGCATCACCGGCAGTGATTTTATATGCATTGACAGCCACGTCACCGGACTGCTGTTGTTCGTTGCCGCAACCTGCAACCATAACAGCCGACATCACGAGAGCCGCCAACATACGGGAATAACGAAACTTCATTACCATACTCCTTTTTACGAAACTAATTATTTATAGCGTAGAAATTCACAGATATCTTAATATATTTTACTTTATTCTATTTTTGAAGTCAACTTATAAGGACTTTCTGAATACAGTAAACCACAGATAAAATCTAAATAAACACTCTTCCATTGCATGCAATAAAAATGGTAAAAACCATTGACATTAAATATTTAAATGTGAACACTTATAACTTTCAAGAATATAAAATCATAAATCACTAGTTTACTTTATTTGCTTTCATTTAATACCGTATAACCATTATCATTCACTAAAATTGCTTCATTATTGTTTATCGGCACTAATGATATCTTATCTTGATAAGTATCTAATGTTTTCTGAGCAGTTTCTTCAAATGGATACTCTCCTATATGCGGCAGAACATAATGATCAAATACATTTAACCCTGCATAATCATCTAATTCAGAGGCTATACTTTTATCATCCATTATGTGATTATATTCAATATTCTCAGACATAATGATTGCCCCTGCGGATTCACCGATATAGAATGCCCCTTCTTTGATTCTTTTAACAAGGACCTTTATAAGATTTTTCTTTTTTATTTCCTGCAATAAATAAAAGGTGTTCCCACCGGATATACATATACATTCCGCCTTTAAAATTTTATCCTTTAAATAGCCTTCATCAAATTTGGTAATATCAATAATTTCAACTTCATACCCTAGCAATCTCAGCATCTCAATACCTTCATCGATATATCCAGTATATGGTTCGACATTTCCGGCAGTAGGAATAAAAATTATTTTATTCGAAACCATTTTTGAAAGATACTTTTTTGTTATACTTTCTGTTCCCGCTAAATATGACATAAGTAAAATTTCCATAAACTATCACCCCTCAAATTTTTTACCACCTATTAATAATAAAATGGTTCTTACTATACAAAAAACCGCCTAAGAATCTGCCTAGGCGGTTTTTAGAACCACTTAATCGGCTGTTCTCTATCTATTATAGCCGAAAAATCACTAATTTATCTGTAAGCATCTACTCATTTCTCAAGAAATAAATGTAGGCCTTTTATTTGGTGGAGATGAGGGGAGTCGAACCCCTGTCCAGAAGTGTTGCCATATAGACTTCTCCGAGCACAGTCTATGATTGAGATCTCGGGTTGCTATCGCTCACAGACAAGCTACACAACCCCAGTTCATATTGTCTCGCCTAATTCATATGAACGACTAAATTAGACCAGCCTACTGTTTGACGTCCATTCACACTTGGTAGGCACAAGTATGAGGGACGTAGCTTATGCAGCTAATGCAAAATTTTCTTCTGCGTTTAAATGTTTTCCCACCGTTTAACGGCCTCATGGAACGCCGACTCGCTATCTATACCACACGCACCCCTGTCGAAACCTTTACATCCCCGTGCGTCGGTCTCATAATTATAAGCTTATTTATTATAACTGTCAATTGCAATAGACCTTTACGACGCTTGTAAATCACTGATTTCTACTCCAATTCAAGAGTAAAACTTTAGTAAATGATGAATTGTAAAATATATTGCGACAAATAAAAAGACTCATATTGGAGAT
>NZ_CAMFFZ010000027.1:0-30584 GCF_945949885.1 Veillonella parvula | reverse complement strand
TAAGACCATTTAACAAATGATACCCATTGGAAGTTTTTCTTGTTTGCGGATCTGGCTGTGCTTTATCTAAATCTGCAACAACCAAAAATACCTTATATAATTTTTCATTGCTTTCAATGTAATTTTTAAATTTGCCATATCCAGCACCATCAATTGAAACAATCTCAATATTAGGGATATGACCTAATAAATCCTCTATATATGTACTTTCAGTTGGACCTTCACAAACGATTAATATTTTTAAACTCGTCTTAATATTTTTAGCCAATCGTTTTCTTACAACCTTTTTAGAGCTAGCCATATTAAATTACCTCAAATGAACCTTGTAAAAATTCCAGTGCTAAACGCTTTTTATTAGTTCTCAATTGAAAATCTGCTAAAGAATTAACAACCGTAGATAATGAATGATCTTTTGAAACAATATATATTTGTTGTGGTGCAAATAAAGATAAATCAAATAACTCTAAATTATGAGATGTTACAATTAATTGACCTTTTCTATTCTTAGAGGAATTAATAATTTCATTAAATAGTAAGATAAGGGATTTTGTGCTAATAGAAGCGTCAAGTTCATCTACTAAAATTGTCTTACCTAGATGTACCTCTAACAAATTAATTAATAAGAAAACGATTCTCTTAATTCCCTTGGACTCAAATGCTAAAAGAAATCTTACAGGCTGCTGGTTATCATCTAGTCGTACAATCTTGACATCATAATTAATCGTATCTGAATCATCAGAAATACGCTCTTCAAACTCGATATCTTTAATAGTAGGATCAACCTGTCTCAAAATCTGTATCGCTAACTCTTTATTATTTTGAATTAACTCTCTACGTTTATTAGAAAATGTTATATTAAACCATTTAACATCAGAATTCAAAAACATATCTGTTACTACAGAAATATTATTAACAGTAGTAACAAACTCATTATATATATCAGTTATAAAATCTTTTAATTTCGATAAAAGTGTTGAAGTGGATTCTCGAGAGTAAATATCTTGTATCTTCTCATCTAGTGATAAACTATATAATCTATTATCAGAAAATTTAAAAATAATATCTTGATTCTTAATAAGCTCTTCATATATTATTTGTTCATTTTTATTGACCTTAATTTTATACTCGAAACTATTACCTTCATCAGACTCAACTATTATTTCAAAAAAAATAGTATCAGATAAACGATTAAAAACTCTTTCATTTTTAATTGGCATCCCTGTAGAAATTATTTGTTGTAAACCTAATAAAGCATATAGAATATTAGTTTTACCCACAGCATTATTACCAAAAATAACACTAGATTTAGTAGGTCTATTTACACTAGATAAGATATAATTTTGCTCATATTTTGTTGATATAATTTTTTGTCCCTTAAAAGCAGAAAATGTGAGTTCTTGAAGTTGATCAATTGATGCAAATCCAGCAACTGCAAAATTAATTAACATATCACAACCTCCTTTTCCCCATTATATCACCGAAAATAATCTTAATCAAAAAAATGGTTTATCTTCTCGAATTAAGTAAATGAGGGTTTCTATATAATAATTAAATAACTTAATTGTAGATTTGGATACGGTTCAATTTCATGTTGCAATTTAAGACATCTTTTACATGCATAACATCTCATATTTAACTAGGAATTATCATAATTTATTGTCTTTTACTAAATTAGCAATTTTATTTACCACATTAGTGGTTGAGTATCCGTCTTTAAAAGATAGAATTTGTACTGAGTCTACAAATTCACGTCCAATTACTTCGTCTACTTTATAGTCTCCACCCTTAACAAGTATGTTAGGTCGAATAGTTTTTAATAATTGGAATGGAGTATCTTCATCAAAAAGTACAACACCATCTACACAACCCAAAGCACTCAATAAATAAGCCCTATCTTCTCCCTCTACTAAAGGACGAGTTTCCCCTTTAAGGCGCCTTACGGAAGCATCAGAGTTTAAGCCTATAATAAGTCGATCACCTAGTTGAGCTGCTTCTTGCAAGTACGTAATATGCCCTCTATGAAGAATATCAAAGCATCCATTAGTAAAAACAACTGTATCTCCTTGATCTTGCCATTGTCGAACTAAAGTCTTCATTTCTTCCCAAGAATAGAGTGACTTTTCTATAGATTTTCCTTCTTGAAGAGACATCCACAAGTCAATTAATTCTTGTCGATGGATAGGATAAGTACCCACTTTAGATACTACGATACCAGCTGCTCCATTAGCTACATGAAGAGCTGTCCGCATAGAAAGATTAGCCGCGATAGAGCAAATCATCGTAGCCACAACTGTATCACCAGCACCAGATACATCAAAAACATCTTGTTGAGTAGCTGGATTATGCCAAATTCGGCCATCTCTAGCAATAACAGAGATACCCTTTTCAGATCTAGTAGCAATAATATATTGAATATTATTAGTATCTAGAGCCTCTTTAGCTGCAGTCACTATATTATCATCATCATTTCTAATAAAGTAACCAACTCGTTCAGATAACTCCTTCACATTAGGAGTAATAAAGGTAGCCCCATCATACTTATTCCACTGAGCTCCCTTAGGATCAACAATAGTCGGTATCATATATTGATTAGCCAAGTTGAAAATTTGTCTTAAAAGAGTGTCTGTACAAACCCCTTTTCCATAATCAGAGATAACAATTCCATCTAATCCTTTTTGGCAGAGAATAGTCAGCCAACGAATGAGTGCCTCCTCTTCTTGCGTGTCAACATCTCGAACTGTCTCAAAGTCTAGCCGCATCATTTGTTGACGAGCACCTAAAATTCGCATCTTAGTTATGGTAGATCTTTCGTTAGAAATCACTACACCACTTTTATCAATACCATTAGAATCTAATAAGTCTTGTAAAAGGTTTCCATGGGTATCTTGTCCCGCTACTCCACCGACATATACATGGACATCCAAATTGGCAAGATTCGCAGCAACATTTGCGGCCCCACCAAGGACTTCTTTCATCTGTTTTACTCGATTCACAGGGACTGGAGCTTCTGGAGATATACGACTTACGTCACCAAAAACATAACGATCTACCATTAGATCGCCAATGACAGCTATACGAAGATTAGGCAGACTATCATGTAAGAACTTATTAATAGTTTTCTTAATCATAATCTTCCTCAACAATTTCACAGATAATATGCCCTACCATTATATGCATTTCTTGAATTCGGGCCGTAGTCTTAGACGGAACAGCTATCACGGCATCACAAAGAGCACCAAGTTTACCGCCACCTTTACCAGTAAATGCAACTGTTTTTAGACCTTTCTGTCTTGCTAGTTCTGTGGCCTTAACCACGTTCTTAGAATTTCCTGATGTAGAAATGCCTATTAATACATCTCCAGCCTGTCCCAAACCAGCTACTTGACGAGAAAAGACATCATCATAAGAATAGTCATTTGCTACCGCTGTCAAAATAGAAGTATCTGTTGTAAGAGCAATAGCAGGTAAAGACTCTCGTTCTTTTACAAAACGTCCTACCAATTCAGCTGCCAAATGTTGAGCATCAGCAGCTGATCCCCCATTACCACAGAAAAGAATTTTATGTCCTTTATCAAGAGCATTCTTACATATATCCGCAACTACTCGAATCTCTTCAATATAATTACGCATCTTCGTATGAGTATCTAAATGATCATCAAATCTTTGTGTAATAATATCCATAAGTAATGCCTCCTATTTATATAATGAACTAATATTAATGCTAAAAAGCATATTAATTCCCTAAACAATAAATCCTATATAATCTCTTTACTTTTAAGCCACGTGTTTAACCGTCCCGCCAGCGATTTTACTAATGGATCCATTGGCCGTTCTACAAGGTAAATACGTATCTTATCAATAAGTACACAGGTTATAAAAACAAGTAATACTATCGCTATTAACCATAAAGGGAAAAACCATTGAGTATAAACATAAGAGTCATCTAGTAGGCTAAGGAATATCCAATTTTGCAAACGCCCTATATGGAGAAGATATACACTAAATACAGATGTAGAGAAAAAGGTAATTATCTTTCCACAAAATGGTCGTATATCCTTAAAACCTAAAAAGAAAAATAACGCTGTCAATAATTCAGTAAATTTATAGGTTGGCCATACTAGAGCAAATATATCTATGCTTTTACCAAAAGACTGATTTACATAAGCTATGCCCCAAATTGATCCCGTTACTAGTATCATCAATATAAAACCATACAATAGATACTTAAGATGACCCTGTATAGAGTAAATTTTAATATATGAACCAAGCGTATATAAGAATATAAATAACAATATATGGTTATAAGTATCCATCCAAGAATTTCGTGTTATGGTTGGTATAATACTAAATACAAATAAACCTAGAACTATAAAAGCTCGATGCTTGTTACGTGACATCCCCTTCAATAATGGATTTAAGAAAGGCACCAATAGCATAAGAATTAAATAGGATGAAATAAACCAATATTCATTATAGGTAATTGGCAATAATATCATTATAATACTTTTTACACTTACATCGGCAACTCCTATTTTAAAGGCTATAAGACCACATATAATAGAGTAAAAAAGTGTTTGTAGCCATAATTTAATAACACGACGACTATCAAACTCTTTCATACATAACAGATAGCCACCAATTATTACAAAGGCGCAATTTCCTATAGCACCACCCAACCTTGCAAAAGCAAGAGTCAGCCAATTCCCTGTAATAGGCATAGAACTATTAATAGATATAACACCATGATCTGACATATGAAATGCTATGATCAATAACATACAGACTATACGAAATAGTTCAATCCCCAAATTCCTATTCATATATTTCCCCATATAACTAATATAATCTAATAATTATATAATTAACCTACACAGATTATAATCTCTTATTATTCTCATAATCTAATACCTGATACACAGTATCCATCACTTGTTGTGGAGTAATTTCTGTTAAACAACGACGATGTTTGCAATGAATATAGTTATCTGTTCCATAACAGTACTTGCAATCCATATCATGTTCTACAAAGTAACTACACGTTGAAAATGCACCATGATTTTCAGGGTTTGTGGGACCAAATATTGATATAGTCGGTACCGATAAGGCCCCCGCTATATGTTGCATTCCCGTATCAATACCTATAGAACAGGTACATCGTTTAATAGCTGCTATGCTTTGTTTAATACTGCATTTTCCCACTAAATTTATAACATGTGGTAACTTTAAAAACTCGGTTAGCTCTTCTAATAAGGGTATCTCTTGAGGTCCTCCAATTAGTACAATTTGATTTCCATCTTTCACCAATAGTTCTAGAAGATTATGCATTCGAGTAATTCCCCAAGCCCTAGGAAAAACACGACCCGTTCGTAACCAACGATTGGTAAGGGATGGATCTGCATTACCAATACATAAACCAATAATAGGTCTTGATTGGTCTAAACCATCAAAATAATGACATATAGATTTATCACTATCAGTACCTACATATAACTGTGGTCTTAATTCATCACTAACCTCTAAACCTAAAGTCCTAACATTAGCTTCTACAAAATGTATATCATAGTCAAATTTATTAGTGCCCGAAGCTTGAAAACCTATATGTTGTTTTACCCCACATAATTTCATAAAAAGCTGTGATTTTTTGACAGGAGTAATAGCTGCACTAATACCAAGATCAAATTTCTGTTTACGTAAATAATCTATAGTTTTTAAAGTATTAATTATAGATTTATAAATATCAATAACTATGATTTCGTCTACCAAGATATGCGATGATTCAATAATATCACGACCAGCATTCATCTTACACAATACTGTAAGCTTGGCATTAGGAAATAAATAACGTACCCCTTTTAATAAAGCTAATGAACATACTGTATCGCCTAATCCATGCATGATTTCCACTAAGATATGTAATTGATTAGAACTAGTTTTTACTATATGCACAATAGAGCTCCTCTAATCGCTTTGCCTCTAATCGAATGTTATAGCCTTTAGTATTGATACTATCATTAATATTAGAACGATCATATACTTCAGTCTGCTGACTGTTAATCTTATTATATATTTGTTCAGTCTCAGTCGCCCAAGAAGTCATATCATCATCGGTAATACCTATACGTTTTGCTAAAGAATCATCTATAACCGCCTCATCAGTAACAAATTTACTCATTAGCAATGGTAAATTTGTTGCCTGTGATTCAACCGCAACTACTGCCAATCCTTCATACCAGGATGGTAAATAAAATATATCAAACAAGCTATATAATCTATATACATCATTTCGCAAACCTAAATAGGTAACGGAATCTGCTATACCTAATGTTTCAATTTGATTCAAAATCGTTTCACGTAATGGGCCATCGCCTACGAGAACAAGATGTGCTGTAGGTATTCGCTTTAATACATAACTAAAAAGTCGTACTAAATACTCATGATTTTTTTGATACATAAAACGTCCCACATGACCAATGATAAACTTACCCTCTAAGTTTAATTCTTCACGTAAAGTTTCTCGGTATCCTTCATTGTATTGGAAACGCTCAATGTCTACAGCATTATTAATAATATGTACTCCTGTTTCAGCGCCATATAACCAACGCGCCACAAGACGACCACAAGCAAAATGATAATTAGCCACAAATGTGGAAAACGGGCGTAATACAAGTTTCATAATATTGCGTTTTGTTTCACTTTTAACAGTTGTACTATGACCATGTAAAATACGAACCTTAGCACCTGCTAGCCATGCAGGTCCTAGTGAAAACACGCCCAATGTCGTCATATGGCAATGAACAATGTTATACTTATGTTCCTTTACTATATGATAAACACCTTGCATAAAACCAAATATATTTTTAGAGTACGATGGTACTTTATAAACTTTACCACCCATAGACTCAACTATATCTGTAATATCTACGATATTGTCATCATGTACAACAAAGTCAAATTGTACCTTTGAGCGATCTATATGTTTATAATAATTCATCACAACGGATTCTACTCCGCCACCAGCTACGATACCAATGACTTGTAAAACCCGTATTGGTTCTGTGTTCATAATTTACCTCTTAACTTTACTAAGAGCACTTTCAATACCTTTCACAATTGATTCTATCCAACTCATTTCCATTTCCTTATGCGCCTTGTAGAGCCAGTACCAACTGTTATACATCAATTGAGATAAAATTATCCCCCCAAGTAACCCCAAAATACCAAGATCGAAAAATTTCATAAATACAAGAGATAGCACAAGGCCTATTGCAGAAGATAGAATGAAGCTTTTTACATAGATAATACGATTAGTACAAGAGAAATAAGATGTATAACAATTCCGATAGTAAATAGCAAATTGCATAATACTTGCGCCCCAAAGAACTGTATCAGAAATAACAAAATTAGACTTAATCATATTTAATAGTGGCAGCCCAACAAGCCATAAACCAAATATACCAACCCAGTAAATCACAATAAATGATGTCACCGAAAAAGAAAATAATTCTCTTAAACGAGGCTGATCCTTAGTGATATATGCATTTTGAAAGGCTGGTTGGTATGTATTATATAGTGTACTAGCAACAACAGCTACTGCAGTAGTCAGTTGAATAGCAATAGAATACATACCAGTTTGTGTCAAACTTAAATAGAATGATGAAATAATAATAGTTGCTTGAGTTGATATATAATTAGATATAGATACAATCCCATCTCGCCACGCATTATACCAAATAGTTCGGAATATATCTGCTGTAGATGTAGTAACAAGATTTGTAGCAGATCTCAATTTCTCACCAATATGCTCATATTTATAAAAATATCTATGCCCAAAGAGTTTAAAACCAAGACCATATATAAGGTAGCCTATACTCGCCCCAATAATACCAAAACTCAATAAAAGTAAAATAATCGTAAATATCATTTGCAATAAACGAGCATAAACAATACTTTTATTAGCCAATGTAATAGCACCTACACCTCGAAGAAATGAGATATAGTAGCTGTAATAAAGATTCAAAAAAATTCCAAACCCATACGCTGCCCATGCGATATAAGCTTCCCAGCGAGAACTTGGACTAACTAAGCTACCTATATAATACATTCCTAAAGTGTACATTAACACTAAAGCACTACCACCTAAGATAGCATAAATTGATTGACAAGCTTTAAGAACAGCTTTTAATAAGGAAAAGTTAACTTCTTTTGATTCAGAAAAAACAACATGCTTTGCTTTAAGTTCTTGAGCACCACTCCAACAATACGTTATATTACGAGCAAAGGTAATGGAAAAACCAAAATCAAATAATAAGGCAATAGATCCTATACTAATAAATACATACCATAATCCCACCATATCAGGTGTAAAGAAATAGATATAAAGTGGCAATAATAAGAGATTTACTGCCATCGTGAGAGCCATACTTCCATAAGACCATAAAACATCTCTTTTTTTGATGGAAATATTCATAATCTACCTCTTTGGTTGCTTTATCTTTACTTGATAACCTACGTAAATAAATAAACCTATTAAACCAACAATAACAAATTGAGAAAATGCTAATAATGCACGGATACGATCATCATAGCCCGCCCATACAAGCGATACTAGTTCAGTAAGAAAAATAGCTGTCCAAACATGAGTCCAAATATTGTCATTAGAGCGACGTTGTAAGTATTCATAGGCTAATGAAAATAATGCAGTCACTATAATACTCATAATAATAACACCAAAAATACCAAAATCTTCATACCAACGCCCAAATAAAGATAATGTGTTGCCAAATTTATCAAATTCATGATAAGCCATTCGTGCTGATTCTGGTAACAAGCCAAAATTAATCAATTTATCATATACATCTGCAAAACTAGATTGTCCGAAATAAGTAGTGCGTGCTGGCTCCCATATATGAATATTCAACGCATAAATACCACCAGCTAATAATTCAGTAACCCGTTGCAATGTTACATTATTACCATCATGGCGACCTACTAATATACCATAAAGAATATATAAAAATGGGCTAATTATAGTAATAGGAATAAGTTTAAATAAAAATCTCTTAATTTGATCAAAATATTGCTCTTTTACCAGGAGAAATAAATACGTCAAAATCATGAAGATAAATATTTCGATAGCTGGTTGGCGTGCGCCCATAGCAATAGAACTACCAATACAGAAAAAAATAACTATTGTAAGAAGACCCGTTCCTTTAAAAATAGACTTATTTAAAATAACGCCATTATATATAGCTATATAAGCCGATACATATGTTATGGCCCATGCAATCTTATAAAATTGAGAGTTAATAAATACAAATCGTGTATCATTAGGATGTAATTGAGGATATAAAATAATATCTCTATATTGAGTCATACGACTAGCATCACTATCACCAGTCGTATTAATGAATACACAGAATAAAGAAAACAAAATAAAAAATATCATATACATAGATATGTATTTATATCGTACAGGAAGTTTTACTATTCCCACTAAAGGGTAGCGATTACTATCAAAATTATACTCAATAGATGTTGGGTCTCCCCAATTAAGTTTAGCCCATCTCTGCACACCATAACCAGTGCCTAAAATAGCTCCTCCACCAAGAGCTATTACTATAAAGGTATAGAAGTAAAGGTCTGTTCCCATTTCATATCTATACCAGTACCCCAAAGCAATAACAATCGTTAAAGATACCAATGTAATCATTGTAGGGGATATGATAGGCAGTTCAAATTTCTTATAGCCTAATACTACAAATATTACATACGATACTAGTAATAATAAATAACAATCCATTAATTCTTCCTATCTCTCTATTTTTCTATCTCTCAAAAATATGTAATATAGAATCTAATACAGCCGCTACTGAGATTCCTTGCATACATTTATTATTAGTACATGTATAGGATTGATCATAGCCTAAACACGGTGAACATTCTACAGTATGATGAATAATCTCACTATACGGACCGAATGGCTTAACAATAATGGGATCTGTACATCCAAAAAGTGTTAACGTAGCAGTTCCTTGTATAGCGGCTGCATGAATAAGGCCTGTATCTACACCGACAACAAGATCTGCTTCTCGTACCACTTGAAAACTCTCTTTAATAGAATGTTTTCCTATAAAACTAACAATACGTGAATCTAATTCATCGTGATAAGGTTCAATCATACCTTGTTCCATTGAGCCACCAATAAAGATAACCTCATAACCCCGTTGAACTAGTTTATTTCCAAGTTCTACCCAATTCTTAGTCGGCCATGACTTAAGACTTAATGCATAAGGATTATGTAATTTTTCATTCGCTACATGACCTGAGCCTATACAAAATACGATAGATGGATGGTTAATTACGATTGGTTTTAATGCAGGATTCTTATCAAGAGAATAAGATTCACGGTGCATAACTATTCGTTCAAAGCCTAATTGTTCAAGAATATCATTTTCCAAATTATATATATAGTAACTCTCAGGACGAATAATCTCTTTATCATAAGTAGCCCCATTATAGGGATTATGAGCACCTATCGTGGTTTTACAACAAAAATTAATAATTTTGCTTGGCCATGACGACATGTATTTAGAGTTCAAATGCTCGAGCACAATACCATAATCATAATTATGATAACCTACTTTCAACAAAAACATTAAAGAATGAAATGGTTCATTCTTGGTATAGTAGTAACAATGACGAATATCCCCTTGTAATTCCACCATCGTTTTATTCAAATTAATGCGTCTCTTTTCGCTGCATGTGAATATATCAATAACAGCTGTTGGATCTTGCGATTTAATACTCTGAATGAGCGGCATGGCAATAACAAAATCACCGATGCCATGCGCAATATAAATAAGATATGTATTCATATGACTTCCTATGAGGTACATGGTTATGGTAAAAGCTTAATTAATAAGCACCTTTAGACTTCACCACAGCCAATACTGTTTTTAATAAGTACACTATATCAATCCATACAGACCAATTATGCACATACCAAGAATCCATGAGAACTCGTTCTTCATAGGTGGTATCACTACGACCACTTACCTGCCAAACACCAGTAATTCCTGGTGGTACAAGGTAAAAGTCATTAATATAATCGCCGTATTTTACAATTTCATCTCGAACAATAGGTCTTGGCCCTACGAGGCTCATGTCTCCAACGAGAACATTCCATAACTGTGGCAATTCATCAAGACTTGTTTTTCGAAGGAATTTTCCGATTCTTGTAACCCGAGGATCATCCTTTAATTTAAAATCTCGTTCCCATTCTTCACGAGCAGCTGGATTATCTTTTAGATATTGCTCCAAAGCCTCTTGTGCATTTGGCACCATGGATCGGAATTTATAACAAGAAAATGATTTCCCACCTTGACCAACACGTTTATGTCCAAATACGATAGGTCCTGGAGAGTCCAAGTAAATCAATATAGCAATGATAGCGAGAATTGGTAAAATCAAAATACCGCCACATACGGTAGCTACAATATCAAAAACACGTTTAAAAATACGGTTAGGCTTGCGCGCTAGGTTATTTTGTACACGCAATATGACGGCTTGCTCCTCCATCATGCCACGAGCACTGATATTACTAGTAGGTAAACCAAATAATTCAGGTACAAATGCTACTCGTTTTACCAATAATTGTAATTGATTAATTAAGGATACTAATCTTTTAGACTCAAGTCCGGGAGCACAAATAAGTACAGTTTGAACTCCTGTATCTTTAATAACGCTTTCTACATCTTTAAAGGCGCCAAGGCATGGGTATTCTTTAGCGATGGATGATGATTTAGGATTATCATCTACATAACCAATAATCTTATAGGTAGTAATCGGCATGCGATCTAAAGACCTCTTTACAAGTTCTGCAGTCTTCCCCGCTCCAACAAGAAGGATTGGAATTGTTAGATATCCTGTTTTTGAAAGTATTTTTCCTACAATAAAACGCTCGCTAAAGATAAATACGAGCATACATATATAAGCAAAAGCAACAAATAAACGAGACACATCATTAATTACATGGCCCGTATACATGAGGACAATCGATACGACAACCCCTATGGTAATGCTACGAAATAAATTTTTCATCGTATCCCAATAAGGTGTTACCACAGAATAGGCATTATTAAGCAGCAAGATAGTTAAAAATACGATAGGCACAACACCATATACGTAAATTTCTTCTACCTTAAAATTTGAACTTACCGGTAAAATTGATAAGTTTAAACGCAAATAATAGGCTGCTAATGTCCCCAAAACAATAGCAATATAATCTGCTATAAGCACTATGAGCTTACTAATAAATAACTTTTTATTATTGTTATTACAGATAGAACTATTCATACTAATACCCCAAATTATAAAAAAAGATTGTTTTCTCAATATATTTTCAAGAAAACAACCTCTCTATCATACGAATACAATGTACCAATATTTACATATATTGTATCATATTTAAATATGTAAAACTATAAAAAACATAGATTTCACCTATCTTTTATGTAGTAATTTGATTTTTAAGTGTATTAAATTATCCGTAAACATCTACACTAGAATAATATATAGTTACTTCCCAATAATTAAGTTATCCCTAATTATCCCGCAATTGAAGCATCATAGCTAACATAAAATACATGATGCGCATTCCTGATGAATTATCTAAAGTATACTCCACTTGGCCAAATACAAATACATAACAGATAACAGCAATCATAGAACAAAGACTATAAGGATCTCGCTTCTTAACCCAAACCACAAAATTATCAACGATAATAGATCCATAAAAGATGAGAACCCCTAGTAGACCTAACAGACCTACCTCACCAAGAAGTTGAATAAAGTTATTATGAGCATGATATAAATGCTGATTTTCCGTTGGTAGACGATAAGATTTTTCATATATGGTTCGCCATTGACCTATCCCAACACCTGTAATGGGATGATCTTTAAACATATTTATGGACGATGTCCATACTTCAAAACGACCTAAATTAGAGCCATCTGTAGTTGTATTCGTAATGGATTCAAATCTAGCCACATATTGTGGTTGTGTGCTAAATCCCCATACGACGCCACTTAATGCAGCGAGAACGGCGACTACATAAATAAAACGTTTTAACAAATATGGCAAGGATACGATAGGCACCATAATCATATTAAAGAGCCAAGATCCTCTACTTTGATTACCATACATACCAAAACCAACACAGCCAAGTGCCCATAAAGCGGATGCTTTCACATAGCTAGGAAAGGCCGAATCTAATAAAATGACGCAGAAAATAGGTACTAGCATAACCATGAGGCCTGATATGGTCAACACGCTACTGCCAAATCCCCAGCCTCTATCGGTCATTCCTGAAACGTGTTGATAAAAGGCTACTAAATTATCGATACCAAAATCTACAAAGAAAACAGCAAGCATCGTAAATAGTGTTTTCTTATCACGAATACACAGGGCAATAATGAAAAACACAGGTATACGCCATAGCCAAATATTGATAAATTCTGGTAATCCTACAGCCATATTGTTCGTTAATACTGCAGATGGCAATAGCAATAACAACATTAAAGCATAGGTTTTACTATATTTTTTAACATAGGACGGAACATATAGACCATGCCTATGTTTCCAAATATAGAAAATACTTAACAAAATAGCAATAACATAAAATACTTGACCAGCTGCCATAGATAGCCTTGTAAAGCACGCCATCAACGTAATCATAATGGCAATCCATGACTCTAATCTTATATTTGATACGACTCTCATATTAATTCTCCCTTACATATAAACTACAAACCTTACATAGTATCCCTTATACATGTATGATGGATTGAATCAATGCACGATGACTGTAATCCTCATTTGCATTCATTAAACCTTGATTATATTGCTCTTTATGATGCTGTAAATTCTCTACAAACTTTTGTATTCCCTGTCCGATAGTATTTACATCATCTAAATTTAAAAATTCCCCAATGGAATACTGTTTTAATACCTCGGGATTAATTTCTGGAGATATAAGAACAGGCTTGTGAAAGCCAATAGCAGTAAACAGCATAGCTGCCCAGTGATAGCGATATCGTTCAGCCCCATACGGCAATAATAGAGCATCTACACTCATTAAGGCTGTATCCCAGTCTTTCCCTATCAGACTGGCATGGATGAATTTAATATTATTATACCGGCTATATTTCTTGATGATAGACTCAAATAATATCCCATCTTCAGGCTTTACCGTTGCCCCTTGAACGACGAGTTGTACCGAATCATCATAATTCAGCGATACAAAGGCATCTATAAAGCGCTCAATATTTTTCTCTTTTCTAAACTGACCAAAGAAACCTAATTTTATCGGTTTACTTGCTGATATAGAGGTTTCCAAATTAGCACCTATACAAGTTGTAGAATTCGGAACTTTTTGGTCTTCTATATTAACATTACCTTGCGTATCACTATTCTTTTGTTCTCCACTCAATTCACTAGATGGCAAGAACACAGGAGGCAAGATTTTACGAACTCTCGGTAAATCAGGGCGCAACATATCATCGCGCAAAGAGATAACATCGAGGTACACATTTCTATACGCATTAGCACGATGAGCTTGCTTAATAAAGCGATCCATCTCTCCCTTGCCAATGCCATGGAAGATAACATGTACTTCTGCCTTACTGTCCTTTAATGGCGTGTCTAACAAAGCTTTAATATAGCGATATGTCCCCGTAGGAATGATTAAAGCATCTATATTATATTCTTTAATTTTTTCTGCTGCTGATGTGAACCAACTACGGCGACGGCGTTCTCGTAAAATGGATAAAAACGGCTTCTTCCACTTAGACGCTCCCGCATAGGTCACTACCTCTCCACCTTCCAAGTACACTATATCTACTCCATAATCTACTTTAAAAGGAAAGTTTTGCGGTACGAATAGTACTGGCTCATGACCTTGACGCTTTAATTCGTTGATGAGGATACGATCAAATTCCACCTCATGACCAGCAGGCATGACAATACTTTCTAAAATTGCTACGCGCATAGCACACCTCTAGGCTTTTACATACGGTTTTATGTTTTCTTGAATCATAGCCTCATACTCATCTAAAAGAGCATAACGATTGCGATATTGGCTACGTTTTTGTGATTTAATCTCTTCCATAGGTTTGCGTTCTTCTTCAAGTGGAATAGTGAAATAATTTGGATCAGATTCCAATACGGTACCGCCGATATCCTCCCACAAGGTATCTAATATAGCCACCTTTGATTTATTACCGCGCACCATATGTGAATTTGCATAGAAGCCTTCATCAGATACGGCAAGTATGGATTCTACTTGCGCAGCACGAGCGATTTCACGAATCAAGAAGGTAATGAAGTTCTTCGGACGGTAACCATACATCTTTTTCGTAATCTTCTTAGCTCGCTCAAGACCATCTTTATAACCTTGAATAGTACCGATAACAAGAGTTCTCTCTCCGTTATGGCCTTTAGCAAAGCGAATATTTGCATGGTATACGCCCTTATCTTCGAGCAAGAGCATAACCGTCAAGAAACCTTCCTTACGTTGTCCCGGCTCGTAATATAGATGAGCAGACATATCGAGCTCATCAAAACACCAAAGGGTAATACCTCGTTTTTTATCGAAATAATCAAACTCCGCTTCGTCTACATACATGAGCTGAATCGCTTCATCCGTAAACACCTCTTGTAATATGGTGAAATGCTGACGAAGTGCCTCCAAACGCCATTGTGGCGTAGAGTTTTTAATCAAAAACATACGACTCATCAATTCATAGAGACTAGGATGTTTTTCCAACAGCTTTGGATCTGGAGTATAAGATTTAAAGAAGTTTTCAAATTCCGTAACCGTTGAGTCATGACGACAAGAGCGCATTGTATGTAAGAAGGTTCGTCTCGTTTCACGCCATGTGCGCTTGCCATATATAGTACGGCCTATATGCCAATGTTTTCCAAAATTGCCTAACATAATGCTCCCTCTATTACAATTTACCCTTGGATTTTAGTAAATAATAAAACTTTACGTATTTAGTCATCGTGTAAAAGTAGTGATTAACGGACAAAATAAAGCCCATCTTCCCATCGAGAATACCGCCTTGTAAGAAGTACACCTTGATGAAAGCCCAGGTAGGACGCAGAATTATATCCTTGATAAAAGAACAGCTTTTACCATTATCACGATATTTTTCAGCAGATAATGTGGTATAATTGTTGAATTTATTGAAATATTGATGCCAATTATCGTAGGTATAATGGTACATCGGATGTTGTAATTTTTCTGTTGGATACGGCGTAATAATCGCAGGATGCACGTAGCCTTCTACATAACTCCCCTCTTTAGGCATGAGGCGAAGCACATAGTCTGGACGCAATACACCATGTGTAGCGTGGTTATGATGGAATTTATTGCGCCGTTGAATCCAATACGCTTTATTAGGTTCGTTTACAACGATAGCTTGAATTTCTTTCGCTAGAGGCTCAGAAATGCGCTCATCCGCATCAAGGAATAAGATCCAATCAGATTTCGCTTGTTCAATACCAAAGGTTTGTTGCGCACCCCAATCGCCATTCATGGCGTGTTGCACAACACGAGCACCCATTTCTTCAGCAATTTTTGCAGTATCATCGGTGCTAAAATCATCGACAACCAAAACTTCATCGGCAAACTGCACAGACTCAATGCAGTCATGAATATTGTGTTCTTCATTTCTCGCTAAGATTATTACAGATACAGTTGCCATAGTTTCACCTTTCAATTACGAACGTACTTGTTTTGCTAAGTACGATAAACGAGCCCCTATTTTATGAATCCAATCGGCACGGTCAAAGGACCATAAAAAGAGCTTATATTTAGAATTTAATAGCTTGTAGGATGCATCATTACGATAAGTTTCAATCATTTTTTTGCACTTATCGTAATACACTTGATTACCCGTTGGCTTTGCATAGTAAGCCGTTAAACAGGATAATACGGCTTTCATCAATAAACTATTGCAATCATCAACATATGGTAATTGATGATCAATCGCGTATTGCAAGCGTTCCTCGTAACCAATCACAAAATCCCATCGAGATTTCGGATCAAACGAGGTTTGAGTTATGGAATTTGGATTGAGTCGATAGTAATAGTAACAACGATTGATATGCCCCACTCGATTGGCATTAGCTACATATAGATAGGATGTAGCAGTATCCTCGAACTTTCGACCTACAGGAAAACGCACATCACCGATGGCACTGCGTTTATATAACTTACTCCAAGCCGCCACAAAACAATCATGCATGGCTAATCGCAAGGCATCCTCTTTCTCATAAATTTCTAATTGACCATCATTGCAACCTTCGATAATATCGCCATTTTTATCTCTGAAAGCAGTAAACTCAATAATATCAAGATTATGCTCTTTTAAGAGTTTTAACATATCTTCATAGAGGCTCAGTCCAATATAATCATCGGAGTCTACAAAGGCAATATAGTCGCCATTAGCCGCTTCTATCCCCGTATTGCGAGCAGCACTAAGACCGCCATTTTCTTGATGGATGACCTTGATGCGTTCATCATAGGCTGCATACTGATCGCAAATATCACCACTAGCATCTGTAGAACCATCATTTACTAAAATGATTTCCAAATTCATATACGTTTGGTTTTGAATGGACTCAATACATTCTGCAACATAAGATTCCACATTATAGACGGGTACAATGACCGAAATTAACTCCATTCCATGCTCCTCTTAAACATGCACTAGCCAAATTAGTTTCTACAAATTCTTAAACTCATATAGCTTGTTCTAACTATATCATTAGATAAATATCCCTTATTTAATGTTATTTCCATGCTTAATACGCCACGCCGCAAGTTCGCGCATGTTTTTAATCATATCCCCATAGGATTGAGGCATGCTCGCACTTTGTTCTAAGACTTTTCCATTTTTATCTAGATATAGTCTATGATTAAATACAAATTTCTCTTGTGTAAACAAACTTGGTACCATCGCTTCATAGGTTTGACCAGGTCGGCCTATTAATTCCGCCAAGGTTGGGATGATTTGAATGCTCATGCCGAACGCATTAGGCGCAAACCAATCTTTATGAATGCCACGACCATAAAAAATAATAGGAATAGTAGATGCCACATTAGGGCCTACTTCACGAGCAAAGTTAAAACGTTCGCTATGGTCACCTGTAATGACGAAGAGTGCAGAAGGATCTGCTATTTCTTCGCGAGCGATAAAATCACCCATTACGTGGTCTGCGTACCAAATATGGCCCATTTCGTTCAATTGCTTATCGTTTTCTTCGATAGAATCTGGCAAATGCCCTTTTACCTTATTCACATCGTAGCCTTCCTTACCCACATTGATGCTATACGGTGGATGATTAGAAGTAGTCATGATAACATTGAGAATTTTTTCCCCTCTATGTTGATCCATGTAGGCAGAAATAGCTTTAAATAAATCTTTATCGCCTACACCCCAAGCGTTGCCGTCTTCGCTTGGCATTTCTGAAGCATCGTGGAATTCATCGAAGCCTTGAGATAAAGCAAAGTTCTTAACGTTTTGCCAAGTACTAAAGCCACCATACCAAAATACAGTCTTGTAGCCTAGCTTTTTCATAACAGGACCAATACCTAAACCATAAGGCTCTTTGAAACTTTCACCTTCATAGTTAGGATATAACCCTGTGTCAGGCATACCCGTCAACAAACCATTGATGGCCGGCATCGTGCCTGTACCTTGCGCGAGGGCTAGTTGCGTGCTCATCGCTTGAGGACTGGCAGCATATTTACGACCTTGTTCAACAAGGTACGCACCAGGCTCGTTATATTCAGCGAGGAACGGCCACAAGCCATAGGATTCTCCAAGAACGAGGTTTATGGACTGTGGTTGCTCCGCTAATCGCTGTGTTGTAATGGTTCTCGTGAAAGAACCGTCAAAAATAGTACCATTAAATGTACCGCCAACAGCAGCGATTTTTTCATTTAGCTCTTGAGGCGTTAAATTGATAACCTCAAGCTCAGCCGTCCGTTTCGCAATGCTTTTAACACGATACAAGGCCTGCACATCGTCTAGAATATTTTCATTCAACAAATTAGAACTTAGGCGCGCTGCACTTTCCCAGTTGATGGAGTTCGTATAGCTGAAAGCACCGCCAAATCTAAAGAATAGACCTAGTACGCCGATAACAATAGTCAGCCCAATGCCCGTCATCCATTGTGTTTTCTTCGTCTTAGGATACCAAGTAGTACAAAGTCGTTGATTATCTGCAGAATCAATATTTTTTAAATCATCAGCATCATCACCATTCCTTAGATCATCAGCGTAGTCACTATATTTCTTCGTGTTCCACGCTAAAAAACGAACTAGGAACCAGCAAAGAGCTGTGCTCAATACAACGGCCCCAATGATGTACATGAGGGCATTATATTCGTTGATTGCTGTATTTACAATGGCGCCGATATCATCGTTTTTGCCATTGATGAGCATCGCATTATAAGAGGAGTTGAAGATTTTATAGAACGGAATGCGTCCCAGAAATAGGAATGTCAACAGTACAGTCGCAATGGAATAGAGGACCTGTTTAATGCGCAAAGACGGCCATTTTGGTACAAAGGTATGCACCAATGTACCCCCTAAAAAGCCCATTAAACACAAAGAACCGACGGTCTTGAGACTCAATCTAAAGCCTAGCCACAAGGATGTGAGGATATTCTCCATCGTCACAGAAGCTAGTTGTGATTGAAATACTGCAAGAAACACGATTCTAAATGCAGTCAACAAAGCAGAGAAAAAGATAAATACCTTAATCTCTGTTCGTATGCCTTCAAATAATCGCTGCCATCGGTTCATTATTAACCCCTAACTGTTGTATCCTATAACTCTAATTATTAACCTAACACTAAACTTAACTATTAGCCTAACTGATAAACTAACTAGTATGTTAGAAAAATAACTATATTGTTACATGCGTAACAAAACTACATAACTATACTGCCTAAATGATTAATAAAACTCATAAACTACATATATATGGTACACATATTCTACGTAATATGGTACGTAATATTCTAGTAATTACATAACTATCAATTATCTTGGATATTTCTTACATTTAGGCCCTTTACATCGTTTGCATTTACCACATCCACGGTCGATAGTCTCAGCACCTGCTGATTTTTTCGCACTAGCACTCTCCTTAGCCATCTTTTCAGAGGCCTTACTATTCCATACAGAAACTATCGTTCCTGCTTTTTTGCGGATTCATCTTTTTTGGATTTTTTATCTTTTTTCTTGTCTTTCTTCTTATCTTTTTTCTTGAAAGTATCCGCTAAGAAGACTGTTTTTAACTTATCGTTTAAGATTTTAAGCTTCTTTTCAGCCTTGCCTTTCTTTTTCTTTAACTTTTCTTCGGCTTTATAAAGCTTATCTTCTTTATGCTTCTTGTGTTTTTTATCTTTCTTATCTTTCTTAGATTTCTTATCCTCTTTAACTTTTTTGTCTTCTTTGGATTTTTTATCGTCCTTAGATTTCTTGTCCTCAGAACCGTTGATACGCGCCCATTCATCGTCAACGCGTTTTAATTTCTTTTTAAGAAGCTTTTCCATCTTCTTATTCGTTTTATCGGACTCTAAACCGGCTTTACCAAATAACATAGCATTCACTGCTGTATATGGATCGATAGACGACTTATCCTCATCGTCCACTACATCTTTCTCAGATTTCTTATCTTTCTTCTGAGATTTGCCCTCTTTTTTTAGAGACTTGGCCTCTTTTTTATGATCCTTATCTTCTTTTTCAGATGATTTATCTTCTATTTTAGAGACTTTTTCTTTTCTTCTAGAGGATTTTTCTTCTTCCTTAGCTTTTGAAAGCTCACCAACACCATCATTATCTAACGTATCATCTTTATCTAAGCGATGAATTTCTAAGCTTTCAACACCATCTATAGGACTGACATCAAGATGTTCAATGGTATCATCCTCAAGATCTGAAATATCATTAACAGAGCTTTCACCAGAACCAGTAAAAAGGCCACCCATTGATTGTAATTCGTTCAATTTAATATGATTCATGCCCACCGTAGAATCATGTTGTACTGGCACATCAGATAATTGCACCTGTTCCATAGCATATACGTCATCATTGTGGCTATCACCCTTGCCAAGTCCATAGGATGTGTCAGAGAAGATGATATTTTCCTTATCATCGCCTAGGACATCACCAAATAAATCTTGTTCTAAAGATTCATAAGAATGCAATAGAGCCATCCGTTTTTGAACATCTTCAATTTGATTCCATAAATCAACGAGAAAAGATGTATAGTACACCCGTTCCTTTACCTCTAAATAAGCTTGGTAAACGATAGCCAATTCGGACTCATTAAGGCCCTCTTCTGTACCGATTTCTTCAATCATTTGTTGAATATGTTGATCTCGGTCATATCGTTTAATTAAGGCTTTGCGAATGCGTTCAATTAAAACTGTATCGATGAGTTCCATGAGTACCTCCTTTATTCAATACACTCATCCCTACCCGCTACATTAGTACATACGAATCAATGTATAGAACAATAAAATGAATTGATTTTATACTCTCTAATATATTATTATATCAGATTTTATCTGCTTTTTCCTTAATAATATGAGTAAAAGTTCCTTAAAAATAGAATAAAACCTCAATTTGAATACTTCCCTAATAGTACACATTTCATACTATTAAAGCACTATTCAAACCGAGGTTATTTAATCAAGTTTATATACATTATATTCATATATAAACTTACTATATTAAAGTCTTATATTTATTTGTTACATCAATCTAATATTTATTGCATCCATCGGATTTTTAACTGTTACATCAAAATATAACTAATTGTTACATAAAAGTCTTAAATTACTACACTAAAACAAATTGACTGAATAGACGAGAATTCGTTCTTTTGCATCGCTTGCTTCAAAGAGATCACTACAATCAATAGGTTCCTCTTGTTCCAAGCGCACGTGGTTATTTAAAAAGTTCTCCACCTCTTCATTAACATAGTAGAAAAATAACTTAATCTCCCGAGGGTTATGATATAGCGAATCAAAGATATTTCCTAGTACCCGCTTAATCGTATGGAGTGCAAAGGGATTAAAGAAAAAACATCGATCAACCTGCTCAGGTAACTCGTAGAGAGCCGCATCACCGTGTACAAAAGACACGCGATGGCGCGCTGCTGGACTTTCACCATTAATCAAAGCCTTTTCATATAGCCGTTCATCATATTCGATGCCTATAGAATGACAGCCCGTTTGGTAAGCCATGAAAATACTAACTCTACCCTTGCCACTGCCATAGTCAATGAGGGTATGTTTCTTGCGAATATGACCACTATTTGCCAAACGCTCCAACACGCGATAATCCGTCGGCTCATACGGATGATGCTCCGTATCGGAACGACTATCATCGCGGCCAGAGGTTTTAATTTGTAATAAACTTTCCCACTCTTGGTCTGTTGCCATTCATATACTCCCAACTATCATAAATATTGCTCTAAATCGTGTTATTTTTGTATATAATACTGCATGTATTTTTGTATTTAGTTGCTCTTTTTATTCGAATATGTATTTGTTCGATCTATCTTATATTAGCCACTCTATATATTCGAGTATACACCTACTCGATCATACCTATAGTAGATGTTATTTCTATTATACTATCTTACAAAATCTACTAAGCATTTCCTATTAATTTATATAAAACCATCAGTATAAAACAGCTTACATATACTATTTATTTATATATTATACGAAATCTAATAAATTGCACTAAATTTAATTTTATTATATAATATAATCTAATCAATATTTTGATAAACGCTATAAAATAAGGAGATATGATGAATAAAATCTTATTAATGGCTCTTGTTCTAGGTACACTTTCCACAACGACTACATTAGCAGCAACAGACATGACTACCACTGTTTCTGGTAAAAGTTCTATACCTGCTACAACTGAAGCTAAAACTCATCAAACAGAAGCGTACGGTATTCAATCTGTGACGGCAGTACCCAAAATTTATGGTGATGGTGAAAAAATAGCGGCTATCATCATCAAATATCCAGAAGCAATCCAAGAAAATGCACTAGCGCTCAATACCTTCACGGTAGAAGGTAAAACAATCAACAATATCTATACTAATTCTGTGCCTGAACTGAAAGAAAATTACAAATCTACAGCTAAAGATTTGCACAATGGTGCCCCTCAAATAGATACAATAGTAGGACAAACAAATACAGTCAAAGCTAGTAAAAAAGACAAAAATTCCAAAGCTACAGCAGCTGATCAATACGTTGTAGTGGAATTTGAATATGAAAACTCTACACCATTCGTTTTAGCACCACGCCCTAATAAACCAAAAAATAATGGTGCTGTAGGCGTCGATGCACCGCTGCGTTCCGATCGTAAATTACCGAATTTAAATGTTACAGTCACACAAGTTCAACCTGTAGTGACTAAAACAGGTACTATATACGGTCCTTCACAAACGAGCGTAATCAATACATCTACGGCATCTACTATTATGGATGAATTTAAAACATATATTTACACAGATCCAACTACGGGTAATAGTATTCCTTACAATGTATTTTTACCGAAAAACTATGATGCATCAAAACAGTACCCTCTATATTTCTTCATAGCTGACTCCAGTGCCAATATCAATGATAATCGCACCGTACTATTCCAAGGTAATGGTGCTACCATTTTCGCTAGTCCTGAGGAACAAGCAAAACACGAAGCCATTATCGTTGCCCCTCAATACACACAAGATTTAGTCGATTCTCTAGGTATGATGACTACCGATAAGAATGAATGGACTCCTGGTCTTACCTTAGTAGATAATCTATTACATCATGTCATCGCTACCTATCCAATTGATAAGAACCGAATTTATGGCTCTGGTCAGTCTCAAGGTGGTATGGCAAACATCGCCATTAGCGACAAACATCCTGATTTATTTACTGCTCAATTCCTCGTAGCATGCCAATGGAATACGGAAGAAATGAAAGTATTAAAGGATAAAAAACTATGGATTCTCGTATCCGAAGGCGATGAAAAAGCATATCCTGGCATGAATACAGCTACTAAAAATTGGGCTGATTTAGGCACTAACATTGCAACCTCTCCTATGTGGGATAGCCATTCTACACCGGAACAATTCGATGCGTTGGTGAAAGCCACAGTCGATCAAAAGGCCCCTATTAATTACACGGTATTTAAAGACGGAAACCACATGTACACATGGTCCGTAGCCTATAATATTGAAGGCATTAGAGATTGGTTATTCAGCCAAACAAAAGAAACATAAACAATATATAAAAGCACCCAATAGGGTGCTTTTATATATTCTCACATGCATCTATGGGTGCTTTTAGGTATTCCACACATATCGTTCGGTACTTGTATCATATTACCATACACATCTTTGGCTACTTTTAGGTGTTTTCACATGCATCATTCTAATATGGTATACTAAAAAGTAATATTTCTATTATTCTCATGTGCAGAATCGTATCTCATTAAAAAGGAGTATCTACTTACATGGACAGTGATCTGACCTTAGATTTTATAATTATCATCGTATTAATCATCGCGAATGGTTTATTCTCTATGACGGAGTTAGCCATCGTAAACGCTAAAAAACGTAAGCTTGAAGAATTAGCTGAAGCAGGCAATGAACGCGCGAAAAAGGCCTTTGAATTGGCAGAGAACCCAAATGATATGTTCTCCACGATTCAAATTGGCATTACCCTCGTTGGTATTTTAACTGGTTTATATTCTGGTGCCACCTTCTCTGGTCCTTTAGAAGAAATATTAACTGCTAATATTCCAAGCATTGAACCGTACGCAGCCTCAGTGAGCTCCTTCCTAATCGTTGCGATCATCACTTATTTATCCCTCGTTATAGGGGAGCTCGTGCCAAAACGATTAGCCTTAAATAGCCCTGAGGGCATCGCTGTGGTGGTAGCAAAACCGATTTATTGGCTCTCTGTAGCCCTAAAACCAATCGTTAGCTTCCTCGGCATTTCCACAGAATTCCTCTTAAAAATATTAGGCGTTACTGTAAAAGAAGAAGCCCCTGTTACAGAATCTGAAATTAATAAAATGCTTACCGAAGGCGTTGCCATGGGTGCTTACGAAGAGGAAGAACCTATCCTCGTAGAAAATATCTTCCATCTTGCAGATATGAACGCAGGTGATATAATGACGCCTCGTACACAGCTCAAATGGATTGATCTTAACGGTATGGAAGACGAAATCATGGAGGTTCTCAAGAATGTCAACCATTACCGCATTCCTGTAGGTACCGATTCCTTGGATGAATTAAAGGGTCTCGTTACCGTATCCGACGTATTAGTTCAAATTATGCAACGTCCTAGTGAAAGTTCTATTCACGATATCATCAAAGCTTGTTTGAAAGAACCTGTTCTCGTTCCTGAATCCATTTCACTCATGAAATTATTGAACGTTCTACGTACAGAAGGCGTTCATGAAGCAATTATCCTCGACGAATATGGTGGTTTTACTGGTCTTGTCACCTTGCATGATATCATGGAGGAAATCGTAGGCCTTATGCCTTCCGGTGAGGAAGAAATCAAGGAAGAAGAAAACAAAATCATCGAACGTGATGGTGCATGGCTCGTAGATGGCCTTCTCAACGTAGATGAATTTAAAGAATTCTTTCACATCGATCAAGAATTACCAGGTGAAGAAGATGATTTGTACAAAACTATGGGCGGTCTCTTAAACGTCCTCTTCGGTCGCATTCCAAAAGAATTAGACAAGGCAAAATGGGATGGCTATACCTTTGAAGTCATCGATATGGATCATACTCGTATTGATAAAATTCTTGTAACCTATGAAGAACCTATTGTAGAACAAGAAGAAGAAAAATAAAGTTCAAACTATACATAGACAAAAGCTGACAAAAGCTAAAGAAGTGAGTTCTCTTCCTATGAACTGTACCCCAAAAATTGGACATATTTTTGGATACAGCTCAATCAATAGAGGACTCACTTTTTTGATACATTTTTGTATCCATAAAATAAGTAATACATATACTATCAAAATATATAGATTACTTTAAAAAATTATCACCAATTATATACATTAAGTATATAATTCTTTTATTTTCTGCATAAAGGCTAGAACTTTCAACATAAATATAGTATTATTAAATTGTATAAAATATATAATTAAACCTAATATAGAAATAATAGCTAATATAGAAATAATTGCTATCCTAAAATAAGTTCAATAAAATATAAAGTCCTATGATCATTTTGTATAGTGTATTTCATAGGACTTATATATGGTAGTAAAAGGAGAGATTCTATGAATCAACGAATCATAGCAACCATAGGCGCCCTATTAATAGGGACCGCCATCATAAGTGGTTGTGGATTAGAAAAGCCCCCTGAAGATACAAGTCTCAAAGTGCGTACCATCACTATAGGTGAAGAGTCTGGAACTACTGATGCTGGCTATGCAGGCACCATTCATAATAAAACAGAAACAAATTTAGCCTTTCAAATTGGAGGGCGTATCATCAATAAATTTGTAAATGTTGGTGATGTGGTGCAAGCAGGCCAAGTCATTGCTCAAATCAATGGTTCAGATACATCAGCTCAGTTGCAAAATGCTGAAGGTGCTGTAAAAGCTGCTCAATCGGCCTACGAATTGGCAGAAACCAATGCTAAACGATACCGCGAACTCTATGCACAACAAGCGATTAGTAAATTGCAATTAGACCAGGCTGAAAACCAATTGAATGCCACATCTGCTCAATTACAACAAGCACAGGCAAGCCTTAATTTGAGCAGCAATCAAAATAGCTATACTAATTTAACGGCCCCTGATACAGGTATTATTACAGCTTTCAATATTGAAGCAGGACAAGTCGTAGCAGCCGGTCAAAGCGTTGGTACCTTAGCGGCCGGTCACGACCCAGAAGCAGTCATTGCCCTTCCTGAACAAGAATTGAGTAAAATTCATGTAGGAAGCCCTGCTACTATTACCTTCTGGGCTCTACCTAATGTAACCGTGCAAGGTGTAGTACGTGAAATTTCACCAGTTCCTGACCCTGTAGCCAGAACGTATACCGTAAAAATTACCTTACAAAATGCGCCTAAAGAGGTACAACTAGGCATGACGGTCAATGCTAATCTATCTACCACAGATAGTACCAATATTTCTATCCCATTGACAGCTCTTGTGAAAGACTCTAACGGTAATAATGCGGTCTATATCATCCGCGATAAGAAGGCTCATCTCGTGCCTATCAAGACTGGTGAGTTCGGTAAGAACTCCGTCATCGTCACATCTGGTTTAGCTAAGGGTGACATTGTCATCACCGCAGGCACCCAACAATTACAAGAAGGGACGGCGGTTAGTCAATGAAACAATTTAACTTAGCCGAATGGGCTCTTAAACACAAGTCCATTATCTACTACTTCATGGCTGTGCTCCTCACCTTCGGTATTTTCTCATTTACCCATATGGGACGCATGGAAGATCCTGATTTTACGATGCGCACCATGGTGGTCGGTGTTGCTTGGCCGGGGGCTTCTCCACAAGAAATGTCGAATCAGGTAACGGACAAACTCGAAGAAAAACTACGCGACCTTCCTGGTGTAGATTATACAAAATCTTTCACAGATGGCAGCAAATCCGTTATTTATATCAATCTAAGAGAGGATTTGCCATCCGATAAGATTCGTCCCGCTTGGGAAGAAGCGCGGAATATGATCAACGACGAATGGAAATCATTGCCTGCAGGCGTTCAAGGACCGACCATCAACGACAGGTTCGACGATGTATATGGCATTATCTATGCCATTAGTGGTGATGAATTTTCTTATGAAGAAAAGCGTCAACAAGCAGAAGACTTAAAGCGTCAGCTTTTATCTGTTCCTAATGTTAAAAAAATCAGCCTCATTGGGGTTCAACAACAAACCCTCAATGTAACCATAAACAAGGATAAACTCGCATCCTATAAAGTCAGTACACAACAACTGTTAACAGCGCTTAAACAGCAAAGTATGATGGTTCCAGCTGGTGTGATTACAACGGATACAAACAATGTATATCTTCGCGTCAACGGTCTATTCGATAGCCCTCAAGCGGTGCGAGATATGCCAATCCGCATCAATAACCAAACGTTGCGCCTCGGTGACATGGCCGATGTAACCATGACCTACCAAGACCCTAGTAGTCCTCAGTTCTACTACGAAGGCAAGCCGGCTATAGGTATTGCTATCTCCATGGATGCAGGTGGAAATAATATAGAATTTGGTGAAGCCATCGATAAAAAGCTAGCAGAATTGAATAAAACGATTCCTGCCGGCCTCGAACTCAAGCAAGTATCGAATCAGCCCCATATAGTTAAGGAATCTATTGGCGATTTCTCTCAATCCTTATTTGAAGCCATCGCCATCGTATTGCTCGTAAGCTTTGCATCCCTTGGTTTACGAACAGGTGTTGTAGTAGCCCTTACCATTCCAGTCGTTGTGTCTACGACGTTCATCTTGATGTATGAAAGTGGCATTTATCTACATAAGGTTAGCTTAGGTGCCTTAATTCTAGCTTTAGGTCTCCTCGTAGACGATGCCATCATCGTTGTAGAAATGATGAGTGTTAAGCTCGAAGAAGGGTGGGGCCACTTTAAATCGGCTACCTTTGCTTATCAATCTACAGCATTTCCTATGCTATCTGGTACGCTCATTACCTGTGCAGGCTTCTTGCCATTAGCATTGGCACAAGGTATGGTAGCAGAGTTTACAAAATCTTTATCCATTGTTGTCTTTATGGCACTCATCCTATCTTGGTTCGCCTCTGTTCTCGTCAGCCCTGTATTGGGTTATAAAATCATTGAAAACAAGGCTCCAAAGCCGGAATCGGAATGGACTAAACGAGACCGTATCATGCACAAGCTCAATGTGACCTTCTATGATAAGTTTGAAAAACTATTACATTGGGCACTAGGACATCACAAGGTAGTCTTATTGGCTACTCTAGGTGCCTTCACTTTATCCTTGCTTTCACTACCGTTGATTAAACAGGAATTTTTCCCATCATCAACGCGTAATGAAATTATTGTATCCATGCAATTCCCTCAAAGTTCGTCCATCGAGTATACTGCTAACCAAGCAAAAATCATTGATGAACATTTGCAAGGTGACGAACGTATTTCAACCTTTACCTCGTACATTGGACAAGGTTCTCCGCGTTTCGTTCTCACCTTAGAGCCAGAATTGCAACGAGATAATTTCTTACAATATGTGATCGTCACAAAATCCTTAGAGGATCGGGATAAACTATATGGTGAATTAACTTCTTATTTAAATAAAGAATTTCCTTCAGCTCTCGTAAATGCTCAATTTGTACAAATTGGCCCACCATCTAAATATCCAGTTATGCTTCGCATTGCTGGCCCTGATCAAAAAGTGGTAAAAGAAATTGCCAACCAAGTAAAAGCAAAAATGCAAGACGATAAAGACTTACAAAATATCGCCTTTGACTGGCCAGATACAGAACCTGTAGCCAATATTCACATCGATCCAAACAAGGCACGTTTACTCGGCATCGATAGCTACGCTGTATCCTTGCACTTACAAAGTCTATTGTCTGGTACTAAGTCTGGTGAATACTACGAAGGGAACCAAACCATTCCTGTTACCTTCCGTTTAGGTGACAACGAGCAACATAACTTAAGTGCTCTTTCATCCTTGCCAATTCAAACAGGAAATGGCTCCTACGTACCTCTTAGCCAAATTGCAACTATTACCATGGCTCAAGAGGATGGTATTATCTGGCATCGCAACATGATGCCAACTATTAGTGTGCATGCGAATGTAAAAGCCGGTGTCTTAGGCAATGCGAAAACAAAAGAGGTCTATAAATCATTACAAGACATTCGAGATTCCTTGCCTACAGGCTATTCTATTGACCTAGACGGCGCCGCTGAAAAAAGCGAAACAGCCGTTCAAAAGCTATTAACACCAATCCCAATTATGCTCTTTGTAATCATGACAATCCTCATGTTCCAATTAAAGCGTATCGCCCTCATGTTAATGGCTCTACTCACTGCTCCATTAGGGCTAATCGGTGTTGTATTAGCACTTAATATTACGAGAACACCGTTAGGCTTTATGGCTATTCTAGGAATCATCGCCCTCTCGGGTATGATCATCCGTAACTCCATTATCTTGTTAGACCAAATCGAAATCCACAAGGCAGAAGGCCAAGAACCTCGTGAAGCGATTATCAACTCCGCTACACTTCGTTTCCGCCCTATCATGCTCACCGCTATCGCAGCGATTTTAGGCATGATTCCTCTCATGGGATCTGTATTCTGGAGCCCATTGGCTATCGCCTTTAGCGGAGGCCTACTAGTGGCAACTATTCTAACACTTATCGTATTGCCAGTCATGTATGCAAGCTGGTATAAGGTAAAATAGGATACCATAAGGCAAGATAAGATAAAACACAATACAAAAACCCCCTATAAAAGT
>NZ_CAMFFZ010000026.1:0-32315 GCF_945949885.1 Veillonella parvula | reverse complement strand
TTTTACTGACCCCCAGTTTAACTGGGGGTTTAGTCATGCCTATTCGGCGTACAATAAAATAAGACCCCAGGTTTCAACCTGAGGTCTTATCAGTTTTGGCGGAGAGACAGGGATTTGAACCCTGGGTACGGTATAACCGCACACATGATTTCCAATCATGCTCCTTCAGCCGCTCGGACACCTCTCCATAAGCGCTGTTTCGCTGAACAGCTACTTAAATAGTATACGAAAAACTATGTGTCGTGTCAAGTCAATTTTTTAGGCGGTTACTTTTATCTGCGATATAATCAGTTGTATTTATAGATGCATCCTTCCACATTGGTTTCAATAAGGCTCCATTGGGATTTATCTAAGAATGACGGAAAGCGATTTGTATCGGTGAGTAAATAGAGCGGTGTATTTTGGGGTAACTGATCTGTATAGATAAAAGGCATTATTTTTTTTGCATCCCATGAAAGCGATAGGGGATTGACGGGGGTGGATCGGGCCGGCTCCAATTGGTATATAATATGATCGCTATAGTAGGTGGTTGAGACTCGATAATTGCGGCGACTGTTGAGTATCGTCGTGTCGGACGGAATATTGGCATGAATGTATCGGCTGGTTAGGGGGGAGGAGGCGTTTTTCATAAGAGGATATGCTACCGTATATGTGAGAATTCCGTAAAGACATACGGTTACAAAAGCGGTGTTTCGAATAAAAAGGTAATGCCTTTTACATAATATGGCAATAAGAACCGTTATTGGAGCAAGGGCGGGAAATGTATATGTCGTATATTTTGTAGCCATACAGGAAAAGAAGAGGATTATTGCGAGCCCCCACGTAATTAAATACATGGTCAACGGCGTTACATTTTTACGATCATATAAGGCCTGTTTTTGCGTATACAGTTTATACGGTAATATGAACGACCATGGGAACAGAGCGATGACGGTTACGATGATATAGTAGTACCATACATTAAATTTAGGGTGCTCCGACAGAGTGGCGCGCAACCAGTTGTGAACTCCGAAGAATACATTGATGAAGTCACTGCCGTGAGCCATATACATATAGCTATACCAGCTGCCGCTTAGCGTGACGAGTATAAGTAAACCTGTCGGGATTTTCAGGTGCAACAGTTCTTTCAGATTACGTGATATTCCCAGATATATGAAGATGATGAGGCCCGGTAAGAGGAAGCCGATAGGACCTTTTGTCAACACGGCCAGTGCGGATCCTATATAAGCTATATAATAGTATTTTGTATAATTCTGATTTAATATATGCTTGCGGTATCCTATGTAAAAACTCATAAGGGTTATATTAAGGAACAGAGCCAGTGTCATATCGGTGATGACCGCTTTCGAGATAATCCAGAATTCCGCGCTTGTAGCATATAAAACGGCGGATATGATTGCGTTTTTTTTATTACTTACACGGTATACGAATTTATAAAGTAAACCGATATTTACAATTCCTAACAGAGCGGAGAAGAATCGGGCCCCGAAATTCGAGATGCCGAACAGTTTGAAACCGATAATGAGTTCTATATAGTAGAATACGGGTTTATCATACCAGTAATGATTGAAAATTTGAGGTGACAGATAGTTATTTTGCAGCAGCATTTCTTTTGCCGTCAATGCATAGTTGGATTCGACAGGATCCGTAACGGGAAGAACAGAATTTCCCAAAAGGTACAGGAATCCGGCTGTGAATAAAATTATAGTTATATGAAAGTGTTCAGATTTGATGAATTTGATATAAGTTTGTCGAATCATGGGAATTCTCCTTATTTCGGATAACTAGAGTGTTTTACTAATTGTTCGGTTAAAGGACGTTGTGATTCCCTGATGAAAAAAAACAGAACGTTTCAGAGAGTTTATCAGAGCTGTTTTTATATGTTTCGGATTTTTTAAGTACGGTGTGATGTTATCTTTGATGAATGTGTTGTACCAAAGATAAAGAATATATGCGATCATGAAGCCGCCGATAACATCCATAGGGTAATGGTGACCCACAAAGATTTTGGCGAATCCGGTGAGACCGGTCAGGATTATTAAGATAACGCCCAACCGTTTATAAACCGTAAATAACGATAAGGTGATGGCGCTCATGCCCATTGCATGGGTACTAGGAAAACTCGGATTTGCACTGTGCGGTAATAACAGATGAACCGTATGTGTTACAAACGGGCGCGGTTCCGCATAGAAGAATCCGATCAGATAATGAATGCCGAGCGTGCAACTCAATAACAGCAACGCATGGATGACATTATGGGTCAAGTCTTTATCTTTTGTATACAGACCCAGAGCGAGAAGTACGGCTACCAGAACTGCCATAGCAGGAGCGCTGAATTTGACTAAATATATCATGAATTGATCCAGGATGGGGTTCATTCTCGCCATATTGTTGATCAGTTGAAAGAATTCGTAATTCATAAAATCTCCTTATATGTGATTTAGGTGTATTTGTTTTACGGATACATCATATCGAAGAAACTTTACGAAATTCTTACAGTCTTATGACGATATTTAAAAGGTTTTGTATAGGAGAATATCGTTTTTGTGCGTATAATAGAGTTATAAAGGAGGCGGGCTATGAAGTATAAATGGTTTCAGAGCTTGAGTGTGCAATACAAGTTGTTAATCAGCAATCTGCTGATGATTATTGTGCCGATTATTATTTTATTTTTACTGGTCGGCGCCCTATGGGGAGTATTGCGGTTTTCCGATCCCGTATCACAGCGATCGTGGATGATGCTTGCGCCAAGTACGCTACAGTCTCAAATTTTTGAATTTGAATTGGAGCAAATTAATAAAAAATTATGGACTTCGGAGAGCACTGTCTCTGATATACGTAATAATACCGCTGTCGTCGAGGCGCAAGGTCTTGATGTAGTCATTATGAAAGATGATGAGGTGCTGTATGCAACTCCGGGGGTTGACGGGTTTTATTTGGCCAGTAATGTGCTGGATTCTGTCCACGATGAAAGTCATGATATTCAGTATTATGAATGGGATGAAGACCGGGTGATTTATGTGAATCGATATGGATCGGGATTATTAGTTATCGGGTCGGGACGGATTCCTTTTCTGGCAAAAACGATGGGACGTGAATCAGAGGAAAAGGTATTGGTAGAAACCATATTCGGTTTTGTTATCATATGTGTTTTGGCATCCGTTGTTTTATGCGGCGTATATTTGGCCAATCGTTTATCACGACAGATTTTATCTCCTTTATACTACCTGCAGGCTGCGGCTACAGATATAAAAAACGGAATTATTCCCCAACCTATCGATATTATAAATAACGATGAATTGGGGAATACTTGTGAGGCTTTTAACAGTATGCAACAGTCCTTGGCTAAAGAGAAAGCTTTGCGGGAAGAATATGAAGAAAAACGACATCGTATGATTGCCGGTATCTGTCATGATATTGCAACGCCGCTCACATCTGTCAAGGGATATGCGAGTGGTATTCTGGAGGGGGTTGCTCAAACCGAGGAGAAGCGTGCCCGTTATGTACAGATGATTTATGATATGTCGGGGCGTATCGAAAAACTCGTTAATATGCTGTCCGATTTTTCGAAACTTGAATTGGGACAGATTCAGTATCAGTATGATATAGTCGTGATGGACCGATTGGTTTCTGATTATATAAAAGACCGCTATGTCAATTTTGGAGAAAATGAAGTTATGATTCACCAGACTTACGGCTGTCCCGGTCGACAGGTTCGTATTGATACGGTTCAATTCGGTCGTGTATTGGACAATATATTTTCAAACAGTTGGAAATACAGAGGTACGGATCCGCTTCAAATCAGTATTGCAACAACATGCGGCGCTGACCGGTTACGGCTGACTGTTACGGATAACGGGATAGGGGTTCCGGAGGAGATGTTGAACCGACTGTTTGACATTTTTTTCCGCACCGATACAGCTCGTAGCGAGGTGGCTCAAGGTAACGGTATAGGCCTTGCGATTGTTAAACAAATTGTGACCGATATGCAGGGATGTATCTGGGCTGAACAGGGGCCGGGCGAGCGTGGTCTGGTGATTGTCATGGAATTCCCTGCCGTAACAGATTCTGAAAAGGAGAGATCATGAATAGAGTTTTAATTATAGAAGATGATGCGGGTATTTTTGAACTTGAGCGCGATTATCTGGAGATTGAAGGTTTTGATGTCGATGTTGTGACGGACGGCGCAACCGGGGTTGAGCAAGCTTTACGTGGGGATTATAATTTTATTATTCTGGATATCATGTTACCCAAGAAGGATGGATTTTCCATATGTAGGGATATCCGCAAACAAAAAGAAATCCCTATTATGATGGTCAGCGCTAAACGTGAAGATATTGATAAAGTACGAGGCTTGGGATTAGGGGCTGATGACTATTTAATTAAACCCTTCAGCCCCGCCGAGTTGGTGGCTCGTGTGAAAGCACATATTCAACGTTTTAATCGGGTGAGAGATTCTATAGCACCGGTGTCGGACATTACCGAACCGAAAATTAGCGCCGGTGAACTGGAGATTAAACTGGCCTCTCATATGGTTTTGCTTCATGGTGAAGAGGTGGCATTGACACCGCGGGAATATGATATATTGATCCTTCTGGCGGCCAATCCGGGACGTGTATTTACGAAAGAAGAAATTTTCGAAAAACTATGGAATTCGGAATCTTTTGGTGAAACATCGACCGTGATGGTCCATATTAACCGGTTACGTATGAAAATTGATAAAAAGTATGGCGATGAAGAATATATAGATACCGTGTGGGGGGTAGGGTACCGATTTCATAAATGGGATAATTACAATAGGGAATAATATATGATGATAAAATCGTCGTAAAATGAAATCTTATATTTTAATCTAGTATCCACTGCTTCTTTTTTCTTTTGTTTCATCAGAATATTTTGGTCTAAAAAACTGCACCCCCGAAATTGGACACAATTTCGGGGGTGCAGTTCAAAAAACGTATTCTATTATGGTCTTTTTTGTACCTATCGGTCATTCGGTCGTTGTGCGCTTTCAATATCTGCTGCATCGATGGATAGTTTGATATCATCCGCCATTTTTTCAATTAGTGGAATGTCCTCTTCTTTTAGAGATGATTTTATATCGAGTGGTTCCGATACTATTTCCATGTCTTTGAAATCATTTTCAAAGTGAGCTACCATCATTTTCATCGCAGCGGATGCCCAGGAATGGTTACCGATGATGGATACTTTGTGATTTTGGAAGTTAAGGGCTTTTAATTCATGGATAAAGTTTTCCATAGTAAGGTATAGATTCAAGTTATATGTAGGTGCGATAGTTACCAAGTTAGTATATTTCCAAGCATCGGAGATGATGTAGGAAGCATTAGTTTTGGAAACATCGTAAATTTTGATATCTGTAACGCCACGTTTGGATAGTTGTTTAGCTAATTGTTGAGCAATAGCACGAGTATTGCCGTACATGGAACCAAAAGCGATAACAACACCTTTTTGTTCGGCTGTATAGCTGGACCAATGTAAGTATTTGTGCGTGATATATTGGATAGATTCAGGGGTGCGCCAGATTGGACCATGAAGTGGAGCAATGCGTTTGATATCAAGATTAGAAACTTTACGAAGCGCATTTTGTACTTGAGGTCCGTATTTACCAACAATATTTGTATAGTAACGACGGGCTTCTTCTTCATATGTGGCTACGAAATCGGTTTGGTCAGCAAAGATATTACCATTAACTGTACCGAATGTACCAAAAGCATCTGCAGAGAACAATGTGCCTGTAGATTTTTCGTATGTACAAGTTACTTCAGGCCAGTGAACCATAGGCATAGTGTAAGAAACCAATGTATGTTTACCTAAACAGATTTCATCGCCTTCTTTAATTTGATGGTATTGTTCTGGTTTTGGAGTGTTATAGAATTGCTCAAACATGCGGAATGTTGTAGCATTACCTACCATTTTACAATTTGGATAACGTTCCAATGTTTCCAATAATGTTTGGCAATGATCAGGTTCCATATGGTTTACGACGATATAATCGAGTTCACGACCATTTAAGAGGTGAGTCAAGTTGTCGAAGTACTCTTCACGAATTTCAGCATCTACAGAGTCTACGACACAAGTCTTTTCGTCGTCGATGAAATAGCTGTTATAGCTAACACCATTTGGAATAGGAAATAAGTTTTCGAAACGTTCTGTTGTCCAGTCATTACTACCAATCCAGTAGATATTATGAGTCATTTTCTGAGCACAATGCATAATAAAATCCTTTCTTAACCCACACTAGGTATGTATAGCTTTACATGAGAACTCATGTTTGTAAATATAGTATCAATTTATAATACTAATATTTTCGAAAAAAATCAATATTGAAAAAGCCTACTTGAAGAAGTAGGCTTTCACAAGAAAGTTCATAGTAATCAATTATTTGAAGTATTTTACACCAGATGTAAAAATTGGCATTTCTAGTTGTCCAGGAATATTTTTGCTAATGCCTGCACCACAGCGTTCGGAGTGTGCCATTTTGCCGAATACGCGACCATCAGGGCTATAAATACCTTCGATAGCGGCTACAGATTGATTTGGGTTGAAGCGACTATCCATGGAGGCAATACCATCAAAGTCTACATATTGTGTAGCGATTTGGCCGGTTTTATTGAACTCTAACACTTGTTGAGGGGAAGCAATAAATCGACCTTCGCCGTGGGAAATTGGTACCGTGTAAATTTCACCTGCCTTGGCATCGCTCATCCAAGGAGATTTAGTGGAAATAACTTTCGTGTTGACCATGCGAGACAAGTGACGACCAATCGTGTTGTATGTCAATGTAGGATGATCTTCGGTTAAGGTTTCAATGTGTCCACCAGGTAACAAGCCTAACTTGATGAGCGCTTGGAAGCCGTTACAAATACCTAATACAAGGCCATCTTGTTTGTACAAGAGGTTTTCTAAGCCTTCTGCAAGGTATGGATTGCGGAAGAGGGTAGCCATGAATTTACCAGAACCATCTGGCTCGTCACCAGCGCTGAAACCTCCTGGGAACATAAGAATTTGAGACTCGGCTAATTTAGCTTTGATTACGTCGATAGATTCTTTTAATTGTTCTGGAGTTTGGTTGCGGATGACTACGATATCTGTTTCTGCACCAGCTCGTTCGAAGGCGCGAGCAGAGTCAAATTCACAGTTTGTACCAGGGAATACTGGGATGAGAACTTTTGGTTTTGCACCTAAGGAGACACTGCGAGGCTTAGTATGTTGGTCGTGAATGTAAGCGACTGCTTCACCAAAGCCGTTTGGTGCGTGCATAGGGAAGATGTCGTTTAGAGGTGATTCGTAGGCAGTCTGTACCTCTTTAAGGGATACAGATTGACATTCCCACTCGATAACAGGTGCGGCTTGTGTTACACCGATTACTTTTACATCAGGCAACTCTAAAAGATAGTTAACAGCTGTAATATCTACTTCAACGATGAAGGAACCGAGAGCAGGTTGGAAGATACCACGTTCAGCGTATTTATCGAATTTAACACCGATATTATTGCCAAGCGCCATTTTTGTTACTGCTTCAGGAATGCCGCCTTGATCAACTACATAGGCGGAGTAAACGCGACCTTTTTCAATTTGTTCTTGTAGTGTATCGCAGTTTTCTTTGAATCGATCCCAGTCAGGAGTGTCATCGTATGTACGAGGTACATCAAAGAATACAAGGCGGTGATCTACGCCTTTAAGGTCTTGGCTCACGATATTATCTACATGAGCTGTACCAACCGCAAAGGATACGAGGGTAGGCGGAACCGTAAGGTCCATAAATGTACCGCTCATAGAGTCTTTGCCGCCGATAGCGCCGATTTCAAGTTCTTTTTGTGCCTTATAAGCACCGAGAAGTGCAGCTACTGGTTTACCCCAAGATTCTTTAGAGTTGAGGCGTTCGAAATATTCTTGTAATGTTAAGTATGCATCTTCACGGCGACCGCCAAGAGCTACTAATTTTGCTACAGATAAAAGCACTGCATATTGTGCACCATGATAAGGGCTCCATGCAGATAACTCGGGTACAAAGCCATGAGTCATGATGCTAGCCGTTGTAGTTTCACCGTTTAGAACAGGTAATTTAGCCACCATGCCTTGGGTAGGCGTTTTTTGGAACTTACCACCGAATGGCATGAGCACCGTATTAGCACCCACAGTGCTGTCAAAGCGTTCTGCTAAGCCTTGTTGGGAGGCTGCATTTAAATCGGATACAGCTGCGAGCCATTTTTCTTTGAAGTTATCTGCACTAGCAGAACCGCGTAAGAAGTAGGAGCGATCTGCTGGAGCTTTTACGATAGCTTCTTGTTGTTGGCTAGCACCATTTGTATTTAAAAAGTCGCGGCTAATATCTACAATTGTTTTGCCATTCCAGTTCATAACAAGGCGATTTGTATCAGTTACCTTAGCTACAACTGTGCATTCCAAGTTTTCTTCGTCGCAGTATGCTTTGAACGCTTCTACATCAGAAGCGGCGATGACACAGGCCATGCGCTCTTGTGATTCAGAAATGGCTAACTCTGTACCGTCGAGGCCAGCGTATTTTTTAGGAACTAAGTCAAGATTGATTGATAAACCGTCAGTTAATTCACCGATGGCGACAGATACACCGCCTGCGCCGAAGTCATTACAACGTTTGATAAGTGTCGTTACTTCGCCACGACGGAATAAACGTTGAATTTTTCGTTCTGTGAGGGCGTTGCCTTTTTGAACCTCTGCACCGCATGTGGATAGAGAATCAACGGTATGTTCTTTAGAGGAACCTGTAGCGCCGCCACAGCCATCACGACCAGTTTTACCGCCCAGTAATACTACAACATCACCGGCAGTCGGCTCTTCGCGGCGAACTTGGTTGCGAGGTGCGGCACCGATAACAGCACCAATTTCCATGCGTTTCGCTACGTAGCCAGGATGGTAATATTCTTTTACTTCACCTGTAGCAAGGCCAATTTGGTTGCCGTAAGAGGAATAGCCACGAGCCGCTTCTTGGGTGATTTTTTTTTGTGGTAGTTTTCCTTCTAACGTATCTTCAAGGCTTGTATGTGGATTGCCAGAGCCTGTGATGCGCATAGCTTGGTATACGTAAGCGCGGCCACTCAATGGGTCGCGAATACAGCCACCTAAACAGGTAGCTGCGCCACCAAATGGTTCGATTTCGGTAGGGTGGTTATGGGTTTCGTTTTTGAACAATAACAACCATTCTTCGGTTTTGCCGTTTACATCGACAGGTACGATGATGGTACATGCATTGATTTCATCGGATTCATCGAGATTTGTTAGACCGCCAGCGTGGCGTAATTCTTTTACAGCCAATGTAGCCATGTCCATGAGGGAGCGAGCTTTTTTCTTAGTCTTGTAGATCTCGGTACGGCCATCCATATATTCTTCGAGGGCTTCCTTTATAGAGCCTGTGAAGCGACTGTCTTCAATAGTGATATCCGTCAATTCCGTCATAAAGGTAGTGTGACGGCAGTGGTCAGACCAATATGTATCGAAGAGGCGAATTTCTGTAATCGTAGGATCGCGGTGTTCTATCTCTGCGTATTGTTGTCTAATCATTTGAAGGTCTGCTAATGTCATAGCAAGACCGTAGTTCTTGATGAGCGCTTCTAAATCAGCATCGCTCATCGTAGTAAAGCCATCAATTGTTGCTACTGGCTTTGGATCTTCTAAATCGAGAGCTAATGTATTTGGTATATCAAGGCTCGCTTCGCGGGAATCAACAGGGTTAATGTAGTATGCTTTGATGGCATTTTCCTGTTCTTTGGTGAAAGTACCTTCGATAGCGTATACGCGAGCGCAACGTACGATGTGGCCAGATGTAAGGGTGAGCATGGAAATACATTGCTCTGCACTGTCAGCACGTTGGTCGTATTGACCTGGCACATATTCAACAGCGAATATAAAGCCTTGAACACTTGGGATTTCTTCTAATACTGTATCTACAGGAGGTTCAGAGAAAATTAGATTTTTTGCAGACTCTAAATTTTTTGCATCTAAATGTTCGATGTCGTATCGTTCATAGATAGTTACACTTGTAGCAGGCATAGATAATTCCTGTTGTAAGGTATGTAACATGCGTTGTGCTTCTTGGTTGAAAGATTCTCGTTTTGTTACGAATAATCGTTGTATAGCCATTGTAGCCTCCTGTAATGTATATAATTCCCTATGGGATATTGACAAATTAAGTATAGTCGGTCTAGACTTATAAGTAAAGATAATCTTACTAATAAAAAGATTAGAAGTACTAATGAATATGAAAGCTTCATGAAGGTCATAAGACCTAACTTTCATGAAGCTTTCTACATATTCATTATATATTGAGAGTCTATAGTTATAATAGAGTAATGATATGTATATTTAAAAGTAAGACGTTACTATTAGTATATAACAGAGGTGAATAAAATGGCAGTATCTGCAGATTTATATAGAACCTTTTTAGGGGTAGGCTTATATTTATCCTTTTCTCGTGCCGCAAAAGAATTAGGCGTGTCCCAATCCGCCATTAGTCAGAGTATTAAACAATTAGAAGGGGAACTTAATATGCCTCTCTTCGTGCGTACTACAAAATCTGTAGGGTTCACGCCAGAAGGCAAAGAATTGTTTGATACGGTAGCTAAAGCTTTCTCCATTCTTGATAATGGTGTTACCCAATTACAAGAACGCGTTAGCCAAGCTTATGAAAGTTTAAATTTGGCTGCCACAGATACTTTGTGTCGTCATTTCTTATTGCCTTATTTCCATAAATGGCAATTACAAGAAAGTGAAATTGGATTACATATCATCAATCGCCCGTCTCCTGATTGTGTAGAATTGGTACTCAATAAAGAGGCTCAATTAGCCGTGGTTAATGATTATGAGGGATTGAGAGATAATCCTCAGTTAGAGGTAACTACGCTAGCTACAATTCAAGACGTCTTTGTTGGCGGTCCTGACTATAAAGGGGCGGGCTTCTTTGATCAAGGGCGCCTTCTTAACGAGCCTATCTTGCTTTTGCATAAAGGCTCTGCTAGTCGTACATTCTTTGACGATGTGACTCATGGCGCTTGTCGTAAGCCTCGCTTTGAATTGGGCAGCGTCGATGTATTACTAGATCTTGTAGAAATCAATATGGGTATTTCCATGTTGCCTAATCATGTGGTGCAACAAAAAATGCAAGAAGGGACGATTGTGCGCATTGATACAGATATTCCGGTACCAACACGGGACATTGTGCTTGTGCGCTCACGCTTGGTTCCTCAATCTGAAGGAGCTGCGAGATTTACTTCCTTGCTAGTTAATCGTGAAAGTACTCGAGATAAAATTTTATAAGAAAAAGACATGTTTAAAGACATACTTTAGGAAACTTGCTTAAAGTGTGTCTTTTTATATATTAGTGTAAGTTTTGCCGTGCTATATTATGTTCTTATAAAGCAGTTGAGTTATATTTCATATACGAAATATTTAAGTCATATTGGCAATGATATTTATGGGTTGTATTATAAGACTTTTACTAGATATAGGTTGACCCTAAGGGGTTGTTTACGTTAAAATTTAAAGATAGTTATGCGGAGGTATGAGCACATGGAATTATTAAAAGAACGCATTCGTGAAGAGGGGATTGTCCTCAATAATCGGGTGCTGAAAGTAGATGGTTTCTTAAACCATCAAATCGATCCACAATTGTTTAAGGCGATTGGTAAAGAGATTGCGGATCGTTACCGTGATGCAGGTGTACAACGTATTGTTACCATCGAAGCATCTGGTATTGCGTTGGCGTTGATGGCCGCGCTTGAACTGGACGTGCCATTGGTATTTGCGCGTAAGAAAAAATCCATCCTTATGGTAGATGATGTATATCATAGTGTTGTGTACTCTTATACAAAAGAAGAGAATTATGATATCACTATTTCTAAAAAATTCTTGCCAGCTGGTGAAAAAGTGTTGATTATTGATGACTTCTTGGCATCTGGCGAGGCTGCTATGGGCCTTGCTAAATTGGTTCAAGACGCAGGTGATGAAGTGGTAGGAATGGCGATTGCTATCGAAAAATCCTTCCAACCTGGTCGTGAACGCCTCGAAAATGCGGGCTACCGTGTAGAGTCTTTAGTTCGCATTAAAGAATTCAAAGATAATGGTTGTGTGTTTATCGAAGACTAATTAGTCTGATTATTGTTTGAGGGAATTATGAATAAAAAAGCAGAAAAATTCGACTTACTCGTTGCTGATCTTAACAAAGGCGGCAACACTTGGTTTACTAAGGAAGAAATGACAGACGATCTTAATACAGTTGTATATCATGGCCGTTTGGATGTTCATGATTATAGCCTACCTGTGTTCATCGTTGTAGACGACTCCGCGTTCACTTATGCACGCATTGCTATCACAACAACATCTATTGATGAAAAAGTGATTTCTACCGTGTTGAAAGAGCTTAACACGTTAAATCAAGATTATAAAGTGTCAAAATATTATGTGAGCGTTGAAGACAATAATATTTATATGGATGTGTCTATGCCATGTTTAAATGAACAATTTGATCCTACCGTAGTAGTAAATCTTTTGCTCGAAGTAATTCAACCGCATTTAGATGCTGTACATAAAGACATTCTTAAAGTAGCTGGTTTAGCTTAATAGAGGTTGTTATGAATCCTAAATCCTTATTATTTGATAAGTTCTTGAAAGAAGAAGAGATCATATCTTTTGAACGCAAGGATTTTGATGATGAAGACGGTACAGTAGTATATCGTTCTTATATCAAATCCCCATTATGGGATATGCCTTTGTTTGTCATTCTCGATAACAGTATTTATAGCGTAATTCGTTTGGTGTTGGGGCCTGAAAAGGTAACGGCACAAAACATGAACGCTTTGAATGCCTTAATCAATCGGGATAATGCGACGTATAAAAATTACAAACTATATATTGATGAACAAGATTCTAGCCTATACTTGGATTGTGTATATATGTGTGGTGATGATGCGTTCGAGCCGGCATTGATGTATGCGTTGATGTCTTCTATTGTAGATTATATTCCTGAATCTGTAGGTGAATTGAAAGCTGCCTTTGAAAGCGGTACTCACTAATCAATAATAGATACAAGTTAAGTGGTCTAATGTTCGGAATTATGAAAAGCGGATAACCTGTTTTTAACCGGGTTATCCGCTTTTTTATATGGATAAGAAAAACCATACAAATACTTTGATTGATAGAATAAATTTATGCTGTTATAAGATTGCAAAGACAGTATTCTATTTTGCAGATTTATTTAAGCTTAATTTATATGATGCAATCTACCTCTTTATAATGGTTCGGGATATAACGAATAATAAAAATATTTAATAAAAAAATATTCGAAAATAGTATTGATTTTGTAAATGTTAGGTGTTACAATTTGAGTACAAGAAGGAGGTAGCACCGTGAACTATGCAAATCAACAAACTCAAAGCAAGTCTACGGAGGCTATTTGCGCGTATTTGTCCCAGTCTGTTTCGGCTGGGCTTTTTTATTAGGAGGATCTATGAAGGTCGGTATTATCATGGGCAGCAAGTCTGACCTAGACACAATGAAAAAAGCATCTGCCGTACTTGATGAATTTAACATTCCCTATGAAATGGTTATTGCCTCAGCTCATCGTACCCCAGAGGCTGTAAAGAATTTTGTTACACGACTTGAAGATGAAGGGGCTATCGCTTTTATCGCTGGTGCTGGGGCAGCAGCTCATCTACCCGGTGTGGTGGCGAGCTTCACTACACTACCAGTTATCGGTATCCCACTTAATGCAACCGCATTAAAAGGCATTGATTCTCTACTTGCTATTGTACAAATGCCATCTGGCATGCCTGTAGCAACAATGGCTGTAGACGGCGCTAAAAATGCGGCGCTCTTTGCAATACAAATTGGGGCAGCTTTCAATAAAGACCTGAAAGAGCAATATCAACAATATCGTAAAGATATGGCAGAGAAAGTCTTAGCAGACAATGCAGAACTACAAGGTGCTATTCAAATATAATCATCTAAATCATCGCTGATTAAATATTGGTTAAGAAAAACCGTTTATTTAGATATCTATTACATAGTTTGTATCATTAATTACGATAAAGGAGAAAGATCATGGCTAACATCGATTTGGAAAAATTAACATTATTATACGAAGGCAAAGCAAAACAAGTATATGAAACTGGTAATAAAGATGCGTATATTGTTCATTATAAAGATGATGCTACTGCATTTAATGGTGAAAAACATGATACCATTCTTGGAAAAGGTGTTTTGAACAATAAAATTTCCTCTTTCTTCTTTGAATTGTTGAAAAAAGAGGGGATACCTACTCACTTTATTCGTCGTGAAGATGATCGTAATCAATTGGTTCTGACTTTGGATATCATTCCTTTAGAAGTTATTGTGCGTAATATTGCGGCTGGCTCTATGGCTAAACGTTTTGGCATTGAAGAAGGAACTCCACTTAAACATCCAATACTTGAGTTCTGCTATAAAAACGATGAATTAGGCGATCCGTTTGCCAACGAATCCCAAATTACTGCACTTGGTTGGGCCACTCAAGAGCAACTTGACGTAATCTCTACTATTACTTTAAAGGTAAACGATATTTTAAAAAAATTCTTGGCTACTAAAAACGTAACTCTTGTAGATTTTAAATTAGAATTTGGCACTCATAAAGGTGAGGTATTATTAGGTGATGAAATCTCTCCTGATACATGTCGTTTCTGGGATGCTACAACTGGTGAAAAACTCGACAAAGACCGTTTCCGTCGAGATCTTGGTAATATTGAAGAAGCGTATAAGGAAATGTTATTCCGTCTTACTGGCGAGCGTGCCTAATAGGGGGGGAAGATGAACTACGATCCTGTTTTTGATAAATGGCATGAAGAGTGTGGTGTGTTTGGTGTCTATGATAGAACCGTTGATGTAGCACGCTATGTATATTGGGGGCTATTTGCACTCCAACATCGTGGTCAAGAAAGTGCGGGCATTGCTGTTACTGATGGGCACGATGTAGAACTGAAAAAAGGCATGGGCTTGTTGACTGAAGCTATTAAAGAATTACCAGCATTGCCAAGCTATATGGGGACTGGACATGTGCGGTACTCTACGACAGGGTCTAATAATCCGCGCAATATTCAGCCTTTGGTTATTCACTACCAAGGTGGTCAAATTGCGGTGGCTCACAATGGTAATTTAACGAATGCCTTATCTATTCGAAAACGCCTCGAAGCCGATGGATCGATCTTTCAAACGACGATGGATTCTGAGGTTATTGTAAACCTGATTGCCCGCTCTAAAGCAGAAACACAAGCGGAACGAATTGCCGATGCGGCGCGTCAAATTGAAGGGGCTTTCTCTCTAGTCATTACTACGAATGACTCTTTAGTAGGTGTACGTGACCCTCAAGGCTTTAGACCGCTTTGCTTAGGCAAAACAGAAAACGGTTATGTTCTCTCTAGTGAAAGTTGTGCTTTTGATGCGATTAAGGCAGAGTTTATTCGCCATATAGATCATGGTGAAATGGTTATCATCGATGACTCTGGTGTGCGTAGTACTATTTATGCGGACCCAGAAAAAATCGATAAAAAGCTTTGCGTCTTTGAATATATTTATTTTGCACGCGGCGATAGTCATATCGATGGTCAATCCGTATATCAATCTCGTCTCAATATGGGGCGCGAACTATATAACGAAACTAAGTATGATGCGGATATCGTCATGTCCATTCCAGATTCAGGTACAACGGCTGCATTAGGTTATGCTCGTGCATCGGGGATTCCTTTTGCGGAAGGGTTAGTTAAGAACCGTTATAGCGGTCGTACTTTTATTAAACCAAATCAAGAGGAACGAGAACTAGCTGTCCGTATGAAGCTAAATGCATTGCCACATATTGTTGGGGGCAAGCGTATCGTTCTCATCGATGACTCTATCGTGCGCGGTACTACGAGTGGTATCATTGTAAAAATGCTAAAAGAGGCGGGTGCTAAAGAGATATACATGTGTATTAGCTCTCCGACCATTGAATACTCCTGTCACTATGGCATCGATACATCGGTGCGTAAAGAGCTTATAGCAGCTACTCATACAGTGGATGAAATTAAAGATTTCATAAAGGCTGATAGATTACATTACTTGTCTCGTGAAGGTTTATGTCGCGCTATATCCGATGTAAAGTCAGATGATTTATGTTTTGCATGTTTTAATGGTGATTATAGCGTAGCGGTTCCTGCGGACCAAGAGGAAGGGGTCAAATATGTGCTCGAATAAAACTAGTTTAACCTATCGCGATGCAGGTGTTGATATCGATGCAGGCAACCGCGCCGTAGAATTGATGAAAGAATCTGTTAAACGCACTTATACACCGGGTGTTGTTGGTGATTTAGGTGGCTTTGGGGGACTCTATTCCTTAGCTGGTCATTCTATGTCAGACCCTATGCTCGTATCTGGTACCGATGGGGTAGGCACCAAATTGCGCCTCGCTATTATGATGAATAAACATGATACTATCGGCCAAGACTGCGTAGCTATGAGTGTTAATGATATCCTCGTACAAGGGGCTACGCCTTTATTTTTCCTCGATTATATTGCGGTTGGCAAACTAGAACCTGTAAAAGTGGCAGATATCGTACGCGGTGTGGCTGAGGCTTGTGAAGAATCTGGCTGTGCCTTACTAGGGGGTGAAACTGCTGAGATGGCAGGCTTCTACGATGATGAGGATTATGATGTGGCAGGCTTTGCCGTTGGCATCGTAGACCGTCCTAAATTGATTACTGGTGAAAGTATTAAGGGTGGCGATGTTATTCTTGGTTTACCTTCTTCTGGGGTTCACTCTAACGGTTTCTCTTTAGTTCGTAAAATTGTATTCGATCATAAAGGGTTCTCCATTGATCAAAATATTCCTGAATTCGGCAAAACACTTGGAGAAGAATTATTAATACCAACGCGCTTATACCCTAAGGCCGTTTTGCCTTTGATTAAAGAAAATCTAATTAAAGGTATGGTTCATATTACGGGAGGGGGCTTCTATGAAAATATTCCTCGCGTCTTACCGACGGGAGTAACGGCAGAGGTCGATTGTGACACATGGCCTCGCCTTCCTGTATTCGAAAAACTACAAGAATGGGGTAATGTAGATTGGCATGAAATGTACCGTACTTTTAACATGGGGATTGGCATGATTCTCATAGTGGATGCTGCGGATGTGGATCGAGTAAAGGTAAATCTTGAAAGTCGTAATGAAGCGGTTTATGAAATTGGTCATATCGTTAGCGGTGAAGGTCCAGTTGTTATAAAAGGGGCGGTATTTAATGACTAGTTCCGTAGCTAAAAAGCGTCTAGCTCTATTCGCAAGCGGTAGAGGTTCCAATGGGGAAGCCCTCTATGAAGCCATGCAAGAAGGGTATATTAATGGTAAATTCGTAGTTATCATTACAGATCACGGTGATGCAGGTATCGTTGAACGTTCTAAATTTTGGAATATTCCACTCATTGTCATCGAACGTAGCGACTATGATTCTAAAACTAGCTTTGAACAAGCCCAGTTAGATGCGTTAGAGCCCTATAAGGTAGACGGTATCGTTTTAGCAGGGTATATGCGCATTGTAGGAACTCAACTTATTGAACGGTATGAGCATAAGATACTAAATATTCATCCTGCTCTGCTACCATCGTTTCCAGGTCTTCATGGACACCAACAAGCCATCGATGCAGGCGTAAAAATAACAGGATGTACAGTACACTTTGTTGATGCCGGAATGGATACAGGTCCTATTATCATGCAGAATACGGTGATTCTATTACCAGACGATACGGAAGATACTTTGAGTGATAGATTATTACCTATAGAACATAAAACATATAAAGAGGCGTTACGACTATTTTGTGAGGATAAGCTCACTATAAAAGGTCGTACGGTTTATATTGAAGATTGATATGTGTAAGCAAATGGAGAGGTTACATGATTAAAAATGCACTGCTTAGTGTTTCTGATAAAACGGGTATTGTAGATTTTGCAAAAGGTTTAGTTGACTTAGGTGTAACCATTTATTCTACAGGTGGTACGCTTAAGGCGATTACCGATGCGGGCGTTTCTGCAAATGCTGTAGAGTCTTTGACAGGTTTTCCAGAAATGATGGATGGCCGAGTAAAAACTTTACATCCTAACGTGCATGGTGGTATTTTGGCTATCCGTGATAATGCGGAGCATAAACAAGCTATGGCAGAACATGGTATCGAACCAATCGACCTTGTTGTTGTCAATCTTTACCCATTCCGTGAAACCATTGCAAAACCTAATGTGTCCCTAGAAGAGGCCATTGAAAATATCGATATTGGTGGTCCTACGATGGTTCGTTCTGCAGCAAAAAATCATGCGTACGTAGGCATCGTAGTAAATCCAAATCATTACGATGAAATCTTGGAGATGCTCAAAGACCAAGGAGAATTGACTAAGGAATATCGCTTTGGTCTTGCCAAAGAAGCCTTTGCTCATACAGCGGCTTACGATGTGGCTATCGCTAATTATATGAGTGGAATCTTGCATGAAGGTCCTACACCTCCTGAGTATTTGAGCGCTTATGAAAAGGTAACAAATCTTAGATATGGCGAAAATCCGCATCAACAAGCAGCGTTCTACAAAGAAATTGGTACAGCTCATGGCATGGGGGCTTTGAAACAACTACATGGCAAAGAGCTTTCCTATAACAATATTGTAGACATGGAAGCGGCATGGAATATGGTATGGGAGTTTACTAATCCAGCTGCATGTATAATTAAGCATACGAACCCATGTGGTGCCGCTACTGCATCTACATTACATGATGCCTATGTAAATGCGTACGAAGCTGATTCCGTATCTGCCTTTGGTGGCATCGTAGCCTTAAATCGTGAAGTAGATGCAAGCACAGCGGAGGAAATGAGCAAAATTTTCTTAGAAGTTATTATGGCGCCAGCTTTCACAAAAGAAGCATTAGAAATCCTTGAAGCAAAGAAAAATATTCGCCTCATCGAGCTATCTAAGCCGGAATCTGGCCAAGTGACAGTGAAAAAGGTGTCTGGTGGTTTATTAGTGCAAACAGAAGACGATCTCGTAGAAGACTGCGCCAATTATAAAGTTGTTACGAAGGTACAACCGACAGAGGAACAATGGAAAGCCCTTGAATTTGCATGGAAACTTGTAAAACATGTAAAGTCCAATGCTATTTTGATTTCTAATGAAAAGCGTACTCTTGGAGTTGGGGCCGGTCAGATGAATCGCGTAGGCTCTGCAAAAATTGCCCTTGAACAAGCCGGGGAAGCCGCAAAAGGTGCTGTTTTGGCATCCGATGCATTCTTCCCCTTTGGCGATACCGTAGAAACAGCGGCAAAACATGGCATTGCAGCTATTATTCAACCAGGTGGCTCTATTCGCGATGAAGAATCCATCAAAGCGGCTGACGAAGCGGGCATTGCCATGGTATTTACAAATATTCGTCACTTTAAACATTAATTGGTTAAGAACTTTTAGCGGATTGTTAAACACTATCAGGGTAAAATATCTATTGTACGGTCAAGAATTATTGATGCTTGGCATGGGGTCCCGTTATGTGTTTATATTATTATGAACTTGATGGCGTTTAGGCGCCGATGGAGGACTTATGAAAGTATGTGTAATCGGTAACGGCGGCCGCGAACATGCATTGGCGTGGCGATTGTTCATCAGCCCTAGCGTAACAAAGGTATACGCTATTCCTGGCAGCGCGGCCATGTCAGATTGTGCAGAGCTAGTTGGTATCGATTGGCAACAAAGCGATCATTTGATTAGCTTTTTGAAAGAGAATCAAGTTGATTTAGTTGTTGTTGGGCCTGAGGCTCCTTTGGTAGCAGGTTTAGCAGATGTACTCAATAAGGTGGGTATTCCTATTTTTGGTCCATCCAAAGCCGCCGCTCAATTAGAGGGCTCAAAGGTGTTTGCCAAGGATCTCATGAAAAAATACAATATTCCCACTGCTACGTATGGTGTATTCCACAAGGTAGATGAAGCGAAAACTTTTATCGCTCAAACAGGAGCTCCTATAGTTGTTAAAGCTGACGGTTTGGCGGCAGGGAAGGGTGTTGTAGTAGCCATGACCGTCGACGAAGCGAATGCAGCTGTGGAAGATATGCTCAGCGGTAATCGATTCGGTGATGCAGGCAGCACCGTTGTTATCGAAGAGTTTATGGAAGGGGAAGAGGCTAGTTTATTAGCCTTTGTAGATGGCAAGACCGTTGTTCCCATGATTGCCTCTCAAGATCATAAACGCATCTTTGATGGGGATAAAGGGCCTAATACTGGTGGCATGGGGACCTATGCACCGGCACCAGTTCTTACGGATGCATTGCGGGACGAAGCGATGAAAACTATCTTGGAGCCTATGGTAGCGGCTATGGAAAAGGAAGGTATGCCGTATGTGGGCTGCCTCTACGCTGGGCTTATGATTACTGACGAAGGTCCTAAGGTGGTAGAGTTCAATGCACGATTTGGAGACCCTGAAACGCAAGTTGTATTGCCTCTACTAGATAGTGATTTAGGTCAAATCATGATGGCCTGTGCTACGGGCACATTAACAGCTGATATGGTGAAATGGAAAGACTCCTCGGCGGCCTGCGTTATTCTTGCTTCTAAGGGTTATCCTGAAACTTCATCAAAGGGCGATGTCATCAGTGGGGATATTAAACAATATGACACAACCATCGTATTCCACTCTGGTACAAAGCTTGTTGGTGAAAACTATGTCACTAATGGCGGTCGTGTGCTCGGTGTTGTCGGTCTTGGCAAAGACCTTAGAACTGCACTTGATAGAGCCTATGGACGTATAGAGTATATCGACTTTGAAGGCATGCAATATCGTACAGATATTGGGGCGAAGGCTTTCAAATAAAGTAACAACATTTTAAATATAATGAAAACCTCTACATTCATGCATAACGCATGCGGTGTAGAGGTTTTTATTTTCTACCTTTTAATGGTTACCTATGATATAATAAATTAGATATAAAGAGGGCCCATCGACGTGTGATGGCGTTAGGCTCATCTCAAAAATTTGGAAACTTATTGATGACGCCTGACGTGTAGAAGCAAATCTTCTGCACGTTAGGTGTTTTTACTATAGTCTATTTTATTTCTTAATAGCGATATACAACTATGATATATAATAAAGAACCGTTAGAACTGAATAGTCCGGTAGCCTTTTGGCTGAATTTCCCCAATGAAGAACGCGTATTCTGGGTGGATCGTCAAAGTGACCGCATCGTTGTAGGTGCTAAACGTCTGGCGACGGTCAAAGATGATGAAGACCGCCATAATTACGCTTACGTGTTTTATGGGGATACTTTTTTTGAGACCTCCAAGGACCAGAAATGGGCTGGCATGGGCCATGAAATGATTGCTTTCACCCATTACTACATCGTAGAAAATGGGGAATCCTTCTACTTGCACGCTGGTGAAAGTGTCCCTATTACAGATTTCGAGGTGCCTCGAGTTTGTCATAACTACAAGGAAACCAGTGATGATAAGGCTGCTTGGGATAGTTTGATGAATGCTATCGCTGACGGCATTAGCAGTGGGGAAATGACAAAGGTCGTTTCTTCTCGAGAGGTGCAGTTCATTAGCGAAACACCATACAATGTGGCGAGTATTTTGGCAAATTTGGTAGATAATAATCCAAATTGCTTTATCTTTGGTTACGAAAAGGAGGGACGTACCTTTGTGGGCGCATCGCCAGAGATTCTAGTTCGCCATCGAGGTAGTGAAATTCTCAGTTATGCCTTGGCGGGGACAGCTCCTAAACATGGACCAAATGCGTGGACTAAGGAACAACTGTTAACAGATAGGAAAAATCTTTTTGAACATAATATCGTCCGTGATCGTATTGTGGATATCATGAAATTTATTACTCCGGAGATTACCATAGGTGAAACGGGTATCATGGAGCTGGCTCATCTCTATCACTTGCGCACCATTATTACCGCAAAGGATAGCACAAAATCCCTCGTGGAATGGGCAAAGTTGCTACATCCTACACCAGCTCTCGGCGGTGAACCGCGAGAAAAGGCGTTGGCATTGCTACAAAAGTACGAAGCTCATGAGCGTGGTATGTATGCAGCACCTTTTGGCTTTATGAAGGACATGGGGGACGGCATCGTCGTCGTGGCTATTCGATCTGCACTCATCATGAATAATGTTCTTTATGCCTATGCTGGATGTGGCGTCGTAGCCGACTCTGATGCGGATGAAGAATATGCAGAAACTAATAATAAAATGCGCACCATTTTGGATGCGTTATAATAAATTTCCAAACCCTTAGAAGTTTTTGAAAGGGAATATAATGAACGAATATATTGCTGCCTTGGTAGATGAGTTCTACCAACTCGGCGCCCGACATGCAGTGTTTAGCCCAGGCTCTCGTTCTACCACGATGGCTATGCTTTTCACGGAGTATGAAGGTTTTGAAACATATATGAATATAGATGAGCGCTCTGCTAGCTTTATGGCGCTTGGCATTGCAAAGGCTCATATAGAACCAACTGTACTAGTTTGTACATCTGGTTCGGCAGTGGCTCATTATTTGCCCGCTATTTTAGAGGCTCAATATAGTGGGGTACCTCTTATCGTATTGTCTGCTGATCGACCTCATACCTTGTTGCATGTAGGGGCTCCACAGACAGTAGATCAACAAAAGATTTTTGGTACAGCCGTAAACTATTACGAAGAATTAGCGGTGCCGCAAGAGGACCATTACTACACATATCCACGCCAAGTAGCTCGCAAGGCGTATATGAAAGCTATGGACATCAAAAAGGGGCCAGTGCATATCAATGTACCCCTCTTTGAGCCATTAGTGCCTGAACTAGATTGTAAGCACTTTGAAGCGGGACGTAGCCCTTACAAAGTATTTAAACCTAATTACGGTGATGTATTTAGCTATCAGAATAGAAGTAATAATACAAGTAATCCAAGTAACGTAAGTAAAGCAAGTAACGTAAGCTATACTAAAAATACTACTGATAATACCCCTAATAACTCTAATAACTCTAATCCATTGCTTGCGCAATATAAGAAAGTTTTTATTTTAGCTGGTCCACAAATCGATGTAAACGAAGTTGAATCTATTCACTCCTTTGCGGAGAACTTACAAGCTCCTATCTTGGCGGATCCATTGTCCAATGTAAGACGCTGGCATAAGACTGATGTTATTGATGATAATCATGAATTTAATATCAATCGTAGCAACGATACAGATATGACTCAGAAAAAACAATTTTCTGATGTTGTGATTTCAACGTATGATGCATTTTTAGCGGATAAAGAGTTATGGCCTGTACTAAAGCCGGATTGCGTGATTCAGTTTGGCCAAATGGTTGTGTCTAAACGCGTGCAACAGATGGTGGCAAGTTGGGATAATGTGGAGTATATAGAGATAAATCCTACAATGGACTCCATGAATCCAACGGGGAAAACCACCATACACATGCAAGCAAGCATCGATATGTTTACGCATTTGTACGCTGTAAAGAACGAATCTAATGCATATCTTAATAGATGGCAAAGTTTAGAAGTAGCTGGCAAAGCTCAACTAAGTACAGCCATAGAAGAACCAAGTTGTTTTGAAGGTCGCACGATACGCGAGTTACAACAGCATATTCCTGACAATAGCCAAGTGCTAGTGGCGAATAGTATGACCATTCGCGACTTTGATTATTTCTGGTTCTCTGGTGAATCCGATACCGTTCTTTACGGTAATCGTGGTGTTAATGGTATCGATGGTACTGTTTCAACTGCACTAGGTCTTGCCACAAATGGTCAGCCTACATATCTCGTAACGGGAGATTTGTCTTTATTCCATGATCTAAACGGCTTAGCGGTCGCTAAAACGCACAATCTAAATTTGACGATTATTTTGCATAATAACGATGGAGGCGGTATTTTTGAATACTTACCGCAAAAGGGGACGAAGCATTTTGATTACTTGTTCTCTACAGAACAAGGGTTAGACTATAGTGGGGTAGCTAACCTATATGGTTGTGACTATACTAAACTATCTAGACCTGATGAATTTGTCGATGTATTAACTAAGGCTAATCAAGAAAAAGGTGTTCATATTATTGAAATTCCAACGAGCCGAGAAGGTAGTCGTGAATTACACAAAAAATATACGGCTATTTCTATTGATGTGGAGGTGTTATAATGAGCCAATATGCTTGTAGTATTATAGATAACTCCATATACAATCCTGCTCTTCGCATGTATGTTGATCTTGGTGAGTATCGCTATGGATTGACCATTGCTGGCAAGGGGAAGTCGCTCGTGTGTCTGCACGGATTTTCCGAGTCGGGATATACTTGGGATGGCATCGTTGTACCAGGGTATCAAATGATTCGTGTCGATACACTGGGGCATGGTGATTCAGATATTCCAGAGAATGAGAAGCCTTTTTCCATTCCTGTCATGCTCAATGATTTGCATACGGTTATTTCTGCTGTCGCTGGTGAAAGGTATTCTCTCATGGGATACTCCATGGGGGCCCGTTTAGCCTTGCTATATGCTCTTGAGTATAGTTCTGAAATTGAAAGACTCATTTTAGAAAGTGGTTCTATTGGTATTAAATCAGAGGTAGAACGACAAGCGCGTAAAATAGCTGATGAACAATTGGCTCAAGCTATAGAAGATAATGATGGAGAATGGTTTGCCGCTAAATGGGCGGATATATCTATTTTTGAAAGCCAGCGTCAACTTTCACCAGTTGTACAAGATAAATTATTCCAACGTCGAGCCCATAATAGCCCCTATGCATTAGCTGCTACATTGCGTGGCTCGGGGCAAGGTGTCATGCCGTATGTAGGTCATCGATTAGCAGAATTATCTATGCCATGTATATATATTAGTGGCGCACTTGATACAAAATATACTACAATAGGAGAAGAATTGTTTACTAATGTACTGAACTGCGAACATGTCATCGTCAATGGGGCGGGACATAATGTACATTTAGAAAAGCCGGGCCCGTTTATGATGGCCTTAACAGATTTTTTATATAAAGAAAGGTAACATCCATGAGCAAATTTGATTGGAAAGTATTGGATCGTAATTATGAAGATGTAATTTACGAAACATATAATGGCATTGCAAAGATTACTATTAACCGTCCAGAAGTGCGCAACGCATTCCGTCCTAAAACGGTAATGGAGTTAATTGATGCTTTCACAGTAGCTCGTGAAGATAACGAAGTAGGCGTAATCGTATTGACTGGTGCTAACCATGGAAAAGGCGAAGATAAAGAAGCGTTCTGCTCCGGCGGTGACCAAAGTGTACGTGGTCACGGTGGTTATGTAGGTGACGACAATGTACCTCGCTTGAACGTTCTCGATTTACAACGCTTGATTCGCGTTATTCCAAAACCTGTTATCGCTATGGTTAATGGTTATGCTATCGGTGGCGGTCATGTGTTGCACATCGTATGTGACCTTACAATCGCTTCTGAAAATGCTAAATTCGGTCAAACTGGTCCACGCGTAGGCTCCTTCGACGCTGGTTATGGTGCAGGTTACTTGGCTCGCATGATCGGTCACAAACGCGCTCGCGAAGTTTGGTTCTTGTGCCGTCAATACACTGCAGCTCAAGCTTATGAAATGGGCATGGTTAATACTGTGGTACCATTCGATAAATTAGAAGAAGAAACAGTTCAATGGTGTAGCGAAATCCTTGAATTATCCCCAATGGCATTGCGCATGTTGAAAGGCTCCTTCAATGCGGATACAGATGGTCTTGCAGGTTTACAACAATTCGCAGGGGACGCTACATTGATGTACTACACAATCGATGAAGCAAAAGAAGGTCGCGACGCGTTCAAGGAAAAACGCAAACCTAACTTCAAACAATTCCCTAAATTCCCTTAATAGGGAGTCGATACAGTCCTATATTACGGATTATATTAACTGTTAAAATGACAAGTGCGCCTCTACATGAGGCGCCTTTCTTGTAATATCTCTTTACTTATCATATTTCAATTATTACATTTTAGTAATTACTTACTTTTTAGTTGTTACTTACTATTTATTATTTATTTATTGCTTATTACTTATTACTTATTGGTAGTTAGTGATTACTTATTAGTGATTAGATCTAGATACGAGGTGAAACGATGGAGTGGTTACGTCATGGTGCACAGCACTATCCTGATCGCATATGTATAAATGAATATACCTATAACGATATATACCGTGGCGTACTCCATGTAGCTCGTAATTTAGCGCCTTTAGAAGTCTCTCGAGTAGCTATCTTATCCGATAACTCTGTGACCATGGCAATGTATGTGTTGGCGGCTATACTAGTTCATAAAGAGGTACTTCTACTCAATGTACATCTTAAGCCAAACGAAATAGCGAACCAATTGGATCAATTAGGTGTTACCGTCGTACTACATAGTAAAGAACGACGTAGCCAATTGCCTGATGCAGTTGAAATTCAAGTATCAAATTTAGTTGCTCCTATAGTATCAGATTCTGTTGAAAATCAGTTATCTCATTCCGTTGGTTCGGAGGCTGCTAATTTAATTGTTACAATTGAGTTTGAAACTTTAGAAAGTGTTCTATCGGATTTAGCGGTCAAGGATTCCTTTGATTGGACCTTTGCGGACGCAGACATAGCTGCTATCATGAATACGAGCGCTACTACGGGGCAATTTAAGTCTGTACCGCTTCGATGGGGGCAAATTAAAGCTCATGTACAAGCTTCCCAAGAGGTACTAGGGAAAACAGAGCAGGATAATTGGCTAATGGTACTGCCTCTGTTTCATGTGAGTGGTTTATCTATCTTGATGAGGTCTCTTTATAATGGAACGGCTGTCACTATTTTGCCTAAATATGATGAAGCTCAAGTTCTCAAACTTATAGAATCTGAGAATATTAATATGATGTCTTTAGTGCCTACCATTCTGACTCAATTAGAGCCACATATTACACATCATAAGTTACGCGTTATCTTGCTCGGTGGAGAGTTCATTCCGATGGCACTAATCGATGCTTGTGAAAAGAAATCGCTGCCTATCTTTAAGACCTACGGCATGACGGAAACCTTTAGTCAAAGCGTTACCTTTTCCGTATTGGATTATCCTGATAAACGAGAATCTGTAGGTAAGCCATTGCCTAGTATGCAGGTTCGCATCGATAACCCTGATGCGGATGGAATAGGCGAAATTCATTTGACGGGCCCGATGGTTATGACTGGTTACATAAATAAGGAACCTATCGATGGAGACTTTAATACAGATGATATTGGTTACATCGATGAGGACGGCTTTGTTTATATTTTGAATCGTCGTAAGGACCTCATCATTTCTGGGGGTGAAAATATTTACCCTAAGGAACTAGAGAATTTAGTGTATATATTACCAGCAGTGAAAGAATGTGCGGTTGTTCCTGTACCGGATGATAAATGGGGGCAAGTGCCAGCGCTCTTTGTGGCCTTTCATGATGGTAAAAGCATGACTACAGATGACATTATAGACTTTATGGCTAATTCTTTAGCAAAATATAAGGTTCCAAAATATGTAAAAGTATTAACCGCATTGCCTCGAAATGGAACAGGAAAAATATTGCGTAATGAACTGAAATTAGAAAATTGAGGCGCCTATGAATGATATTTTAAATTTTAAAAGTATAACTACATATCGCCTTAAATTGCCGCTGAACTTTAACTTCAAGACCGCCAAGGGGGAGGTAAAAGAGCGGGAAACCATCGTAATCCGTATCGAGGATCAACAAGGTTATTTAGGGTATGGGGAATGCGTAGCTTTCACAGAGCCATTCTATACATTTGAGACCGTAGAAACCTGTTGGAAAACCTTAGTAGATGATTATATCTTTAACCTGCGCTTGATGCGGCCTAAACCGCTCATGACCTATGTACGACAATTACAGTTTTGGCTCAATCGAGATAATATGCCTATGGCCATTGCGGCTCTAGAAAATGCACTTATTCATCTTCATTGTGAACGGATAGGTGTAAACTCTGTTTCCTACATTATGGATCAACCTTTACGAGAGACAATTGAAAGTGGTGTCGTCGTTGGTGATGTGCCAATAGAGCAATTACTTGATGTTGTAGCGCATCATGTAATAAATGGTTGTAAGCGGATTAAATTAAAGGTAAATCCTATAGATGGTCATGAACGCGTAGCTTTAGTTCGCAAACATTATCCGGATTTAGTCTTAGCGGCTGATGCAAATCGAAGCTATTCATATCAAGAAATAGATAAGGTCCGTCAGTATGATGATTTAGGTCTAGCTTGTATTGAAGAGCCCTTTGCGATGGCAAACCTTCAATCTTATAAAGATTGGAAGTGGGAGCGTCTTAATCATGGTGATTGGAAAATCTATACGCCAATTTGTTTGGATGAGTCCATTTTAGGATATGATGATTTATCCTATGCTATCGAATATGGTTTGATTGATGTGCTTAATATAAAAGTAGGGCGCATGGGGGGGCTTATTCCAACAAAAGCGGCTATTAATCTATGTAGAGAACGTCATATTCCATATTGGATTGGTAGCATGGTAGAGTCAGGAGTTTCTAAAATGCTTCATGTCCAGCTAGCCGCATTAGGAGATTCCTATATGGCCGGGGATTTATCCGATTCAAATCGATATTTTGGACAAGATCTTATTTTCCCAGATTTAACATTTAAAGATGGTGTTATGCATGTTCCCGATGGAGATGGACTAGGTGTAACAGTCTTTGATGATAGACTAGAGGCGTATTGTGTGGAGAAACGAACACTATGAATTTAATTGAATCCTTACAAATTGATGTACCTCGTATGACGAGTGATAACACATGTATTGCAAAAATGAATTTAAATGAGTTTCACAAACAACCACAAGGCTATTTAAACGGTGGTGCTACATTAGCTTTTGCAGAAGTTATTGCAGGTATGATGAGTAATGAACTGGTAGGTTCTCATAAATTTGGTGTAGGACAATCTGTAACTGCTAACCATCTACGACCTGTAAAGTGTGAAGGATCCTTAACAGCGTTAGGAACTTTACTAGTAAAAAGTAAGACATCCCATGTGTGGCGCTTTGATATGATAGATGATGCACAACGCCTTATCTCACAAGTGACTGTAACCTTGGCTATTGTAGATTTTGATAGATAAAATCTCATTTTTAATGGATTTAGTTATATTTGCTAATTAAGTTATGTATAATTTCGTCCTACATGAGAACTTACGATTGTTAAGATCCTAGGATAATAAAAGGACAGTATATACTTTTCAGTAGATACTGTCCTTTGTTGGTTTTACAATGTAAATGGCTCATCTAGAAAAACGACATAGCTCTTTTTTTACGTTTTCTAAGATCTGCAATTTAAAATGTTAGAAAAGACAAAGATATTTATTTTCTAGTAATAGTATATAGGTCCTCGATATCAGGAATATCGTAAATTACCCATGTTCCATCTCCTAAATGACGCATCAAAACTCTTATATCTTTTGTCATATTCTTTTTATTATTTTGTATTGTTACAGTTACAGTAGCCGTATCACCATTATCTTCTGACTTTAGGTTTTTAACCTCTACATCATGTTCTTTAAATAGGCGACCTTCTACAAGACGATCTACCATAGACTTATTATCATCACGTATTGTAGTGGTATTATTGGTAGGTGATTCAGATTTAAAGCTGTCAGGATCTTCGATATATGTCCGTATTACGTCTTCGATAAGAGCTGGTCCAAATGTTTTGGTAGCTGCTATTGTAGCTTTACCAAGTGGGGTAGATGTATCGACATATTTACTGCCTTCTCGTTCTACAATGTTTTTTACAATGGATTTTATATCTACGTGGCGCAATGCTTCGTCTGCATCTTTATCTTGTACTGCTTGGTGAATGATTTTTAATGTGTAGGCTGGTGTATGTGGTACATACCATAAGAAGTACCATGCTGTGGCCATTGCTCCTACACTGGCTATGATAAGAGCGATAATAACACCTTTTGAATTGAACTTATTCACAGCGAATCCTTTCATGTTTCTATAGAGTCATTTTCATACTGAATATATACATATTGTAGCATATTGAGTAAAGAATAGGATGATTTCTAGTAAAGGTTATACCTAGTGAAGCTTATAGGGAAAATTGTACTATTGCGAAAACTGACGAATTATGACGATAAAGGGTGGATTCTTGTAATATATTATAGAGATACATTTATAAAAGCTATAAAATAACGATTATCAAATATAATCAATTATTTTAATAGATTTGTAATAATATTTCTTAAAAAAATAGTTGCATTGCTCTTAAATCCATGATATTATGTACAAGTAGTCAACGCGAGTTGATACGCGGCCCCGTGGTGTAGCGGTTAACATGTCGCCCTGTCACGGCGAAGATCGTCAGTTCAAATCTGATCGGGGTCGCCATTTTTTTTTACAAAAAATCATGCCTCGGTAGCTCAGTTGGTAGAGCAACGGACTGAAAATCCGTGTGTCGACAGTTCGATTCTGTCCTGAGGCACCATTTGTATTCCATGCGGTTGTGGTGGAATGGCAGACACGCCATCTTGAGGGGGTGGTGAGCGTACGCTCGTGAGGGTTCAAGTCCCTCCAACCGCACCATTTCTATTTACTGTTTAACAGATTGTAACGCATTATAACAAACTGCAACGCAAGCAGTAATTATCTAACAATTTAGAAAGGGAACAATAACAAATTGTAACGCATTGTAACGATAATTTGCCCCTCTAAACAATAAATATTTGCCCCTTTTATATGAGGGTTATAATAGCCACTGCAGATGATGCGGTGGCTTTAAGTTTTATGAAAGTTAAAAAATGAGAACTATGTTTAATAAAATATTGACAAATTAACAAATAAAGATTATAATTAACAAAACAGTTAATTATAATAAGACAAAGTTAATTGTTTGGGTTTTATAGGAGGAACAATGAAATGGCAACTACATATGGAAAGGTGCTTAGACGGATAAGGATAGATAGAGATGAGCTCTTAAAGAATATGGCTGAAAAATTAAAAATGACATCAGCATACTTGTCATCTATTGAAAACGGTAAGCGCCAAATACCTAACAATATGACGCGTAGCATTGTTGATATTTACGAATTAGATAAACATCAGATGGATGAATTATATAATGCGGAAGCGCATGTTAGAACAAATATAGACATTAATTTAGAAGAGGCATCTAGCTCACAAAAAGCAACGGTATTAGCATTGGCTAGACAGTTTGAGAATCTGACGGATGAACAACTAAAAGATATTCAAGTTATTTTAAACAAAGCAGGTGATTAGATATATGGCAGGTTTAGCTGTTGACCCACTTTCGATATATCAAATTAGGAAATTTTGCAAACGGTTGAAGACTTTGTTGAATATACCTTTTGATGATTATGTTGAAATAGTAAAAATTTTTGAACATACTCTAACAAGAGTTGGGGTAGAATTTGAAATAGCTACTATTGATGAGATGGGTACAAAGCATGGTGAAACGATACCTCAAGAAAATAAAGTTCGCATTCGTGAAGATGTATATGAGCGGGCTTGTGTAGGTTATGGGCGTGACCGCTTAACTATAGCTCATGAACTAGGTCATTTGCTCTTACATTCAATTGATAAAATAAAATTTGCTAGAGATGAAACAGCAATACCTGCATACAAGGATCCTGAATGGCAAGCTAATGCTTTTGCTGGAGAATTGTTAGCACCATATGAGTGCATACAAGGCATGACATTGGAAGATATATCATTAAAATATGGTGTAACTGAAAAAGCGGCAGCTGTGCAACGAAATAGAAAAAGATAGGAGGAATAATTTATGTACACAATAAAAAACAGCCACCTAGTGGTTGAAACAAGGGGCTGTAGCCAAAGTGTATAAGTTGCCGCTTATATACTTTGAATCTGAACGTAAATGGTCAGACTAATTAACTAAGTTATTTTATTTTAGCATTTACATGAGGGTTTTGCAATAGTCCCAGAAGGGAGGCCTTTATGTGGATATTCTGTAAAGAGTATACAAACCGTTGGGGCAAGCGAATGATTGCATCCGAATACGGATACACATGCTGGCGCTTTTGGGTGCCCGTGAAAAAGAAGAAATCCTCTAATTAATGTTAGAGGTATTAAGTTGGTAATGTATATATGCTGACTATATGCGTTCATTAACTTGATATGGGGACTTCTACATCTAGAGATGTGGAAGTCCTCTTTTAGTTGTACGTCGAATAGGCATGATTAAACCCCCAGTTAAACTGGGGGTCAGTAAAAATTCTTAGAGAAAAGGAAAGAAC
>NZ_CAMFFZ010000025.1:0-34758 GCF_945949885.1 Veillonella parvula | reverse complement strand
GTTAATAGAATTGTAGATTTGGATACTGTTCAATTTCATATTGCAATTTAAGAAAATAATAGAACTAATAATAAGTAGTGGTTTTTAAATAAATAGCGCTATCTATTCCGAACAAAACTCAATTAAAGTTGTGGGATAGATAGCGCTTTTGTATTGACCTAATTATCTTATAGGAATAGCTAAGAAACTAATAGTATCTTTAATCAATATATGTTACAGGATAGCCTTTTGCTTTGATTTCACGGCGGTTAAGACCATTTGGTAGATCTGGGTAGCCGATAGCGAGGCTAGCGTAGACTTTTTCGTCTTCGCTAAGACCTAGTTCACGCATTTTGGCTTGGATGCGTTCATTATCTTGAAGATGACGGATTTGGTTAACCCAGCAACTACCAAGGTCAAGTTCATTGCAAGCAAGCATCATGTTTTGCATAGCACATGACACGTCAGCAAAGTTGTTGGCATAACTTGGTTTACTAGCCAATACGATGAGTACAGGCGCATTATAGTTGAATACAAATTTGCCTTCGGCGGACATTTTAATGATATTCACCATGTAAGGTAAAGTATTTTCTGTAATCGGCATTTTGCCGTATTCTTCTTGAACGAGTGTTACTAGCTCTTTGAGCACAACTTGGTTCGTAATCACCATAAAATGTGTTAATTGTGTGTTACCGCCAGATGGAGCGCGGCGCCCAGCGTCGAGGACTTGATCGATAAGTTCTCGAGATAATTGATTAGCTTTAAATTTACGCGTACTATGACGAGTTTTAATACATTCTAAGGTGTTCATGTGGTCCTCCTATGACAAATGGGATTTGATATAGAGTTTCTTTTATTATACTACAAGGAAGGACCTAGTAGGGGACGTATAATTTCTTCCTATTAATTCTATAGAAGTGCCTAATTCTTAACGAATAAGAAAATAAATATTAATTAATTGACAAATTTAAAAATATCTGTTCAAAGTGGGCTTTTTGCGTTGACTGTTTACCGTAAAATTGTGTACAATTAATTAGTAGATAATTGTGTGCATATGGAGGTAGAATATGGCAGAAATTGGTATACTTGAAGGGAACAAACATAAAGAAGATGTTCCTGATTCAGAATATTTAAGATTGGAAAATCAATTGAGCTTCCCACTTTATATAGTGGCGAAGGAAATTGTTAATGCATATCGTAGTCACCTAGATCCTTTAAATTTGACATATACTCAATACATCGTGATGATGGCATTGTGGCAATATGGTGATTTATCCGTTAAGGAATTGGGCCAAATATTGCGCCTTGATTCCGGTACATTAACACCACTTTTAAAGAAGTTAGAAGCAAAAGCATTTTTGAAACGCAAACGCAGTCGTCAAGATGAACGCGTAGTTATGGTAACCCTTACTGATACGGGTAAAGAATTACGCGATGTAGCAGTTCATATACCACGTCGCTTGGCTGAAGCGGCAGGTCCAATTTTTGATGTAGAAGAAACACGTCAATTACGTGCATTGCTTAATAGACTGTTAGAAGCAATCGATAACGCCAATGCTAAAACAGCAGAAAATTTTGAGGGCTAATTTGATACAACCTCATATGCATAAAGTCTGTAACCGAGGAAATCTAAAAATTTTATTAAAAATGTGATATACTATACACATAGCGTATTGTATTAAAGTCATGTGAGAGTATGACTAATTTGTGATTTGCCCTCGTGGCACAAAGGAGAGCATTATGAATAAAAATTTATTAGGTGCATTTGTATTAGCCGGTACATTATTAGTTGGCGGTGTTGCAAACGCAGCAAACTGGAATGGGTTAGCTAACTACCCAGAGGTTCCAAACAGTGCAAATGGTACAGAAACGTATTTCTTCGATAAAGCATCTGAGTTTAAAGGTATAGACAGCAGCCGTAACCATGTATTCGGTGTTAATGTAATTAACATGCATAATAACGAATATGGGGAAGCTACATTGTTCAAATATCTTGTTCATCCAAGCTTACATACTGTATATCGTTATGCTCCAGATGGTCAAGTTTACCAAATTCAACCTGGAACAAATGAGTTCAATATGTTCATGGCTGCTTGGAAAGAAGTATACGGCACAACTTTCGAATTCCCAGCGTTATAATCTGATGGCCCGTGCCGTAATAATTACATAACTATTGCTGGTGAAAGCTCCTTTTGGGCTTTCACCAGTGTTGTTTATGGAGGTTTTTTATGTCTAAATCTGAATTTGCTCAAGCCTATACGGAGCGTATGTTCCCTGATATTGCAGCCCCAGCAGGTTATATTGATCCAGAGTTTGAAGTATTGTTTGATAATTTTGCCTTTGATGAAGTCATCACCGAAGAAGGCCGTAATGTACCGGCAAAGGATCGCTTCTTAGCCATTCTTGCTACATTAGTAGGCGCCTCCGCTGTTGATGAATATGCATTAATGCTACCGGCAGCATTAAACTTTGGCCTTATTCCTGATGAAGTGGTAGAGCTCATTTATCAAGCGGTGCCCTATCTTGGCATCGGACGTGTGCGCCCCTTCTTTAAGGTGACCAATAAGATTTTTGACTATCGTGGAGAAACCATTGTTGATCCATCTCGCAGTACTATTACTAGTGAGTCTCGTCTAGAAAAGGGCGTAGAAAAACAAGTGGAAATCTTTGGGGAGTCTATGCGCAATTCTTACCAAGAAGGGCCAGAAGATATTCGTCATATCAACAAATGGCTTGCCAATATGTTCGGCGATTACTATACACGTAAAGGCCTTAGCGTGGCTCATCGTGAAATGATTACCTTCTGCTTCCTTGCGGCTCAAGGTGGCTGTGAAGCTCAACTCAAGGCTCATGTAGAAGGTAATTTGAACGTAGGGAACAGCAAACAATATTTGATTAATATCGCATCCCAATGCGTGCCGTATATCGGCTATCCTCGTACATTAAATGCCCTTCGTTGCATTCAAGAAGGCTACACCGCATGGGACTCAAAGCAATAAAAGTAATAAAGATAATAATGAGTTAACGAAGTTTGACAATGCGTTGATGTAAATTAATAATGTATTGATCCAACTTACATACTAACAATAATAGGTTAGTACAACTCATATAATTATGAATTGATATAACTAATGAAGGAGTTCTATGTTTGATTTAAATCCGGTTCAGATATTAGCAAGTATTCCTGCTATTATGATCGTTTTTTCTATCTTTGGATATGCAGAGGCAAAGGTAGCAACTTGGTTTGGTGATCCAACGCCACGTCTGGCGGGACGCCTCACATTGTCACCAATGGCACACCTTGATCTAATTGGTACCATCTGTATTATTCTTGTTGGCTTTGGTTGGGCAAAACCTATGTCAATTAATCCATCTTACTTTAAAGATCCACGACGTGATATAAGCTTGCTTGCCTTTGCAGGTCCTGTGGCAGGTCTTATAGCAGGCTTTATATTCACCTTTATATATATGCTCCTTGGAAAATTAGGCCTCATGGAGTCCCAAGGTCTTGCCATGGTTATGCAATATATTATTTTATATAGTATTGGCTTATCAATTTTCTGTTTGATTCCGTTCCCACCATTGCCTGGTTTTAATATTATCTTGCCGTGGTTGCCTACAGAGTGGCAGATGAGATATTACCAATTAGGGATGCTTAATTTATTATTCTTTATCATCCTTATTAACACACCCATTATTTCCATGGTTATTCGTCCATTACAACAAACGATATTTAAAATCTACTTTGCCATTATTGGGCTCATACTATAATTATATTTTGTGAAAGTTTCTACCATAAAGATAATATCTTTATGGTAGTTTTTTATAGTTTATAGATAGATTTAGCTTATCTTTACATATAATGTATTTGTAAATTTTTTTCGTTTTTATAGTAACAATTTTACTTTTGACTGTTCTTTGGATTTTATATTAAAAACTATCGATGTAGTTCCTCAATTGTGTTATAATAAATACAGAAATCGTAAATTTTCGATATAGCAATATTATAGTGCATCACTAGATATTGTTGATATAGTAAATCGATACACTAAATTGATACTGTATATAGATATTCAAGTGAATAAATGAGGAATTACATATGAATTTTGAAGAAAATCAAGTGCCAGAGGCGATTCTGGACAAGCTTACAAAGGTGTGCACATGTCGTAGTATTACGCGCAAAACGATTAAAGAAGCCATTTTAGATGGTGCTCATACATTTCCACAAGTAAAAGAAGCAACTCGTGCTGGCACGGGTGCTTGCGGTGGCAAAGGCTGTGGGCCTCGTATCGTAAAGCTCTTAGCGGAAATGAAAGAGCAAGGGAAAATTTAATTTGCGAAATGTAACATACACATTTTACACATCCAAAATGTAAACTATAATGTTTACACAACAAAAATGAAACATATAAAGATTGTTATTTGATTCTCTCAATGGATATACCCGTTGGGTTTTCGAGTAACAATCTTTTTGTTTTGTAAGATGCATGTACTATACTGCTGCTTGTCGTGTATTGATTATGTTGGGCTCGTTTATATTTTTTGATATACTATACATATTACTTTTTAGAGATTTAAGGGAGGTATGCATGTTTCGACGTTTCGTAGCAGCCACTATGATTGGTGCATTAGCACTCACAACGGGTTGCGGTTTACATAATCCATTTGCTTCAAAGGCAGAGCCTGTGACCTATGAGTCCGTGGCACAAAGCGAGCTTTTACCGGAGCAAAAGGTGGACAAGCTAGTGGCTAATATGTCCGATGCAGACAAGGTGGGCCAATTGTTGATGATTGGCATTCACGGCACAATGCTAAACGATGACGCTAAATTTATGCTCAACGAGTACCGCGTGGGCGGTATCATCTTGTTTGATCGAAATATGGAGTCCAAGGATCAAGTTAAAACGCTCATTACAGATATTAATAAGGCCGGTAAAAGCGCCGGTTTAACGCCGTTGTTCCTCGGCATCGACCAAGAGGGCGGTGCGGTAGCGCGCATGGATGATAAGCTCATCAAGGTTCCTCCCGCTGAGGAGGTAGGCAAAATGCCCGTTGAGCAAGCTGTATCTTTGGCAAAACAGTCTGGTGCAGAACTAAAAGACTTGGGATTCAATATTAATTTTGCTCCTGTGGCGGATTTGGGATTAACCTATGGCCGTTCCTTTAGTACGAACCCTGATGAGGTCGTTCGCTATGCAGGAGCCGTTGGCAAGGCTTACGATGAAACGGGCTTGTGGTATTCCTATAAGCACTTTCCGGGCATTGGTAAGACCGATGTAGACTTGCACGCGGATACAAGCATCGTTCCTGTATCTAAAGAAACATTGCTTTCAGAGGACACAAAGGTATTTATAGACCTTATCAAACAGTCTAAACCGAATACCTATACAATCATGGTGTCTCATGCGATGTACCCACAAATCGATCCAGATCATCCTGCTAGTTTATCGAAAGCGATTATTACGGATTGGTTGCGCAAGGACATAGGCTATAATGGCGTTGTGGTAACGGACGATATGGACATGGGTGCCCTCGCAAAACACTATACCTTTGGTGATATGGCAGTGCAATCCATCCTCGCAGGTAGCGATATCTTGCTCGTATGTCACGAATACGAACATATGCAAGAGGCTTACAATGGCCTTATGAAAGCCGTGAAAGACGGTCGCATCTCGAAAGAACGACTCGATGAATCGGTGAAACGAATCTTGCTTATGAAAATGAGCAAAATTTCTTAGGATATTTAATTGTATTGGCAGAAATTAACTAAACATATCACGAATATAGAAAGTGGAAGTACTATTCATTGAAATCGTATCTGAGTTGACACTTCAATGGAGACAAACTTTAGAATCATTACAATAGAAAAATATATAGTGTATACATAACGAGCTTTCAAGGATTTTATTAAATCGATAGAGAATTAATAGGTAAAGTTATTCTCTGTCGGTTTATTTTTTATTGTATAGTTTGTTTTGTTAGGAGTGAGGTATATGGCTCGCAGAATTATGCTGAACGGTACGTCCTATTTTGGGCAAGGCGCGATTCAGGAGATTGTAAACGAAATTAAGAATCGCCATTTCAAAAAAGCCCTCGTTACATCTACGCCTGATTTATTTGAGTTTAAGGTAGTTACAAAGGTTACGGATCTGCTTGATGCGGCAGGCATTTCCCTTAGTGAAGCTGGTGTAAAACGGGAAGACATTCCATTTCTCGCTGAATCTGCTTTCAACGATGCATGTACACCTGGTAACCCACGGGACGCATCCTTAGAAGAAATAATCGGCATCTATGAATCCATATTCTAATTAGCGTCTTTACATATTTCAAATTCCTCCGAATGTGTAAAGAAAATACATTTACACACTTGCTTAACAAAACTAGCCCTCTCTTTTTAGAGGTGGCTAGCTTTGTGTTTAAAGCGTTATCTATTGTTTTGTGACTCGGACCTTTGATCTCGTGTTCAGTGAGAAAGCTATTTTTATACGTAATCCTTTCTTGAAAATGGTGGTTTACATAAGTATACTAAGGATATGAATGCATAGTTCGTGTAGACCTATGTCGGCAGAGGAAAGGTTGGTTTTGGTCACTGCTAAGGAGGATGTTATGAAATTATGGAAATTTAATAAGCGTAGTTCTACCTTGGCAGATATGTCCATGAATCGAGTGCTCTTAACGGAGCTTATTGCAAAGGGTGCTCTTGTTGGGGTGATTGCCGGCTTTTTTGGGGCATCATACCGCTATTTGATACTTGAATCAGAGCATATCAGGTGGCATTTGATGGATGATATTACTATGGAATGGGCCATAGGTTGGCTTGTGGTAATGGTCATTTTTGCATTTATTGTAGATCGATTGCTCGCATGGGCCCCATTGTCTGGTGGTTCTGGTATCCCACAAATTGAAGGGGAAATGCTTGGACTCTTTGATATGAAGCCCTATCGGACACTAGTATCTAAAATGATTGGTGGCGTACTGACCGGCTTTGCAGGATTTTCCGTAGGTCGTGAAGGGCCAGCCGTACAGATTGGCGGCTCTGCCGGCAAAATCGTGTCTTACTGGATGAATTCGGGGCTACGAGAACAGCGTATTTTGACATCCGCAGGTGCTGGGGCAGGCTTAACAGCTGCCTTTAGTGCGCCCGTATCGGGGGCGATGTTCGTCTTTGAAGAGGTACATAAAAGCTTTTATCCGTATCTCGTTGTACCAACCTTCGTGGCAACTTTGATTTCTAACTATATTACAGTTAGTATCTTTGGACTTACACCAGCGCTAGGCTTTACGGTGACCTCAGGGGTTCCTCTTGAATATTTCCCGATACTGCTCATGGTTGGTGTTATCATGGGGCTATGTGGCGTGTTATTTTGCCGTATGATTTTTGCTTTCAAGAGGTTCTTTGACTGGCTCAAATGTTCTCGATTCTTGAAATTAGCCCTTACCTTTGTGGCAGTGGCGGCCATTGGCTTCGATTCGCAGCTCCTCTTGGGTGGGGGCAACGACCTCGTGGGGCAGCTCGCCTTTCAATCTCACGGTGTATTGCTTTTAGCGGGTATTGTGCTCGGCAAGATTTTGCTCACCACCTTCTGCTATGGCAGTGGTGCTCAAGGGGGCATATTTTTGCCTATGCTCGTGATTGGTGCCGCAACAGGTGCTTTTTGTGAAAGCTTGCTTTCAACTTTAGGACTTATTTCTTCTGATTTTGTACCACAGTTCGTTATCTGTGCCATGGGAGGTATGTTGGCCGCAGCTATGCGTACTCCCATCTTGGCGATTTTGCTCGTCCTTGAAATGACGAATAGTTTCTCTAATATTTATGCTATCGGTATCGTTACGCTCGTGGCCTATCTTGTGGCGGAGCTTTTAAAAGAACCGCCGATTTACGATTCCTTGTTGCAAGCCATGAGTGGTCAAAGCAATCTAGAATCGGTGCAAACCTTCTTTCAAACGAAGGTGCCTGTGGTGGCAAACTATACGGATGTACAGCTACAAGACTTGGCATTACCAGATGGTACATTAATCGTAAGTATTCGCCGTAATGGTACCTACATTGTGCCATTAGGCGATGTAAAACTCGAGCCAGGGGATGAATTACAAGTCTCTTGTGAGCGTGGCCGGTTGAAAGCCGCGAAGGCGTATTTTCAATCTAATTAGGAGTGTTAGTAGATGACATGGAATTATCCTTTGTATATATGGATAAACAATAATTTAAACGGACATGGGAGGTCTTAATGTGCTTGATAATATAGTGGTATTCTATATATTCTTTACCATAGTTGGCTTTTTAGCAGCTATGCTTGGAACCATCATCGGTGCCGGTGGGGGCCTTGTGTTTGTGCCTCTCTTTATGTACTGGTTCCCAGAGTGGTCTCCATCTATGGTCGTAGGAGCATCGCTTTTTTCTGTTATGTGTAACGCCATTTCTGGATCTATAGCGTATCTTAAGCAAAAAAAGGTATACATTAACGCTGCTATCATCTTTAGTCTTGCTACCTTCCCGGGGGCTATTTTAGGTGCCCAAATGTCTGGATGGTTCTCTGGTAAAGGCTTTATGTTTGCCTTTGGATGCTTTATGCTGTGTGCATCCGTATTGATTGGTTTTAAAAATTTTAGAAAAGGGGAAAGAAAGGAAGAAAGCCTTACTCTTGAGCAGTTGAGCTATAGTAAACCTATCGGTATTAGTATTAGCTTTTTTGTTGGCTTTATTTCGAGTATCTTTGGTATCGGTGGTGGCCTCATCCATGTGCCGGCTTTGATTTATCTCATGGGCTTTCCTACCCATATGGCAACGGCCACAAGTCAATCTATTCTCGCCGTATCAACAACGGTGGGGGTTATTACACATTTAATTGAAAGCCACATTATATTTAGTATTGCTATTCCTACTAGTATTGGCGCTATCTTTGGTGCTCAAGTAGGTGCTCGTATTGCAAAACGTCTCAAAGCAAAAGCTATCCTCGCCCTCATGAGCATAGCTGTCTTTGCATTGGCGGTACGCCTCATTCTTAAATCTGGTATTTTGGGATAATATGGTTTTATAATTAATCTATCTTTAATAAGCATAATTTAGTAAAGCTCTCTAATGGTGATTCGTAAGCGTTTATCATTAGAGGGCTTTCTGTATTTTCAGCATTTTATAAAAGGGTATAACTAAAAGTCATAGAGAACTATAAATGAGAATGAAAAATTTAAAATATATAAATCATACTATTTTTATGCATAATATTAGTAATGTATTTACTATAGAATTATAGGTAGTACGAATCGTTATTTAGAGATGTTTTAGCATATAATTACTGACTATATCTATACATGCCTAATAAATAAGGATTCTTGATTGTATATGAGGAAAAATGGGTACATGATAATGCTAATGAGATGTACTTTCAACTGAGGGAATAAAAGGGTAATGCATATCGATTTTTATTAGAAGAGATATAAATTATGCATAATTATAGTGAGGAGAATGAGAACGGCGTATACTAAAAGTAATAGATTCCTTAAGAAAGGATAGGAGGAAATAGAAGTGAGTACACTTATTAGAGATTATGAACGTTTTGCCAAGGAGGCAAATGAGATTTGTAAAGGTCGCGTATACACCGATCATTTACGTCGTTATGCATATGGCGTTGATGCGTCTTGCTATAGCTATTTACCAAAGGTAGTTGTTAAAGCTGAAGATGAACGAGAAGTAAGACGACTTATTCGTTTGTGTCAACAATGTGGGACACCATTTACATTCCGTGCGGCCGGCTCCTCTTTGTCTGGTCAATGCTCCAGTGAAGATGTGCTCATCGTATGTAATGATGGCTTCAAGAAAATGGAAGTTATTGATGATGGGAAAGCCTTGAAATGTGAATGCGGTGTTATCGGTTCCGATGCGAATGATTTATTGAAACCGTACAATCGTAAAATTGGTCCAGATCCTGCAACGCTTGCCACAGCATTAGTAGGTGGTATCTTGAATAATAACTCCTCTGGTATGTGCTGTGGTACGGCGCAAAACTCTTATAAAACAATTCGGTCCATTCGCGTTGTGTTATTAGATGGCTCCATCCTTGATACGTCTGACCAAAAGAGTATTGATCAATTCCTTAAAGAAAAACCTCAAATGGTAGAGGATATCTTACAATTGCGTAAGGATATTTTGGCCGATGAAGAATTGACACACTTGATTCACCATAAGTACAAAATCAAAAATACCACAGGTTACGGCCTGAACTCCCTTGTTGATTTTGAAGATATTATCGATATCATCAACCACTTATTTATCGGCTCTGAAGGTACATTGGGTTTCGTGTCTGAAATCGTATATAACACTGTTGAGGACGTACCGTATAAAGGCTGCGGTCTCATGTTCTTTAAAACATTGAACGATGCATCTCTTGCTGTTGTAGCCTTGGCTAATATGGGTCGTGACAAGGTTGTTGCTGCGGAAATGATGGACTATCAATCCCTTAAGGCCGTTCAATCGCTAGACAATGTGCCTGACTTCGTTCGCGAAGTTCCTGAAGGTACAAGTGCTATTTTGTTCCAAACTGAAAGCTACTCCAAAGAAACTGTCGATGAAAACTTAGCTTTTATTAAAGATAAATTGAAAGATATTCCAACAGCTATTCCAAGTCTTTACTCCCAAGATCCTAAAGAATACGATTCTTGGTGGGCTATTCGTAAAGGCATTTTGCCAATCGTTGGTGGTCAACGTAGAAAAGGCACCACTGTTATTACAGAAGACGTATGTTTCCAAATCGAAGACTTCACTAAGGGCATCGAAATGCTTACCGAATTATTCCACAAATACGATTTCGTAGACGGTGGCGTAATCTTTGGCCATGCGTTATCTGGTAATGTTCACTTTAACATTACACCTGACTTCAGCGATTCTAAAGATACTAAGAACTTCGGTGACTTGGTAAAAGAAATGTCTGAACGCGTCTCTGGCTTCGGTGGTTCTTTAAAAGCTGAACATGGTACAGGTCGTATGGTAGCACCGTTTATTGAAATGGAATGGGGGCGTAAAGCGTACGAAATCAACCGTCGTATTAAAGCTATCTTTGACCCTGAACGTATCTTGAATCCTGATGTTATCATTACTGATGACCCAGATGTGTATAAGAAAAATCTTAAAGCTCAATGCGTTATCGATGATGCTTTTACAATCTGTATGGAATGTGGTTTCTGTGAAAAACATTGTCCAAGCCGCAATTTAACATTGACTCCTCGTCAACGTATTGCATTGTTGCGTGAAACAAAACGCCTTGAAAACGAAGGCAATTTCACATTGGCTGCGGAACTTAAAAAAGGCTATGAATATTTTGGTGTAGATACCTGTGCTGCGTGCTCCATGTGTAAAGGTCTTTGCCCGCTCAGCATCGATACTGCTCAAATTGCATTATCCATGCGCCGCATCGATCCTCCAGCACCGGAATTAGCTAAGAAGATTTACGATAATTTCCCTACTACACTTCAAATGGCTCGTGCCGGCGTAAGTCTCGAAGGTATTGCAGGTTCTATCGTTACACAAAAAGCGATTTCCAAGATTACAGAAGGCTTACATGGTGTAACAGGTATTACTCCGTACATTCCTAAGACTACACCTAAGGCCAATCGTTACAGATTGAGAAGCCGTATTAAACCGACTAATTTTGAAAAGGTTGTATACTTTAGTACTTGTGCAAACCGCGCCTTCAAACCTAATCAAGGTTACGACGATGAACGCAGCTTGCAACAAGTAGTGGAAAGCCTTTGCAACAAGGCCCATATCGATATTATCTACCCTCAACATATCGAAAACCTCTGCTGTGGCTTGAGTTTTGAAAACTATGATGACGTTCATGAGCGCGCTGTTAAGGACTTACACGATGCATTGATGCAAGCATCTCAAAACGGTAAATATCCAATCATGATCGATCATAGTGCATGTTTCAACCATGCTTTCAAACATATGCCAGACTTAGAAATCAACGATATTTCTGAATTCTTGTGTAAATACGTTGTACCTCATCTCGATATTGAAAAATGTGATGAACGGGTCATCGTACACAAACAATGTAAGATTAAATCCTTGAATAAATCTCAATATATTGAAGATTTGGCTCGTCTATGTACAGACCATGTATTCAACATTAAATCCTTTGCATGCGATGGCTTTGCAGGTCAAAAAGGGTTCTTTACACCAGAACTTAACAAATGTGCTACCAAAGACCTTGCTGCTGAAATCGCTGAATACGGTGCAACACTAGGCGTAAGCTCCAGCTCTACCTGTGAAATCGGTCTTGGTGAAAGCGGTGGCATCCCATTCGTTGGCGTTGCATTCCTATTAGATCGTTGTTCTAAGGCTAAGAAATAAGTCTTGTATATCTATTGCTATTTACGTTAATGTTGCTAGTAGTTTATGTTAAAGTAACTGGTAGTTTATATTAATGTTGCTTTAATATTGCTCGCAAATTATGTTAGAACTAGTAATAGTTTTTTAGGGGTTTTATGAGATTTATTGCTAATTCTTTATTTTTCTAAGAAATGTGGTATACTAAACGTAGGTAGTAGAGTGTATGAAATTACCTGCAATATAACAAAAAAAGGACGAGTGGCAGCTCGTCCTTTTTCTTGCTTATTTTTTGTTCTTATTGTTAAGCCAGTAGCTGTAGGTAGTTATAACTAAGGCAACAATAATAGGGGCAAGCAAGGTGCCCCAGAGTGCATAAAACAGCTCCTGCAATATACCACCTCCTTTCGGGAGGTATTTTATATTATATCATCATGCTAAGGAGTCTTGTATATAATTAATGATCGGAGAATTCTTAATGAAGAAATTTGTGCTTTTCTTTCTTTTAATAATAGCTCTTACGGGATGTGGATTGAATCAAAATACGAATAGTAATAAAACAGAATCAAATGCAACTAGTTCTGCTACTGCAACTGGTTCCTCTACATCTGCTGCGGGAAATAGCCAAGCGACTACCAAGCAAGATGACCATCTAATTACAGCAAAGCAAGCCTTATCTGCTGGTGAGTATACGAAGGCCATAGAGGAAGCTACTGCGTTTATTAAACAAGATGCTAACAACGGAGAAGCCTATTCTGTACGCGGCTTTGCAACAGCATTAAATGGTGATGTAGCTAAAGGGTTGACAGATACTAAAAAGGCTTATGATTTAGATCCTAGCAATGTGGCTAATTACTATAACATGGCCATGGTCTATAAATTGCAAGGTCAGTTAAACGATTCTAAACAATGGTTTGAAAAGGTATTGGAAAAGGAGCCTAGTAACACTTGGTCTGTGTATGGTATTGCTACCATTTATGCAGACCAAGGGGATGATACTAAGGCCCTTGATTGGCTAGAAAAGGCTATACAAATAGATCCTTCTGTAAAAGCTGTTGCAGCCGAACAAGACCATTTTGAACGCTTTCACAATAATAGGCGATTTAAAATATTGGTTGGGTTATAGTTTTTAAATTTATTGAGCAATTAATAATACTATTAGAGTAGAAATGATGTTTCCTGATTCTATTAGTCACTTGACAAAATTGATACATGACCTTTATATATTAGTCCTATTCATAAAAAGCATATTAGTATATAATTAATATGTATAAATTAGATTGTGTATTGATGAAAGGAGAGGATTCATCATGAAACCATTTGGTAAAAGGGTAGTAATGGCTGTGTTGTGTGCGGCGACATTAACATCCCCCTTATTGTTGAGTGGTTGTAGTATGTCAGAGTTATGGCAGGGTACTGAACAGAGCCGTAAGGAAATTGCGCAACGGTCTGAGCAAGATCAGGTGCAGTTATTTAATCAATATGTGAAAGCTGTAAGTCGATACAATCGCATGGCTGTAATGTTTGATTATGCGAATACGCCAACTCTTAATGAGTTAAAAGCTGGGCAGCATTTAACTGTATTTAATGCGCCGAACTTTAAGCAGCTACAAAAAGAATTAGAAGAGGCTAAGCAAGCCGGTATTCCTTATGATGAAATGAAGGAGCCTTTAGATAAGTTGCTTTCAAAATTGAATGAAATTACACCGGTGGCCGAAGAGCTCGATGCATACTATAAATCTAAAGGGTATACCACAGATAACTATGCTAAGGAGCAACAGTTAGGTCCTAAATATGTTCAATTGTATGAACAATTTGTTCCTATTTATGCTGACTTTGATAATGTTATGCATAAAATCAATACGGACCGCTTGCAACAACGGTTACAACAATTGCGTGATGCAGGCAAGAAAAATGCAGCTGCAGCACAAGAGGTTCATTTGCGACTTACTGCGGTCCTAGAAAAGATTGATAGTGAAAAACAACTAGACGTAAATGCTATCAATCAAGAGTTGCAAGCTATTGGTGATGTATCAAATGGCATTACTAGTCCTAAGTATGATTCTGTTAAGACCTCTGTAAACTCTACGATTGGTGCAATCCGTACCTATATGGGCTCAAAACAAGATAACGACTATAATCGTATGATTGAGGCCTATAACCATTACATTTCTAATCTGAATACGACCAATATGAATGAGTTAGATTAACATGAGTTAGATTAATACGTCTATATAAAAGAAAGCTGTATCAAATGAGAGTATCATTTGATACAGCTTTTTAGTTGATATATAGGATATACCTTACTTTTTTAGGCTAATGTGCGTTGTAATTTGGCTTGATAAGGAGAATAATACTAAGGCTATCCAGATACAACTGAAGGCAATCATCTGCGGTGTGCCAAAGCTTTCACCAAAGTAAAAGATGGCTAGCAACAAGGCAATGGTAGGGGACACATATTGCAGGAAGCCTAGTAGGTTGAGCGGCAATAGCTGCGCACCATAGGAGAATAGCACCAATGGAACAGATGTAGTTAGACCGCAGGCTATGAGCAACATGGTTGTATACCAGTCTGTGCCGAAATAGGACCACACGGTATTATCGACCATGGTCGTATATAGTAAGGCTAGCGGTGTTAATAGCCAGGCCTCAAAGGCGATGCTCGTAAAGGGAGAGATGAGCAGTTTCTTTTTTACAGCCCCATAAAGACCGAAGGAAACGGCGAGGATCATCGATACTAATGGCAAGGATCCTACTTGATAGGTGAGTAAGGCGATGCCGATGGTAGCGATGAGGACACTCAGCTTTTTCGGTATAGATAGAACCTCTTTAAATAGGATGACACCTAATACTACATTGAAGAGTGGGTTGATGTAATAGCCAAGGCTCGTGTTCATAACTTGATTATTGGCGATGGCCCAAATGTAGGTGAACCAGTTTACGCTGATGATGACTGCCGCAACTAAAAGTAGGAATAGTTGTGAACGTTGTTCTTTTAGTAATTGAAAGTCCTTTTTGAATTGTTTAAAATGTAGGCCAAATACAACGATCGCCATGTAAATACCTGACCAGATAATGCGCTGTGCCAGTATATTATACGGTGAAACATGGTTTAATAATGCCCAATATAGAGGGAGTAAGCCCCAAATTATATAACAACTAAGGGCTGTGATTAACCCTTTTTTACTTGTATGGTCCATAATGCCTCCTCGTGATAGTACTTATTATATCATTAATTCTTAACCCATGCATTTTAGTTATTGCATATGATTTTCAGTTATAACTTTGATTTTGGCACTTATGATTAAATGTTATGTTCATTGACTTTGTGCATATTGTTACACTATATTGGACTTAGAACAACGAATATAGAGAATAGGTGTCGTAAGACTTAATAGAGAAATCGGTATAAGCCGATGCGGTCCCGCCACTGTAAGGATGAGCCTGCTTTCATATATGTCACTGGAGTAATCTGGGAAGGCGAAAGCGAGGTGATGATCCCGAGCCAGGAGAACTGCCTATTTGATAATCACCGTTATGTACCTACGAGCGATAGGAAGGGGATTGGGGTATGCTGGCTACAGTATTTTTTAGTGTACCTTTCAATAAGAAACCTTACGTGTCACTTTAGGTGGCACGTTTTTTATTGCCCTTAGAGTGGATGTTGAGTATATGCGTCAAGTTTTATAGACATTAAACCGATGGACACATTTTGAGGTTGATGTGGTCCAATAAGATAAAGCTCGAGTGATTCATATATCTAACAATTCGCAGGTACGGTGCGCTGTTTCTCGGTATGGTTTCGAGTTGAAAAGGAGGCACATATATGTCTGACAAAAAGACTTCAAAGGATGCTGAACGTGATTTATTAGCACCTGTATCCTTTGATGAGTTTAAGAAACCTACGTATGAACAATGGCAGGCCGAGGTTGAAAAAGCGTTAAAAGGTGGCGACTTCCATAAGAAGATGTTCACTAAAACCTATGAGGGAATAACGTTACAACCAATTTACACGCCTGCATTGCATGGAGAAAAAATTCCAAAGGGTGTATATCCTGGAGCAGGTGAGTTCCTACGTGGCACAAAGGCAAGTGGTTATATTAAAGACTCTTGGGGCGTATCCCAATATGTAGACGAATCCTTTCCTAAGGATGCTAACCATGCAAGTTTATACGAAATTGTAAAAGGTGGCACCATTCACAATATTCGCCTTGATGAAGCAACACGCCATGATCAAGATGTGCAAGTAGGCGCAGCTGTTGGTATCGGCGGTACATCTCTGTCTACTATGGATGATTGTAGCCAATTGATTGAACGTTTTAATTTAAAGGAAAATCCTTTATACATTGAAACAGGTGCTTCTGCAGCTATCTTGATCGGTATGTTAGCCGCTACGGTGAAAGGCTCTAAAAAACAGACCTCTGACTTGAAAGGTCTCGTTGGCGCAGACCCTATTGGTGTTTGGGCTAAAGATGGTACATTGCATATGTCTTTAGATACAGCCTTTGATGAAATGGCACATACTGTTGTATGGGCTAAAGAACAAGCTCCAGAGCTTAAAACTGTACTTGTATCTGGCGATGTATACGCTAATGGTGGCGCTAATGATGTGCAAGAGGTTGCCTATGCATTGGCAACAGCAGTTTGCTATGTGCGTCAATTAGCACAACGGAACATCGATATTCATACTATTGCTAACAGCATGATGTTTACATTCTCCTTGGGTGCAAACTTCTTCATGGAAATTGCTAAATTACGTGCATTGCGTGTGCTTTGGGCGCGTATTATGGAGGCCTTCGGTGCAGAAGAAGCTGACCGTGCCGTTCATGTACACGGCAGAACATCGGCTTTCACAAAGACCGTATACGATCCGTATGTAAATCTGTTGCGTAACACGACACAGGCATTCTCCGGCGTTGTAGGCGGTTTGAATAGCCTTGAAGTGTCTCCATTTGACCAACCAATTCGCAAAGCTGACGACTTCTCTCGCCGTATTGCCCGTAACATCCAAGTTATGTTGCAAACTGAATTCGAGTTGCGTCAACCTGTGGACCCTGTAGGCGGTTCCTGGTATGTGGAAACATTGGCAGCCGAATTATGTGAAAAAATTTGGGCTGAGTTCCAAACTATTGAGGCTAAAGGTGGTATCGTAGCTGCTTTGAAAGAAGGCTATCCACAAGCTCAAGTTAAAGCAGTTCTTGACGAACGCTTCAAAAACCTTGCATTCCGCAGAGATGTGGCTGTAGGTAACAACATGTATGCGAACATGACTGAAGAATTGCTTGATCCAAAACCAGAAAATCAAGAAACATTGCGTCAAAAACGGGTTGCTCAAATCGAGGAGTACTTGGCAAGTGCGGAGCCAGATGCGGTTGTGAAAGCACAGGCTACCCTAGAAGCAGGTACTACAGAGCCAGGCGCTTTGATTGGTCTTATTGAGCTCGGTGCATTACAAAAATTAACAATACGTCAAATCCGGAAGGCTTTAGATGCTGGCGATATTGCTTCCGAAACCATTGAATCCATTGCAGCTCATCGCTGGACTGAACAGTTTGAAGCACTTCGCATGCGCACTGAGAATTATAAACAACGTACGAAAGATAATGTGAAGGTATTCTTGGCCAATATGGGCCCAATCCCTCAACATAAACCTCGGGCGGACTTCTCCACAGGCTTCTTCGAAGTAGGTGCTTTTGAAGTTATCAAAAATGATGGTCATGAAACAACGGCTGATGCTGCGAAAGCTGCTCGTGAAAGTGGTGCTGATGTTGTCGTTATCTGTTCTACAGATGATACATATCCAGAATTGGTACCACCACTTGCTAAGGAATTGAAAGAAACTATGCCGAATGTAATGGTTATTTTAGCAGGGGCACCTCCTAAGGACTTAGAACCTGTATACCGTGAAGCTGGCGTGGACGACTTCATTTCTGTTCGTGCAAATTGTTACGAAATCTTGAATACGTTACAAGATAAGAAAGGGATGTGAGCTCATGTTTAAAAATCCAGACTTCTCCTCTCTTGGCTTGGGATCTCAGACAGCAACATCTCGCGATGCATGGCTTGCTGAACTTCAAAAAGAAACAGGAAAAAGCTTTGAAGATTTATATAATACAACAATGGAGCAAATCCAACTAAAACCTCTCTATACAGAGATGGATTATGAAGGAATGACACACCTTGACTATATGGCTGGTGTACCTCCATTCTTGCGTGGACCTTATTCCACAATGTATGTTACTCGTCCTTGGACAGTACGTCAGTACGCTGGTTTCTCCACAGCGGAAGAATCCAATGCGTTCTATCGTCGTAACTTGGCAGCGGGCCAAAAGGGTTTGTCTATCGCCTTTGACCTTGCTACTCACCGTGGTTATGACTCCGATCATCCTCGTGTAGTAGGTGACGTTGGTAAAGCGGGTGTTGCGGTAGACTCCATCCTCGACATGGAAATTCTATTCTCCGGTATTCCCCTTGATCAAATGTCTGTATCCATGACCATGAACGGCGCCGTATTGCCAGTAATGGCGTTCTATATCTTGGCTGGTGAAGAACAAGGTGTAGATAAAAAGGTTATGGCTGGTACAATCCAAAATGATATCTTAAAAGAGTTCATGGTGCGTAATACCTATATTTATCCTCCAGCTACGTCCATGCGCATTATCGGCGATATCTTTGCGTATACATCCCAGTACATGCCTAAGTTCAATAGTATCTCCATTTCCGGCTACCATATGCAAGAAGCGGGCGCTACTGCGGATATCGAATTAGGTTACACATTGGCCGATGGTCTAGAATATATCCGTACCGGTGTTAATGCGGGCCTTCACGTTGACCAGTTCGCACCACGCTTGTCCTTCTTCTGGGCAATCGGTAAAAACTACTTCATGGAAGTGGCAAAAATGCGTGCAGCTCGTATGTTGTGGGCTAAGATTATCAATAGTTTCGGCTCTGAAAATCCTAAATCCATGGCACTTCGTACACATAGCCAAACATCTGGTTGGTCTCTTACAGAACAAGATCCGTTCAACAACGTGGCTCGTACATGTATGGAAGCGATGGGCGCGGCTTTGGGCCATACGCAATCTCTACATACGAATGCGCTTGACGAAGCCATTGCGTTGCCTACGGACTTCTCCGCACGTATTGCGCGTAATACTCAGCTTTACATCCAAGATGAAACTAAGGTATGTAAGGTTATCGACCCATGGGGCGGTTCCTACTATGTAGAAGCGTTGACAGATGAATTGATTCGTCGCGCTTGGGGTCATATTCAAGAAATCGAATCTCTTGGCGGTATGGCGAAAGCTATCGATACAGGGCTTCCTAAGATGCGTATCGAAGAAGCTGCTGCACGTCGCCAAGCTCGTATCGACTCTGGTCGTGAAGCGATTATTGGTATCAACAAATATCGTCTAGATAAAGAAGACCCATTGGATATCCTCGACGTAGATAACACGGCTGTACGGGAAGCGCAAATTCGTCGTCTCGAACAATTGCGTGCTAACCGGGATGAAGAAAAGGTTCAATCCTGTCTTGAAGCGATTACAAAGGCTACAGAATCGGGCGAAGGCAACTTGCTTGCTCTTGCGCTTGAAGCGGCTCGTGCCCGTGCATCCTTGGGTGAAATTTCCTTTGCTGTTGAAAAGGTATGCGGTCGTCATAAAGCGGTTATTCGCTCTATTTCCGGTGTATACTCCAGTGAATTTGAAGATGACGATGTAATCAAAGAAGTACGTCAAATGGCGGATAACTTTGAAGAACTCGAAGGTCGTCGTCCTCGTATCATGATTGCGAAGATGGGCCAAGACGGTCATGACCGTGGTGCCAAAGTTATCGCTACATCCTTCGCGGACATGGGCTTTGACGTGGATATCGGACCTTTGTTCCAAACTCCGGAAGAAACAGCACAAGATGCGGTGGATAATGACGTTCATATTGTCGGATTTAGTTCTCTTGCGGCGGGGCATAAGACATTATTGCCTCAACTTGTAGAGGAACTCAACAAGCGGGGCCGTGGAGATATTTTAGTTGCCATCGGCGGCGTAATCCCTGCTCAGGACTATGAATTCCTACGCGAACATGGCGCAGTGGCTATCTTTGGCCCTGGTACAGTTTTGCCAGTAGCGGCGAAAAAATTACTAGAAACATTGACTAGTCACGTTCAAGACGAGTCTCATGACTGATAACAAACGGTCTACTCCGGATGAATTGCGCAATACACAGGACGCAACTTTCATCACTGGTGAAGGCAAGGCCCCTGAATTAGGTGTAAAAAACGCAAGCACAGAGGGTAGTACCTATCGTCCTGACTGGGTGCCAGAAGAAGCGAAGAAAGATGACACTTATGCGTGTCACGTAATGAAAGGCGTTAAAGAAATGCATGACGGCCTCTTATCTAGCTCTGCTCATCTGGCTCCAGCGGTACGTCCCGTACAGCGGCGAAAGAAATTAACTGTCGCTGATTATGTACGCGGTATCGAGCAGGGGGACCGCGTTATACTTTCACGGGCTATCACATTAGTAGAAAGTAATAATAAGGACCATTTCAAACTAGCTCAACAAGTGTTGCAAGCCGTATTGCCTCGTACGGGCAAGGCATTGCGCATCGGTATTACTGGTGTGCCTGGGGCCGGTAAAAGTACGTTTATTGAAGCCTTCGGTAACATGTTCATTGAAGCGGGTTACAAGGTTGCCGTACTGGCTGTAGACCCTACGAGTCAAGTCACAAAAGGCAGTATTTTGGGTGATAAAACGCGGATGGAAACGTTGACGAAACATCCTGAGGCTTATATTCGTCCATCGCCGGCTGGTGGTACGTTAGGCGGTGTGGCTCGTAAAAGTAGAGAAACTATGCTACTTTGCGAGGCTGCTGGGTACGATATCATTCTCGTTGAAACCGTTGGGGTTGGGCAAAGCGAAGTTACTGTGCGCTCCATGGTAGACTTCTTTATGCTCATCGTTTTGACGGGGGCAGGCGATGAATTGCAAGGCATTAAAAAAGGCGTTATGGAACTTGCTGATGCTATTGTGGTCAACAAGGCTGATGGGGATAATCTCAAACGAGCTCTCATTGCTCGTAGCGACTACGACCGTATGTTGCATTATATCCGTCCGGCTACGGAAAAATGGAAGACTCAAGCCTACACATGTTCAGCTGTCACAAAGGATGGCCTCGATGAATTGTGGGATGTTATCCAAGAGTTCACTGAACAAGGCAAAGAAAATGGGGTCTTCTTAAAACGCCGTCAAGAACAATCCCTCCGTTGGGTACGCGATATGATTGACGAACACTTGCACAACCTATTCTTTAACAATGTAGTCATTCAAGGTCGTATGGGCGAAGTCGAAGCCGCTGTCTTAGACGGTGAAATGAGCGAATCTCAAGCCGTTGAAGAATTAATTGGCGTGTTCGATAAGTCTTTGCAATAAGTAGATCGGTAAATACATATTGTATTGTTAAATATGGATTGTATTGCTAAATACATATTAGATAAGCCGGCATAACTTATCTTAATACGAACTCTGTTAGCAACCGTATGTATTTCGATATAATTAAAAATGTATTTGTAAAAGGCATAGTATCAATTTCACTGTTGGATTTAGATCAATAGTAGTTGTATACTATGCCTTTTTCTCTGTCATAATAACTAGTTCTGATTAATTGCCTAATAAAAGATGATTAATATATAAGTTCATCTTTTTAAAATGCAAAAGTCAGTGTATAATTAAGTTATAATATTTATTTATCGGTTAATGTTATGAGAGGGGTATTCAAATGAACAAAAAATTATTATTACCTGTAGGTGTAGTTGTTCTAATTATTGGTATTGTGGTTCTATTATTAAATCCAGATCCATCGGCGGCTAATTTGGAAATTGCGAGAAACGCTACAAATGCTCAAGCTGCAGCAAAGGCGATTTCTGAGAATAACCAATCTTACACATTGTGGTATTCTATCGGCATGTTCTGTAGCGGTTTAGGAATTGCACTGTCAGTAGGTGGCTTCATTGTAGGCTTTATTAAAAAAGACTAATCTATTTAGGAACGCATAAAAGGCTGTACTAGAATGTATATCATTTCTAGTGCAGCCTTTTTGCACTTTAGTTTTGCGCTCCCTATCTGTTTTAGAGGGGATAAAACGTGGTATAATTAACCCGGATAGAGCCTAAAGGTATGTGGCTTTTGGAGGTTAGTATGAGTAGTATAGCGCATTTATTTGCAGCTGGTGGATTTGTTATGTATCCGCTAGTGATTTTTTTACTGTTTACCTTGATGATTGGCATTGAACGTATCTTTTTATATCGCAAGTTTACAAAGGACTTGCGCCGTTTTAATAAGGTCTTAGAAAAGAACCAATCTTGGATTATGTTACCAAGTGTTTTGGAACGTGATACAGAGGAACTTGGTTCTTTATTTGCCCGTGCTATCCGCAGTGCAAAGAATTATAATGGCTTGGAAAACCGCCTTCAAGATGTAGTGTCGTACGCTGATGAACGTTTAAAACGAGGCCTTAGTTGGCTCAGTATGGTTGTAACAATGGCTCCGTTGTTGGGCTTGTTGGGGACGGTCCTCGGCATGATTCGTGCATTTGCTGTGGTAGGTGGCGATATTGGGGCCCCAACTATTATTACAGGTGGTGTTTCTGAGGCCTTAGTGGCAACGGCTACAGGTTTGACCGTGGCCATTATTGCGCTTGGCTTTCATAGTTACTGTGCGGCAAAGGTCAACGATTCTGTGGCGACATTAGAATATGAGTGCGGTAATATCCTTGACGCGTACAATGAGGAACATGATATATGAGACGACGCACATTAGGGGTTAAAAAAGAGCCTACCATCATGATTATTCCCATGATTGATATCGTATTTTTCTTACTCGTATTCTTCATGGTAGGCACGCTGTATATGAATACAGAGCAACAAATTCCGCTAAATTTACCATCTGCATCGACGTCTACGGCGAAGTCTATCGAACCTATCACCATCACCTTGACTACAACGCACACGCTATATATTGATAATCAGGAAATTTCTTCGGATCGTTTGGCGCAAGAGGTCAAATCTATCGTTACACAAGTGCCTCAACAAGCTTTTGTTATCCGCGCCTCAAAAGATGTGTATTATAACGAGGTTATTGAACTTTTGGATATGCTCAAGGTGAACGGTGCTAAATACATTAGCGTCGCTACGGAACGGAAGTGATTCCATGTTTGAATCACATTATCTGAAACCTTTTATTGTGTCTTTAGGCATTACAATCATGCTTATCTCTGGCATGGGGCTTTCCTTACGTGGTATCGTTGGAACAGGTGTGGCTTATGATGCAGCAGAGGTTAGCTTTCATCTGCCTGAGGATAGTGAAAGTGATGCGGAAACTACCGTTATTGAGCCTACATCTAAGGATAAGCCATCGGTTGAACCTCCGACTCCGGAAGGGCCTGCGCCTAAGGCGGATCCCCTTGTAACGGAAAATACAGGTGATGAAAGCATTCACAATTTAAATGCCAATAAGACTACATCTAATGCTCGTCGCGAATGGGCCGTTCCAAAGGCCATAGAATCGGAAACAACTAATAATGAACAAGCTGTAGTTACGGGTGGAAATGATTCTAAAGATGGTAAATTTTCTAAGCCTGACAATGCTCCTATGGGTAAGGATATAACATCTGATCCGAATGCCAATGGAAACGGCTTTGCCGAAGCTAGTGATTTATCCTTCCTATCTGATCTTGCTTGGGGGCTCCTAACGCCAGGGCAACAAGCGCTTTTACAAAAGTCGGATATCAACCCCAAAGAATATTTAAGAATTGTACAAGAACAGGGGAAGGGGTCAATCGTAACAGGTAGGGTTGTAGTGCGCGTTAACTTTGATGTTGATGGACATGTCATCGTGGGAGAACATACACCGCTCATCGCAGAAGATGTGCCGCAACCTGTAAAAGAGGAAGCAATGCGCATCGTTAAAAGCAGTGGTTCTATTATTAATCGAAGAGGGGAACCTGTATATCTAGCAGTCCCTGTTGTTTTAGGACAATAAAGAGGCATATCTTACATACATTAGTATGTGATATGCCTCTTTGTTATGGTTATAATAAATGATTGTATTAATTTTGATTGGTAAGCATCGTTTTCGTAGAGTTGAAGACGGCTAGATATACGATGGCGCCGCCGATGAATAATGTGACTTGCATAGGGGGGCTGAATTGATCAGCTCGCCACAATGCAAAAGCGTAGAAGAACATGGTAATCAACATGATGAGAAATGCAATGATAACGCGTACGTTAGTATGTACCGCTAGAGATGTAGTAATGCGGGATTTATTCATCATTACGTAAATTAAAGACACCACAATATCTGCGGTAAAAATGGGGAAGATGAAGTTATAATCAAACTTGCCCAAAAGGACTACCGCCAAGCCGATAAAGCTGAGCCCAAAGAATAGACGTAATAGAATACCTATAGTATTAGATTCGTTGCGCTGTGCGCGGCGTTCTTTACGATTTAAAGTTGCCATGAAAGCCTCCCCCATAGTAAAAATGTTTGTTACTATTAGTATAAAGCTCGTGTGTAGATTGAGCAATTATTCGCAGTACATTTAGTCTTATGTTTATTATATATCACAATATTACAATGTATAGCTATGCTATATTATAAATTAATTTATTACTATATGACCATATGAAAAATTAAAGAGAGAGAGAATATGGTTCAAGTTATTTTTACCTATGTTGTTAATAGTATTATTGTATTTGCTTTTCCCTATTTTAGAGTCTATAGTTCAATATGTGTATCCTTTTTCCTAGGATTGGGCAATTAAATACGAACGATAAGTAAAATTAATATAATTATCATTCGGAAAATTTAGGCGCTTTCGTTGAATGGAGCTTTCACATATGGTACAATAATCCTATAAATCTAGCTTTTATCATGCAAAGGAGACATCATGATACCACGTTATACACGAGAAGAAATGGGCCATATTTGGAGCGAACGCAACGAATTCGACACAATGTTATTGGTGGAGACCCTCGCATCTGAGGCACAAGCTGAGTTGGGCGTTATTCCTAAAGAAGCGGCGAAAACAATCCGGGAAAAGGGAAATTTCGACGTTGAGCGCATTCATGAAATCGAAAAGGAAACGAACCATGATATCATTTCCTTCGTAACAGCAGTGGGCGAATACGTAGGTCCTGAAGCGGCTAAATACATCCATCTTGGCCTTACCTCTACAGATGTGAAAGATACGGCGCTTGGGTACATGATGAAACAAGCCTGCGATATCTTAATTGATGACTTAAAGCGTTTGCACGAAGTGTTGCGTCGTCGTGCAGCTGAGTTCAAATATACTCCTATGATTGGCCGTACCCACGGCATACACGGCGAACCAACTACATTCGGTTTGAAATTGGCGTTGTGGATGGCAGAGGTAGAACGTGATATTGAACGCATGGAGCATGCGCGTAAAAGCGTTGCCGTTGGTAAATTGTCTGGCGCTGTTGGTACATACTCCAATATCGATCCATTCGTAGAACAATATGTGTGTGAAAAATTAGGTCTTGAACCTGTTAAAATTGCTACGCAAGTGGTGCAACGTGACCGCCATGCTGAGTTGTTGTCTATCATCGCTGTTGTAGGCGGTACATTAGACAAAATCGCATTGGAAATCCGTCACTTACAACGTACAGAGGTACGCGAAGCGGAAGAATATTTCAGCCCTAAACAAAAGGGTTCCTCTGCGATGCCTCACAAACGCAATCCTATCACATGTGAAAGAATTTGCGGTATGGCTCGCTTGCTTCGTGGCTACGCTCAATCTGCTTTCGAAGACCAAGCGTTATGGCATGAACGCGATATTTCTCATAGCTCTGTAGAACGCGTGATTTTGCCGGATGCGACAATCGCGTTAAATTATATGCTGCATCTAACAATTCACACCATTGATAAATTGTTGGTATACCCTGAAACCATGCTTAAAAATCTTAACCTCACAGGGGGACTCGTATTTAGCCAAACAATTTTGACACACCTTGTAGATAAAGGTGCAGTACGTGACGAAGCATACCGTTGGGTTCAAAAACATGCTATGGAACGCTGGCTTGAAGGCAAAGACTTTGCAACAGGTTTAAAAGCTGATGAAAATATTAAGAAATACATGACTGATGAGGAAATTGATGCATGCTTCGACCCATATAAATTGCTAAGACATGTAGATACAATCATGGCTCGTTTTGGCCTATAATTGTAGGCGCTTTCCACATAACATATAAAATTAGGGTAGGTATAGACCAACCAGCCTATGGTACAATGGTACATGCAATAGGCGTTGACTGTGCCTACCTGTTTTGTATTAGGAGGTTATATGAAACGTATCATACGAAAGTACGGACCGCCTATTTTTCATTGTATTAATGACCTCGGTCAAGGTTCGCTAGCGGCACTCATACCGTTTTTCATTGCTAACTTTGGACTTAATTATTATCAATCGGCGACGATTATCTTCTGTAACACCGTGGTGGCCTCCATCGCACAGCCCATATTGGGTTATGTAGCAGATCGGTGGCGCGTGCCATGGTTTATTCCCGTTGGGTTTACGGTGACTCTCGTGTCTATTAGTGCTATGGCATTGGCTACGAGTTACGAAATGATTCTTGCTTTGTCGCTCCTGGCCGGTGTAGGGGCAGCGTTATTCCATCCCGAGGCGGCTCTACTGGTAAATCGTACGCAATCTCATGAGCTTGGTAATGCTATGGGGCGCTTTGCAGTCGGTGGTAGCGCTGGTTTTGCGTTGGGACCCTTTATCGCTGGTGGCGTTTACGTCTTTGGGGGACAATTCCTTTGGGTATTTACGATTATCGCGCTACTTGGCGTATTGCTATATCTCTATGCCTTTATGGGCGAGGGTGAAGCTGATACCGATGATACTGCTGATACTGCTGATACTGGTAACCGTGAAAGTCGTTCTAAGGTTCTTAGTACTGCTACAAATGAGTGGGCGAGCTTTGGTAAGTTATTTTTTGTGATTGCTTCTCGATCTATACTCTTCTCTGTATTGGCTATCTTTATTCCTATTTTGTATATTACCGTTATTAATGGTGAAGCTAGTGCATCTAGTTTGGCCCTTACTGCGTACTTTGCGATGGGGGCCGTTCTTACCTATATGGGAGGGGCTTTATCTGATAGACTTGGATTTCTTAAAACTGTACGCTTAGGTAATCTGATTTTCTTGCCTTCTGTTTTAGTATTTATATTTGTGCCTAATATTTGGGGCTTCTTTGGTGCCATGATACCGATGGCCTTTGGTGTGTTCTCACAATACGGGCCAATTACGGTGTTAGGTCAAAAATATCTTGCTAAAAATGCGGGCTTTGCATCTGGTATTACGCTAGGCCTTGGCATTACCTTAGGTGGCCTTGTGGCACCTTATGTAGGACATCTAGCAGATATTTATGACGTACAAACGGCATTGATGACACTGATCCCTGTAGGGGTTATAGGCTTACTTATGAGCTTTTGGTTAAAAGAACCAAAATAGCCCACGCTTTTGGCAAGAAACTAAAGATTGAATTTGTATAAATGCTTTCACAGAATCCGAACATTGTTGTATAATGATATTGAATTATTTAGACTTTCATATGGAGGATATAGATATGGCAACAAGTATGGTTATCGGCACTCAATGGGGTGACGAGGGTAAAGGTAAAATCGTTGACTGGATCGCAGAACGTGCGGATGTTGTGGTGCGCAGTCAAGGTGGTAATAACGCGGGTCATACTGTTGTAGTTGATGATAAAGCGTTTGCACTTCGCCTTTTGCCAAGTGGTATCTTATACGATAACAAACAAAATATTGTGGGTACTGGTGTTGTTATCGACCCTAAAGTTTTGTTACAAGAAATTGAAGGCCTTGAAAAGCAAGGCAGATCTGCTAAATCCCTTCAAATTTCCGACCGTGCACATGTCATTATGCCATACCATATCGCTCTAGATACTGCGGAAGAAGCATCTAAAGGGGATGCTAAAATCGGTACTACTAAAAATGGTATTGGTCCTTGTTACGCTGATAAAATCAATCGTATCGGTATCCGTATTTGCGATTTGTATGATATGGAAGCATTTAAACAAAAATTAGCGTACAATGTAGAGTTCAAAAATAAAATGCTTACGAAGGTATACGATGCTGAACCTGTTAACTACGATGAAATCTTAGCGGATTACATCAAATACGCTGAAGCGTTGAAGCCTTATGTAACAGATACTAATGCGACTGTTCTTAAAGCTGTAAAAGAGGATAAAAAGGTATTGTTCGAAGGTGCTCAAGCTACTATGCTTGACCTTGATCATGGTACATATCCATTTGTAACATCCTCTCATCCAATTGCAGGTGGCGCTTCCACGGGCGCTGGTGTAGGTCCTAACTACTTGAAAAACATCTTTGGCGTTGTAAAAGCGTATGCTACACGTGTTGGTGCGGGCCCGTTCCCTACAGAGCTTCTTAACGAAACTGGCGATAACCTTCGTGAACTTGGTCATGAGTTCGGCACTGTAACGGGTCGTCCTCGTCGTTGTGGTTGGTTAGACCTCATGGTTGTAAAATACGCAGCAGGTCTTAACAGCCTTGATTACTTAGCTATTACACGTTTGGATATTCTTGATACTTTTAAAGAATTGAAAATCTGTGTAGGTTACAAATTAAATGGTAAAGACGTAGAAGGTTTCCCAGCTAATTTGAAAGATCTTGAAGCATGTGAAGCAGTTTACGAAACATTGCCCGGTTGGGAAACAGATATCTCTGGTATACGTGAATATGATAAATTGCCTGAAAATGCTCGTAAATATGTAGAACGCATTGCTGAAGTAACAGGTGTACCTTTGGGTATCGTATCCGTTGGCCCTAACCGTAGCCAAACTATCGACTTAGTAAATGTATTCTAAGCTATATTAATTTGATATAATAGAAAATTTGTATTTGGTAGCATTGATATAATATTATACATTTTAATATTTTTCGCTATGCAATCGATTTATAGAATTATACAGATATGGCCCCTCGTAGAGGGGTCTTTTGTGTTGAATAGATGTAGAATATAAACGTGGATACTCTATATCTAATCCTTTAGGTTGCTACAGTGGTGCGGCATATCGAAGTATGCTATATAGTTATTAAAGAGTGAGTATATCGAGAAATATATAATAAATAATAGAGCGTAATTGTTATATATACAGAAAAATGTATATTCAGATAAACCTATAAAATGAAAATTTGTTTAAAATATTCATTTTATACAAAGAAATACGTGCTTAAATTAGTTTATAATGAGATGAAATTTACTTATCTATAATTTTTTTGTATTCATAATAAATTATTAAGATACAAATATAAAGAAAAAAATAGATTTACATTAAGAAATAGTATATAATAGTACCAAGAAGTAGATTGATATTTTTGATAAGGATCTGAGGAGTTAAAGATATGGTTGAAGTTTCTTACGAACGTTTAGCGACGATTTTTAAGGCATTAAGTGATGAAACAAGATTACACATCATCGATATGTTGTCTTGCAATGAATTATGTGCAGCCGATATTTTAGCGAGCTTCAATTTGTCTCAATCTACGTTGAGTTACCACATGAAAATCTTAATTGATGCAGGTGTAGTCAACTCTCAACGTAATGGTTTATGGACGCGTTACTCCATTAATGAAGCTACATTTGCCGATATTTTAGATATTCTCCCTCAATTATATAAAACTAAAGATGAGTGCATTTGTGCGCAGATTAAATATTGCCGCATTTCTGAGCACGAAAAAGAAGCGTAACAATGAGACGTTGGATTATGCATGTTGATATGGATGCATTCTTCGCGTCCATAGAACAACTGGATCATCCAGAGTATAAAGGCCACCCCGTAATCGTGGGTGGTCTTTCTTCACGTGGTGTTGTAGCTACCTGTTCCTATGAGGCTCGAAAATTTGGTGTTCACTCTGCGATGCCAATCTCGAGGGCTAAGAAACTCTGTCCTGATGGCATCTATGTATATCCTCGGATGGATCGATATAAAGAAGTGTCGAACCAAATTTTTTCCATCATGAAAGAATTCACCCCTTATATTGAGCCTCTATCTATTGATGAAGCCTTTCTTGAAGTGAGCGGCATGTCTACCATGTATAGTGGTCCTAAAGCTCTAGGACAAGCCATTAAAGATCGTGTATTCGAGAAAACAGGACTTATTATCTCTGTAGGCTTAGCACCCAATAAATTTCTTGCTAAATTAGCCTCTGATTTAGATAAGCCAGATGGTCTTGTGGTCATCCCATACGGTCGTGAAAAAGAGGTGCTAGCTCCTTTGCCTATTAAACGTATTTGGGGTGTTGGCCCTCGGACAGAGAAAATTTTGAAAGCTGGTGGCTTTCATCTGATACGTCATATTCAGTCTTTGTCTGATGAAAGCACTTTAATTCCTCTTGTGGGAAATCAGGCAAAGCGCATATGGGAACTTGCGAATGGTATCGACGATAGACCTGTTGAAACAGACCGAAAGATACAATCGATTGGCGCTGAGGAAACCTATGAAGAAGATCTCATAGAAGGCCGTGCTATTGAATTAGAATTTAGGTACTTTGCAAACCGTTTATCGAAACGGCTTCGGAGACGTAGCCTTTATGGACATACTGTATCTATCAAGGTTCGGTATGATGATTTCACTACCGTATCACGGCAGAAGCGGCTAGATACGCCGTCAGATCATGAGCATGTATTTTTTGAAACTGCGCTGCTCTTGTGGAATAAGCTCATGCAAGATAAAACGAGTAAGAATTCGAAAGGTACAAAGAAAGACGTAGAAGCACTAGGGGCAACTATGAAAGTGAAATCTACTGATTTTAAATATAGTAGTTCCAGTGAGATTACTTTTATGGATCCGCCTGGTCCTATCCGTTTATTAGGCCTTACTGTGAGTGGTCTCGATGAGGAGGTTCCTATGCAAGACAGTCTCTTTGAATCCCCACAGGATAAAACAGAGGATAAGCTATCTAGTGTGTTAGACTCCTTAGAGTCTAAATTTGGTGAAACCGCTGTCATGAGTGGGGCGTTATGGCAACGCTTTCACGGAGACAATGGAATACGCAGAAAACGGTCAGAGTTGAAAGCGGCAGTGGATGCACAGCCTGATCAAGAGGATGGGGAGTCTATTAATGTTGATGTAGGCTCAACTAAAGAGGCTAATCGGTCTACAATTGCAGATACACACCCATCTATTGAAGGACCTAAAAAGACCGTCAAAAAGGACTTATAAAGATTATATTGAATACTTTCGCTAATATAATTGTTCGTGTTACAATATGGGTGTAGTGTTAATAAATTACCGCAAGAGAGGTATAGATATGAGTTTATTTCGTGTGGCCATTCATTATGGCGTAAACAGCAATGGTTTCTTGTCCTATGATACAGAAACAAAAACAGTGTCCGTAGATTTACCTGAACAAGAGTGGGTTGATAAGGTAATCGCTTACTTGAATAATGAACATGCTATTGAGCATGCTACAGGTCTTGATACGTATGAACGATTGACCGTGAAACCATTAGAATCTTTGGATAATCTTAAGTTAGCTTTAACACGTATGTGGGAAGCAATCGACGTACAAGTTGACTGGAGTCGTCCGGCATAAATTGAATGAAAACACCTTGTGATCTACAAGTTAGTAGAAACAAGGTGTTTTTGTTTTGCGTATTTAATTATCCATTAATAACTTTTATCGTAATTGAGATATATGATTTAAAAATTATGTAAAGTAAATTACTTTAATTTTGATTTCTAAGTAGGAGTTTATACTATGAGTGATAAAAAGAAATTAACAACAGCCTTTGGTGCTCCTGTACCTGACAATCGCGATTCCCTGATTTGAACCGTGCGGTAAAACGCAATCCTAAAACAAACCTTCGCGATGCGACAGCAAACTGGGATTTCTGGACTAGCTTGCCGGAAGCCATTCACCAAGTAACAATCGTAATGAGTGACCGAGGCATTCCTAAGTCCTATCGTACAATGCATGGTTTTGGCAGCCATACATACAGTCTTATCAATGAAAACGATGAGCGCATATGGGTTTAAATTCCACTGGGTTTGCCAACAGCCGATTGAAAATCTTTCCGACGCTGAGGCGGCTAATGTGGTAGCTAGTGATCGTGAAAGTCACCAACGTGATCTCTTCAATGCTATCGAACGCGGCGATTTCCCGAAATGGAAATTATGCATCCAAGTGATGACGGAAGAACAAGCTAACAATATGCCGTACAATCCATTCGATTTAACTAAAGTATGGTATCATGATGAATTCCCATTGATTGAAGTTGGTGTGATGGAACTTAATCGGAATCCGGAAAACTACTTCCAGGATGTGGAGCAGGCTGCATTTGCACCGTCCACTATTGTACCGGGAATTTCCTTCTCTCCTGATAGAATGCTTCAAGGCCGTGTAGATGGTAATCATGGATCTACTATTGGCTACGCACCTAATAGCTTTGGTGAATGGGCTGAACAGCCGGAATTCAAAAATCCTCCTCTCGATGTATCTGGTGCAGCTTATCAATATGACTTCTACGAAGACGACTCTGACTTCTATACACAACCGAGTAAATTGTTCCGTCTCATGAGTCCTGAAAAACAACAAATCCTGTTTGAAAATACTGCAGCGGCTATGGACGGTGTACCTGATTTTATCAAAGAACGTCATGCAAAACCCTGCTATCAATGTGATCCTGCTTATGGTGAAGGGGTTGCTAAAGCCTTGGGGATGAACATCGATTTCAGCGATGTAAAATAAGAAAATAGATATAAAATAAGCTGATAGATATTATATCTAAACAACACTAACGATTGAGCTAAAGAACCTTCTTAACTAATAACTCTCTTACATTTATATAAAATACAAATCTATAAAAGATCTAAGTTTACACAAATTTTTTATACACTGACACCAATTATCTTATAAACAAAAACAAATAAAATCCTTTAAAGGGCCTTTGCTAAGCACATCTAAATTAAGCGTCATCAATGATGTGTAGCAAGGGCCCTTTTGCTGTGTTAAAAATATACAAATTTTAAAAGGATTTTAGTATAACTATGTAGAATTATATGATGTGTTGAATTTACACGAAATGTTACATGTGAATAGGAGGCAGTTATGAAATCTAGTAGTTTGGCATGGTATGTGGCGGTGGCTTGTATTGGAGGAAGCCTTTGTATAGGGCCTGTGGTACAAGCGGATTCTCCGACTAAGGTAAAAACAAATAGCCCTGTTTCTGCTGCTGTTGTAACGCAGGCTCAACCAGTTCAGCCTGTTACTGTTACAGCAGTTAAGAATGATGGAGTTAGTGCTACAACAAATAATACAGTAACTAATAATGTAGTAGCTAATGATGTAGCGGCACAGGAAGCCCTCAAGCAAAAGCAACAGTACCAAGCCGAAACTGAAACGATGGGCTTGTTATGGATGCGCACCTCTGCGGAGTACAGGGCGTTGGCGTATCAAGGGTATAATGTGGCAATGAATGCCGTTAAGAGGGCTGTTACTGATCCATCTCATCAAAGAAAACCTTTAGCTATCGTTCTTGATGCGGACGAAACCGTAGTGGATAATACCAAGTTGATGGGTGAAAGCATTGCTAATGGCAATGGTCGATTCGATGCTCCTTGGTGGCGTCAAGCCGTACATCAAGGAAAATCGCAAGCCATGCCTGGGGCCGTTGACTTCCTAAATGAAGTACATAAACAAGGGGTAGAAATCTTCTATGTTTCAAACCGCTACGCACCTGTAAACCTTGATGTAACGATACAGAACTTTAAAGAACTAGGATTCCCCTCTGTTGATAAAGACCATGTACTACTATTCGAAAAAGACTCTGATAAACAACCTCGCTTTGATATGATTGCTAAAAAATATTATGTCGTTGTATACATGGGCGATAACGCCGGTGATTTCCCAATCGGCACAAAAGGTAAGACACTAGCTGAAAGAAATAGCATCATCAATGCTCATAAAGAAGACTTTGGTACTACCTTTGTGGTATTCCCAAACCCTGCTTACGGATCTTGGGTAAGTGCATTGGCTAAAGGCTACCAAAACCTGAGCCCAGAAGAACAAAAACAAGTGAATAATCAATATTTACAACAATAAGGACGTCTTGCGTATACTTTATTAAAAACGATATAATAAAGTGTACATGCGTCTATAGCTCAGTAGGATAGAGCAGCAGTTTCCTAAACTGCGTGTCACTGGTTCGATTCCGGTTAGGCGCACCAGTATAAATATATTAGACATAAGGCTTTGATTGTCTTATGTCTTTTTATTATCATCATTTAATATTGTTAGAAATAAGTAATCTTGTATTTATAGTATGTTTTTTATATTGATGAATTGTAAAATATATTGCGACAAATAAAAAGACTCATATTGGAGATCTC
>NZ_CAMFFZ010000024.1:0-35362 GCF_945949885.1 Veillonella parvula | reverse complement strand
ACGTCTCGCAATCGCTTCCATTATCTGCGAAAATAAATTCATGAGTATAGCTAGCTATTTTTAGTAGAAAGGGGCTGTTTTGTTACAGCCCCTTTTTATATTGTAAAAAATATTTTTATATGCTTATAGGTATATAAATTATTGGATATAATTCTGTATAGTTATAAAGATTTACTTTTATTGTTTTTAATATTGCATTATTGCTATAAATGATATTGATATTTATTATTGAAAAGACGGAAGAGTGTTGATATAATGTATCAGTAAATTCTATAGTATTTTGTATTGTAAGGAGTTTTTATGAGCCATTATGACGTAGAAACAAGAGGAGGGCGTGCAGCTAAAACTACACTACTAGGTATATTAGCTTTAGCTATTTTAATTGCCACATCTCTTGGTTCACTTTTCATTGGGATACGCTATATTAGCCTAGATGATATTACTCTATCCTTTACCAACTATGATCCTAACAGTATAGGACAGATGATTGTTCAAACATTGCGCCTACCACGTATGATAGCAGGTATCGTTGTAGGTATTAGCTTTGCCGTATCAGGTGCACTGATGCAAGGTGTTACCAATAATCCTATGGCAAGTCCTTCTATTTTGGGAATTAATGCAGGTGCTAGTTTTGGTCTAGCTGTTGGAATGATTTTATTTCCTTATTTAACCTTAAATGGAAGTATTTTATTTTCCTTTGTTGGGGCTGCGTTGGCAACACTATTTATTTTAGCTCTTGCTAAACGCGTAGGTGGTAAAGCTACCCCTGTATATCTTGCACTTGCAGGTACGGCTATTAGTGCAGTATTTGTAGCTGTTACACATATGCTTGTTGTGTACTTCCAAGTAGCACAAGAATTAAGTTTCTGGACTGCCGGCGGTATAAGCGGTATTCGCATGGAACAAGTTGTACTCGTATTGCCTTGGACTATTGTTGGTATTCTTATTGCTATGTACGTATCAAAATCTGTTACGCTTTTAAGCTTTGGTGAAGAGGTGGCGATTGGTCTAGGTAGTAATTTAAATCGCGTCCGTGCGTTATCTGGTTTGACAGTACTTATTCTTAGCGGTTCTGCTGTTGCTCTAGCCGGTCCTATCGGTTTTGTAGGTCTCGTTATTCCACATATAACACGTAAACTGGTGGGCATCGATTATCGACTAGTAATTCCATTCTCTGCACTTTTTGGTGCGGTCCTTGTTATGATTGCAGACGTTGTGGCTCGTATCGTAAATCCTCCATTTGAAACACCATTAGGTGCCATTACTGCGCTTGTAGGGGTTCCATTCTTTATTTATTTAGCAAATCGTAAGGGAGGGAAATAAGATGAAAAAACGCTTTTTTGCCTACTCTTTCGTTATGACACTTATATTATTAGGTGCTATGTATGGACATCTTCATACAGGATTTAGCGATATGTCTACACCTGATCTTATTCGAATTCTCTTTGGCGGTGGTAATGAGGTAGAAAACCTCACGGTTTTTGATTTCCGTTTAGTTCGCACTATTTTGGCTGTATTTATTGGTATGGGCCTTGCTATGTCTGGTGCGATTTTCCAAACTATATCTCGCAATGAATTGGCTAGCCCAAGCCTGTTAGGCGTGAATGCTGGTGCTGGCTTAGGTGTAGTTCTTTTAGTGTATTTTGCAGGTTCGACAACGGCGTGGGGGATTTGGACATTACCAACTGTTGCAGTAGCTGGTGCTGTTGTGGCAGCGCTTTTAATTTATCTCTTATCTTGTCGAGGTCGCGATGTTATTTCGCCATATCGTTTAATTTTAACAGGTATTTCTATGAGTGCAGGGTTCCATGCATTGCAAGTCTTACTCGTAACACGTTTAGATCCTAATAAATTTTATTTAGTTAATACATGGACAATCGGTACTATTTCGGGTAATACCTGGGAACATGTATGGGTGCTTGCACCAGTAGTCATTGTATTATCTCTTATTCTCTATGCTCGCTATATGGAGCTAAATCTATTAAGTTTAGCCGATGAAACGGCGATTGGACTTGGGGTACATATAAATCGTTCTAGATTCGCATACCTAATTATTGCAGTTCTTTTGTCTGGGTTCTGTGTAGCTATCGGTGGTAGTATTGGTTTTGTAGGGCTTATTTCCCCTCACATTGCACGTCGTTTGGTTGGTGCCGACCATGCCTATTTTTTGCCGTTAACAGGTCTAATTGGAGCTATTTTAGTGGTCACTGCCGATTGGATTGGCCGAGCTATTATTGCGCCTGACGAAATCCTTTTAGGGATTATTGTAGCCTTGATTGGGGCACCATACTTCTTGTATATTTTAGCGAAAACAAAAGCATAAAAAGGGAGATATAAATGAAATTAGAAGTTAAAAACCTAACTACTGGTTACGGTGATACAAAAATTATAGAGAACTTAAATCTTACGATTCCAGAAGGTAAGGTAACAGCATTAATTGGTGCTAATGGTTGTGGTAAATCTACTTTACTAAAAACTATTTGTCGTATTATTCGCCCCATGGAGGGTGATGTCTTACTTGATGGTAAATCTATCGGTTCTTATGGTAGTAGAGAACTAGCGAAAAAGGTTGCTATTTTGCCTCAAAATCCAACGGCTCCTGGTGAGATTACTGTTCGTGAACTCGTTATGTACGGTCGTGCACCGCATCAAGGCAGTTTATTTGCCCGTACTACAAAAGAAGATAAAGAAATTGTAGAGTGGGCTTTGAAAGAAACCGAATTGCTTCAATTTGCTGATCGTGGTATTACAAATATGTCTGGTGGACAACGGCAACGCGCATGGATTGCTATGGCTATCGCCCAAAATACAGATATTTTACTCCTCGATGAGCCTACGAGCTTTCTTGATGTATCTCACCAAATGGATGTATTACACCTAGTAGAGCATTTGAATAAAATGTATAACAAGACAATTATTATGGTTATTCACGAACTTAATGAAGCCGCTCGCTTTGCCGATTATTTAGTTGCCATGAAGGATGGAAAAATTCAGCACGAAGGCACGCCACATGATATTTTTCATAATGAAATGCTCAAAGATGTGTTCGGTGTAGATTCCACGATTATGAATGATCCTAAGACGGATCGTCCATTCTGTATTCCTTATTCTATAAAGAATTATGGACATACGGTACGTGAGGTGTAGTATGAAGCGTTTGTTACTTTCAGGTCTCTTAGGGACTTGTATGCTTATGGGGATTGCTGGATGTGCTCCTCAAGAAAATGGTATGACTCATGAGGCGATCTATGCTAGTCTTGATGATAAAATAAAAACAGCTCTTGAAAGATCAAATGATCCAAAAGAAATTGACAAAGAGTTTAAAAAACGATTAACGTCTACGAAAAAAGCAGTCGATAAAATGGTTTCTGTTGAAGGGGATAAGATTGTTGTTACCCATAAGCTAGGTAAAACAGTTATGCCTAAGGAGCACAAGCGTATTGTTGTAATACGGGCAGAAGATCCGATGATTGCTCTCGATGAATCTTTTATCGCGGCTAATTATAACGAAAATAGCTATTTATATAATGAGCTAAAAGAACGTAATATTCAAAACTTCAGTATTAATGATGAAACTAGAACCATTAACTACGAACAAATTCAAGCGTTAAAACCAGATTTGATTATTATGCGAGACTCTTATGGTAAAGCGGCTTATGAAGCCTTGTCTAAAATCGCACCGACTATTACGTTTAATGTTAATAAGGAAGAGGTAGCCCTCTTGGGTATTGCTACGGCTCTAGGTGTGCCTGAAAAAGGTGAAGCTCGTTTAAAAGAATACTACAATAATGCAAAGAAAACTCGTATTGCTTTAGGTAAAAACTTAAATGGCGAGACTGTAGGATTCTTACGAATTATGAATAAGGAAATTCGTCTCTATCCATATATGAAAAATGATATAAATAATTTCATGGCTGATTTATTAAATATTAAACCGCCTGATATGGCATTAGAAACAGAACTAAATCCAACGAATAGTGCTATTTCCTTAGAACGTCTACCTGATCTAGATGCAAATTATCTCATAGTTACATCTGGTTATGGTGCTTCTACAGCTAATAACCAAGGTATTGCAGATCGGCGATTGGCTGATCTTAAAAAAGATGAGTTGTGGAAAAACTTGCCTGCTGTAAAAGCTGATCATGTATTACAAGTGGATAGTACCTTATGGATGACCCATGGGATAATTGCGAAAGAACGAGCAATGAAAGAACTATATGATGCTTGGGGGAAATAATTCTGACTATAGGTGATACTTCTAATAATGTATTATAGGGTTAATATATTATAATTTTGTATAAAATGTAGGCACATACATTTTAGTCATATTCGATATAGATAATCGATATAGATTAGAAATTCCCATAATATAAAGGTTGCCTTCTCCTGTGAGGTGGCAACCTTTTGTTGTGTATCAAATTCCTGTGCTTTTTAGTAGGAATAGTGGTATACTGTGTACAGTATCAGTGAAATACCAGAAGACTGGTTGTCATATACTTTCATAAACCTAAAGAGGAGTGGCGTTGCCACTAGAAAGATTTGAGGTAAGTACTATGTATGATGTAAAATCTCCAAAGGCGGAGGAGTTTATTTCCCATCAGGAAATCCTTGATACTCTTGCTTATGCAGAGGAAAATAAGGAAAATCGGGAGTTGTTAGATGCTATTTTAGCGAAAGCTGCTACATTTAAGGGATTAAACCACCAAGAAGCAGCAGTTCTCTTAGAATGTCCGTTACCTGAATATAAGGAGAAGCTTTTTGCTTTAGCAAAGGAAATCAAGAAGGCTATCTACGGCGATCGTATTGTTCTATTTGCACCGTTATATTTGTCTAACTATTGTATCAATGGCTGTGTGTATTGTCCGTACCACTCCAAAAACCGCGATATTAAACGTAAAAAATTAACGCAAGACCAAATCAGAGAAGAGGTTATTGCGTTAGAAGCGATGGGCCATAAGCGTATCGTAATTGAGTCTGGTGAAGATCCTCTTAATAATCCACTTGAATATATTTTGGAATCCATCAAGACGATTTACGGTATCAAAAATAAAAATGGTGAAATCCGTCGTGTAAACGTAAATATTGCGGCTTGTTCCGTTGAGGACTACAAAAAATTACATGAAGCTGGTATTGGCACATATACATTATTCCAAGAAACATATAACAAAGAAAATTATGAAGCCTTACATCCAACAGGCCCTAAAAGCGACTACGCCTACCATACTGAGGCGATGGATCGCGCTATGCAAGGTGGCATTGATGATGTAGGCATCGGAGTACTTTATGGTTTGGAACATTACAAATACGATTTCGTTGGATTGTTGATGCACGCTGAACATTTAGAGGCTGTGTATGGGGTAGGTCCACATACTATTTCTGTACCTCGTATTTGTCCAGCTGATGATATCGATGTAGATGATTTCAGTAATGCTGTGCCTGATGATGTATTTGAAAAAATTGTTGCTCTTATCCGCGTATCCACACCGTATACAGGTATGATTATGTCCACTCGTGAAAGTCAGTCCATGCGTGAACGTGGCTTGGCATTAGGTATCTCCCAAATTAGTGGTGGATCTCGTACTAGCGTAGGTGGTTACAAAGAAGAAGAGAAACCAGAAGATAATTCTGCACAATTTGATCGCAGCGATACACGTACATTAGATGAAATCGTAGACTGGCTATTAGACCTTGGTTATGTAGCAAGTTTCTGTACTGCATGTTATCGTGCAGGCAGAACAGGGGACCGTTTCATGGCCCTTGCTAAATCCGGTCAAATTCACAATTGTTGCCAACCTAATGCGTTGATGACATTAAACGAATATATCATGGATTACGGTGATGAAAAGACTAAGGCTCATGGTGCTAAGGTCATCGAACAACAGTTAGAAAATATTAAAAATGATTTAGTTAAAGAAAAAGCTAAAGCTTATATTGCACAGATGAAGGACGGTGAACGAGACTTCCGGTTCTAAGTAATTCACTGATATGGAGCCTCCTATTGATAATAGGAGGTTCTTTTTGTTGAGAACATAGCAAAATTTAAATGAGAATAAAATATATAAAATAGTTTATTTTATTCGTTTTTTAGGGTATAATAAATAAAAATGATAATGATAATACGTTGAATTCTAGAATAATATTGATTATAAACTACTGAGGGATATGATGATTAAGAAAAAACGTTGGCGCCTTTGTGAAGGTGACAGGGAGAAAGAGTCTATCTTAATCCGTGAACTTGGTGTGAACCCTATTGTGGCTAAATTAATGGTGAATCGTCATATTGATGCTGACGAAGGTCGTCGATTTTTGCAAGGTACTTTGTCAGATTTGTTAGGCCCATTCACTTTGAAAGATATGGACGTGGCTGTTTCGCTAGTTCTGGAGACAATTGAAAGTCACAAACCAATCGTTATTTATGGTGATTATGATGTGGATGGTATTACTGCAACATCTGTACTCTATCGATTTTTAAAGAAATTAGGTGCTGATGTTACATATTACATACCAGAACGTCAAAGCGAAGGGTATGGTCTCAATTTAGAGGCTTTAAAGCACCTTATTGAACGGGGAACGGATTTGGTAATTACCGTAGACTGCGGCATTAGCTCTTACGATATTGTAGAGGCTGTACGGGACCGCATCAATATGATTATTACGGATCACCATACGGCTCCAGATGTGATTCCACGAGCGAAGGCCGTCATAAATCATAAGCAAAAGGACTGTCCTTATAAGGATAAAAACTTATCTGGCGTAGGGGTTGCTTTCAAATTATGCCAAGCCTTGTGGCTTACAAAGCACGGAGAATGGTACTTAGATGATTTAGATATCGTCGCACTTGGCACGGTAGCTGATGTAGTACCTTTGGTAGGTGAGAACCGCATCATCGTAAAATCGGGCCTTGAGAAGATGAATAGCTATCCTAATTTGGGGATTAATAAGCTAATTGATGTAGCGGGGCTTCATGAACGAACTATCACCTCTGGACATATTGGCTATACTTTAGCACCTCGCCTTAATGCAGCTGGTCGCGTAACGCATGCAACGCGTGCTGTTGAACTACTCGTGACCGATGATGCAGATATAGCAGAGGCAATTGCAGAGGAATTAAACGAAACGAATCGTGAACGACAAGAGCTAGAACGAAATATTCACGAGTTGGCTCGTATAGATGTAGCTAATCAAGGACATAAAGCTGATTATGTAACTATTGTGGCCGGCGAAGCGTGGCATCCAGGTGTCATTGGTATTGTTGCCTCTCGTCTAGTAGAGGAGTTTTACAAACCAACCTTAGTTATCAGTATTCATGATGGCGTTGGTAAAGGCTCGTGCCGTAGTATAGATGGCTTTAATATATATGATGCATTAAAATCTTGCGAGGATATCTTGCTACAGTTTGGCGGACACTCTGCGGCGGCAGGTTTTAGCATTGATGCAAATCGTATTGATGAGTTACGAGACCGTTTAACTAAGTATTGTAAAGAAGTTGTTACTGCTGAGGAATATATTCCCGTTGTGGCCATTGATGCGGAACTACCTGTTGATGATATCGATGTAGATATCATTGACCGCGTATCAGCTCTTGAACCTTATGGGATGTCCAATAGCACGCCAGTCTTTGCTATTATGGAAACTACCGTACAGGATATTATGCTCATGGGGCAATTAAAAAATCACTGTAAGGTAATTTTTGCAACTTCGAATGGTACATTAGATGCTATAGCTTGGAATCGTCCAGATTTATTTAGATCTATCTTCGTGGGAACTGTGGTAAAGGTGGCATTTTCTTTGCAAAAGAATGAATGGCAAGGTCTGATTTCTCCGCAGCTCATGATTCAAGCTATTGAACCGTTGACTGAAGAGCCGATTAAGCTTTCTACAGAAGGACTTAGACAAATGTATGTCATAATAAAACAGTCCATGCGAGGTCGCAGTCAGTCGGTTTATAATGTTGAACAAGATATATTGCGTCGCAAGCCGGCAGATCAGAATAATCGCAGTGCTCTAACATCTATCGATGTATTTAAAGAATTGGGCATTGTTGAAGAATATACAAGTGATGATGGTCAATTAATGCTTAGATGGAATGCCATTGAAGGAAAATTAGATCTTGTCACATCCGTAACATTCCTTACTTATAGTGTATAGGAGGTGACATCATGACAACTGTAAATGAAGAAGGCAAAGCTTTGGTGGAACAAACTACTTTTGATAAAGGTAAAGCCTTAGCTGACTTTATGGAGTATATCCATACTTATTTAACAGATGATGAGTGTGACCAAGTATTGAAAGCTTTTGAGCTTGCTGATAAGGCTCACGAAGGGCAGTTTAGAGCTTCCGGTGAACCATATATTATGCATCCGCTGGCTGTAGCTGATATTTTGGCACATTTACAAATCGACCATATTACACTCATGGCAGCTCTTATGCATGATGTGGTCGAAGATACATCTTACTCGAAGGAAGACCTAGAGGAGATGTTTGGCTCTGAAGTAGCATTCCTTGTTGATGGGGTAACAAAATTAAATCAATTCCAGTATGAAACAAAAGAAGATCGCCAAATGGAAAACTATCGAAAGATGATTTTAGCCATGGCGAAGGACGTACGTGTCGTAGTTATTAAATTGGGTGACCGCTTACATAATATGCGTACCTTAAAGCATATGCGTAGTGATAAGCAAAAGCGTATTGCTAAGGAAACACTAGAAATCTTTGCACCTTTGGCACATCGTCTCGGTATCTTCAATGTGAAATGGGAATTGGAAGATTTATCCTTCCGTTATTTAGAGCCGGAAAAATACTATGATCTAGTTGATCAAATGAAACAAAAACGTCAAGTCCGGGAAGACATCGTTAATGATACGATGAGTCAACTTACAAAGGCTTTAAGCGAAGCTCATATCAAGGCGGACATTAAAGGTCGTCCAAAACACTTCTACAGTATTTATAAGAAGATGAAAAAGGACAATCGCGATTTATCTCAAATCTATGACTTGCTTGCCGTTCGTGTAATTGTTGATAGCATTCCTGATTGTTATGCGGTGCTTGGCATTGCTCATAGCTTGTGGAAACCATTACCATATCGCTTCAAGGATTATATTTCTATGCCGAAGTCTAATATGTATCAATCTTTGCATACTACAGTTATCGGCACGATGGGGCAGCCCGTAGAGATTCAAATTCGTACATGGGAAATGCATCGTGTATCTGAATACGGTGTGGCTGCTCATTGGCGATATAAAGAAGGAAATAAAAACGGCGATAAAGAATTCGACCAAAAGGTTGCATGGCTGCGCCAGGTTCTTGAATGGCAAGATACGAGTAATCCAACGGAACTCGTTAATGCTCTAAAATTAGACGTTTTCTCTGGCGAGGTATTTGTATTTACGCCAAAGGGCGACGTTGTTAAGTTGCCAATAGGCTCTGTACCGCTCGACTTTGCCTATCGAGTTCATACCGATGTAGGTCATCATTGTGTAGGCGCTAAGGTAAACGGCAAAATTGTACCGCTGGATTATACCTTGCAAAATGGTGATATTGTTGATATTATCACATCCAAAACAGGTCGTCCTAGCCTCGACTGGTTGAATATCGTAGGTTCTTCTGAAAGCAAGAGCAAAATTCGCAATTGGTTCAAGCGCGAAAATAAAGCTGAAAATATTGAAAAAGGTTTAGACTCTCTTGAAAAAGAAGCGAAACGATTGAATCATAATTGGAAAGAATTATGTGCAGACAACCGTTTACAACATGTAACGAAACAACTTAAAGCCGGTACAGAAGAGGAAATGTTTGCAGCCTGTGGCTATGGCGGCATTCCTGTAAGCACTGTTCTTTTGCGTTTAATTGAACTTTATAAAAAGTCTAAAGAGGTAGAGGAATCTAAGCGCAGCACAGAGCAAATTATCGAGAAATTAAAATCTCAAGGACAAAAGAAAACTAAAAATGGCACTGGTGTTCTTGTAAAAGGTGAAGCTGGTGTGATGGTGCGTATGGCAAAATGCTGTAATCCTGTACCTGGTGATGATATTATAGGTTACATAACCCGTGGTCGTGGCGTTTCTATTCATCGCTGTGATTGCCCTAGCATGGGTCATTCTGCTGAAGACTTAGAGCGGATGATAGAAGTCTCTTGGGACGGTTCTTCTGGCGAATCTTTCCATGTAGGCATTGATATTCAAGCTTATGATCGAGCTGGTATTCTCATGGAAGTTATGGCGGTGCTTTCAGAATTGAAAATCACCATTACTAACATCAATGCTAAGGTTCAAGAAGATACAAAAAATGTAAGCATCAATTTGGTGGTTGATATCCGCGATATTTCGCAACTAGATTTCGTAATGACTAAATTGCGTCGTATTCGTGAAGTTTATACTGTTCAACGTAGTAAAGGAGGGGCTTAATGAGCGAACAACAATTAGTACTTATGCGCATGCCTTTAGGTCCATTAGGAACAAATTGCTATGTTATCGGTGATAAAGCGATAGGTGAAGCTTTCATTATCGATCCTGCAACAGCTGAAGTACTAGATGCGCTAAAAAAACATGACTTAAAGCCGAAGGCGGTTGTACTGACACATGGTCATGGAGATCATATTGGTGGCATTCAAGAGATTGTGAGCACCTATCATGTGCCTGTATATATTCATAAGGGCGATGTACCGTATTTATCTGATCCCGAGCTTAATCTCAGTGCTTATAGTAATCCAACGCCAATTAAGATAAAAGCGGAAATTATCGAGGTTAAACAAGGTAATCACATTACATGTGGTGATATTGATCTTGAGGTGCTTGAAACACCAGGTCATACGCCAGGAGGTGTGTGTTATTACATGGAAGGTCTTGTGTTTGTAGGGGATACTTTATTCAGAGATTCCGTAGGCCGTACAGATTTTCCAAATGGCTCTTATGAGACTCTGATATCATCTATTAAGACTCAGCTTTATACATTGCCTGATAATACAATGGTTTATCCTGGTCATGGACCGGAAACAAATATAGGGTATGAAAAACAATACAACCCATTCGTTGGTCAGTAGGTTTAAACGAATTATTTTTTACAGTCGAGGAGAAATTTATCATGAACACAACATTAGAAAAATTAAAAGAACGCATTAAAGACAAAAAGTACAAATTGACAACTCAACGTCAAACAATCTTGCAAGCATTTATCGATGCTGAAGAAAATCATTTGAGTGCTGAAGATGTATATGTTCTTGTAAAAGAGGTGGCACCTGATATCGGGTTGGCAACAATTTACAGAACTCTTGATCTCTTCACAGAACTTGATTTGTTAAAACGTCTTGATTTTGGTGATGGCCGTAATCGTTATGAATTAAATGACGAAGAGTTCGCTCATTTCCATCATCATTTGATTTGCGTAAAATGTGGTAAAGTATCCGAGTTTGAAGATGACATGCTTGAAACATTGGAGTCTATCATCGCTAAGAAATTAAACTTCCGTACCATTGATCATCAATTGAAAGTATATGGTTACTGTAGTGATTGCCAAAATCATATGACTGAAGCAGAATTAGAAAAGCTTGAGCGTATGTCCCATCATGGTTAATGGATATCTATATACGGGTCCATTACCACTTGGCTCCGTAGTAGCTCATAACTGTGGCGCGGCAGGACTCTTTTCTGATAAGGTACATCCAGAGGTTATCCTTGAAGCGCATGAAGTGGAAGGAATATATACATTAACTGTTACTATTGGTGATACAATTAAGATTTTTGAAGGAACTGTTTCCTCTATGGGGCGTCGTCAAATTGGACAAGCCTTGTTGCGCTATTTGCGTGAATATCAAGGCTTACCTGCTGAGGCTCCATGGGGAACCATGGTAGGTGTGCGCCCTACAAAGCTACTACATAAATATATAGATACATATGGCTCTGTCCACGCAGCAACTCGTCACATTAGGGACGAGTTTTCTGTGTCTATGGAAAAGCTTGCTACTTTGGGGGACATTGGCGAATATCAACGTCCGTTTCTATCTGATACAGACGATAAAAAGGTAAGTCTCTATTGTGGTATTCCTTTCTGCGATACGCGTTGCGTATATTGCTCGTTTCCATATGGTCTCTATCAGGATTATGCTGGTAAAAGTCAATTTCTAAGTGCTTTAAACCGTGATATAGAAGATATGAAATCTATCGTTGATTCCTATGGCCTAACAGTCGATACTCTCTATATGGGCGGTGGTACTCCGACAGTGCTAGAGGATGAAGACTTTCACCAGGTCCTAAAACAGTTATCTATACTCGTATCTGAAGGACATGAATTCACTGTAGAGGCCGGGCGGCCAGATTCTGTTAATCCTACTAAGCTACATTCCATGCTTGAGCTAGGTGTGAATCGCATTAGCATTAACCCGCAAACGATGCAAAATGATATTTTGCGTCGCATTGGACGCGGTCATAGCGTACGAGATGTTGATGAACTTTTACAATATGTAAAAAACAATACATCATTAGCCGTAAATATGGATTTTATCGCAGGCTTGCCTAACCAAACGATGTCAAACATGATAGAGAATATGGATTATGTATGTCAAAATCTGCCGGAAAATGTTACAATTCATACGTTAGCATTAAAACGTGGTAGCCCGTTGTACGATTTACATATGGAAGATGATATTCCTGAAGAAAATCTCGTTGCAGAAATGGTACAATATGGTAAAGTGCGTCTTGAAGCGGCTGGTTATGTGCCATATTATTTATATCGCCAACAATATATGAGAGGGCAGTTAGAGAATATCGGCTATACCTTGCCTGACAAAGCATGCGAATACAATATTCAGATCATGGAGGAACGTCAAAGTATTCTATCCATGGGGCCCGGTAGCTCGTCTAAGTGGATGCGGGCCCCTGAATATCGTCAGCTTAAACAGCATATGCCAAAAGACGTAGATGTTTATCACGTAACGATAGATGCACTTTTAGAGAAACGACATAAAATTTGTGAAAGATTTTGGGAGGTTGTGTAATGGCTATAAGAAAACCAAGAGGTACACAAGACTTTTTGCCAGAACAGATGATAAATTGGCACTATATTGAACAACGTATGCGCGAAATTTGTAAAGTATACGGCTTCAATGAAATTCGCACACCTGCCTTTGAAGATACTAAATTATTTTTGCGAGGTATCGGTGAAACTACAGATGTAGTACAAAAAGAGATGTACACCTTTACCACCGGTGATGACGGCGGTTCTAGCTTTACCTTACGCCCTGAAAATACGGCGTCTGCTGTGCGCGCATACTTAGAAAATAAAGTATATGGTAAAGAAGGTCTCACAAAATGGTATTATATGGGCCCTATGTTCCGTCATGATAAACCGCAAGCAGGCCGTTACCGTCAATTTCACCAATTTGGTGCTGAGGTATTAGGCTCTCAATCTCCAGTGGTAGATAGCGAAGTTATCTGCATGGTTGTGCAGTTGTTAAAAGATTTTGGACTTAAAGATCTTAATGTAGAGGTAAATTCTGTAGGTTGTCCGATATGTCGTCCTGTATATCGTGAAAAATTAATCGCTTTCTTTGAACCTAAAAAGGAACAATTATGTAGCGACTGCCGAGAACGTTTGTACAAAAACCCTTTGCGTATACTGGATTGTAAAAATGAAACATGTAAATCCTTGTCCATAGGTGCTCCTGAAATTCACGAACATTTATGTGAAGAGTGTCATGATCACTTTGAAGAATTAAAGACTTATTTAACAGCAGCTAATGTGCAATATACTTTAAATCCTCGTCTCGTACGTGGCCTTGATTACTATACAAAAACAGCCTTTGAGGTACAATATACTCCTTTAGGTGCTCAAAGTGCCGTAGCCGGTGGTGGTCGTTACGATGGTCTTGTAGAGGAACTCGATGGCCCGCATACCCCAGCTATCGGTTTTGCTATGGGCATGGAGCGATTGCTATTAGCTCTTGAAAAACAAAACCTATTGCCTGAATCAACTGTAGAATCATCTGCATTCGTAGTCGCTCTTGGTGATGCGGCTAAGGTAGAGGCTTTCAAAATTTGCCAAAAACTTCGCAGTCTTGATATTCCTGTTGAAATGGACGGGCAGGGCAAAAGTATGAAGGCACAATTAAAATACGCTAACAAAATTAATGCGAAATATGTTATTATATTGGGTGATGATGAATTGGCTCGTGGGGAAGCCATAATCCGATTCATGGAAACTAGTGAACAAGAAACTGTACCACTCGATACAGTTTCTGAACGCATAACTTCTTTGGTGAAAGGATGACAATTAGAATGGAAACAATGCAAGGCTTACACCGTACGCACGGTTGTGGCACCATCTCTGAACAAGAGGTAGGTAAAGAAGTCGTATTATGTGGTTGGGTTGAACGCCGTCGTGATCATGGTGGTTTGATTTTCTTGGATTTACGTGATCGTTCTGGCGTAGTACAAGTAGTGGCATCTCCAGATCATAACGTGGAATCTTTCCACAAAGCAGAGGATGTTCGTAACGAATATGTACTTTGTGTACGTGGTAAAATTACAAAACGTGATGAAGCTGCTATCAATCCAAATCTTCCAACAGGTGCATATGAAATGTACTGTGAAGAGTTGCGCGTATTGAACTCTGCTAAAACACCTCCATTCTATATCCAAGATGATATCGATGTAGATGAAAATATTCGTTTAAAATATCGTTACCTTGACTTACGTCGTCCAGAAATGCAACGTAACTTGATTTTACGTCACAAAGTAACGAAAGCAATGCGCGACTTCTTCGATAGCCGCGATTTCTTGGAAATTGAAACTCCAATGCTTACTAAATCTACACCAGAAGGCGCTCGTGACTATCTAGTACCTTCTCGTGTAAATGCTGGTACATTCTATGCATTGCCACAATCTCCACAAATTTTCAAACAAATTTTGATGGTTGCTGGTTATGAAAAATATTTCCAAATCGTTCGTTGCTTCCGCGATGAAGATTTGCGCGCAGACCGTCAACCTGAGTTCACTCAGCTCGATTTAGAAATGTCCTTCGTTGATGAAGAAGATATTTATGCATTGCTTGAAGAGATGATTGCTCATATATTTAAAACTGCATTAGGTAAAGAAATTTCTTTGCCTATGTCTCGTATTACATGGGATGAAGCAATGGATAAATACGGCTCTGATAAGCCGGATCTTCGTTTTGATATGGCGTTTACTGATGTAACTGATCTTGTAAAAGATACAGAATTCAAAGTCTTCCGCTCTGTTATCGACAATGGTGGCGTAGTTAAAGGTATCGTTGTGCCTGGTGACGCTGGCATTCCTCGCCGTGAACTTGATGACCTTGTTGAGTATGTAAACCGTTACGGCGCTAAAGGCCTTGCGTGGGCTTGCTTCAACGAAGATGGTTCTATTAAGTCTCAAATCATGAAGTTCTTAGGTGAAGATACAATCCGTAATATTGGTGAAAAAATGGGCGCTAAAGGTGGCGACCTTGTATTGATGATTGCTGATAAAACTGCAACTGTGGCACGTGCATTAGGCGAATTACGCCTTGAAATGGCACGCCGTATGAACATGATTGACCAAGATAAATTGGCATTCACATGGGTAACTGATTTCCCTATGTTCGAATATAACGAAGACGAAAAACGTTATGTTGCAATGCATCATCCGTTCACAATGCCACGCCATGCGGATCTTGATAAATTAGAATCCGATCCTGGCAGTGTAAAAGCGATTGCTTATGACATGGTATTGAATGGCGTAGAAATCGGTGGCGGTTCCTTGCGTATCTACCAAGCTGACGTACAAGAAAAAGTATTCAAAGCAATTGGTTTGTCTATTGAAGAAGCAAGATCTAAATTTGGCTTCATGCTTGATGCATTCCAATACGGTGCACCTCCTCATGCAGGCTGTGCATTTGGCCTTGATCGTCTTGTTATGTTGATGGCAAAACGTCAATCTATCCGCGACGTAATCGCATTCCCTAAAACTCAATCTGCTTCTGATATCATGAGCCAAGCTCCATCTGAAGTAGAACCTAAGCAATTAAAAGAGTTGCATATTAAACCAGATGTAGAAGAAGAACAAGAGCAATCTTTAGTGTAAAAACATAGGCAAGAATTGATTGAAATCGAAATGTCAAGACTTGTTAATTGCTAATCTTTCTGATACTATTTAAGTATAAGATATCCCTGCTATGTGCGTGTGATATCGCAGTTTTGAGCCAACACATTTACTTTGGGAGTCTGACTCTCGTCTGAACGTTACGCCCTTATGGGACAATTGCAGGATGAGGAGGACACCCACCTGCCCTTGCAGGATCAAAACGCGGTACATTACGGCATGGTGGGGCTTTTTTGCGTGTAAAAATAGACTGAAATATCATATACTATAAATATATCTTTTGTAAGAACTAAAATTTTTTAAAGTCTTAAAAGTCCTAAATGTCTTATAAATATTATTAGTGATACCAAGTTACTGACGTCATTGGGCTTTTATGACGAGTAAGACATTGTTTTTTGATTGAATAGTTATAGATATTAAAATACGATAGTTAAACTGGGTGCGAATTGAGGTGATAGAATGGATAGTTTATTTGATATGACACCTACAAATACATACGAGCCACTTCCTGTACGAATGCGTCCTACTAAACTGGATCATTTATATGGTCAAGAGAAGTCCATAGGGAAGGGGACTTTCTTGCGTGCTATGGTAGAGAAGGATACAATACCATCTATGCTTTTTTATGGGCCTTGTGGAACAGGTAAGACGACGTTAGCCGGAATCATAGCTAAGGTGAGCAATAGTCATTTTGTAAACCTGAATGCTACTAACGCTGGTATTGGTGAGTTGAGAACCATCATTGAAGACGCTCGTAAACGGGTTCGTTCTTTACAGCAACGAACAATTCTATTCCTCGATGAAATTCATCGCTTTAATAAAAGCCAACAAGATGTGTTGTTACCCTGTGTAGAGGATGGAACTATCATCCTTATTGGTGCTACTACAGAGAATCCGTTCTTTGAAGTTAATAGACCACTTTTGTCTCGTTTGCGTCTTATTACATTAGAAGCACTTACTCCAAAGGCTATTGGTCAAATTTTACGTCGCGCCATTACCGATGAAGAGGTAGGCCTTGGCAAGCGTCATCTGCAGGTAACCGATGAAGTTTTGGAAGATGTGGGGATTTTCGTCAATGGTGATGGACGTATGGCCCTTAATATTCTTGAACAAGCCGCAGCTATGGTTCCCGATGAGGGGACGATTACTATTGAAGTTCTCGAAAAGGTCGTAGGTCGTCGCATATATACATACGATAAAAAAGGTGATAGTCATTACGATACAATTTCAGCTTTTATTAAAAGTATGCGTGGCTCCGATGTACAAGCAACAGTACATTATTTAGCGCGTATGATTGAAGCCGGAGAGGATCCTAACTTCATTGCTCGTCGTATTGTTATTTGTGCAGCAGAGGATGTAGGTCTTGCGGATCCACAAGCTCTCATACTCGCCAATGCAGCAGCTCAAGCGGCTCATATGGTAGGCTTTCCTGAGGCGCGCATTATATTATCCGAAGCTGCGTGTTATGTTGCTCTCGCACCTAAAAGTAATTCTGCTTATGTAGCTATTGATGCTGCTATATCTGATGTGCGACATAAGGATTGTGGACAAGTACCTGATCATTTGAAAGACAGTCACTATAGTGGGGCTAGTAAATTAGGTCATGGGAAAGCTTATAAGTATGCTCATAACTATCCTAATGGGTATGTAAAACAGCAGTATTTACCAACACCTCTAGTCGATGCTACCTACTATAAGGGCATAAAGAGAGGGACTGAGGAACAGTTACTTCACGACTGGGAGAAACGTCGTAAAAATTAACTTAATATTACGATATATGCTATAATATAATGATAAGTTAATTTACTGTAATGTTATATAAGTAAGGGGTTTGCATAGATTTATGGCAGAAGAAAATACTTCCACCAAAAGACGCAACACACGCCGTAAGCGAACAAGTACAAAACAGCAATCAAAGTCTCAAAGCTTTTCTTTGCGCAGCGAAGTGAAAGGCCTTATTGTCATTGCTTTTGCTGTGATTTCCTTGCTCGGCTTTTTCGGCTTTGAACTCGGCCTTGTAGGGCAGATTTTAACAGGTGTATTCCGTTATGGCTTTGGGCTAGGCGGTATCATTCCTTGTTTATGCGTTTTCTGGTTAGGTTGGAGATTATTATATAAGGATACATTTATTTCCATTACAAAACGAGGCGTTGTAATGACCTTGTTTTTCCTATTTTTGTTAGCTCTTGTTCCTTTGTGGCGAGTTCCTGAGGGGCAGGAACTCATTACTACACAACTGGCTAATCAAGGTGGTGTCGTAGGTGGGGCGATTGCTACATTCCTTCGTACATTATTAGGCAACTTAGGGGCTATTATTCTTGATGTATTCTTACTTATAGCTTTTGGTCTCCTTGTGACACGTTTGTCTTTGCGCAGTGGATTACAAAAAGCTGCGGACAAAACGCAAGTTGGTCTAGATGTAGCTAAGGAGGTCGCTGCTGAAAAGGTCGCTGTTGCAAAAGAAGTGTTTGATGACTGGAATGAACAGCGTAAAGAAGCGGCAGAACAGCGTAAAGCTTATAACAGGGAAAAAGACACACGCTTTGCTGACGCAGCAGATCAAGCATTAGATACATTGGAAAAACAAGGCATTGCTACTGGAAGAGATCTCTTAGGTTCTGCTTCAGCTACAGATGTTGAAACTATTGAAGATACAGTAACAATTGTGGATTCACCGAAACCTCCTACATCTTGGAAGAAATTGGCTGAGATAGAAGCACATAATCGTGCGGCTGAGCAATTGGCTAATATTTCTGAAGCATCTGGTGATGTGAAGTCTTATGAAGCTGATGATTTTGAACAATTCTCTGATACACATAGAACTACGAGTGATGATTATGTATATGTTCCGGATGAGGACTATGCATATACACCAGATAAAGAATATACGGATGAGTTTGGAACTGTAGAAAAATCTGATGAGGAAGAACCAGAATTTTCTTATCAAAATACGACAATGGGTCCACTGGAAACTAATCACGGTGCTATCGCTTCTGCTGTACCTGGAACGGGGGCGGCTGCAAGCTCTGTAAGTGCTGGGGCCGGTATGTCCGGCATGGCCTTACAAGTACCGTCCATTATTAGTACTACAGAAGATACGGCACAAGTAGCTGTATCTAAAGATGGCCAAATTCATCGTTCCTATGATAGACCGTACCACTTCCCAAGCCTAGATATTTTGGCGAAAGGGAAGGGAAGTCAAAACAATGGTGAAGAAGTAGCGCAAAATGCGATGATGCTTGAACATGTATTGAGTGACTTTGGTATTACTGCTAAGGTTGTTAATGCTACACAAGGTCCAACTGTTACGCGCTATGAAATTGAACCTGCACCAGGCGTGAAAGTGAGTCGTATCGTTAACTTAACAGATGATATTGCCCTCAACTTAGCAGCGCAACATATCCGTATGGAGGCTCCGATTCCAGGTAAATCTGCCATCGGTATTGAGGTGCCTAATAAAACGACAGAAGCCGTTCATTTACGTGATGTACTTGATTGTAGTGACTTTAAAGATGCTCGTGGTGGTATTCCTGTCGGTCTTGGTAAGGATATTGCAGGTAAACCTGTTATTACGGATCTTGCTAAGATGCCTCACTTGCTCGTAGCTGGTACGACTGGATCTGGTAAATCCGTATGTGTAAATACATTGATTTCTAGTATTCTCTTTAGTCGCAAACCGGAAGAGGTTAAGTTATTATTAATCGACCCTAAGATGGTTGAATTGTCTATTTACAATGGAATTCCTCACTTGATGGCTCCGGTTGTAACGGATATGAAAAAAGCGGCAGCTGTATTGCGCTGGGCCGTTCGTGAAATGGAGGCTCGCTATAAGGCGTTTGCTGCATCTGGTAAACGCGATATCAAGAGCTATAATGAAGCGCATCCTAAGGCTGCTATGCCGTTAATCGTGTTGATTATCGACGAGTTAGCTGACCTTATGATGACGGCTCCTGATGATATTGAAGAATCTATTAGTCGTTTAGCACAAATGGCTCGTGCCGCAGGTATTCACATGGTTCTTGCTACACAGCGACCATCTGTTAACGTTATTACTGGTTCTATTAAGGCTAATGTACCGAGCCGTATTTCCTTTGCTGTAGGCTCTCAAATTGATTCCCGTACCATTCTTGATATGGCAGGGGCAGAGAAACTATTGGGGAAAGGTGATATGTTATTTGCTCCAATTGGTGCGAATAAACCTATTCGTGTACAAGGGGCCTTCATTTCTGATGATGAGGTAGAAAAACTTGTAGAGTTTGTAAAAGCTCAACGAGAACCAGAATATGATAATACGGTAACTCAAGATGTGGAAAAGGAAGCTGAAAAAGAATCTTCTGATGCTAATGATGTTTACCGCGATGAATTATTAGAGCGAGCTGTTAATCTCGTTATGGAATCTGGTCAAGCTTCCGTATCGATGTTGCAACGTCGTTTTCGTATAGGTTATACCCGTGCGGCACGTCTTGTAGATACAATGGAAGACCTTAAAATCGTTGGCCCTAGCATGGGCAGTAAGGCTCGAGAAATTTTAATGAGCCCTGAACAAGCTAAGGCTAGATATTTCTCCGATTCTAATGATGAGCAATAATGAGCTAATTACTATATGAATTTACGTAGATTTAGAAAGGAACGAAAATGGCTGAATTAGGCGAGGAATTACGACGTGAACGGGTAAGACGTAATCTAACCTTTAAAGACGTGGAGCAAGTGCTACACATTAAAACAACCTATTTAGAAGCTATCGAAGATGGCAACTATGATATCATTCCTGGTCAAGTCTACGTAAAGGGCTTTATTCGAAACTATGGCAACTACTTAGATCTTGATGGGGATCGCTTGGTAAAAGTATATCAAGGACAAGTAGGTGACATAGATACTTTTTCCTTGCGTTCTGTTACGAGACGGAAGGCTCAAGCGACTCCTAATTTGGTACAAAGTGAGTTCGTTGAATACCAAACATCTAAAAAGCGTATGTCTTTAGAAACGCGTCAACGAAAACGTCAACGCTCTATTGTACAAGAACGCATTATTTTGGGGATTATTCTATTTTGTATGGCATTATTTTTACTATGGTTATTCCTTTTCTAATGATTGATTAGGAAGGATAGAAAGGCATTTACACAGTCAATGGATAGATTTTTAGTAACAGAACCTTCGGATATGAAGGAACGTGGCTGGGCCGAATTAGATTTCGTTCTCATCAGTGGGGATGCTTATGTGGACCATCCGTCCTTTGCTCCTGCGGTTATTGGTAGATACTTAGAATCCAAAGGCTATCGTGTAGGCATTATAGAGCAACCAGATTGGAATGATGTAGAGACTTTCAAAAAACTAGGTAAACCGCGTCTAGCATCCCTTGTTACGGCAGGGAATCTAGACTCAATGCTCAATAAATTTACGGCAGCAAAGAAAATTCGTCGTCAAGATGATTATTCTCCAGGTGGTGAATCAGGTCATCGTCCAGATCGTGCTACCTTGGTATATGCTAACCGCATGAAGGAGGCTTACAGTGATGTACCTCTTATTATCGGTGGTATAGAAGCGTCTTTGCGCCGCTTTGGTCATTATGATTATTGGTCAGATACGGTACGTCGCTCCATCTTAGTAGATTCCAAGGCAGATGTACTTGTCTATGGTATGGGAGAACTTCAAATCGTTGAACTAGCCGATGCCTTAGATCAAGGTCGATTTAAAGAGTCCTTGCCGTCTATACGCGGTATTTGCTACATGGCAAAGGAAATTCCAACCATCGACTATGTAGAGTGCCCATCCTATGAAGCTATTAAGGCGGATAAGATGGACTTTGCCGATGCATTCCGCATTCAATACGATGAACAAGATCCGTTCTATGGTCGTATTGTAGTCCAAAAACATGGTGATCGATATCTCATTCAGAACACACCTGCTTTACCATTGACGCAGGATGAAATGGATGGTGTCTATAACCTGCCATATACCCGAAAGTGGCATCCTAAATACGATGATAAGGGTGGTGTACCAGCGTTAAGTGAAGTTCAGTTTAGCCTTGTAAGCCAACGCGGTTGTTTTGGCAGTTGTTCTTTCTGTGCTATCACGAATCACCAAGGTCGTATTATCCAAAATCGTAGTCATGAGTCTTTGATTGACGAAGCACATAAGATGATCAAGATGGACAACTTCAAGGGGTATATTCATGATGTAGGGGGCCCTACGGCAAATTTCCGCCATCTGGCTTGTGATAAACAGGCTGTTTATGGTGCTTGTAAAGGGCGTACCTGTGCGGCTCCAGAGCCTTGTGAAAACTTGAATACAAATCACGATGATTATATTGCTTTACTGCGTAAACTACGTAAGCTAAAAGGTGTAAAAAAGGTATTTGTTCGTTCCGGTTTGCGCTATGACTATGTATTGGCCGATAACAATAAAGACTTTGTGCGGGAACTTTGTGAGTTTCACGTAAGTGGTCAGTTAAAGGTAGCCCCAGAACATGTATCTAAACGCGTTACCAATATGATGGGAAAAGCTGGTAAGGAAGAATTTCTAACCTTTAAGTCTTGGTTTGAAGAGGCGAATAAAAAGCTTGGTAAGAAGCAATATTTAGTTCCGTACTTTATGAGCTCTCATCCAGGTTGTGCGTTAGAGGATGCTATTGAATTGGCGGAATTTTTACGAGACCACCATATGTACCCTGAGCAAGTACAGGATTTTATCCCTACACCGGGTAGTCTTTCTACTTGCATGTATTATACGGGCATTAATCCACTAGATGGAAAGCCTGTATATGTTGCTAAAAAGGGGCGAGATAAAGCAAAACAACGCGCTTTGATGCAGTTTAAAAATATTGAAAACTATGATCTTGTTAAAGAGGCTCTCATAGAAGCCAATCGACGTGATTTAATTGGCTTTGGCCCGGAATGCTTAATTCCACCGCGCCCAATTAATGGAAATTCTAAGCGTATTAGCCAATCTAGTAAATTCCGTAATGGCAAACGAGATTGCGAACCTAGGAATCAATGCCGGACTGCCAAAAGGCGTAGTAGAGATGTGACTAAAGTTCGTACATCTAATAAAAGTTTTGGTGGTCGTTAAACTTAGAGAGTAGCTCTAGCTACTCTCATTTTAAGATACTTTATGTCTTATGGGAGGCATATATGAAACGATGGATTGCTCCGAGCATTTTAGCATTATTTGTGGTAGGAATGTTGATTTATGGTATAAACTTTTACCAACAAGAACAAATAGAACAGGCCAAAGAGCCTATTCGTGGTGAAATTATAGTCTATACGGACTTACCTAATACTTTGACAGCTATGCTTGCTGAGCGTTATGAAGAGGAACAAAAGGTAAAAGTTACTGTAATGCCTCTTACAGAGGAACAAATGTCGCTACGGTCGGCTTCTACCGTGGCTGATACTTCTGGTGATTTGGTGCTAACTTCTGAAGATAATCTCGTAGTTGGTGCCAATGCAGGTAAATATATGCCCATCGTCAATGAACGTATTGACGAGGTACGTGATAATCTAAAGGATCCAAATGGCTATTGGGTTGGTCTCTGGTACGATCCAATCGTATTTGTTCAGAATGATACCTTCCATAATGGCATTGGTAAATATATTACTACATGGGAAACATTGGGAAAACAAGGTGATTGGTCTATCGTTATGACTGATTTTGTAGCATCTCAGAATGCGGCCAATTTGCTATACAATATGGTAGAGTACAAAGGGGAACCAGAGACTCTTGAATACTTGTATAGTTTGAAGCCTCATGTGGTTCAACATGCTAAATTTTTGTCTACTCCAATACGCTTAACTGCGCTAGGGGAGACAAATATTGGTATTGGTAACTTGTCTGATGCGGCGCAATATAGTCATCATGGGTATCCAATTAAGATCATTTATCCTAAAGATGGTACGTCTTATTATGTGACTGGTGCTGCCGTTTTAAAAAATTCAAAACATAAAGCAGATAGTGTAGAGTTTATTAATTGGTTACTATCTTCTAAAACGGCGAAATATATGGTAGAAGAGAATTTTACCTATATATTTACTAATCCTGAGATGGATGAGCCAAAAGATTCTATAGGGCATGATTTAGTGTTATGGCCTGTGAATGGTGGTTATACCCTAGAAGGTAAAAAGTTATTGTTAAATCATTGGGTTAGCCAGGTACGATTCCGTAAGGACTAAGTCAGTTGTATAAATCCAAGAAATAAATAAAAAAGAATCTAGTGACGAAAGGATATGGAATGGGGAAAAAATTAGGATATGTTAGCCTAGGTTGTGCTAAAAATTTAGTAGATACAGAGGTAATGTTAGGATTATTGAGAGATAATGGCTATTTAATTACAGAAGACTTAAGCGAAGCAGATCTTATCGTTGTAAATACCTGTACTTTTATTGAAAAAGCTAAGGCTGAGTCTATAAATACTATTCTTGAGGTTGCCCAATATAAGGAAGATGGTGCTTGTAAGGGCCTTATCGTAGCAGGTTGTCTTAGCCAACAATATCAGGATGAATTATTCCAAGAAATTCCTGAAATTGATGCATTAATCGGTACTGGTGCATGGGATCAAGTTATGGTAGCCGTTGATGCTATTGAGCACGGCAATCGCAGTTGTATTATGGAAAATATTACGAATATCTACGATGAACGTATGCCTCGTATTCAAACTACACCTCGCTATAGTGCATATGTAAAAATTGCAGAAGGCTGTAATAATGGGTGTACATTTTGTATTATTCCTAAGGTTCGCGGCGCTTTTCGTAGTCGTACCGTTGAGTCTATTAAGGCTGAAGTGGGACGATTGGCTGCGACAGGGGTTAAGGAAATTGTTCTTATCGCTCAAGATACAACAAGTTATGGTATTGACCTTAATGATGGTAAACCAATGTTGACTACATTGTTAAAAGAATTAACAACTGTAGAGGGCATAGAATGGATTCGCATGCTATACCTATATCCGACATTCTTTTCTGATGAATTGTTAGATATTATCGTTAATGAGCCAAAGCTTTGTAAATATGTAGATATTCCATTGCAACATGTTAATAACGATATCTTGAAACAAATGAATCGTCGAGACGATCGCAATGATATTGAGCGTTTGCTTAAGAAAATTAGAAATGCGCCGACTCATATTACATTGCGCACCTCTATCATCGTTGGATTTCCTGGTGAAACAGATGAACAATTTGAGGAACTTTGTGACTTTGTAAAAGAAATCAAATTTGATAACATGGGCGTATTTACATATTCTCAAGAGGCTGGTACACCAGCGGGTGCTCGTGAAGACCAAATACCAGAAGAGGTCAAAGAAGAGCGTTATCACGTTCTTATGTCCATCCAAGCTGCTATCTCTGAAGAGAACAATCGCGATTTAGAAGGTACCATTGATTATGCGATAGTAGAGGAAATCGAAGAAGGCGAGAATAACACATTGCTTGCAAAAGGTCGATTGAAATCTCAAGCACCTGATGTAGATGGTAATATGTACATTGAAGACTGCGGTGAAGACATTCAACCTGGTGATATTTTTAAAGTACAAGTAGAGCAAGGCTTTGCTTATGATGTAGTAGCTACAGTTGTAGAATAATACACAGTTCGATATATTCGATTGTGGAGGTGATCTGATGATTGTAGAACTTATTTCTACAGGTTCAGAATTATTGCTAGGTGATACAGTAAATACGAATGTATCATGGCTGGCACAAGAGTTGAATAAACTAGGATATACCATTGCCCATCAATCAGTAGTAGGTGATAATCCGAAACGAATGGCTGAAGTCTTTCAGCTCGCTAGTACAAGGGCTGATATCGTTATTAGTACTGGTGGGTTAGGACCTACGCAGGGCGATATTACACGTAATGTACTTGCCGATTCAATTGGTAGACCTATTGTGTTTAATCAAGAGGCCATGAATGAGCTTGAAAGGTTCTTTAAAAGTGTAAACCGTACTATACCTGATGCGAGTCGGCGAGAGGCACAATTACCAGAAGGGGCGAAGGTATTATATAACCCTGTTGGAGTTGCACCAGGTGTCGTCGTTGAAGATGGAGATACTACATACATACTTCTGCCTGGACCTCCTGGTGAAATGAAGGGCATGTTCCAAGAGAGCGTAGTTCTTTATTTAAATAACCGATTTGGTTCTCAAGGTGTTGTTATATCTTATCGTTATGGTGTATATGATATACGTGAAATCGATTTAGAAAGCACCTTGATGGATCTTATTAAGAATCAATCTAATCCGACGATTGCTTTGCTCATTAAAAAGGGCTACATTGAGGTTCGTATCACTGCTAAGGCTGAAACATTAGAAGCGGCGCAAGAACTACTTAATCCTTGGGATGCAATCATACGAGAACGCTTAGGTTCACGCATAGGGCGTGACTTAACGATTTCTATGGAGGAAACACTAGGCCGTACCTTGCTAGAGGAACACAGCACTATTAGTACTGCTGAATCCTGTACATCAGGATTGGTTGGCAAGCTTCTTACTAATGTCAGTGGTAGTAGTGAGTACTATATGGGCGGTGTCATCTCGTATAGTAATGATGTGAAACATCGTGTTTTAGGTGTACCACAAGATATGCTAGATGCGTATGGTGCTGTTAGTGAGCAAGTGGCTAAGGCTATGGCAGAGGGGGCACGAACTGTTGGTCAAACAACATATGCTGTTTCTACGACAGGCCTAGCTGGTCCTGGAGGCGGTACGCTAGAAAAGCCTGTTGGTCTTGTATGGTTTGGTGTTACTGGTCCACATGGTACGGTAGCCCATAAAGCTAATTTAATTGGCAATCGAGAAGATATTAGACAAAGTGCAGCAGAGCTAGCACTTTACTATGTTTATACTTATATAACAGAAAAGGGGAAATAAAATAATGGCTGTAGATGGCAGACAAGCAGCGTTGGATAACGCGTTAAAACAAATTGAAAAAGATTTTGGTAAAGGTGCTATTATGCGTCTTGGTGAGGCGGCAGATCGCATGAATGTAGAGGTGATTTCCTCTGGTTCTCTAGCTATCGATATCGCTGTTGGTGTAGGTGGCTTCCCTCGTGGTCGTGTAATTGAAATCTATGGTCCAGAATCTTCTGGTAAAACAACAGTAGCTCTTCACGCTGTAGCAGAAGCTCAAAAACAAGGTGGCATTGCAGCATTTATTGATGCGGAGCATGCGATGGATCCTGTATATGCTCGTAACTTGGGTGTAGATATTAATAATTTGTTGATTTCTCAACCAGATAATGGAGAACAAGCCCTTGAAATTACAGAAGCCCTTGTTCGCAGTGGTGCAGTAGATATTGTTGTAGTTGACTCCGTAGCGGCGTTGGTACCTAAAGCGGAAATTGATGGTGAAATGGGTGACGCTCATGTAGGTTTACAAGCTCGTTTGATGAGTAAAGCCTTGCGTAAATTGACTGGTATCATCAGTAAATCCAAAACAGTTGTTATCTTTATCAACCAATTGCGTGAAAAAGTAGGTGTTATGTTTGGTAATCCTGAAACAACAACTGGTGGTCGTGCGTTGAAATTCTATTCCTCTGTGCGTCTTGATGTTCGTAAAGGGGAATTAATTAAAGCAAACAACGAAAATGTTGGTGCTCGCACAAAAGTCAAAGTTGTCAAAAATAAGGTGGCACCTCCATTTAAGACCGCTGAATTTGATTTGATGTATGGCGAAGGTATCTCTAAAACTGGCACACTTATTGATATTGGTACAAATATGGAAATTATTAATAAATCTGGTGCTTGGTACTCCTATAATGGGGAACGCATGGGCCAAGGTAAGGAAGCGGCTAAACAATACTTGCTAGACAATCCACAAATAGCGGATGAAATCGATCGCATTATTCGTGATACATTGGCTGTTGGCACTGAAGAAATCGATGTAATCGGTGAAGAAGTAACTGAAGAAGTATAATCATGAGTGACGAAACGATGCAAGCTGCTATGGATCAAGCGTATCGATTCCTAGCTCAACGCTTTCTTAGTTCTTATGAACTGACACAAAAAATGAGACGTAAACAATTCGAGGACCCTATCATTGAGAGGGTCCTTGAGCGCCTTAGAGATTATGATTATATTAATGATGAACGTTTATCTGAGCAAGTATTAGCCTATTTGATGAAAGAACAGAAATACGGTGTTTATGTGATTAAGCAAAAAATGAAACTTCGAGGACTTGCGATTCCTCAAGAAATTTCTGCTTATGATGAGGTCAAAGCTGCTTATCGGGTGGTAGAGAAAAAATTTGGTTCTATTCTCAATGAAGAGCGGGCTCCTCGGATAAAGGTATTTAATTTTCTCAAATACAGAGGTTTCTCAACAAGCACAATTCAAATTGTATGCAATGATTTTTATGAATAAATTATGCTTTTTGAGAGGCCTTACTAAGCTTGTAAAATCTTGACAGAAAGGGCTTTGAAGTCTAAAATTAATAATAGCCTTATTTATTTATATGATGATATGGCTAATTGATAATTTAATGCATAAAGAGCATAAAAAGGAGTATGAAAGCTCAATTTTGAGAACTTAAAAGGAGGTGAAAGAAATTTTAGAGTATAGTCTAATTGCAGTGGTAATGGTACTGATTGGACTAGGGGTAGGCTATTTTTTAAGAAAAAATATTGCTGAAGGAAAACTGGATCAAGCTGAACAAGAGGCTGCACGCATCATTGCAAATGGTGAACGCACAGCTGAGTCTAAAAAGAAAGAAGCTTTATTAGAAGCGAAAGAAGAAATTCATAAGCTCCGTTCTGATGTGGAACGAGAAAATAAAGATCGTCGTTCTGAACTTCAACGTATGGAACGTCGTATTCTTCAAAAAGAAGAATCTTTGGATAAAAAATTAGACAATATTGAGCATAAAGAGGAAGCTTTACATCGCAAAGAAGCTGACTTAGCCCAAAGCCGTGAAAAGGTAGAAGCTTTATATGAAAAACAAATGGCAGAATTGGAACGTATTTCTGGCATGACGTTCGAAGAAGCAAAAAATATCTTGTTAACGAATGTGGAGCAAGAGATTCGCCATGAAACGGCGATTATGGTTAAGGAAATGGAGCAGCAAGCTAAGGATGAAGCGGAGAAAAAAGCGAAAGAAATTATCTCCTCTGCCATCCAACGTTGTGCAGCTGACCATGTAGCGGAAACTACCGTATCCGTAGTGGCATTGCCTAATGATGAAATGAAGGGGCGCATTATCGGTCGCGAAGGCCGTAACATTCGTGCACTCGAAACATTAACAGGTATTGATTTGATTATCGATGACACACCAGAAGCAGTTATTCTTTCCGGCTTCGATCCAATTCGTCGTGAAGTGGCTCGTATTGCGCTGGAAAAATTGATTGTAGATGGTCGTATCCATCCAGCTCGTATTGAAGAAATGGTTGGTAAAGCTCGTAAAGAGGTGGACCAAACTATTAAAGAGGCTGGTGAACAAGCGACATTTGAAGCTGATGTTCACGGCTTACATCCTGAAATTGTTAAGATTTTAGGCCGTTTGAAATATCGTACTAGTTATGGTCAAAACGTATTGAAACATTCCATTGAAGTATCTCATTTAGCAGGTTTAATGGCAGCTGAACTAGGCTGTGATGTAACTTTGGCTAAACGAGGTGGTTTGATTCATGATATTGGTAAAGCATTAGACCGTGAACTTGAAGGTTCTCATGTTCAAATCGGTGTTGATGTGGCTCGTAAATATCGTGAAAGTGCAGCAGTAATTAACTGTATTGGTGCTCATCATGGTGATGAAGAGTTCCAAACTGTAGAAGCTGTATTAGTAGCTGCCGCTGATGCTATCTCCGCTGCCCGTCCAGGAGCACGTCGAGAAACATTAGAAAACTACTTAAAACGTTTATCTAAATTGGAAGAAATCGCTGAATCCTTCGAAGGCGTTGAAAAATGTTTTGCTATTCAAGCCGGTCGTGAGATTCGCGTTGTAGTAAAACCGGATAAGATTGATGAAGCTGAGTCTACATTACTTGTTCGGAATATCGTAAAACGCATCGAGTCAGAACTTGAATATCCAGGCCAAATTAAGGTCGTAATTATTCGTGAAACTCGCGTTGTGGATTACGCAAAATAATATGCTATAAGCGATAAGTATAGGCTGCAATGTTTTCATTGCAGCCTATTGTTATCAAAGTTTCGGTAATTACATATTGCTATATACGGCGTATAGGAATCATCATGTATATTGCGTTGTAGATGATGATTCCTATGATTCGTATCAAGCTTTTTTATACTTTTTTATAATTTAATTGATTAAAATGCTTTACAAATAGAGGATTTTTTATTTGTATATAGAATTAATATATATATGGGGAAGGAGGCGTTGGCTATGAGCCGATATTTTGAAAATGAGTTGATTGAACAAATCAAAGATGCTAATGATATCGTGTCAGTTGTATCCGAGCATGTAGCCTTAAAGAAACGTGGCAAGAACTATTGGGGTTGTTGTCCATTTCATAATGAAAAAACGCCATCCTTTAGCGTAGCCCCTGAAAAGGGTTTTTATTATTGTTTTGGTTGCCATGCATCAGGAAATGCTATTAAATTTCTTATGGAGTTAGAGCATTTAACCTTTGTAGAAGCTTTAGAGCGGCTAGCTAATCGGGCTAATATTCCATTGCCAGAGGCGAAACTTTCACCTGAGCAAAGAGCTAGAGATGAAAGACGCAAAAAACTGTATGAAGCTTCTGATTTAGCGGCTACTTTTTTCCATAACTGTCTTACTCAAACTTCTATTGGTAAAGTGGGATTAGATTATTTGAAAAAGCGAGGACTCACACAAGCGACCATAGAAACATTTAAGCTTGGTTTTGCTCCTGATGGTTGGGATAAGTTATATCGTGCCTTTCATGACCGTGGCATTGATGATTCCATTCTTTTAGAGTTGAATCTTGTCCGAAAGAATCAAAAGGGTCAATTTTATGACTTCTTCAGAAATAGAATTATGTTCCCCATTATGGATGGTAAAGGGCGAGTAGTTGCTTTTGGTGGACGTGTTATGGATGACAGTACACCAAAATATTTAAACTCTCCAGAGTCATCAATCTTTGAAAAAGGTAAACTTCTATTTGCTTTTGATAAGGCTTATAAATCTATTCGGGAGGAAAAACAAGCTATTCTTGTAGAAGGCTATATGGATGTTATATCTGCTCATAATCATGGTGTTACTAATGTAGTCGCATCATTGGGGACTGCTTATACAAGAGATCATGGACATATCTTGATGAGGCAGGCTGAAGAAATCGTGTTAGCTTATGATATGGATGGTGCTGGTCGTCAGGCGGCTGCTAGAGCTATTGAATTATTGCAAAATACGGATTTTAAGGTGCGTGTCCTTGCCATGCCAGACGGTAAAGATCCAGATGATTATGTGCGTAATCATGGGGGACAGGCATTTAAGGAGTTAGTTGCTAAAGCTGTTAAGCCTCTTGATTATCTATTAAGTGAGTCTTTAATTAAACACGATACAAATGATACAGAAGGTAAGCAGGCTGTTATGGCAGATGTTTTCCCATATATTGCAAATATAGATAGTCAAACACAGAGAGATGATGCTTTAAAAACATTGGCATTGCCATTATGGCTTGATAATAGTACTATTTTTAGTTACTTTAGAGATTATGTGAAAAAAGGACAAATTGAATTAGTGGATACGGCATCGACACCTTTACCAACACAGGATTTACCAAGAGGAGATGCGGAAAAATTATTGTCCTTAGCTTTCACAGATGGCGAAGTATTACAACATATGATGAGCTATTTGCCATTAGAGGACTTTGAAAAAATTGAATATCGAGGTATAATAGAAAAGCTATTCAACTTGTATAAGTCCGAAGGTCGTCTAGATGAAACTGCAATTCAATCTGTTTTATCTTCTCAAGAATACGATATTTACTCTAGGTTGGTCGTTATGAGTGACGATGAATATAAAGTACAAGTGCCTGCATTAATCCGCAAGATAAGGCTCCATTCATTGCGTGAACAGTATAAAGCGCATTCGATTATGGCGGATCAATTAAAACGAGCAGGAGATTCGACGTTTATTAGCGAATTACATAAGTGTCAAGAAATACAGAATTTAATTAGAGAATGGTCTAAGTAAATCATTAATGGTTAAAAAGGAGAGCGCTGTGGCTAAGAAAGTACAAAAAAGTCAAATAGAGGAGATTGTTGAGCAACTTCTTGAAAAAGGCCGTAAGAGCGGTGTGTTGACACAATCCGAGATTTCAGATGCTCTTCATGAGCAGACGGAAATTACTGCGGAACAATTAGATGATATTTATACGACTTTGGGTAAACTGAATGTTGAGATTGTGGCAGATATTGATGCAGATGATACAGATAGTCATACAATTGAAACAGATGAAGATGAAGACGAAGTTTCTAGTGAGAAGAAAATTTCTATCGATTTAAGTGTTGATTCTGGTGTTAATATCGATGACCCTGTACGAATGTACCTAAAAGAAATTGGTCGCGTACCATTGCTTTCAGCTGACGAAGAAATCGTATTAGCTAAGCAAATCGAAGCTGGTGCACAAGAGGATGCTACATATAAGGATATTCAACTTAGCAAAAAGGCTAAGAAAAAATTGGTAGATGCTAACTTGCGACTAGTTGTAAGTATTGCGAAACGTTATGTAGGTCGCGGTATGTTGTTCTTGGATTTAATCCAAGAAGGTAACTTAGGTCTAATCAAAGCGGTAGATAAATTCGACTATACTAAGGGTTATAAATTTTCTACATATGCTACTTGGTGGATTCGTCAAGCGATTACGCGTGCTATTGCAGACCAAGCTCGTACGATTCGTATTCCTGTACATATGGTAGAAACAATTAATAAATTGATTCGTATTTCTAGACAATTGTTGCAAGACAAAGGTCGCGAGCCATTGCCAGAAGAAATTGCTGAAGGTATGGGAATTACTGTAGAGCGGGTGCGTGAAATTCAGAAAATTGCTCAAGAGCCAGTATCCTTGGAAACTCCGATTGGTGAAGAGGAAGATTCCCATTTAGGGGACTTCATCGAGGACCAAGATGCAATTGCTCCAGACGATGCAGCTAGCTACATCTTACTGCAAGAGCAAATTGAAGATGTATTTACATGTTTAACTGATCGTGAGCAACAAGTATTGATTTTACGTTTTGGTTTGAAGGATGGTAAGCCTCGTACATTGGAAGAAGTTGGTCAACATTTCAATGTTACACGTGAACGTATTCGTCAGATTGAAGGTAAAGCGCTTACTAAATTGCGCAATCGCGGTAAACGTGATAAAATCAAAGACTTCTTATAATATTTTGAAACTCTTAAGGGTTGTAATGCAGTGTTGTATAGCACTGTATTACAACCCTTTTGTGTTATAATAAAAAATGGTAATATCTTACAATAAAAAGCATTTTATGATAAGACTTATGTAGTAGAGAAGGGTCTCATGTAATAGCGATAAGTCTTATGTAATAGATATAAGTTGAAAGCTTATGTGATGGATAGGAGATATAATGTTTACAGTTACTAAACGGTTAGAGGTGAGTGCATCTCATCAATTAAAACTAGATTATCCGAGTAAATGTCAAAATCTTCATGGGCATAACTGGATTATTACAGTTCATGCACGCTCTGAAGAGTTAGATCATAACGGAATGGTCATCGACTTTACGATTATTAAAGAAAAAATTCATGGTCGCTTGGATCATTGCCATATCAACGATGTACTAGGCGACATTAATCCCACTGCGGAGAATATGGCAAAATGGATTGCTGATGAATTGGGCCCAAAATGCTTTAAAGTAGAGGTTCAAGAATCTGAAGGGAACACAGCTATTTATGAACGTGATTGAGATTTTTGCCTCTATTGATGGGGAAGGTAGTCGGCAAGGCTTGCTGACTACATTTTTACGCCTCCATGATTGCAATATTCGCTGTTCCTATTGCGATACGACTTATAGTTATGGCATTGATAGTGTCTTTACAGAGATGACTGTAGCTGAGGTGGCTGATGTTATTGAAAGTTTAGGTAATTATCGAATCACTATTACTGGCGGTGAACCTTTATTACAAGAAGCAGCTGTAGTAGAGCTAATCGATGAGTTAAATCGTCGGAAGGCTGAAACAATGCAGGATAATACATCAGGCCAAGCTGGTTCAACTTGTATTATTGATATAGATAAATTTGATAAACGAGAGATACTTAATGATAGCCTTTATGATTTCAATATTGAAACAAATGGCACGATTATACCGAGCTTTCACAGAGATAATGTGTGGTTTACCTATGATTATAAAACACTGTCCTCTTTAGCCGAAGAGTCTATGAATATAGACATATTCAAGGTGGCTACAGAACGAGATCTTATCAAGTTTGTCGTTGGTTCTCCAGAAGATTTAGATTGTATGCGTCGTATAATTGACCAATATCCTACAGCGGCTCAAATATATGTATCGCCTGTATGGGGACAAATTGAGGCGGCATCGATTATCGATTATATGAAAGCATATAATTTACAGAATGTACGATTTCAACTGCAAATCCATAAATTTGTCTGGGATCCAGATGCAAAGGGTGTATAGTATTATTAGGATGTGTAGTGTCAGTATCTTTTCTAATGCATAGTATGATATGAGGTCTGATGGAATCTTGATATAAAGGGGTAAATATGGATACAAAAAAAATAGAATCACTTATATATCAGTTGTTAGAAGCATTAGGTGAGAATCCTAATCGGGACGGTTTGTTAGAAACACCGAAACGGGTGGCTCAAATGATGGAAGAGGTATATGAAGGCATTCAGTATACAAATGCTGAAATTGCAGAAATGTATGGTAAAACCTTCGCTGTAGATACAAATCAAATGGTAGTAGTAAAGGATATTACTTGCTTCTCTCATTGTGAACATCATATGGCATTGATGTATAATATGAGTATCAGTATTGGGTATATACCAAAAGGTCGTGTCATAGGTTTATCTAAGATTCCTCGCATAGCTGAAATGTGTTGCAAGCGTTTACAATTGCAAGAAAAAATTGGTGAAGATATTTCGGAAGTAATTTCTTTAGCGACAGGGTCTGATGATGTTATTGTGCACATTATATCGTCCCACAGCTGCATGAGTGCAAGAGGCATTAAATCTACAGATAGCCAAACGACTACACTAACTACTAAAGGCGTATTTAACGAAGATCATATGATTCACCGTTTTATGCTAATGAAACAGTCTTAAGATTTGAGTTGTTCGAGTATAATACATTTGTGACAAAAGAATAAAAAATAAGAAGATTCTCTG
>NZ_CAMFFZ010000023.1:0-35506 GCF_945949885.1 Veillonella parvula | reverse complement strand
CCCTAATACATCGTTTAACCTCACGCTGTCGCTGGGAAGGATAACAATTTCACCCTGATAAGCGGTGTCTGTCCGAACAATTTCCCCTTTGGATGGAATACGCATCTCTGTGATTTTCAGCTTTTCTCTCCCGGCCAGGGCCACCGTATCCCGCAGGCGCAGCGTTCCGCTGTATAACCGTAGATAGACACGCCGCTGGCCGCAATCGGTGTACTCAACCTTGAAAACGCTGCCGCATAGGGCGGCGCCCCCCTGTTCCCCAATCGGTTGGAACAGCCCTGTCACCGCATCCATCAACGGTTGAATGCCAAGGCCATTTTTGGCGCTGCCATGATAGACTGGGAACAGGGAGGCGTCTTGAACCCGCTGCTGTTCCTCCCGCGCAAGTTTTTCCCGGCTGATTGGTTCTCCTGCGATATACTTTTCCAATAATTCATCGTTATTTTCGATGACCGCATCCCATGCTTCTATGTCGGTATTTTCCTCCAGGACTATTTCCGGGGACAGCGACACCGTCTGCTTGATGATAATATCGGCGGAGAGCTTATCCCGAACAGACTGAACCACGCTCTGCAAATCAACGCCAGCCTGGTCGATCTTGTTGATAAAGATAACGGTGGGAATGTTCATTTTCCGCAGGGCATGGAACAGAATACGGGTCTGGGCCTGCACGCCATCTTTAGCGGAGATCACCAAGATGGCCCCATCTAAAACAGCCAAAGAGCGGTACACCTCCGCCAAAAAATCCATGTGGCCGGGCGTATCCACAATGTTAACTTTACATCTGTGCCACTGGAAGGAAGTGACTGCCGCTTGAATGGTAATCCCACGCTGCCGCTCCAAAAACATGGTGTCCGTCCTCGTTGTCCCTTTTTCGACGCTCCCCGGTTCTGAAATGGCTCCGCTGGCATATAGCAGGCTCTCCGTCAAGGTCGTCTTTCCAGCGTCTACATGGGCAAGAATTCCAATATTGATTATTTTCATGTGATTGTCCTCCCTTTACAGCCCCAAAGGGCATAAAAATCCCCAGCAGTAAAATACTTTTACCACTGGGGATTATAAGTTGCGGACATACACATATACAGCATACACCTGTTTGTGATTGCTGTTTTTGGGGATATGTCAAAATTGATAAGGCAAAAGTATTCTTAAATTGGGTACAAAAAACTAAGCCCCTACAAAAGGAGCTATCATAATCCTTTGTTCCCACTATTTGATTATAGTTTTATTTAAGAATACCTTGCCGCATATTTTTTACTCCTTTTCTGGATTAAATCATTGTATCACATCAGTTTTAGGAAAGCAAGTACCTAAAAGAAATTTTTCTTCCCCTTATATGTAACAATCATACCGGCTTCCTAGCGTTCAGAATGTTTTCTGCTGTCTGCTGTGGTGTTTGGTTGGAATTGTCCAACCAAAAGCCGATCCGTGGTGTTGTCTGCATTTTACTAAATACAAATTCAATGTATACAGAAAGATATAAGGAGTGGGAGGGATTCCGCCGTAGTTGGCATTGTAGGAAAATCCAAAAGTTTAGATTTTCCCACAATGCTTATCTTTTGGTCTTTGGTTCGGAATAGTGTAGTGCTGGCGGTCTATCTCTTGTTTTCGGTTGCTTGCTTCCTTACCGTACATGAGCATTTACCTAATGCTTCTCTAGGCAATCTACTATACCCATCAGCCTTTTCAAGAAGACGAGTCAAACCATTGAAATAGGACGCTAGTAATTGTGGATAATGATCACTATTTTTTACGTTAATAACATTAGATAAGCCATAATCTTTAACATCAACAGAGTTCACTTTATAAATATTATTTTCTAGTCCATCAAAAGCATTATCTTCGAAGCTAATTGTATAGGTAGCATCTTTGTTAAAGATAAGGGCTGCACGTTCTTGAGCCGTTTTACGATACGCGGCCTCAATAGCAGCTTTATTTTTATTGTACCAATTAGTTAAGAATGTTTTACCATTATCCGCTAATACAGAAGTATCACTTAATTTAACTTCAAATAGTGGATCATTTTCAGTTAAACCAATTTTACCTGCAGTAATCTTAGTATTGATTGTGCCTTCATCAGGAACCCATTGTTCAGTGTCCTCATCGTAACGCTTATCTTTATAAACGAACTTAACATTGACTTCTGGCATTTCAAGCAATACTTTTTGCTTATCTGCATCAGCACCATAAGCTTTTGCCACGATTTCTTGCATACGACGAACTACATCAAACTGAGCATCTCTCAATGATTCACGCTCTTTTGCAACGCGTGCCTCAACATCTGGCAATTGAGTTTGTAGTTTTGCAAGATCTGCTTTTAATGGAGCTAATTGATCAGCTGGTAACTCATCAATAAACTCTTTCCACCAGATATCGGAATTAAGATCATCAATTTTTTGTTTCAATGCCTTAACTTCGCCTTCTAAGGCACCTTCTTTATCACGCAATGCCTTCAATTGTTGGTAGAAATTAATAGTATTCCCTGCGTTTGGTACGATGAGTTCCTTATTGGCACCGTCCGAATCCATAGTAACACCTAAGAATTCCTCCACCGTTGGAACCCGTTTAAAATGCGTATAAATAGCATGAGTATAAGCACTGTCGCTAATTCCCGTACTATGTTTAAAGGTCCCCACACCGATACGGACTTGAGTATTCTTATTCGTCCAAACACTACGAAGTCCGTCATATTCTTTATTAAACCAATAACCTGTAACCCCCATAGATTCAGTAATACGACCAACACTTTGATCCCATTTAGAACCGTGATGTGTTACATCTAGTTCTTCGAGACGTTGATGATCAAAACCTTTAGTGCCTTCTGTTTCATGACTGCTATCTACACCAGCTTGGCCAGAAGCACTCCCCACAACGCGTACATTCGTATTATCGTTAATACGAGCATCGACACCGACACGTATACGTTGATTCAAGCCATGTTCCTTGCGGTCCGCCAGATTCTTTGCGGCCTCGTCGGATACGTAACTTGTAGTCGTCACCCGCGTAGCAGGACGATCGGATCCAAGATGACTGTCATTACGTACACGATAATCACCTACAAGTTCCATACCTCGTTTTCTGTCTGTATCGAAAGGACGCGTAATAAAATCCTGCAGCATAACCGGAGGTAACGATTCAAACTGCTCCTTCGTAAGTTTCGTTTTACTTTCACCTGAACCGAAACCGAATTTCATATTTAATCCGATACGATATACTCGAGCCGATAAAGCCCGATCATCATCACGATGATTAAAGAGATTATCAATACCGAAATAGATTCGCGAATCCTTATCAATCTTCTTTTGAATCATCAAATTCCATATGCCGTAAGTTTTATGTTCATACATATCGGCGGTTTTTCTATTATTCAAATTATATCTGATAACGGAACGATCGGAATTATTAGGATCAATATAAGATACCATATAATTACCGCCACCAGACAAGGAGTTACTATCCAGCATATGAATATAATAATCGCCCCACAGACTACCGCTCCATCCGCTAGCCTTATCCTCAAAATCCACACCGATATCCACTTTATGACGAGGTTTATCCAGTAATTCACGAGGCATATCTTTATCGCTCTTATTAAGCGCTCGTAAATACGTATATCCCAAACGTGCCTTCCAGTGCTTATTCAAAGTTTGTTTAACTTCAAATTGAAGTCCCGTAATTTGGGCCTTGCCGATATTACGGAAACTGTAAATCATATCTGGTGCATGAGCAAATTTCGCCGCTCCATATGTGGTAGATTCAACATACTGAGGATAAAAATCCATCAAATATCCCGTATTGTAAATCGACATATAATTCCGGATATTATTATGGAATACGGTTACTTTACCATAGGTATTTTTATTTTCCCCTTCCAAAGAGAGGTCGAAATTCATGGATTTCTCTGGTTTAAGGTTCGGATTTCCGACCCAATACCAACCTAATCGGGCTTCACCGCCACCGATTGTAGCATTTGTAATATTCGGACCATACATTTCCCAGTTATAATACAGCTCACCCATACCAGGTTCCGTATAACTGGTACCCACATTAGCCTTTAATCTGCGGTGTACATTTCCATGTACATTATGAGTCATGCCGAAATTAAACGACCAGTTGGAGCCAAATAAATCACTATGATCCAGTCTTATAATTGGTGATAAAGTAGTATTTTTATTAACCTGCCACGTATCCTGAATAAAGAAATTCTGTTTCTTGATCTCCGCACGTCCTGCGGTCTGTTGATTAACGCGTTTTAAATACTCTTCTTTAAAATAAGCTCCGTTTAATTTCAACTTCGTAGAATCAAAATCCGGTACGGCGCCATAGTAAAAGCTCGGTAAATATGCATCATAAAGTGCTGGATAATACTTACCGTTTTCATCTTTTCGACCCTCCTTATTAAAATGATAGTCTTCAATAAATTCTTTATTCTCCGCTAATAAACGTTTAGCGAACTGCTGATATCGCGCATAAGCTTCAGGATTCCGTTTTTTCAGCGTACGCTCTGTCACGGGGCCGTCCACAAGCCCCATTGCGGCCGCTGAATCAATTCCCGCCTGGGGATCCACATATTGAAGATATTCTTCGTAAGTAAATTCCGGCAATGTATTTGGCTTGCTTTTATCTCCGTTATACCATTCTTTCTCCTTATTCCACTGCTCTACACCGGCCTCGTTTTTTCTGAAAGAATGGTCATAAATTGTGGATGAAGGAACACCGTTTTTTACCGCCAGACTTTTATCGTAATCCCAGGGATCGATATGCCGTTTATAAGTATGAGGCGCATTTTTTAGTCTGCTACCTTCGCCTGTCTCCCGTATAACCCCCATGCCATAAGACAAGAGATGTTTCTTACTGACTTGTGTATCTGCCCCGAGTGTTATGCTCCATTGACGATGATCTACATTATCCACATAGTTTAATGTATTTTTTCCTTCATAGGTACTGTTCCCATAGTCACTAGTTAATGTTACATCATCTTCTTTGGTCCGCGTATAATTCAGTTCCGCTTTCCACGAACTCTTATTGTCCTGACCAGTATACGTCAAATTAAGATTATTCCTATCTAAATCCCGTTTGTAATGAACCTGAGGTTCCAAATAAGAAGTACTGCGCTTTACATATCGTTCCAAGTCTTCATTATACCTATCGATACGGACTCCCAAAGACTGTTTATCATTAATATCATACGTAGCGGCCAAACCTATATTGGAATTTGTACCGTAATATCGTAGGGAATTCTTTAAAAACCCGTGGTCTTCATCATTGGTCATAGCGCTGATACGACGCCGCTCGCTAGCATAAATAGGCATAATATCACGTTTACTACCGTGAATATTAACTTTTAACTTACCTAATGAGCCAGAATCAGCGCGCATAAAGAAATTGGAAAACGGTACGATATCACCGTCGCCTTTAGTTCTACGACCTTCCGCATTAAACTGAAGGCCAGCGGTCTTACGCGGTTTATTGGTAATAACATTGATAACACCACCGATGGCGTCGGATCCGTATTTAGCACTGGCTGCACCTTGAATAATTTCTATACGTTCCACATTTTCTGTACCGAGACGCTGTAATTCATCACCGGCGCCTTGATATTTGGCAAGGTCGCCCATCACAGGCTGTCCATCCACAAGAATCAAGGTATGACGCGGATCCGCACCACGGATAGATACACCGACGCGCCCCATCGAATCAACGGTTCTGGATACACCAGTTTCGGAAAATACAATATCTTCTACGGATTTTGCCTGCTTTTTGACAATATCCTTCTTCGTAATAATCGTCGTCTGTTGAGACTCTTGTTTTGCCTGCTCTTCAGCCCATGTACCGCGAACATGAACCACATCGGTTGTTACAGTCGCATTATCCGCCATAACTACCGGCATTTGCAACCAGCACGCTACTGCGCAGGATAGTATAACATATCTCCTTGCCCGCACCCAACTCCTATTCATTAAATTTCCTCCAGACATATATTTAACCATGCATATAAAAATACACTTTACCACCACAACCAAATGACATTGAAAATCATTTACAGATTTAATGGTAGCAAAGTGTATTATACATATCTACTCCGAATAGACCAAAAACATACGTTTCGGACAATATTTAATTTTCATAGACTATCAAACCTAGCCTAAAGCACAAAATTTCTATCTAGAATAATATAAAGTTCAAAATTATTTAAACCTTACGATAAGCACTTGGCGTTACACCAGTAGCCTCTTTAAATGCACCCGTAAACTTACTACCATTCTCATACCCTACCGCATTAGCGATTTCTAAAATAGACTGATCTGAGTCTTGAAGCAATCTCTTCGCCGCATTAATACGACATTCTTTTAGATATTGATGTATGGTTGTACCAAATACACCTTTAAAGCAACGTTTCAGGGTAGATGTAGGAATATCAAACTGTTCAGACAAGGAATCAATAGTAATACGCTTCATATACTGTGTCGATACATATTCACATACAGCTTTTACAATATCAACTTGCTGCTTTCTATAGGTATTTCTTTTTTCATTATTAGCTGTAGATATAACAGATAACAATAAAAAGATTTCAATCACTTTTAATTTAAAATAGTGCTCCTTTATTTGATCTGGTACATTATATAAACTAGAAAAAATGTGACGAACAGTTTCCGTTTCTTCCATCATCATACCAAAATCAGAATGCTCACAAAACCGATTGGCCAGCTCAGTCAAATCAATTCGAGAATCACTAACAAGTGCATCTAATACGGGTTGTGCCTTTTCAACATCTACTAATAATACAATTCCTTTAAATAATTTTGTAGGGAAGTAATTTTCATGTTGGTAAGCGGAGCGTGTATGCCACCCTAACGACATATCCCCTGGGCCCATATATAAATACTCTCCAGATGTGAACTTGCACTCAATGCGCCCTTCTTCACAGTGATTTATAGCAAACGTCTTGGTATGTGATTTAGCATAAAATTGAATCGTCTCTTGCTTCACATCTAAGAACATCAAATCGATACCGTCAAATATCGTATGTCTTGACATAGATGTTCCAGCATGTGAAACCGCATGATTATGTGGATTCATACTATCACCATATACACAAATACTATAAACATAAACGTTAATATTATATTATAGTATACTTATTGATAGTCATTGTCAACTTCCAATTAGTAATAATTCATTTTAGATTTAAAAACACAAGCTAGTTCGTTTTAGTAATATAAAACAATTAAGATCTTCGTTGAGAGTTTCTAGTGTACTATAAAATAAGCCTCATGAATTAAACTACAACAATTTAATTCATGAGGCTATATTCAAAACTAAAGATATAAGTTCCTATTTTTTTGTTTTAATAATAAAAGCTAATGCTATGACATGCGCTACCCATATAATGCCCATAACCATTAGAGCAATAGGCATATCTTGACTAAAATAAGCACCAACCGCCATTATGGCACTAACGGATACGAGAATGGACAACTTTGCCCACAAGGTCAACGCTTTATCGCGTTCATAAGCAGCAACAGTCTTTTGATATAAACTAGATTCCAAAAACATTTTATGGAATCGTTCAGACCCTCGAGCTAAACAAAATAAAGTTAGCATATAAAAAGGAACTGTTGGCAATAGTGGTAATACGATACCTGCTGTACCAAGGCCAAAACTTATTGCTCCAATAGTCAGGAATACATATCGTACTACAACATTACTGTGTTGCTCAGTTGTTTTCATTAATCCTCTTCTACATAATTAATAACTTTACCTTTTGTTTTAATAAAGTTAGGAATAATAAGTACTAAAGCGGCAATAGCTACAATGCCATAAATACCAGCCATACCTACCCATTCATAAGCATTACCTAATACGAGACCCATCACTGCAAAGTCCGCATCACCAAAGGTTGTATTTTGGAAGCCTAATTGACCAAGAACTGGCAACGCCAAAGCTGGCAAGAATGTAATAGCCAAACCATTTAGGAAAGCACCTACCGCTGCGCCACGACGACCACCAGTAGCATTGCCATAAATACCTGCTGTAGCACCACAGAAGAAGTGTGGCACAAGACCAGGAATGATTAATACGCCGCCTACAGCACCAAGGATAAGCATACCGATGATACCACCGATGAAGGAACTAAGGAAGCCTAATACAACCGCAGTTGGAGCATAGGTGAAGAATACGGCACAGTCTACAGCTGGAATTGCATTAGGAATAATTTTTGTAGCAATCCCTTGGAATGCAGGAATCAAATCACCTAAGATCATACGCACACCAGAGTATACGATTGTTACGCCAACAGCAAAATTCATAGCACTCATAACAGCGTATAAATATGGGCTCATATCACCTGATAAAGTAGCGACAAATTCGGAACCTGCTGCAAATGCGGCAATTAAGTAAAATACGATCATAGTTAATGCTGTAGATAATGTTGAGTCTCGTAAAAAGCCCCATTTTTCTGGTATTTCAATATCTTCTGTACTATCTTCAGCTTTCCCAACATATTTAGCAACCCAAGCAGATAAATAATAACCTAAACTACCAAAGTGACCGATCGCAATCTCATCACCATCAGTCACTTTAGAAGTATAGCTTTGACCAATAGCTGGAGAGATAGCTGACCAAGCCCCCATTAAGAAACCACCTACAAGTATGAGTTCCATACCAGATAAACCTGCTGTACCAAGTACGGCAGACATAAGGCATGCCATAAATAAGCTGTGATGACCTGTTAAGAATACATATTTAAACTTGGTGAAACGAGCAATACATAAGTTCATCAATAAGCCTACTACGAGAATAGACATCGTTTCAACGCCAAGTACCTTTTGTGCAACAGCTACGATAGCTTCATTATTTGGCACTACACCAGTAATATGAAATCCATGTTCAATCATTTTCCCCAATGGGTCAAGATTGCTAACGATAACACCCGCACCTGCAGCTAACATTAAATACCCAAGGATAGGTTTTAATGTGCCCGTCATTATTTTATGAAACGGACGTTTCAAAGCGATCAGGCCTATACATGACATAATACCAATCAAAAGTGCTGGTTGAGACAGCACATCACGCAAGAACTCTAATACCATTTCCATGGCACTACCTCCTATATATAATTGTTACATATTATTGAGCGGCTTGTTTTAATGCTTCAAGAACATCTTCTGTAATCTTCTTTTTATTAATATAGCTACGAACAATAGCAACGTTTTTATCGTCAAATTGTTCAGCCAACTCTTTTACAGTTACGATGAGGTCTGCCTTACGACCTTGAGCCGCGTTAAAATCGATAGATTCAACTTGTGCATCGATACCATTTTCAGCACAAATTTCTTCAATTTTCATTTTTAACATCAAGCTAGAACCAATACCATTACCACATACAGTTAATACAGAAATCATACTTGCCTCCTTCTAAACGTATTATTGCTCGTCTAAATGTTCTGCCAAGAATGCTTGTACGTCGTCAATACTTTCAAAGTCAACAGCCGCATCTAAGAATTCTTCATCCTCAAATAATGTAGCAATGTCTGTTAACAATTGAATATGCTCATCTTTATTGGGAGCACATAAGAATAATGCGACAGATACTGGGTCATTATCAGGACTGCCAAAATTCAATGGTTTTTCCAATGTCACTAAAGCTGTCCCTACACGCTTAGCACCATGTTCTGGGCGCGCATGTGGCATAGCAAGACCGGGAGCCAATACGATATATGGACCCATTTCACGAACTACTTCAACCATAGCCTCTGTATAAGATGGATCCGTAAAGCCCGCATCAACCATCAGTTGACCACCATGACGAATTACATCTTCCCACGTTTCGGCGGGATAATGAAAGGATACATTATCCTCAGATAATAAATCTTGTATCAAACTAACACCTCCTAAACATACTACTGTACATATAATTCTATTATAGCTATTCTAATAAATTTTTCATATATCAAAATAACAATGAACTCATAAAAATGAATAAAGCTAACATATGATTTTGCTATTTATAATTTAATGAATCTTCACACTTATGATACCTATACAGGTATTAATATTGTATATATATTGAAAATTCTCTATACTTAGATAAGACTTAGACTACCTAAATAAAATAAGGAGATTTTATGCAGACTTCGGTAAAAGTATTTGTACTATGTCTAATCCTCTGTATTTCATTAGTAATAGCTTTACAGTTTGGAGCTAAATTCGTTTCTCTAGACCAAATTATTTCGGCTCTTATACCTATGATCGATGCAAATACTAAAGCATCTATGACTGATACGATTATTACAGATATCCGCTTACCACGACTTATTTACTCTGTTCTAACAGGTATAGGTCTATCGCTTGTGGGTCTATTAATGCAAACGGTCACGCGCAATGCCCTTGCAGATCCCTATGTATTAGGTGTTTCTTCTGGTGCAAGCACAGGTGCCGTTTTCGCTATTATCATGGGTGGGCTTCCATTCTTAGGGCAATACAATACACCTATTTTTGCGACTCTAGGCGCAGCACTTTCAATTATATTAGTACTACTATGTGTTGGTAAAAGTAACAGTCCAGTAAAGCTTATCCTCATAGGCATGGGCATGACCGGTGTATTTTCAGCCTTAACGATGATGATCATTTACGGAGCCAAACACGAAGCACAAGTACGAAGTGCCATGTTCTGGCTACTTGGCAGCTTTGCAGGCATACAATGGGGCGATTTACCATTAACAGCAATTATTGTAACCTTATTTATGCTATATATCTATATGTTCAACCAAGACCTTGATGTGTTGCTACTCGGTAATCATGAAGCAGCACAAATGGGCCTTTCCGTTAAGCAGTTACAATTAAGCATCGTTATCATATCCTCTATTGTGATTGCCACACTAGTATCAAAGGTTGGTGTAGTTGGCTTTATCGGCCTTATCATCCCTCACCTTGCTCGGATTGTAGGCGGACCTAAGCATAAATACACATTACTATTCAGTGCACTCATCGGTAGCATCGTTATGATTTGGTCAGACGTATTATCGAGAGCACTCTACAGTCCAGAAGAAATCCCTATTGGTGTGCTTACATCTTTATTGGGGGCTCCTCTCTTCATTTGGATTATCATGAATCGTTATAAACACAATGGTTAGTGTATATCATATCTATAGGAGATACTATGTATCAAATTAATCAGCTGTCTTTTTCTTATGAAACAAAAGAAGTGTTAAAGAATATTTCTGTAACATTTCCTACCAATAAAATAACAGCCATAATTGGACCGAATGGATGTGGTAAGTCTACCCTACTTAGCCATCTATATCGACTTCATCCAACAAAAAACAAAATCACATTAAACGGAAAACCTTTAGAGTCTTATAAAGGTCGCGAATTTGCTCAATTGGTAGCAGTCTTAACACAATCTAGAGACGCTATGATTGATGATTTTCTCGTAAAAGATATCGTTCTCATGGGACGGTATCCGTACAAACAACACTTTGGCACCTATAGTTCTGAAGATGTAAAAATTGCAGAGCATTATATGAATGAAGTAGGAATCACCCATTTAGCAAATGAAGAAATTCATCATCTATCAGGTGGTGAGAAGCAACGCGTATTTATTGCTAAAGCCTTAACCCAGAAACCTCAAATACTTCTTTTAGATGAACCTACTAATCATTTAGATATGAAGTATAAAGTGGCACTAATGAAACAATTACGTGCTTTTAAAGGCACTACAATCGTAGTCCTTCACGACTTAAATCTAGCGGCTCAATATTGCGATCATATAGTCATCATGAACAATGGAACCATTCTAAAAGAAGGTTCCCCTACTGAGGTACTCACACCTGAAATTCTTGAACCAATCTTTGAAGTTCCTTTCAAAACCTCTTGGGATGAAGGGCGCTATCATTTATATTATTAATTATTAAAGAAAGGACTTACTATGTTTCAGAATTTAAGAAAGTCAAAAAAATTATTATTAATCGCTATGGCATGTGCTACATTTGCTATTGCGGGCTGTGGTTCTGACACAACTAAGAACACAGCTGACAATGGCAATGCAGTAACGTGGAGTGAAACATTTGATGGTACAAAAACAGATTTTGCCGTAAAATCCGCTCCTACTCATGCAGTATCCATGTCCCAAGCAACGACGGAAATGATGTTACAATTAGGTCTTGAAGACAAAATGGCTGGGACAGCTTTCAAAGAAGAAGAAATCTATCCACCTCTACAAGCTGCCTATGACAAGGTAAAAGTATTATCTGACAAATGGCCTTCCTACGAAGTATTCATGTCCGTAAAGCCCGACTTCGCAACAGGCTGGCCTGATTCCTTCAGTAAACGCGCCATTCCTGCTGACAAAATGATTTCCCAAAAGGTAAATATTTGGCTTCCTGAATCCATGTTATCTACTAAAGCTGACCTAGAAACCAACTTCAGCGACATGATTAAATTGGGTGAGATTTTTGGCGTAAAACCTAAAGCTGAAGAATGGGTTGCTGACCAACGAAAAACCTTGGCAGCTATCCAGAATAAACTAAAAGACTTACCTCGTAAACGCGTTTTTATTTATGACTCTGAAGACGGTCAACCATTCACAGCATTCGAAGGTTATACTACTAACATCTTAAAACTTATCGGTGCTGATAATGTAATGAGCGGCTTAGGCGTTGATAAAACATGGGCTAAAGGTTCTTGGGAAACAGTAATTGCGCAAAACCCTGACTATATTATTATCGCTGACTATGGCAATTCCATTCGCAACGATGATGATTTCCAACAAAAAATTGAAAAGATCAAGGCTAACCCTCAACTTCAAGATATCACAGCCGTTAAAGAAGGTCACTTCATTCGTGTAAAACTTTCTGAAATCACTCCTGGGGTACGTACCGTTGATGCTCTAAAACGTTTAACTGAAGAAATTCACGGCATCAAAGTAGACTAATTTAATATAACAAAATATAGAGTAATATGTAATATGTATTGTATATTATATATAACGAAGAAGGTCCCAATTCAAATGAATTGGGACCTTCTTCGTACTGCTTGTATTGCACACAGCATATTGTTTTAGAGAGTAAAGATGTGTTGTAGTTGAAAGATTTAGAAATAATCAATTATTGTAAAATAGATTTAAAATGTATTAAATTGTATATGCTGTGACAATGCCTGATTATTTATACTTCTCGACTATATTGTTGCCTATGTCGTTTATCATTATTTGCCTTAATAGCCATGATCAATGGCTTTAGCGAAAGAAACTCTTCATCACTAAGTCGAAAGGTTCTACCAATACGTTTAATAGGATTACGTGGGCGCCCGGCACCGCGTCTAGATCCACCCCATGCCATATACATACCTCACTTTTCACTTGAAAAACTCCTTCTACCGATAGTATAACCTCCATTACATAAGTATGCAATAGCCATCTACTTCAAACAACCTTTTAACAGCCTATAAACAAGTAATAAACTCCATTTATTAGTAAAATGCATAATCAACAAAACTCATATTTATAAGTATTTGTCTCCATTCAACTTGAATTGTAACATTAACGTTGCCAAATATAGATAAATCTATTTTATAGAATATAGTATTTTTAAACCAGTCTATATCTATATTTTTATCCTATATGAAAGCTATTATGTACATGCCTAGTAACTAAATTTATCAAAATAGAAAACCTAAAAATTAATAAAATAATCATAACAATGTACAATAAAAAACTTAGGCAAACAAAAAAGACTGCTTTCGCAGTCCTTTTTATATAAATAAGCAGCCTATATATTATCCAAATAGTAAATGCCCTATTTCGTAAGCAACGGCAGCTACGATACCAGATAATGGAATCGTTACAAACCAAGCCATAACCATAGATCTTGCTACGCCCCAATTAACAGCTTTAATACGTTTAGAAGAACCTACACCTAGTAAAGAACCACTTACAACATGTGTAGTACTTACAGGCAAATGCAGGAATGTCGCTGTAAAAATAGTAATGGCAGAGTTCAAATCTGCAGCAAAACCATTAATTGTTTCTAGTTTGAAAATTTTAGTACCCATAGTGGAAATAATTTTCCAACCACCAGCTGCAGTACCTAATGCCATTGCAGTAGCACAACATAACTTAACCCATAAAGGTACGTCTAATGTATCAATATAGCCGCCACTAAGCAATGTTAACGTAATGATACCCATCGCCTTTTGCGCATCATTAGAACCATGAGAAAAAGCCATCATAACGGCAGATACAATTTGCATGGATCTAAATCTATCATTTAATACGATTGGAGAAAATCTACCAAAGATGAGAAGCAAAACTTTCATCACAATATAGCCCCCAATCATGGCTACGATTGGCGATAAAATGAGGGATAAGAAAATTTTTAATATACCTGCCTCATTTAAAGCATCAAAACCTACAGACCAACCTACGGCACCAATGATACCACCGATAAGCGCATGGGACGAAGAACTAGGAATACCCCAATACCAAGTTAATAAATTCCATATTATGGCACCAATAAGGGCTGCTGCAATGATGCTACTATTAATGAGAGATGCAGACATAACGATATCGCCACCGATGGTCTTCGCAACACCGGTACTAACCATGGCGCCCAAGAAGTTAAGCGCTGCAGTCATCATAATCGCCTTTTTAGGCGCAATAGCACGAGTTGAAACGGAGGTAGCAATAGCATTCGCTGTATCGTGAAAGCCATTGATATAATCGAAGGCTAATGCTAAAAAAACTACTAGCCATACTAAATAATGAGCATCAAGCATACTTCAATACTACCCGGCGGAATGTACCAACCAAATCCTCGCAACCATCGATTACATCTTCCATGGAACTAAGGATTTCCTTCCATTTGATAATTTCAATTGGATCTTTGCACTCTGTAAAGAGCTTAGCCATTTCTTCATGGTAAATATTATCCGCTTCAGACTCAAGTTTCAATACTTGGTGAACACGACCTTCTACCTTCACATGGTCCTTTTTAAGGCTACCCATATAACCAATAGATTTGTTGATATGCTTAACGCATTTAACAACGATTTCACTCATGCGAATAGCTCCATCGCTTGGTTTACCAACGTGATACATAACCATTTTATCCATGATTTCTTTGATATTATCCAATGTAGTATCCAGTTGATCAATTAAAAGCTGAATATCTTCACGATCCATTGGAGTGATGAATGTTTTGCGCAAACGCTCTACAGTTTCGTTTACTAATTCATCGGCTGCTTTTTCCTTTGTATCAATTTCAAGAAAAGCCTCTTCTTTAGAGATATCGCCTTTAAACACACGTTCCATCATTTCTGCACTTTCATAAGTAAGCGCAGCATGTTTTTCCAAAATACTGAAAAATTTTTCTTCTTTTCCTTTTAATTTAAAAGCCATGAAGATCCTCCCGAAACAGTATTGATTGCTTCTATATTAATAATTTAATTATAGCACATTAAAGGTAATTCCTAAACCAATTTACCCATCTCTATATTCTAACCCCTATACGTATATGGCATATGTAGTATCCACTTCTGTGAAAGCCGGTAAAGCAAAAAAGCAGATAACTGATTAAAACATCAACTATCTGCTTTATATATTTGTTAATTGCCTTAGTGCTTTATATTAACCACTAATTATTAGCTATTAGCTTCCGCCGCTGCTTTAGCCGCTTCTGCTGCCTTTTTCAAGTTAGGCACAGATGTAGGGCATGTAGCAGGTGTGCAAGCACCGTTAGGGCCTAAGTCTTCAGCACGACTCACAAAAGTAGTATGCAACATGTGATGTGCTTTGTGGCTCATAGGTTTGCCATCAAAGAACTCAGCATACAATTTTTGAATATCTGGATTATCACAAGCTGCTTTTACAGTTACTTCCGCATCGCGAGTATACAAGGATGCAATACGAGCTTCACGAGCTTTGTCAGCCATCGGTAATTTAACGCGTGGTTGACCACCACCACCGATACAGCCACCACGACAAGCCATTACTTCAATAAAGTCATAATGGATATTTTCTGCACGCATGCGTTCGATGAACTTACGCAAATTGCCTGTACCATGAACTGCCGCTACATGTAATGTTTTATCGCCAATCACTACGTCCGCTTCACGCGCACCATCCATGCCGCGAATAGCTTCGAATGGAATCAATGTTTGAGGTGCATCTTCACCTGTCGCCATTTTGTAAGCCGCACGCATAGCCGCTTCCATAACGCCACCAGTGTTACCGAAGATGATACCGCCACCAGAAGCTTCGCCCATCAATGGATCAAATGCAGAATCTTCAAGGTCATCGAAGTTGATTTCTTCAGCACGCAACCATTTTGCAAGTTCCCGTGTAGTAATACAGTAATCTGTATCGCGCATTTCTGGTGCATCCCAATATTCAGCAGAAGAATTCATTTCATCGCGACGAATTTCGAATTTTTTAGCTGTACAAGGTGTTACTGCAACAGCCACGATTTGTTTTGCATCAAGACCCATTTTTTCAGCAAAATATGTTTTTTGTGTAGGCGCTTGCATAGCAATCGGACTCTTAGCCGTAGACAAGTTAGGCAGAAATTCTGGATAGAATGTTTCCGCAAACTTTACCCAAGCAGGACAACAAGATGTAAATTGAGGCAATACCGCATCACTATTAATAACGCGTTCTAATAACTCAGATGCTTCTTCCATGATAGTCATGTCCGCACCAAAGTTTGTATCAAGGATATAGTCGCCACCCAATTTGCGAAGAGCGGCTACCATTTTACCTTCTACAAATGTACCAGCCTCAAGGCCAAATTCCTCGCCTAAACCAACACGTACTGCAGGCGCAGTTTGGAAGATGACGATTTTATTAGGATCAGCAATAGCTGCTTTTACTTCATCGATTTCAGAGCGTTCATTGATGGAGTCAAATGGGCAAATAGATGCACATTGACCACAATGAATACAAATTGGATGATCCCCATTAGTTGTTAAATCATAATAATCAAATACACCCATGTCTACCGCACAAGCTTTTCGACATAAGGAGCAATTTTTACATTTGGACAAATCTTGAACTAAAGCAATATTACCGTCTTCAATTGGTACGCGACGGTCTAAAAATTCATACTTACTCATGAGTTCCTCCTACTTAGGTAACGTTGTTATCGTTAATCGAAGAAATTATACTATACATTGTAAGTTTTATCAATAAATCACTTGTAATTCCTTTGCATAGCAGGTATTAGTAAATCACATGATACGCTTGGGTTTATAGGCGTTCTTCTAATTCCATCCACCGTTCAGTAAGCACATCTATTTGGGCCTGAGCCTCTTCTCGCTCCGTCATCAGGGACTGCATTTTTTCATAATCGGTGGCCACTTGGCTTATCATAACATCGAGCCCCTTTACTAAATGCTCTAACTTAGGCAATTCATCTATAATTTTAGCATACTCCGCTTCTTCTGCTTTATTCAGGCCTTTCTTTGGTATTTCTTTGAAAGCATCTGTTTCATCACCAACTACAACATTATCATTCCCAAGGGTATCTAACCTATCAGATTGATTATCAACAGAGTCATCGGGATCAGCTACTACAGCTCGTACGGCTTTGGAATTAGCCGATATACTATCATTTGCCATATAGAATGGGCGCTTGCCACTGCTTTCATCAAGAGCATCCTTGTAGTCAGAATAGGAACCATGCACGATTTCAATATGACCATCACCGGTAAAGACAAACAATTTATCCACTACGCGGTCTAGGAAGTACCGATCATGACATACTGTTACGATGACGCCACTGAAGGAATCTAAGAAATCCTCTAATACCTCTAAAGTTGGAATATCGAGATCATTCGTCGGTTCGTCTAGCAATAATACATTAGGAGCGCTCATAAGCAATTTCAAAAGATATAAGCGACGACGTTCTCCACCAGAGAGTTTTCGAATTGGTACACCGTGTAGCTCTGAGGTAAAAAGAAATCGCTCAAGGATTTGCCCTGCGCTCAACGTAGAACCATCACCGAGGACCATATAAGAATGGTCTTCACGAATATAATCTAGGACGCGCATATCTTCATCGAAGTCAGGCAGCTCTTGTTTAAAGTGAGCAATGCGAACGGTCTCACCTTTACCAATAGTTCCACTCGTCGCCTCGTAGGTGCCATCAAGGATATTCATAAAGGTAGACTTACCAACACCATTGGGCCCTACTATACCGATACGATCATGGCGTACTACGTGATAGGTGAAATCTCTAATCATAAGACGTTCATTAAAATAAAACTCTAAATGCTCAATGTCAAAGATGGTTTTTCCTAAACGGGTCTTCAATGCAATAGGATCCATTTGATCGGGACGACGGGTTTTCTCCATATTCTTTAATTTTTCGTAACGATCAAGACGAGCCTTTTGTTTTGTAGTTCTCGCCAAAGCACCACGACGCACCCATTCGATTTCTCGTTTTAAGAATTGACGCCGTTTTTCTTCGGTGACAGCCTCACGAGCCTCTCGATCTGCTTTCAAGGCGATAAATTCTTCGTAGTTGCCATCATATTGATACATGCGACGATTAGATAGCTCTAAAATACCATTACATACGGAATCGAGGAAATATCTGTCATGAGTACTGATTAATAATCCTCCTTGGCGAGCACTCAAATACGACTCCAGCCAATCGATACTATCTTCATCCAAATGGTTAGTCGGCTCATCTAGCAATAAAAGATCACATGGATATAGCAATGCTTGCCCCAATGCAAGACGACGCTTTTGCCCACCTGACAACATGGCTACCTTCTGCTCCACATCAGGAAAGCCCAGTTTAGATAAAATAATACGCGCCTCTTGTTCTACTTGCCACCCATCTTGTTGATCCATTTGCTCCAATGCATTCATGTAGTTACGAGACAGTTTAGCATCATCACTACCAGACTCTTGCATTTGGCGGTACTCACGACTAATACGTTCAAAGGCTTTTACCATCTGTAAGCGAGGATGATCTCCATCAAGAACTGCTTCTAATAAAGTAGATTCCGCATCAAAATCAGGTGTCTGCGCTAAGTAATGGATGCTGGCCTTACCATTACGCTCAATGGTGCCTTTATCAGCTTCCATTTGTCCTGCTAATATTTTTAGAAATGTAGACTTACCCGTTCCGTTAATTCCCACAAGACCTAGTCGTTTTTCTGTGGTAAAAGTAATATTCACCTCTTTAAACAACAGCCTTGTACCATATGATTTCTCTATGTTTTGTAAACTAATAACATTCATGTTCCGCTCCTATTTTGTAATTCTGTTATTTATTATACTACACATTACCATTGACAGTAACAGACGCCCTCAGTAGAATAAACGTAATATATATATTCATGAGGAGGTCCACATGGCGACGGATATGGTTTTAGACTTTTATGAAAGTATCAACTTTGAACTTATCGACATTGATGGGTATGACACATTATTTACTGAGCTCTTAGAGGATGGCACGTATGCAACTGTATCCGATGATGAGGGCTATATGCTAGAGGACTTAGAGACACCAATCGTATTCAATGTGTACGACGATAATGACTCCTTCCAATGGAGTGTTACCCTTGATGACTCCTACCAATTAAAAGATTTATTGGATGGTGCCGAAAGTACAGATGCTTTTTTGGCTACTTTACAAAAACTTCGACAAGAACATATTGAACAATATCAATAGAAAAAAGCGATGGCCTTTTAGGTCATCGCTTTTTTTACGCTGATTAGCTAAGAGCCTCTTCAGCTTTTACGAGTTCATCTTGTGTACTAGCATCTAAGATTTCAATGAGACTATTTACGATATCAGCAGCCCCATCCACATGCCATTCGCGAGCACGCTCAGACATTTGTTGTAGTCGCGGAGAATTAATTAACAGTGCGGTTACCACATCTTCTAAGTTGTGAATATCACGAGCCCAGCGGGCACAACCTCGTTGCTCTAATAATTCTGCATTTGCCTCTTCCTGCCCTGGGATAGCATTAAAGAATACCATTGGCAATCCGATTGTAACAGCCTCCATACAGGTCAATGCACCAGGTTTTGTGACGAGCAAAGACGATGATTTCATGAGCTCAGAAATATTAGTAGTATAACCATATACGGTGGTCTTCGTCTTCATAGATTCACTAAGGATAACTAACGATTCATAAAGAGACGTATTTTGTCCAGCTACAACGGTAATTTCACCAATACCATTTACTTCATCTAGATGTTTTAAAGCCGTCTCAAGAGAGCCTAAACCCAAGCCACCACCCATAACAAGTACTTTCACAGGTTCCTCTAAGGTATACTCTTCAATAGCGTCACGGAAAAAAGATCGACGTACTGGAATGCCAGATACATGAATACGAGATTCATCGATACCTGAAGCCACCATTTCAGATACCATAGATTCTGTTGCAACATAATAAACATCAATCTGTGGATAGAGCCAAAACTGATGACTACTAAAATCTGTCATAATAGCTACTAGTGGTACATCTATATGACCTTGACGCTTTAAAATCGATGCCGCCCCACAAGGAAATGGATGTGTAAAAACCATTACATCTGGCTCTTCTTGTTGTACTAGTTTAAGCATGCGGCTTTTAAGTAGGTACGACAATGCGGTTTGCATAATGGTACCTCGTTTTTCCCCTTTCGATACGCGATAAATCATATCATAGAGCATGGGGAATACGTCAATCATCTTTATATAGGTACCCTTAATTAAATGCTCTACAGACATAGTTTCTGTATCAAGAAAATCAACATGAGTAATTGATGCTTGTGGCTCTTTTTCTTTCCAATATTCTTCTATGGCTCTTGCGGCTTGCATATGTCCAGTGCCGATTGAGGCGGACACGATGAGAACCTTCCTTGATGTTTCGTTATTCATAATGCACCCTTTCTCTGTGCATTATACCATAAATAGATAAAAAAAAGAGACCTCGAAAGGTCTCTTTCACATCCAATATGGATTATTTTTTGCGTTTTTTAGCTTTTGCAGCGTTAACTTGTTCTTTCAAACCTTTCCCAGCTTTGAATGCAGGAGATTTGGAAGCTGCAATTGTGATAGTTTTACCGTTTTGTGGGTTACGGCCTTCACGAGCTGCGCGTTCACGAACTTCGAAAGTACCGAAGCCGATAACTTGTACTTTACCACCAGCTGCTAATTCTTGAGCTACTGTGTCAAATACAGCTTTTACTGCTTTTTCAGCATCTTTTTTAGTTAATTCAGTTTTTTGTGCAACACTTGCGATTAATTCTGTTTTGTTCATGACAGAACCTCCTTAAAATTACAATACCTTAGAAGTGTATAAACCTCTAGGTTACTTTTCCTGCACTTTAGCCTCCTCCCAAAAAGCATCCAGCTCAGCTAATGAAAAGTCTTCCCATGAGCGATCGCTTTGGTTAACACAAGCTTCTACATGTAAAAAACGCTGTCGGAACTTTGTGTTTGTGCGATTTAGTGCATTTTCACCGCTTATTTTATACCATCTGAATAGATTAATCAAGGAAAAAAGCACATCTCCTGCTTCTTTTTCCATATTTTCTCTATCATTTTGATCAATAGTCTCCTTAAATTCCCCCATTTCTTCGGAAACTTTAGCCCAAACAGGATCAAGCTCATCCCAGTCAAAACCTAGCTTCGCGGCCTTTTCTTGGAGCTTATAAGCCGCCACTAAAGCAGGCAAACTTTTCGATACACCATCCAATACAGAATTTTGAATATTTTTCTTTTCTTGTGCCTTTAATTCATCCCAAGTGTATGACTTTTCATCTTTTTCAGGATTAAAAACACGAGGATGACGACGAATCATTTTTTCAGCGACATCATTAATTACATCCTGAAGTGTAAAATAACCAGCCTCCTCTGCCAATTGACTGTGAAAGACAACTTGTAATAATACATCACCTAGTTCTTCACAAAGATTTGGCATATCTTTATTATCAATGGCATCTACTACTTCGTAAGTTTCCTCTATAAAATAGCGGCGTAAAGATTCATGCGTTTGCTTTTGATCCCAAGGACAGCCATTTGGTGCACGCAAAGTTTTCACTACATCGACTAAAGGTTGAATATCAATATTGTTCTTCATATAACTTTGCTTCCTCCCTATTGCGTCTAGCTTGTAAGCGCTTACCTATGACTGGGAAATGATATATATCATCTTTTACGACAGCTTTAGTAAGCCATAACGATAAACCATATACAAAAATAGCCACTACAATTGCTGCAGCCACAGCGCCACCATTGCCTAATAAATCAACAGTGCTCACATAGATGACTTGTGTAGCACCGCCCATAGCCATGGCAGATACTATTATTTTTAATAACTCTAATGTGTTGAGTACCGAACCTACATATTTTTTTACAAAAATATAGTTAATAAGCGCTGCAATAGCAAAGTTTAAATTCGTCGCCCAAGCTGCACCATTAATGCCCAACTCAACACTGCCTGTCAATTCATAATCTAAGAATGTCTTCACTAATAAGCCGATAAAAATCGACACCATAGGAATTACTGTCCTTCCTAACCCTTGTAAAACACCTGCAGTAACCTGCTGCCAACCGAGGAACACAATACTCAAGCTAATAACAGCAATAACAGGCCCTGCATGAGGTGTTGCATATATTAGTTGTGATATTGGCGTAGCTAGTACACAAAGTCCAATGCAGGCTGGAATCGTAAACATATTAGCAATTTTAATCGCCGTTTCCGCCCGTTTCACGATGCGATGTACATCACCTTGAGTATGTGCCTCAGATACGGCTGGTACAAGACTAGCGGCTAAGGATGTAGTTAGAATGATCGGCAACCCAATCAGAGATGTTGCCATACCCGTCAGATAACCAAATTGTGTGGTTGCTTCATTGAGATAGTATCCAATATCCATCAATCGTTTTGGAACGATAAATGTATCAATGAGCGATACCATCGGAAGCATAATATTCGCCATAGAAACCGGTATGGCAAGACTAAACAATCGTTTAACTACGGTGCCGTTACTTTCACAAATGGCATTAGGATTCTGTTGTGAAAACATTTTTTCTCGAATATTGCGTTGTCGGTAGTAAAAATAAATTAATACAAGTAACCCCGCCAATACGCCTGGGAATGTAGCAAAGGTCGCACCACCTGCCGCCAAATGAAGTCCTCGATCAATGAAGTAGTATGCCAAACCTACCATAGAAGACACGCGAAAGATCTGTTCAAATACTTGACTCGTACCAGTAGGTACCATGTATTGGAAACCTTGGAAATACCCTCTAAAACAGCTTAGGATAGTCACTACAAAAATAGCTGGAGATAATAATTGAATAGCAATTAAAGCGCGTGGATCAGTGATGATTTGATTATCTACGAGCCATTGTGCACTACCATATAAAGCCAAACTAAATACAAGGCCTAATATAGCGAGTACCCTTAATGATACAAAAAATACTTGTTGTACGCCTCGCATATCATCATTAGCAAGCTTTTCCGCAATCATAATAGATATGGCTACAGGAATACCTGCAGCAGAAATACTAACGATAATTTGATAGATTGGATAGGCCATCATATATAGGCCAATCCCTTCACCACCTAAAATCCGTGCGATAAGAACTTTACTAAACGCACCGATGACCTTCACGATAATACCGGCTAAGGTTAAAATCATGGCACCCTTTAAAAATCGATTCATAGGCCCTCCTTAGTCGGTGACTTGTGGCTAAGAGCCTTTATCACCGCTTCCGTAATGGTCAAAATAGAACCTTTCATACCATTAAGGCTCACATATAATGTGGCTGGTTTGGTATCCATAAACTTCATTTTTTTCCATAAATCTTCTGGTACAACCCCCATATCCCAATCGGCCATTTTAGAATCGTCATGCCAATGGATAGTGAGTTGCTTATCTCTACGGACGATACTCTTAATGCCCAGTAGACGTGCTTGCTCCTTAATTTGAGCAATGCGCAACAAACGGTCTACTGGATCGGTTGGTGTACCGAAGCGATCAATGAGCTCATCCGTCATATCGTCGAGTTGCTCTTTAGATTTAATATGTAACAATCGTTGGTATACAGAAATCTTACGAGCACTATCTTTGATATACACATCGTCAATAAACGCATCTACCTCTAAGTCGATAGCTGGATCAATGGATACATCTCGCTCAACTTCTTTATTTTGAGCCTTTGCAATCGCCTCTTCTAACATACTCACGTACATGCCAAAGCCGACAGATGCGATATTACCATGTTGCTGCGAACCTAATAGATTACCGGCACCGCGAATCTCTAAATCTCGCATGGCTAACTTAAATCCTGCGCCGAGCTCAGTGAACTCCTCTATGGCTTTCAAACGCTTTTCAGCTGCCTCTGAAAGTATTTTATCTGGCCGATACATAAAGTATGCATAAGCACGTCTACGAGAACGGCCTACACGCCCTCGCATTTGGTATAGCTGAGATAAACCTAAACAATCCGCATCATAAATAATGATAGTATTGGCGTTAGGAATATCTAAGCCGGTTTCAATGATACTCGTGGACAAGAGCACATCATAATGACCTTCATAGAAATCGGTCATAATCTCCTCAATTTGACGGCCTGTCATCTGTCCATGAGCGATAGCATAACGTAAATCAGGCAAAGCAGCCGCTAATAACTCTCCCATATGATTAATGGATGCAACACGGTTATATACAAAGTAAACCTGTCCGCCCCTCGCCAATTCTCGCTTGATAGCATCTGCGATGAGATTCATATCGTATTCCACCACATAGGTTTGAACAGGCAAGCGCTCCTCTGGCGGAGTATTGATAACAGACATTTCTCGAACGCCAACAAGGGACATATGTAAAGTCCGCGGAATCGGTGTAGCACTCAAGGTGAGTACATCGATATTGCTAGCCCACTCTTTCCACTTTTCTTTTTGTGCTACCCCAAAACGTTGCTCCTCGTCTACAACAAGCATTCCTAAGTCTTTGAATACCACCTTTTTGTTAAGTAATGAATGGGTTCCAATGAGAATATCAATAGATCCATCCTCTACGCCTTTAAGAATTTGTTTTTTCTCTGATGTAATTCGGAATCGATTAAGCACATCTACTTTTACCCCAAATGGAGCAAAGCGATTCAAAAAAGTTTGGAAATGTTGCTGTGCTAAAACCGTAGTTGGTACAAGTACTGCCACTTGTTTTCCGCTCATAACGGCCTTGAAAATGGCGCGCATAGCCACTTCCGTTTTACCAAATCCTACATCACCAGCGAGCAGGCGATCCATAGGAACAGGTCGTTCCATAGATTCTTTAATTTCCGCCGTAGCCTGTAACTGGTCTTCCGTCTCCTCATATGGGAACGCATCTTCAAACTCTTGCTGCCATGGTTGATCCGGCAAGAATGCAAAGCCTTCTGTGATTTCTCGTTGTGCATATATCTCAACGAGCTTATCTGCCAAATCATCAATGGATTTTTTTGCCTTTGTAACAACTTTAGCCCAGTCACGGCCACCCATCTTATGAATACGAGGCACATCACCTTCATTGCCGATGTATTTTTGTAACTGATCTAAATTATTTGCAGGTAAGAACAATTTATCCGTTCCAGCATAAGCGATTTCAATATAGTCCCGATGGATGCCTTCCGTTTCTATCGTTTTAAGACCAATATACTTACCGATACCGTGCATACTATGTACAACATAGTCACCAGGGGTTAAATCCGTGAAATAATTGATTTCTTGGCCCTTTTTAGGCTTATTCCGAAGCTTGCGCTTTTGCTGTCCGTAAATATTGCCTTCTACCACAACCACAAGATGGCTATTAGGCAATTCAAAGCCATCTGTTAATAACCCATTTAAAATAACAACGGTATTAGGCTTAGCAATCCATGTATCACTATGAGTAAATGCAATATGCTCCCCTTCAAGGGCACGCTCAATACCTTCTCGTCGTTGCTGGTTATTTAGTACTAGCACCACTTGATGATGTAAACGATGCCATTGCTTAATTTCATCTGTTAATAGTGGAATTTGACGCTCAAAACTCGTCATCGTCTTCCCTTGAATACCGATAGGGTTAAATCCTGCAAGTCCGATAGAGCGTTGTTGCATAAATGTGAAAGCCACTTGATTCCTAGCATCTACAGTGCGTTGTACTTCATTCCAATCACAATGATTTTTCCGATGTGTAGGATCTTCTTTTAAGAATTTCTTTAACGCCTCTTGAATACGCCCAGGCTCATCATAAATCAGAGTGCCCTCTTTCACATAAGATAATAAAGTACTGTCCGCATCACTTTTACCAAGAAAGAAAGGCGTCACCGTGTAGGATTCAATTTGCTCAATGGAACGTTGATTCTCAACGGAGAAGAAACGCAATGTATCGATCTCATCGCCAAAGAATTCAATACGAATCGGATGATCACTATTTACAGGATAAATATCCAAAATATCTCCACGCACGGCAAAATGACCACGTTGTTCCACCTGGTCTACGCGTTCATATCCAATTATTACGAGCTGTTCAAGGACTACATCACGTTCAATCGCATCATTTAAAGCAAAATGTAACGATTGCCCCTTTAAATAGTGAGGAGATACGACATATTGTGTAACTTCTTCAGCATTGGCAATGACTACTGCCGGCTCTTGCCACGCTAGCAATGCTAATGCTCGCATCTGCGCACCTTGGTCTTCAAGACTACGAGCCACAGTCGTAAAGTCTACATGATCTGTTGTAGGAAATGATAAGACTGGCACATTAGGCATGAAAAAAGCTAAGTCCCGTTCCCACATCTCTTTATGGTCCTTATCATGGACTACGATGACTACAGGTTTTGTAAGACCTGCAGAAAAAGATTGACTTAAGAGGAAACTCTTTTGAGATCCGCTAAGACCATATATGACTGACTTCCCCTTTCGCTGAAATGCGTTTAGCCCATCCACAAAGGATGGGTTCTGTGAAAGCAGTTTTGTTAATGTATTATCCATACTGCACCATATAGTATTACTATGATTGTATTAATTAAATAGTTCTAACTCATTTATTATAACATATAACGTAGTAGTTAAATCTGTACCTATCTTCCTATCAAATTGTATGTGTTTATCGATATAAATACCCACGTTAATACTTAATTTAGGCAAAAAAAAATACACCTCTAAAGGTGCAATAAAGTTGGTGCGGGAGAAGGGACTTGAACCCCCACGCCGTAAGGCGCCAGATCCTAAGTCTGGTGCGTCTGCCAATTCCGCCACTCCCGCGTCTCAACTGAAATAATAATATCATGTATGGAATTCATCGTCAATCATTTTTTTATAAATGACTTAAAATTCATACATCGAAAAATATATTCCAAGGATAATAACTATCTAAACCTTACAATTTACGTAAACCTAAAACAAATTCTAAATCTAAAAACTCTTAACTCTACAATTGTATATATATTAACGCTTAACGCCTCATCTAAACCTTAACGCTACAGGTCTCAATCTAAAAGTTCTTACTGATAATTAATATTTGCAAAATAAAAAGAGACTGACCCAGAATCCGAACTACTAGAACCCTGGGTCAGCCTCTTTTTTAGGATGATGATGAATAAATGCATGCCCTACATTTACCATAAAATATATTAACAGTCATAACATACGTCATGCTGGTAATACCAAGAAGGTAAATCCACCATGACCATAGCACGACATTTAGGTCGTATAGAACTAAAATCTAAATTAAATATAATACAATTTAAATCCTATAGAACTAAAAAATCCTTTTTACGGATACGTAAAAAGGAGCTATTAACTTCTCCTCCCTATCTCTCGTAGGTCAAATGGTGAATGTTGAATAGGCAGTTCTCCTGACTCGGCTTCATCGCTCATCTAGCCTTCCCAGTTTCCCAGTGACTTAATTTAGACTCGCTCGACCATACAGTGGCGGGACCGTGCTGGCATTTAACCAGCTTCTCTATTATGCTTTTCAGCACCTATTCCCAAATATGATGTTTTCTATGCTTTTATTCTAACAGTCTAAATTCATTTCGTCAATACGGCAAAAGCATATTTATTAATAAAAAAAAGCTATATAGTTCTGCCGTATTGTTATAACAGAAATTAATAATTCAACTAGCTAGAAAACAAACTTATCCCACACGATTTCTAAACAACCACCCCGCCATTGACATAGTAACAATAGTTAATATAATCATAGGAATAAAGTTAAACCAAATATCCGTCAATCCTGCACCTTCTAGATAAATTCTGCGCATTGCATCAACAGAAAACCGCATAGGATTTCCATATGTAAGATATTGCAATATTTTCGGCATATTATGTACAGGTGTGATTAATCCGGACAATAAGGCTAGTGGAAAAAGAAAGACAAAAACATATACGAGAACTTGCTGCATATTTTTTGCAATAGCCGAAATAGATAATCCCAATCCAATGCTACTACTTATAAACGTAAACAACACGGCATACACAAGAAATATATTGCCCCGAAATGGAACTTTAAACCAAAACATGGCTATTAATAACAATACAGTACTTTGAAATAGTCCTATTAACATAGGTGGTATAGATTTTGCAACCAAAATTTGCATAGATGATATGGGCGTCACCAATAATTGATCAAAGGTTCCCTGTTCTCGTTCTCGTGCCACAGATAGGCCCCCCAACATGATAACTTGTGTCATACTGATCAATATAACGAGACCTGTCAAGAAAGTCCAGGAAGACTGCTGATTTTCATTGTACCAGGTGCGAGATTCAATCGTGATTCCCTTATGCTCAACACCTAACCAAGTCTGATTGAATTGAGAAATGATTTGCCCCATATAGGCTGCGGCAAGACCTGAAGTCATTGTATTCGTCCCATTTGCAATAACAGTAATGGATGCAGGCTGTTGATGTTTTAACTGTTCTTCGAAGTCCTGCGGTATAATGACCGCCATAATTACCTCATTGGAGTCGATGAGCGGAGCGATTACATCGGGCGAGTCCACAACTTTATATAAGCTAAAGATACCCGATGAATTAATTGTTGCCTCTAAGGCAGCTGCCGTTTGAGTATGACTTCCATCAACCAGTACATAAGGAACCTTATTGAGATTATACGTTGCGGCATAGCCGAAGAGGAATCCTTGAATAAGAACCGGTAACAGTAAGACCATGCGAGTTTTCGGATCTTTGAAGGTGGCTAATAGCTCTTTCCATATGATAGCAACAATTTGGTTCCAGTACAGGCGCCAATTCATTATTCCACCTTCTTCCGCGTAATATAAATCGTCAATATTGTAAAGCAAATAGCAAACCCAGATAATACAACGCTATTTTTAATGATCAAATACCAGTTATTTCCACCGAGAAACAATGATTTCAATAATTCTAAAAAATATGTAGGAGGTAAAAGCCGTGAAATATATTGAATCACCACAGGTTGTGAGTGTGGATCAAATAAAAAACCCGTTAATATTAAAGCTGGTAAAAAACTGGTGAGTAATGCCATTTGACAAGCTAAGAACTGTTTCTTCGTAAACGCAGATATAAGTAGTCCCATATTTAAAGAAACAATCAAATACAATGTGGACACAATGCAGATAATCCATAAAGAACCACGCATTGGTACTTTATAAAAGAAATACGATACACCCAAGCAAAACAATAGTCCCAACATGGCCAATACGTAATAAGGCACTACCTTAGCCAAAATAATTTCAATAGGCTTAACTGGTGTAACAAATAAAGCCTCGAAAGTACCACGTTCCCATTCTCTAGCCATAACGACAGCCGTAAGAAAAACGGATACAATCGTCATGATAATCATGATGAGTCCAGGAATCAAAAACCAGGTACTTGTATTTGCCTCATTAAACCACATACGATGGTTCATTGTTATATATCCACCACGTAACATAAACGGAATATTACTAACGGCCCATAAATTAATAGCTGAATTTATATAACTTTCTATGCTCATCGCTACCGAAGTATCGACACCGTAGTAGATTCCCTGTACCTTTCCTTGTCCGCGCATAACTTGAGACGAAAAATCCTGTGGAATCACCAGTATAGCATCTACCTTTCGTTTTTCTAGCAATAGTTCCGCCGTCTTTCTATCGCGAACCGCTATAGGTTGAAAGTACTCAGAGCCGTATAAGGAGTCATACACACTTTGGGTCATCGAATCTTGACGTTCCATAACCACTGCTATCGGTACGTGTTTAACATCCAAAGTTACCCCTGAACCGATGAGGATAATAAGTAGTATCGGTAGCACAACCCCCAACAAAATAGTGCTGGGGTCGCGCAATACTTGTAAGGTTTCCTTATATACCAATGAGGAAAACCGTCTTATAAATCCGTTCATACGTCCTCCTCCTGTTCCCGTTTTTTCAGTATGACGGAGATAAACGCTTCATCCATAGTACAAGTCTCATCGCCTGCAATCCATCTAACCTCATCAGGTGTTCCCAGTACAACAAGTTTACCCGCATCCTGAATCATAATGCGGTCACAGTATTCCGATTCATCCATAAAATGAGTCGTAATAATAATCGTTGTTCCTCGATTTGATAAAGAAGTAATCTGTCTCCAGAAATTACGCCGTGTAAGAGGATCAATACCACTTGTGGGCTCATCCAAGAAAAGAATTTTAGGCTCATGCATTAATGCAGCTGCCATGGACAAGCGCTGTTTATAACCTCCAGGCAAATCACCGGCTATCATATCGCGCACATCATTTAGACGAAACTCCTTGATAACAGCTTCTATTCGATCATCCTTTTTTTGACCGTACAAACCATACACACCAGCAAAAAATTCTAGATTTTCCATAACGGATAGATTGCCGTACAAAGAAAACTTTTGCGCTACATAGCCAAAATTGCTTCTTGCCGCCGTACGAGATTTAACGACATCAACGCCAGCTACGCGTAAATCACCGCTCGTTACAGGCAATAATCCACACAACATACGAAATGTCGTCGTCTTGCCGGCTCCGTTTGGTCCAAGCAATCCGAATACTTCTCCGCGCTGCACCGTAAATGATGTATTAGCTACCGCCGTAAAATCACCGAATGTTTTCACCAAATGAGATACAGAAATTTCTACTGGACGCTCAACCATTTCATTTGGGGACAACAAACACTTTCGTTCTTTCTCTATCGCACTTTCATCCAAATCCATATCGATAGCATCTAAAAGGGAAGTCCTCTGTTTCGAAGTAAACTCATCCTCTTTTAACAGCATCATAAAGGTATCTTCCAAACGGCTTTGAACTGATTGTTCCTCCATACCGTACTCGCTAAGCCAAGGAATCGAAAGCATTTCTTTCGTTTTTATATATCGTACGGTACCAGCCTCCGGAACTGCATCTGCCACGCATTTTCTATCATCCATCAATGCGGCCTGTACATTTCGCATGCTCAATGACTTCGGAATTTTTACCTGAAAGCATCGCCCCTCAGACATTTGAGTCAATTCATTCGGTGTCCCAGTTGCTAAAAACCGCCCTTTATTAAGGACGAAAACATCTTTACAACGCTCCGCCTCATCTAAGTATGCAGTACTAACAAGTACGCTGATTCCATCTGTACGTACTAACGACTCTAAAATCTCCCATAACTCTCGCCTTGAAAATGGATCGACCCCTACGGTAGGCTCATCAAGCAATAATAACTCTGGAGAACGCACCAAGGTACAGGCTAAACTAAGCTTTTGCTTCATACCGCCCGACAATTTACCGGCTTGACGCTTCGTAAATTTTGCTAGTCCCGTCATATGCAGTAATTTTTCAAACCGCTCTATTCTCACACTCAAAGGAATTCCGTGTAAATCTGCATAGAGATTCATGTTTTCACTGACCGATAACTCCTCATAAAGACCAAACTTCTGAGGCATATAACTGAGTCTATCTTGAACTGCCTGTGAATGTGCTTTCACATCCATTCCGAGGACATCTAAAGAACCAGCCGTGGCATCCAATAAACCAGCTATCAGACGAATCAAAGTCGTTTTTCCCGCCCCATCTGGCCCAACCAACGCAGTTAAACAGCCTTTCCGAATTTTAAAATCCAAATGGTCCAATGCTATTATAGGATCAGCTCCAACAATGGGAAATTCTTTATATAATTGTGACGCTTTGATTGCATATACATCATTCACCGCACACCTCTATATGTCAATGGAAACAGTGGCAGGCATTCCTAAACGAAGGCGATTATTCGGGTCATCCACATATACCCGCACTTCATACACAAGGGTAGTACGCACATCTTCCGTTTCTACCGATTTAGGGGTAAATTCCGCTACGGAAGAAATATATCCGATTGTTCCGTGAATCGGTTCGTTCTTATATGTATCCGTTGTTACATTTGCTGCCATACCATTATAAATTTTCCCTAAATCTCGTTCGTTCACATATACACGAACCCACTTTTTGGTATTCTCAGCCAACTTGAATACAGGTGTACTCGGTGAAGCCATATCACCGACCTGTAATAATCGGGCCGTTATAACACCGTCTATAGGAGCCGTTAATACAGTTTGGTTTAACAAAAACTCCTGACGAGCCAATTCGCTTTTCATCGAATCCAATTGTGCTTGGGCCTGTGCTATATCTTCCTGTCTTGGCCCTGCGATAGCTAAATTGTATGCTTGCTGAGCCTCATTTAATTTGGCTTCCGATACTTTCACCTTCGCCTGTATATCATCTACAGACTGTCGACTGACGGCCTTACCATTTGAAGCATTATATGATTTTTGTAACTTCTCTGCTTCTTGTTTCGATTGAGCTAACGCAGCTTCTGCAGATGTAACTCGTGCCGATGCTTGCGCGATTTCTTCTGGTCTACTGCCTGCTTGCAACTTGTCCACTATAGCGTTCTGTGCCGCAATGGTAGCCTTAGCCTGCTGTACAGCAAGATTCAATTCATCAGAATGTAAATACCCCAAAATCTGCCCTTGGCTCACGACCGCACCTTCATCCACCAAAAGGCTGGCAATCCGATCACTTCCCCGAAATGCAACATTCACTTCCCGCAAATTCACATTACCTTGCAACACAATATGATGAGAGGCCATGTACGCTTCGTATTGATTATAAGCATAATAACCTGCTCCACCCAAAATTATTAGAAAGGCAATCATTATACCTGCGCACTTTTTTTTATTATTCGCCATCCAACGTTTAAGGACATCAACTTTCTCTTTCATAATCATTCCCCGTTTCTCACATTATTTCTTAACATGCGAGTCCGCCTCTGCCTCCTGATCCATGTCCATGGCTTCCCAGCCACCTCCTAAGGATTTAAATAAACGAACGGTATCAGCAAACTCTTGTCCCCGACTCATGATATATTGCCGTCTTGCAGACAATACATTTCGTCGCGCATCAAGAACACTTAAGTAGTCACTAATACCAGAGTCAAAATTGGTTTGAGCCAATGATTCTGCTTGCTGTGCAGATTCTACAGCAGATTTCAATTCCTCAGACTTAATATGATCCTGAGATGCATCCGCCACCGCATTTCGGACCTCCCCTACAGCTTTCAAAACAGTCTCTTCGTAAAGTGCCAAGTATTCCTGTTCCTTTTCCGTTTGTACTTTTATATTCTTACGAATAGCACCGGCATTGAAAATAGGCATAGTGATAGATGGTCCTATTCCTATCATTTTACCAATAGCTGAAATAAGACCTCCCGATGAAAACGACTCTAAGCCTATACTGCCATTTAATGAAAATCTAGGCTTAAGGTCAGCCTTTGCAGCCTTGGTTTTCTGTTGTTGTGCCGCAATACGTCGTTCCGCCGCCTGAATATCAGGCCGTTGTCGTAAAGCTTCCGCCGGTATACCGATAAACATGTGTGGATCCACCGCAGGTAATGAAGTATTTTCCATCAATAACCCGTCAACCTCACCCGGAACCGTTCCCGTCAATATAGAGAGCGCGGACATTGTGAAAGCTATATTTTTCTTTAATGAAGGAATCTCCGCTTGAGTCTGAGATAATGCATATGTAGCCTGTTGCACAGGTAATTCGTTGATAATACCAGACTGATAATTTATCTTAATCAGTTCCAACGCTTCCTGCTGACGCTTCACATCCTCTTCCGTTATGCGCAATTGCTCCTGTAAAGTTCTTAACGACATATACTGTAATGCGGTTTCCCCGCTCAAAGATACCCAGGTGGAATATAAATCCGCCTGTGATGCTTGTAACGAATTCGATGCAGCACGTGATTTTGCTTTTTGTCTCCCGAATATATCAATTTCCCATCGCGCATCAATTCCCAATTTACCGGTTTCTACATTTCTCGTCATCTTATCAGGTATAGGCAAATTTTTTATCGCGTCTTGATCCGAATCCCATTCGCCTTGCCCTCTATTAGCCGACCATGAACCGGAAGCATCTAACCAAGGTAATCGTTGTGCTTCAGCAATTCCCAACTGTAACCGCCCTTGTCTAACTCGAGAACGAGCTACCTCTAACTGCCGATTATTTTTGAGGGTCAAATCAATTAATTGATCCAAGACAGGATCGTTAAAAACCTTCCACCAGTGGGCTAATTCTTCACTGACCGCTTTCCCTTCTACAACCTCATACGGTAACGGATGTTTTCCCGCTTCCTCTACCCAAGAATGTTCATTCAATTCTTTAGTTGCTTTTTGTTTCTCTGAAAGCTTAGGCTCTTCAGCAGCAGTGCTCTTTTTCTTCTTTTTTTTGCCATCCTTGTAATACGATGCAATGACGGAACTGCCTTGGTCAGAATCGTCAACAGTTTTTTCAGACCTATGCTGTACTGTCGTATTATCTCGACTCGTTCGATTCGCATCGCCGTTTGATTGACTAAAACTGACGCCCGCGCTAGCACTCCAAGCCCCTAATGCTAAACATATATAAACAATTAAAAGTTGTTTTCTATTCGTCATCATAGCAAACCTCTTTTCATTTCCATATATATCAGTATCATTGTATGTTCATCTTATAATATAAAACCATTATGTATCAATAATATGAAGTATCATTTTAATCTAACTTGAGTTTTATCAAACTTTCACATAAAATAAAAATGTATTAATATAATTCAAGTGGAGGCGATTATGTATATCGGTGAAATCATTAAAAGCTATCGCGAACAACATAATATGACGGTTGAAGAATTTGCAAATAAATCGAGTCTAAGTCAAACAGAAATCAACCAATTGGAAGAATTATTTCAAAACGATGGAACGACACCTCATCCTGTTGCAATGCGACAAATTAAAGCTATAGCTGAAGCCATCGGACAGCCAATCCCCATCATTATGAATCTTATTTCTGCAGATCAAGAAATTGTCGTTAACGTAGTAGCTGAATCAGATCAGCCACATGCGAAATAATAAGACTTAGTCTATTAAATAAAGATCATTAGCTCATAAAAGGACCCTACATAAATATGTAGAGTCCTTTATATACATATAAAAAAATCAGAACTACCCGTAAAACGGGTGGTTTGCTCACGGGCTATAAGCCCGTAGTACTAGGCCAGC
>NZ_CAMFFZ010000022.1:0-38729 GCF_945949885.1 Veillonella parvula | reverse complement strand
ACAGAAACAGAAACAGAAACAGAAACAGAAACAGAAACAGAAACAGAAACAGAAACAGAAATAGTAATAGACAAGTAATTTAAATATATAACGGATAGTTGATGTGTCTCCCTTCATGTATGAGCCGGGATGGATAATCATCTATCCGTTATTTTTATCTTTTTTTACTGTTTTCGAGCGTATAAGCGTATAATTTATTTTATTGGTAAAGAGTTACTATTGGTAAAGCGTTACATAATATTTTGAAAATTTTTGAATTACTTTCAAAAGTATTGCCACGGATACAGATTTTCTAATCGATATCGCTTATCATAGATTCATAGGTCATTATATATAGACCTTTTACAGTAAATAGATAGCCTTATATGCGAGATTTTTACGTATAGGGGCTCATTAATATTAGTAAGTATTTTATAAAGATTTTGACATGAGGGGCTCAAAATGGAAAAGAAATTAGATCTATCCAAATCTGTATATGATTTGGTAAAAGAATATCCTGAAGTAGCAGATATTATGAAAGAATTAGGGTTCAGCGAAATCACAAACAAGGTGATGTTGAACTCTGTTGGTAAAATCATGACCATCCCGAAAGGGGCTAAGATGAAAGGCGTATCCATGATCAATATCGTGGGTGCTTTCATGAAAGCTGGTTTTACCTTAGAAGGTGAAATGCCAAACTTATCGGGTGATGATGCGAAAACTACGGAGCATTCTGGTGTGGCACCTACTGAAGCGGCTACAAAGTCTAATGTTACGGACGTATCTGCTAACGTAGCATCTAGTACAGTTGCAGCAAATGCAGTAGAAAGCAGTACACCAGTATCTACTACAGCGTCAGCTAACACTGACGAGAATTCCGAAACTAAGGCTGAAGATACTGTTCAAGATAGCGAACGCGTAGAGCAGCTCAAAGGCTTCTTGAAACGTTTAGGCACAGGTGAAGACCTTGGTGCGGTTCGTGAAGACTTTGCTAGTCAATTCGCCCATGTTGAGGCTAGTGAAATCATGAAAGCTGAGCAAGGCCTCATGCGTGAAGGTACGCCGTTGGCTGAGGTTCAACAATTATGTGACCTTCACTCTGCCTTGTTCCACGGCTCCACTATCCATGAACAAATGGAGTCTGAACATGCTAAGGTTGAGGCTGTACTAGAAGCACAAGAAAAAAGTCAAAGCGTAGTAACGTTAGTCGAAACAGTAGGTCATCCACTCAATCGATTAACAGAAGAAAACAAGGCTCTTGATGCGTTAATTGAATCCATTCGACCTAAAGTGGCAGATAAAACGGCAACCGTTGATGATGTAAATGCAGTGCGTCAAGTATCTGTTCACTATGCTAAGAAGGGTGACCTTTTGTATCCGCATTTGAAAGTAGCCTATGATATTTCTGGTCCATCTATGGTCATGTGGACTGTTGATGGTGATATTCGGGACCAACTAGGTGATTTAGCTAAGTCTAGCCAAAGCGTAGATGATTGGTATAGACGTTTTGGTGAGCTTCTTACACGTGCTCAAGAAATGATTTATAAAGAACAAAATATTTTGTTCCCAATCTGTGCAGAAAACTTCAGCACTGAAGAGTGGTATCAAATCTACAAAGATACAGCGCAGTATGAAGAAATCTTTGGGGTAAAACGCACTGTTTGGACAGAGGCTGAAGCCGCATTAGCTACACAAACAACAAAAGCAAGTGGCGATGATAATACTATTGCTCTAATAGGTGGTAGCTTAACTGTGGATCAATTAAATGCCATGCTTAATACAATGCCAATGGAAGTAACCTTCGTTGACCACGAAGACATTAACCGTTACTTCAACGATGGTGAAAAGGTCTTTAAACGCCCTACTACAGCTATCGGTCGCGATGTATACTCTTGCCATCCGCCAAAGGTAGAACCAATCGTACGTGGTATCATTGATTCCTTCCGTAAAGGTGATCGTGATAATGTAGCGGTATGGCTTGAAAAGCAAGGTCGCCCATTCTATGTCAATTATATGGCTGTTCGTGACCCAAACAATAACTATATTGGTACATTGGAACTCGTACAAGATATGCAATTTGCAAAAGATCATTTCGCTAGAACTAAATAAGACCCTATATATGTGGTAACCTGAATAGGTAACATATATAAGGCATATATAGAAAAGAGGCTGCTCTAACACCATTTGATGGTAGAGCAGCCTTTTTGTATGTCTTATAGCTTATCGCACATACATCCCTTTATGTACTAAGGTTGTGTAGGGGGATAGTATGATTGGATACAATTACTATGCTTAATATGGCTGATATTTTAAATATTTCTAATAATGCTGTGGGTAGCGGTTATCTTCGCTCCGTTTCATAGGAACAGCGATGATTTGACGCTGTGCATCGCTAGCGCTTGCATCAAAGGCGCCGTATACAGGACTTAGAACGGCGATGGCGTCGTTTGGTTTGGTGAAAGCTCCGATACACCACATAATACCAGTAATAACATTGGGAGCACTGGTAAGCCAGTCGCTAATGATTGTGCAGTTATGACGGCGTTTATACCAACTGATAACGGCCTCTATATAATTCGGATTTGTCATGGTATAACCTAATGGATTGGCTTTGACATAGTTGCAAATGGCCTCTTGAATGCATTGAGGTGGCATAAAGTCCCATATCTGCCCCCCATAGTGGTAATAGGTCTGTGCAGCTAAATTTTAAATGTTCACCGTCCCATTTGCGGGAATGAGATCCTTGGCGGTCAATATAGTATTTTTCGGTAAATTCTGCTGTATTCATTGAGAACCTCTTAATGGATGCATCTGATTGGTATTATTTGGTGAGTTGCTCTAAGGATTTCTTTTCCGCTGATAGCCATGATAAATAGGATTGTTCACGATGAATTGCGCGCCTTAGGATTAAAAGATGGCCATAATGATTAACCGTGTCTGTGGTAGAAACTGTAGACATGCGATTATTAAGATATATTAGTTTAATTTTATGACGTGCAATCTCTTCTGTAATTAAATCCATCAGTATTGGATTTTTCGCATCACTAATTAGATACGCTTTGATGGGAAATTCGTCCTTGCTAGGGGGCACATCGTTTAAAGGCTCTTTTAACCAGTGATGTAGTACAGTTAGGCCTTGTTGTGTAATATGATAGAGATGTTTTTCTAACTTTTCACCGACAATTTTAGTGTTTGCTTCAATAAGGCCCATTGCTTCTAGTCGTCTCAATTCAGGATAAATTTGACTGTGATTAGCATGCCAAAAATCGGATAATTCTGTATTAAATAATTTTTTTATATCATAGCCAGACATATCTTGGAGGGATATGAGACCGAGTAAGATATATTGTAATATATTTTTCTGTGCCATCTAGTCCTCATTGTAAAAGTAAGAATTATACTTCGTTTATAGTAATAACTTGATTCATAATTATAACAATTTACATATCTATTTTAATATGTAAAATTGAATATGTAAATATTGACATATATAAAAGAAAGATATAATATTGAACTATAAAACATGTCATTAATTACATATATGGTGTTACTGAATATAGAAATTTGAATTCAAGTGTATCATAGATTAGATAATTGATCTGAATATATGGAATTGACTGATGTCTTTTATAAAAGCGATTATATTTGTTGAGAGGAATAGATTATGGAATATAAAAATTTAGAAGATTTTGTAGGTACTCATTTTATCTATACATATGATAACGGTTGGGAGTATGAATGGTATTGTAAAAATGATCATACTGTAGATTATCGTATTCATGGTGGTATGGTGGCAGGCCGTTGGGTAAAAGATCAAAAAGCAGATATTTGTAAATTGACTGATGGTGTTTTTAAAGTAACTTGGACTGAGCCAACTGGTACAGATGTGGCACTTGATTTTATGCCAAATGAAAAATTAATGCATGGCACTATTTTCTTTCCTAAATGGGTTGAGGAATATCCAGAGGTTACGGTATGCTTCCAAAATGATTATATTGCCTTGATGGAAGAATCTCGTGAAAAATACGAAAATTATCCTAAGTTATTAATTCCAGAATTTGCGAAGATTACCTATATGGGCAAAGCTGGTGTTGATAATGAAGATGTCATTGCAGAAGCTCCGTATAAAGGGATGACTGATGATATTCGCAATGGTAAATATTTTGATGAAAATTATCAACGTATTCATAAATAGTAATGGAAATAGTTAATAGTGAATTTTATAATAATATAGATTATTTTATTGTAGGTATTTAATTCTGTAAGGGTTTTAAATATTTAAGTAATAAGAGGTAATATATGAAAAAAATACTAATTGCTACAATGGTAGCGTCATTGATTACAGGCGGTGCCATGGCAGCAACTCAAGGTCCATCTTTAAAGGATGCAGAAGCAGAAAATCTAAATGCTACAGCTGTAAGTAAAGATATTTCTAATATTGTCGTACCTGAAGGATCTAAGTTAGTTCAAGTTGAGCCTAATCGACCATACATCAATTACATTTCTGACGTAGTGTATGAGCAAGTTCCAATGCGTGGCTATGATAATGTAGCTATGAAAATGGATATTATGGTGCCAAAAACTAAAGAGAAGTTGCCTGCTATCGTATATGTGACAGGTGGTGGATTCATCAATGCCAATAAAGACAGTTATATTCAGCAGCGTATGGATCTAGCAGAGTCAGGTTATGTGGTTGCGAGCATTCAATATCGTGTAGCTCCGACCGTACAATTCCCTAAGCCGTTAGAGGATGTAAAAGCAGCAGTTCGCTACTTACGTGCTAATGCAGATAAATATAATATCGATGCTAATAAAATCGGTTTATTAGGTGGCTCTGCTGGTGGCTATTTAGTAGCTATGGGGGGCGCAACTAATGGACAAAAGCAATTTGATGTCGGTGAAAACCTTAACGTATCTAGTGATGTACAAGCTGTTGTAGATACATATGGTTTGTCTGATTTAACAAAGGTTGCTGATGATTATTCCCCAGAGGTACAGAAAAAACATATGTCTCCTGCTGCGACAGAAGCCCTTTGGATTAATGGTAGTCCTGTATTTGGGGGCTTAGATGGTGGTGTTATGGCGGATCCAGCTAAGACAGAATTGGCGAATCCTATCCATTATATTTCCGATAAGACACCACCATTCTTGTTGATGCATGGCAATAAAGATACAGCGGTTTCCCCAAGTCAAACATACATTTTGCAACAAGCCTTACAAAAGAAAGGTATCTCTGCAGAAAGATATGTCGTAGCAAATGCACCTCATGGGGGCGTGTTATGGGTTCAACCAGAGATCGTTAAAATCATTACAGATTTCTTTGATCGCACATTAAAAAATAAATAATATATTTATAAGTTAATCCTGAACCAAATTTAACGACATAAACCTTACATTGGAAAGAGGTGCCTACTGGTGCCTCTTTTTCTATGCACTCCTTGCAAGTATAAGGGTTATATTCGTATACAAAACGTGTGATATTTGCTTGACTGTTGGGACTTTCACAATTTAGAATATACTATAGAATAGTGTGAGTCTGACCAGTGACCACACGTCTATCAAATGGTTACAAAAGATAAATGTTAGCAGCATGTGGCGGCGTCCCTATGTGAGAGGGCTCATCGGAATGCTTAGGTGCATGCAACGCTGTAAGTATAGTACTGGATCCTTGTTAGGAGGCATGTGCCATGAGTAACGAATTAAAACCACTACATTTTGATGCGGATTATACGATGGAGGAAGCGCTCGCAGAGGCGAAACGTTGTCTAAATTGTCCAAAGCCTTTGTGCCGTATGGGCTGTCCTATTGAAAACGAAATACCTCGTTTCATCCAAGCTATCGCACGTGGTAATTTTGGTGAAGCTAATGATATCTTGGCGGAACGAACAAATTTACCGTCTATTTGCGGTCGCGTATGCCCACGAGAAAATCAATGCGAAGGCAACTGTATCATGAATAAGGCGAAAAAACCGCCTATTAACATTGGTAAATTGGAACGCTTCGCGGCTGACTTTGAAAGTATCAATGAACTTCGCAAACCTAAGAAAATCAAACAAGATCTCGGTAAGGTAGCTGTAGTAGGTTCTGGGCCTGCAGGTTTGTCCGTAGCTGGTGATGTGGCTAAACTCGGTTATGAGGTAACTGTATTTGAAGGCCAATCTGAACCAGGTGGCGTACTCTTATTCGGTATTCCAGAATTCCGCTTGTCCAAAGCCGTTGTACGTCGTGAAATCGCTCGTCTTGAAGGCTTAGGTGTTAAATTCGTATGTAATACATTTATTGGTCAAGATAAAACTTTGGATGATCTTTTTGCTGAAGGTTTTGACTCTATTTTTATCGGTACTGGTACACATATTCCTCAAGAAGTGCGCATGGAAAATGATGAAGTGCATGGTGTATTCCAAGCGATGTACTTGTTGACTAACGTACAATTGGTAGAAAATGGGGAACTTGATGAAGAACAAATTCCTGTAAAAAAAGGAGACCGTGTTATCATCATCGGCGGTGGCAACGTAGCGATGGATGCGGCTCGTACATGCGTCCGTTTAGGCTGCGAAGCGGTAACTGTAGCATATCGTCGTAGCCAAGAACAAATGCCAGCCTTGTTGTCTGAATACGAAGAAGCTCGTGCTGAAGGCGTTCAGTTCCAATGGTTTGCTTCTCCAGTAGGCGTAGAAGGTACAGATAAGGTAGAAGGCTTTAAATATGAAGTGATGGCGCTTAACGAAGATGGTGCAGGTATCCACGGCACTGGTAACTTCCAAGTAATGCCTGTTGATAAAATCATTATCGCCGCAGGTCATAAACCAAATGCTCGTCTTGTAGGTGAAGGTAATAACTTAAAAGTAGATGAAAAAGGTTATATTATTACATCTGAAGATCCATATGGTATGACTAGTCGTGAAGGTGTATTTGCAGGTGGTGACGTTGTTCACAAACCTGCTACCGTAGTATTGGCTATGCGTGAAGCTAAAAAAGCTGTTGATGGCATGGTTAAATACATGGAAATCAAAAAAGCACAAGAAAGCATTGTACAAAAATAACTACATATTTTTTAATATTTATATAGCTAGATGGTTTGTATAGACTGTCTAGCTATTATTTTAATTTGTAACATAGGTTAGAATTTATTATAATTTATGTAAAGGTGATTAAATTTTATATTAATTGGGAGGTTAGTATATGAATTACTGGACAGAAAGAAGCATAGAGATTGCTAATACGGAGGCATATTTAGATAGATTGTATGAAATTTACCCAATGGCTAATAATGAGTGTAGAAATATTGATGCAGATGTTATAGATACCATTATTAAGGCTATTGAAGATGGGGATAATACAACATTAATTAATTATCTTTTACAACAGGAGTTGTTTCCGATTAAGGATTCTTATGTAGCGTATTTAAGAAAAGATAATAATGCAATTTTACGCAATCCAGAAGTAGTTAATCGGATTACAAATAAAATATATGAAATTGGGGCAGAAGAAGTTATTAGAAGAATCCGTGAACCAAAAGAAACTAATAGGCAAATGGGGCCATTGTTTAATAATTGGTTAAGAAGTGGTATGTTAGGGCTAACTTTGGTTGAAACAGAACGCGATTTTTTGAGGGATTCAAGCGACTGTGTTTTTATTGGTTCAGATCAAGTAAAAAAAGAGTTTGCTCATAGATATTTGGGCTATAATAGAGAAAAAGGTCTTGATTTTTTGGCTCGAGTTAATGGGCTTTTTATTATGGGGGAAGCCAAGTTTTTGACTGATTTTGGTGGGCATCAAAATGCACAATTTGAGGATGCATTAGCAACAATGAGAACAACATTAGGGGAGTCAAATTATAACGTTCTATTAATATCGATTTTGGATGGAGTTCTTTATATTAGAAGTAGAAATAAAATGTATAAACGATTACAAGATGATTTAACTAATGATGAGGTTGTATTATCAGCTGTTTTATTATCTGACTTTATAGAGGATGTGAAGGCGAACATTGGAGATTATATATAAAAACAAAAAAGCTATAGAAGAAATTGAAAATATTATAGATGTTCAAAGGGATAATATACGTCAACTACCTATAAATATATCAAACTTAGGAATATATATATTTGGAGATAATTTTGATGGTATGGTTCAATTATTGAATAAATTTGAAAACTCAATAGATCTAGTATATATTGATCCACCATTTAATACTAAAGGGGCATTTTACTATGATGAAGAAGTTACATCAACAATAAGTACATCTAAAAACAACTTAGTTGCCTATCATGATGATATGGATGTAGAGGAATATTTGGAGTTTATAAGAGAGCGTTTGGTTTTAATTAGGCGGTTATTAAGTCCTAGAGGAACTTTATATTTTCATATTGATTATAAGGTGGGGCATTATATCAAGTTGATTTTGGATGAAGTTTTTGGTATTGAGAATTTTGTTAGTGATATTGCTAGGGTTAAATCTAACCCTAAAAATTTTTCTAGAAGAGCTTATGGTAATGAGAAGGATTTGATTTTAGTATATTCTAAGCAAAAAAATAAAAATATATTTAATGATATAAGAATTAAATTGGAAAAAAGTGAGCTTGATAAACTATATAGAAAAGTTGATTCAGACGGTAGAAAATATACTACTGTACCATGTCATGCACCGGGCGAAACTAATAAAGGTGTGACTGGGTCATATTGGAATGGGATGCTTCCACCTAAGGGGCGGCATTGGCGGTATTCGCCTGATAAATTAACAGAGCTTGATCAAGCCGGCTGTATAGAATGGTCTAAAAATCAGGTGCCTCGTGTTATTAAATATGCTTCTGAGCATAGAGGAAAAAAAATTCAAGATGTCTGGAAGAATTATAAGGACCCTCAACGACCATTATATCCAACTGAAAAAAATATGGAGATGTTAGAAATGATTGTTCAACAATCATCTAATGAAAATTCTGTAATAATGGATTGTTTTTGTGGATCAGGTTCATTTTTAGAAGCAGGTAAAAAACATAATAGATATGTTATTGGTATTGATAAATCTATAGTATCAAAACAAGTTGTAGAGAATAGACCTAGCCTAGAAGGTATAAAGATATTTTCATTAGAAGAATGTTGAGAGATAACTTTATTTATATTTGATATAAACGAATTATAAAATTAATAATTCTAGATTTCAAGAAGCTTGCGTTGGGGATTATTATACCTTAATTTTTTAAAAGCTATACGTTACCAGTGGTTTTAATGATTTTAGAGATTCTATGTTTGAAATTTGGCTAAAATTCCACGAAATGATGAAACTCTACGCAATATAATACACATAAGAAAAAAAGTCTTAACTAAACTGATTTGTACATTGGTTTTGTTAAGGCTTTTGTGTTATCGCTTTTCAACCATTACTAGGAAATGATTGAGCCTAGATTTATAGTAAAGGCATAAATATGTGTTGAGGGAGAAAGTAGATAGAGGTTGCCATGAATCCTATCGTATGTTGTCAAGATCTACAAGTTCGAGAAGAAGTTCACAAGCTTGGTGTATTGATTTTACTTTGGCGTAGACAATTGGGAATGACTCAATATCAATTGGCAGATAAATCGGGTTTAGCCCAATCTTATATTAGTGACCTTGAAAGTGGTGCTGTAGATCCTCGGTGGTCTACAATTTATAGAGTCATATATGGACTTGGAGAAATGAATATACAAGATTTTTTGAATGGGCCGCAAACAATTAGAAGCCTAAAGATTCATTAATGATGATGACTTCCATGGTTTGCATATTGCGCATCTTTTTATAGTAAATCGTTAATGCATTGCATATACGATCCGGAGAACCACAATCGTAGCATTTTTCTTCTAATGTAGCACATGGATTGAGAGAGCTCTTTTTATTCTTTTTACTGTTGAGCGGAGCGGCTACATTTCGTGCGCGATAGATGGCGGAAGCTAAATCTGGCGTGATTTTGTTGATGCCTAGCACAAAAAATACCTCTTGAGAGCCGAATAAAGAGGCTGCAACACGATTACCCGTACCATCAATATTAACCATCTCTCCCGTTTGAGCAAGAGCGTTTACAGAGGTGAGGAATACATCACGCCCCATGGTACGCAATGCGGTGTCGCGGAAACTTTCACCAGAAAGGGGACGTTGAATATCTGTTATATCATCGTTGACCTGGGCTAAGACATCATGAACCTTGAGCTCCAATAAGGTGTGAGAATCACCGATGGCTACACGTTTATTTTGAATACGACCTTTTAAATAGGAAATAGCTTCTGCGCCTGTTTCAAAATAATGAACTACAAATTTATTTCGCTCCAAGGCTTTAATCGTCTTCTCTATGTCTATAGGCGTTTCGTTATTTTCTGGATTTATAACGGCGTTAATTGTTGTCTCAGTATTTGCCATAAGCCCTCCTAAATGAGTGTATAAGGAATATAAATTGGCATTTTGCTATCCGTATTTTATTTCTATTATTGTAGCGTGTATGTGTAAAGAGTTCAATTATTGGTATGTAGTTCGTAGATAAAACTTATTTGAGGCGTTAGGTTTTAAATTAAAAAATTAGGAATCTAATCCAATCTTATATTTAAAATGATAAAAAGGTGGAATGAAATCCAAGTTGATAGTTAAAATTGAGAAAAGTTGGAATGAGTTCCAACTTTCACAAAAAGAGTATAATACTAGGAATGATATGTTAAGAAATAATTTTTACTTTTATCAATAGGTTGAATTTGCTATAATAATAGTATTGATATGGCGTAAAGCCAATGTTAAGGAGGCAAAAATCGTGGATTTAATTCAAAAATTAAAAGACCAAGTAAAACCATTAGGTAAAAAAATCGTGTTGCCAGAATACAAAGATGAACGCGTATTGAAAGCAACTGAAATTATTTTGAAAGAAGGTTTCGTAACACCTGTACTCGTTGGTAGCCCTGCTGAAATCGCTGAAGCTGCTAAAGCTGTTGGTGTATCCATTGAAGGTGCTGAAATCATCGATCCTGCTAACTACAATCGTTACCAAGAAATGGTTGATACATTCGTAGAATTGCGCGCTAAAAAAGGTATGACTCCTGAAAAGGCTGATGCAACTATGAAAGGTGATTGCTTGTTCTTCGGTGCTATGCTTGTTCGCCTTGGTGCAGTAGACGGCATGGTTGCTGGCTCTGCTTGCCCAACTGCAAACGTATTGCGCGCTGCATTACAAGTTGTAGGTACTAAACCAGGTCTTAAAACTGTATCTTCTTCCATGTTCATGTTCACAAGCAAAAAAGAATATGGCGACGACGGTATGCTTGTATTCTCCGATTGCGGCGTATTGCCTAACCCAACTAGCGAACAATTGGCTGATATTGCAGAATCCACTGTAGAAAAAGCTCGCAAAGTTGTTGGCATGGCTGATCCTCGCGTATCCATGTTGTCCTTCTCCACAAAAGGTTCTGCTTCCACTCCTGAAGTAGATAAAGTGGTTGAAGCTGTTAACATCTTGAAAGAACGCAATGTTGACTTCAAATTCGACGGCGAATTACAATTGGACGCTTCCATCGTTCCTTCCGTAGCAGAAAAGAAAGCTCCTGGCTCCAACGTAGCTGGTAAAGCTAACATCTTGATCTTCCCTGATCTTCAAGCTGCTAACATCGGTTACAAATTGGTACAACGCTTCTCCGGCGCTGATGCTCTTGGCCCATTGATTCAAGGTTTGGCTAAACCAGTTCATGACCTTTCCCGTGGTTGCTCCGCTCAAGACGTTGTAGACGTTGCCGCTATTGCTGCTATTGAAAGCATCTAATAGTTACTCACACAATTATATATAAACATATGTCATATATATTTTGATATGCTGAAAGCTGGCTCTATGGGGCCAGCTTTTTGTATGTTCAATATATATCCATATATTTTTATATTCATTACTTTATGTTATTTTCTACAGCCTTACCATTGTTGTCATGTTACTTTCAAATTCGTAGCCACTGCGACAGACAGAATCCATGGTTGATCGTATAGTATAACTATAAGAATATAGATCGGCGTAAACCATTGGAGGTGTATCTTATGAGTTTTGAAACTATTAATAAATCCATGACCGTAGCTGATGCGGTTAAAGTAAATCCAGAGTTAATGGATGTATTAGCAAAAGATGGAATTGATTTTTGCTGTGGTGGTGGACATCCTTTAGCAGAGGCTATTGCAGAAACAGGTAAAGATGTGGATGCATACATTGCTATGTTAAATGATGTACAAGTTGCTCAGAAATCTTCTCGTGCAGAGGTGCTTAGTTATTCTAAAGACCAATTGATTGACTACATCGTTCATACCTATCATCGAGAACAATTGAATATGATTGATGAAATTGACCAAGGATTGGCAAAACTACTAAATGTACATTATGACCATCATGGTGAGGAATTGACAAAGATTTATCAAACCTTTTTGCAACTCAAATCCGCTCTTGTACCTCATTTCCGGCATGAAGAACATGTAGACTTTCCTGAGTTTAAAGCGGGTAAACCCATAGACTTTGATGAACTTCGGGCTGAACACGAAGCTGCAGGTGTACTTTTGGAATCCTTAAGTGCATTGACCAACCAGTACACAGCACCAGCAGATGGCTGTGCTACTTATATCTATGTATTTAAGACCATGAAAGCCTTAGAAGAAGGTCTTCATGAACATATTTTCTTAGAAAATTCTGTTTTGTTTGACATGAAATAGATTATAATATCATCTGTATAACGACAAGGCTCTATGACAAAATGGCTCCTTGGATGTAGTAAAGACACCAATCGAAGGGTTGGTGTCTTTTGTTTTCTTAAAAATTATGAGTTTGTAGCTATATTAGTTTGTAGCTATATTATGGTGAAATATGCGGTTTGCGTAAATACATATAGAAGGTGTATGATTGAATTAACTATATTTGATTAATATACTTAATCAATGCTTGAGTGAATACACTTGATATGTACAAGTGTAATTGTGTTTAGAGTCGTGAAAAGGAGAGGGCTATGATTTCTGTATTCGACACAAATCCCGTTGTTTTTGAAAGTGCTGATCGTACCTTAACGATTAGTTACAATGGTGTACTTTGTAAAGATGCAAATGGGCAGGTTGTAACCGACATTAATTTTGAAGATGTAAATGAGCTTCATCTCATAAGATATTTAAATTCAAACTCTAATTATACGATTGTGTTTAGAGACCACAATTGGAAAAATATTGAAGGCCAAGATTTAGATACGGACCGTACAGATTGTAATGGTGGTCATAATATTCGTGAAACCAAAGCAATCATTGCTGCCTTTGCTCGCCATAAATTGACAGCGGACTTCCCTGCAAATTTAGACACCCTTCAATTGCCACTAGATTACTCCTACATGGGGAAACGAGAAATTACTATTAAAAACGGTGTTATCTCAAATGGTAAGGTAGATATCCCTATTAATGAAATCCGTCGCGTAGTATGTGCCTCTAATGGTACGATTAGTAAACTACTAGTGTATAAAGAAGAAAAACCTAGTTCCTTCTTCAAAAAGATTTTCGACAAATGTGATATGAAAATCACGTTGAATGCCATTACGTTGCCTTTGTTGGAAGCTATCGTAACGCGTAATACCGGACATGGTATCGACTTCTCCCGCGGTAATGGCTTTGATCAAAAGGATTCTAACTATATTATCATTCGCTACCTCGACTCTGGATTTTTCCTTGAAAAAGATGGGACAGCACCTACAGAATGGCAGCAAACTGCTGCTGATAGAACAGCTGCCTTTGATTATGATGTGCGTTATAAATATAATAGAGATTTTTAATTTAAATTAGGAGATTCCATGTCTGTATATCAATTTTCCCTGCCTACTAAGTCTGGTGAATTACAATCATTACAAACATTTGAAGGCAAAGTTCTTATCATTGTTAATACGGCGAGTAAATGTGGGTTTACTCACCAATATGAGGGACTAGAGGCTCTTTATAAGCAATATGAAGAGCAAGGATTAGAAATTATTGCAGTTCCTTCCAATCAATTTGGAGAGGAAGAACCTGGTTCTAATAACGAAATCCAATCCTTCTGCAAATTGAATTACGGTGTCACTTTTACAGTTATGGGGAAAGCAGATGTACGCGATGAAAGTGCATTAGACCTTTTTAAATACATGATACGAGAACAACCGTTCCAAGGCTTCCCACCTAGTGATAAAACTGAAATGCTTACAAATTATCTCAATGGCATCGATCCTAATTATCTAAGAGATGATGAGGTAAAGTGGAACTTCACTAAGTTTGTTATAGATCGTAAAGGTAATGTGGTAGGGCGCTTCGAGCCTGTTGTAAAACCGATGGAAATGGAAGCTTTCATTAAAAAACTCGTTTAGTAGAGTCATTAATATGGTAAAGAAAAGAACCGCTAGTTTTTGTACCTAGCGGTTCTTTTGCGTATATAATAAATATATATATATATTTATTTATATTTGTTTATATATAGTAATGTAAGGTTATTATGTGAATAGGAAATAAAAATTTCCTAGGAGATTTTTTTGTATCTTTATGGGCTTAAAGTATGTTTTGAGGCTCATCCTCAAAGATAAATCCCGTCATCGATAGGGAGCCCAAACTATAGGTTTGATTAAATACAGTCGGTTTTGCACTTTCACTAGCACCCATAATATAGATTAATGGCAGATAGTGATCTGGTGTAGGTGCTGCGTAGCTTGCTTGAGGATGTTGAGTATAATTAATAACGGAATTTAGATCGTTTTTTAAGACTGCCTTAGAAATGTATTGGTCAAACTCAATTGTGGCGGAAGTGCCGGATGGATTATCCCATTCTATGCGTCTTAGATTATGAACGATATTACCGCTGCCCATGATAAGATAGCCTTTATCGCGTAATGACTGAAGCTTTGTTCCTAGTTGATAGGCTTCTTTTGGGCTCAGGTATTTGTTGATAGATAGTTGGACAACTGGAATTGATGCATCAGGGAACATGTGAACTAACACGGTCCACATGCCGTGATCAATGCCCCAAGTGTCATTTATAGAAACGGAGTTACCCAGTAATTTTTGTACTTCTTTCGTTAAATTGCTGTCACCCTTTGCAGGATATACAACTTCGTAGAGTTCTTGAGGAAATCCATACATATCGTAAATTTGTTTTGGATTCTCTGCACTTTGAATGTAGGTGTCATCTGCATACCAATGGGCGGAGATGGCAAGTATGGCCTTTGGTTTGCCATAGTTGTTGATTATATTTTGTCCTACACTTTTGAAAGTAGTTGTTGTTTCTGTATGTTCTAAGGCCATCATGGGACTGCCATGGCCTACGAATAATGTTGGCATGCGTTTCATAATATCACCTACTGTATATAAATATAGAAAATAATATTTGTTTAAAAGTATTGTTTTTATTATAAGCGAGGGCTATTGGTTGCAGTCAATAGCCCTCAATATTTTTATATACGTTGTTTTGTGTTGGGAGGGGATTGCATATAGAGACATGAAAAGAGATTGAGATATTAGTTTTGCACTGCAGTAAAACGTTGACGACCAAACTTGTGGTTGTTGATTTCATCAACCAAGATTTGAGCATATGTTTCGTAGGAAATATATGGTTGACCTTCTTTGTTTACAATCACTTCTTCTGTACCGATAGTATAGTCGTTAGACTCAGGCCCTTCTGCATCAAAGATTGGTGCTGGGCTGAAGAATGTCCAGTCTACATTACTGAATTTACGCAAGATATCGATAGCATTACCTTGAGCTTTTGCAAGACCTAAAAATTCTGCAGGGAAGTCTGGTGTATCGTATAGTTGCACTGTGTGATCTTCGTCTACGTAGAGGCTGCCTGCACCGCCTACAACGATAAGGCGCGTATTTGTGTTAGCCAATGCTTTCACTAATAATAATGTTAAATCTGTTTGTAAATGATACGTATCTGGTGTGAAAGCGCTTGTAGCATTTACTACTACATCAAATTGAGTTAGTTCTTGTTTTGTTAATTGTAACGCATCTTTTACGATAGTTGGGATTCCTTCAATAGCACCTTCGCGGCGAACAACGCCTGTTACTTGATGACCTGCTTTGAGGGCTTTTTCTACAATACGACGACCTGCGTTACCATTTGCACCGATTACTAAAATATTCATGATGATTCTCCTTATTCTGAAAGTATCTCTTTTGTTGAAAGAGTAGTTCTTTAAATGTGATTGAGTAAATTGTTGTCACTACTAGCGATCTTTAAGCCTTACTCTACAGTTAATACTGTGTTCACCTGATGACCTCATTATATAGATGTGCAAACATTTTGAATAGTAGAATTATTTGAGATAGGTACTATCAAAATTGATAGAATTGTGGTGTTTACTAACTAAAAATTTTTTAAAAAGTTTTGTACCCAAAAAAAAGATACTATAAAATACTTGCAATACTAAAAAATTGTGATATGATTTGAACTAAATTAGAAAGAAAAGGAGAATGACAATGGCAGAGCAACTCGTAAATATTCATGATCTAGTTGGCAGATGTCCTTTTGCAACGAGTCAAAAGTTATTGGCTGGTAAATGGTCTTTGTTGATCATGCATGAATTATCTGAAGGTCCTGTGCGGTTCCGTGAACTAGAGCGAAGATTATATCCAATCACGCAAGCAACTCTTACAAGAGCGTTGCGTCAAATGGAGGATGATGGCCTTGTACATCGTGAAGTATATGGTACAATTCCACCTAAGGTTGAATATAGCCTTACCGAAGTGGGGGCCGGTTTTAAAACAGTTCTCGCATCCCTTGAAAATTGGGGCAACCAATATATCGACTATATGAAAGCCGCTGGCCGCATCTAAGAAATGCCAGCGGCATTTCTTATCAAATTTGCTATTATTAAATTGTATTAGCCTGTTCTATACCTAAGCGTAGGTATGAAAAATATGGTATAATAAAAAATACGAATGATATAAATTCTCAATAAATTAGAGGTATTGATAATAATGTTACATGTTACTTTTTTAGCGCATAGCGGATTCCTCGTAGAGGATGGTAAGCGTTGCTATGTGTTTGATTATTATAAGGATCCTAATAATATTGTTTGGCAATTGGCAAAACGAGGTCGTGAACTTTGGTTCTTCGTGAGCCACACTCATGGAGATCACTTTAATCCGTCCATTACGGAATTTGATGGTCCTCAAACGCGCTATATTTGCCATCAAGATGTGCCATTAGAAGGCAAGGTAAAAAAATGTATTACCATGCGTCCTGGCCAAGATGCGATATTAGATGATGTAGGCATCCATATGTATGGCAGCACCGATGAAGGCGGTTCTTTTTACGTAAAGACAAATACGGCGAATATCGACTCTGACTCTATCTTCCATGCGGGTGACCTTAATTGGTGGCATTGGCTTGGCGATACGCCAGAAAACAATGCGGATGCAAAGCGTATGGCTTGGCGTGAGTTCAAGGAATTAGACGGCTTATCCGTAGATGTAGCGATGTTCCCAGTAGACAATCGTCTCGAAGACGCTATGGAGTGGGGTAGTATTGAGTTTTTGCGCCGTGTACAGGTGAATAAAGCCTTTATTCCAATGCATTTAAATGGTCCATTATGGGCACCGTCTGTATACTTTAAAGCTCTCTTTGGGGAGGTGCCGATTTGGGAACCTCAAAAAGATGGCGATGAGGCTACTTTTTAGATTGTAGATATAATTTGTGAAAGTCCGTAGGCCTCGAGGTCACTACGTTATATAGGGATAGTCTATATGCGTAATTGAGTAAGTTAGGATCAAGTGATGATGAAAACCAAACCAGTGGCAACCACCCTATTGGTTGTCATGGCTATTATATTTTTAATTTCATATCCGCAACGACATGATACATTTTGGGCTTTTATCATGCATATCTCTGGAGCAGCTATGATAGGTGGCCTCGCGGATTGGTATGCAGTAACGGCTCTCTTTACGAAGCCTTTAGGCATTCCTTTCAAAACGGCAATCTTGCCGCGCAGTAAGGAACGATTAATTCAGATAGGCCGCACTATGCTCAGCGAAGAGCTATTGCGCGTGCCACAGATGTATTATGCTATCAAAAAAGAATGCGTTATGGTCCGTATCGTTGAATACGGCATGAGCGATGTGGGACAAGTTCAAATTCGAAATCTCTTGTACGGTGTGGGCAATCAAGTTTTATCTCATATGGATATTGAACCGATGCGCCAAGAGATTAATAAGGCCATTTATAAGGGGGTTACAAACTGGAAAGCAACACCCCTTGTTATTCTCTTTGGTCGTTGTATGCTAGAACGTCACACAGCAAGCGTGTTTTGGCTTTATTTTAACCGCACATGTCAGCGTGTTATCGCATCAAATCAGGTATACCCGTATTTGTATCGCGTCATGCTAGACATTATGAAAACTTATACAAAGGATTCTTTCTTTCGCGAATTGGCTATCGCCTTTGGTGGAGATGGACTTTCACCAGAACGATTGGTAGAAACGGTACAGAAAAAAGCCGTTCAGTTCTTGAAGGAAAATGAATCTATCGATTCTGCATTGGGGCGCTATGTATGGGGCCAAGCAATTCGATTCTTCAATAACCTAGAAACCAATACAGAATGGCAAGCTTTCATCGAAGAACATAAAAATCAGTGGATTAGAATGGTTCTTGAAGAATGGGAAGGCAAACTTATCGATGGGGATACATTGGACTGGAAACGCCTCATGGACATCGTTATCGATCGTTTTAATGTGCTTGGCACCGAAATTTTGTTGAATCCAGACAAACAGGCGCCGTTTGAGCGGTTCTTCTTGTTGCGTAGTATTCCGTGGTTGCAGAAGTTGAACCCGCTCATCGACAGTGTGGTAGATCAGGAATTATCTCGTTACTCGCCTGATGAAATCACACAAATCGTGCGCGGTAAAATGTACTACGACCTCCAAATGGTGCGTATTAATGGTTCCCTTATAGGTGCTGTCCTTGGCGGCATCTTATACGGTTTGACCATCATTGTAGAGGGGGTGCTCAAATGATTAGTTATTTGAAATCCCTTACCTTGAAACAGCGTGCTAATGGCATTCTTGGTTTGACTGCCGTATTGTACTGTTTTGCTTTTGTAGGACAATTTTTCTTTGGCTATGAAAGTTGGTATCAACCGTTGTACTGGGCTGTTCAATCTGCCCTCATCGGCAGTGTGGCTGACTGGTTTGCTGTAACGGCTTTATTTCGCAAGCCACTAGGCTTCCCATATCATACAGCGCTAATTCCTCGCAATAAAGATCGCCTCATTAATGGTGTCATTAAACTTGTAGAGACGAAGATGCTTACCAAGGAGCGTTGTAAGGTATTATTGAAAAATGTGCAATTTGTGCTATTGTTTGAAAAATTCTTGTTGTCTCCTGAGGGGCAGAGAGCAGCGCGCCTTGTGATTCATCAAGGACTACACCTTTTATGGAAATCTCAAACTAATGAAGAATGGGCACAATGGGGGGCAAAACGCATTCGCGGGTTGCTTCAACAACATTCTCTCGCGCCTGTTTTGAAACACGTATTACTCGATTTATGTGAGCATAATCGCTATGAAAGTATGGTTGTGCAAGTTTTAAACGTGATTCAAGAACGGATTAATCATCCAGCTATGGTTACCTGGCTTACCGCTGTTGTAGCAGAAGAGGCACATAAGAAAAAGCGAAAAGGCTTCTGGTCTGATTTCCTTATTTCTATGTCCGAAGCTACCGATGTAGTAAACTATCAAGAAATGGCAGAGGCTATTGTCCAAGAGGCCTATGCTATGTTGGAAAGCTGGAAACGACCCAATAGCCCTGAACGAACAGCTTGGTTGCGACAATGGGTAGAACCAATTCGTAATATTGAAGAGAACCATGAAGTCTGCGATGCTCTTGATGAAGCGTGGGAACGTTGGATTCGCGAACAAGATTGGGAATCTGTTATCGAAAACCATTTATGCCCTTATATAGAAGAATTATTGCTCGTAGGGGATGAAAATGGGGAGACGCCAGCTCAGGTTTTAGTTAATATTGCTCTTGAATTATGGAATGTATACGGTCAATCAGAAGATCTTAGAAATCGTATTGAAAAAACCTTACACGATATTGGCGACTACGTACTTGAACAAGGGTATGACCTCATTGAAACTATCATACGTCAAGTATTAGGTGGCCTCAGTACAGATAAATTTATTTACTTTATTGAATCTAAGGTGGAGGATGATCTCAGCTGGATTCGTATTAATGGCGCTATCGTTGGTGCTGTAGCGGGTCTGCTTGTATGGACCTTCTTAGAATATGTATATATGCCGTTTTGGCAACAATTTGTAGGCTAAAGTTAATTATCTATAATAAGTTGCTTTAAAACTAAATACATAAAAACTAGCATATAGAAGGAGCTTCTATATGCTAGTTTTTTATGGTTTAATTAATTTCTACATTATGGATTTTTTGGATTAAAATTGATATAGAAAAGGGACCGACCATTGGTCAGTCCCTTTTATGTTATTCTTCCGTTGTGTTGTACGGCAATCGCACTGTAAATGTAGTCTTTACTTGTGGTGCACTCGCGGCAGTTACTGTGCCATGGTGTAAGTTAATAACTTTATTTACAAAGTATAGACCTAGACCTATACCGTGATTAGATTTTTTGTTTCGCGATTGTTCCGTCTGATACATACGATCCCAAATATGATCCAGGGCTTCAGGTTCGATGCCAATACCATTATCTGTTACGGTAATGACTAAGTCTCTGCCTACGAGTTTAGCCGAAATATCAATAGTAGAGTTTGTAAACTTAATGGCATTGTCCACTAGGTTTGTGATAGCTCGACGTAATGATACTTCGTGAGCATTCATATGTAAATTAGGCTCAATGTGAGATGTAATCGTAATCTGTTTATCTGTATTTTCTGTACAAAGTCTTGTATAGTCGTGCACCATATTGGATAACATCAATGATACATTGACAGGTGCAAAGCTTAGACCTTGTGCATTTTCAAGGCGGGCTACATCAAGCAGTTGGCTTACAAGATTAGTCATGAACTTAGCTTGCTCTAAGATATGTGTTAAACCTTCCCGTAAATCTGCTTCCGTACGACCGTATTTTAAAGCAAATTCACTTTCTGCTTTAATAATAGCAATTGGTGTTCTCAATTCATGAGATACGTCAGAACTGAACTGTCTTTCACGATTGGAAGAATCCTCAAGACCTGAAATCATACGGTTAAACGTTGTGGTCAGTTCGTAGATTTCATCTCTTGCCGTGCGAGCAGGAATGTCGATACGACGGCTCAAGTCGTTATTTTTTCCGATGACTTTAGCTGTTTTCGTCAAAGTTCGGACGGGCTTAAGTCCTTTTTTGATAAAAAGATAACCACCTAGGGAGGAAATTAGTAAGAAAATGATATTTCCTAATAATAGGCTGTATAAAAGGTTTTCCGTCTTTTTAGAGGCTGTTTTTACTTTTGTAACAGCACGCAAAATACCACGATAGTTTGGTTCATTGACCGGCGTATCGTAGTAGTAGAAGGTATCATCACCTGCAGCAATTTCACCAACTTGGCCTAAGGAAAGAATTGTTTGGTTTGGAAACCCATCTGGCAAGGCCCCTTTAATAATATAGCCGTCCTGGGTTGATACAAAGAAGAATGTATTATCTTGGTACGGTTTAAACTTGCGGATATCCGTAGCCATAATCATCGCTTGCTGCTGTAAGCGCTCGCGCACTTCTTTGTTATCGGATTCATGTGTATATGCGTAAATCCATGCGGATGCAACCATCAAAATGATAAGCAAAAAGATGGTATACCACGACATAATTTTAAAGGTTAGGGGTAGCCGATTAAATAAATCGGTGGCTGCCCCAGACATAGTATCTAGATCTCGGTGAGGATCATTAGTTTTCTGTTTTGAGGACATACCCTACTCCACGAACCGTTTGAATGAGTTTTACGTTTTCATCAGTATCAATTTTCTTGCGCAAATCTTTAATGTATACGTCGATAAGGTTAGAGTAGCTTTCATAATCGTATTCCCAAACATGGTCAAGGATTTGTTGACGAGATAATACGATATTTTCGTTACTTGCTAAATAGAATAATAGGTCGAATTCTTTTGCAGTCAATGTAATTGTTTCGCCGTCGCGTTTAACTGTACGTTGAGGAACATTGATGGTAAGTGGACCTACATGGATATCGTTTTGTGCATGACGCGCATTACGACGAGCCAATGCATAAATACGAGCAGTTAACTCTTCAAGATCGAAAGGTTTTACAAGGTAATCATCCGCGCCAGTGTTAAGGCCTGTAACTTTATCTTGTAAGGAATCTTTTGCTGTTAAAAGCAATACCGGTGTTGTATTACCGTCGTTACGCATTTGTGCAAGAGCACTGATACCATCGAGGATTGGCATCATAATATCCATTACGATAACGTCATAGCTGGATGTGTTAACGTAATCGATCGCTTGTTGCCCGTTGAAGCATGTATCAACTGTCATATTCTCTGCACGTAAATATTTAGCCGTGATACCATTCAGCATTTCTTCGTCTTCTACAAGTAAGATTTTCATTTTCTGTTCTCCTTATGTATGATTTAAAAATATAGCTCTCCAACTACATTAATTATAGTCATTATATATATAAACTTCCTTTTTTTGAAAGCTACAACACCATATAAGGTGACTATATATAATATTATATAACTTATTTATCTATTATCATACCTTATACAATAGTAATGAGCAAAAGATGAATGTACATGCGAGTTTACAAGACTTTTCTTCATCTTTAAAAGCCTTAAAAATGGTGAAAGACAGAAACTTAATGAATTCTGCTAATGAATAAAATCTAACTATATCGAAGATTGCCGTATGCGCATAGATGAGGATGATTTTATCGATTTTAGATGATGTGCGATAAATCACTAAAAAAACTTATGATAATTATTATCACAGAAATAAATACTTGTTATGAGCGGAGAAAAACGATAATTTTCGATAATTAAATTCGAGGTGAATTTGGTAGGAATTTAATGGATATTAATTATTATAAACTGTTAGCAATGATTAAAAAGCTAGTGTTTATGCGGATTATATAGATACCAAAGGAAATAAAAAAGTAGAAAAATTTCGGAACCGAATTACTTTCGTAAAATTCTTAACTTCTTGTAAAAATTATTCATATAGGTATTTTTTTGACTCCTCTTTTTACCTTAAAAATACTAAGTGAAATAAATTATCAATTAGATTAATCAAAATTAATTATGCATAATAGGGTTTAGACATGACCTGAAATGCTCTCTATAATTATAGGTAAAGAAATAAGAAAAATCGCATAAGTATGGGATTTTTCTTGAAAGAAAAATGATTAGGTTATCAAAAATTTTTATAAGTTTTTGAAATGAGATAGTCTAACAGGTTTCTTATTAATAGGTAGTTATGAGGAGGTCATTATGGAACAGTTTGATGTTCTAGTAGTAGGTAGCGGTGGCGCCGGCATGCGTGCGGCTCTTGAAGTAGGTCGTCGCAAAGGCTTAAAAGTAGCTCTTATTACTAAAATTTTCCCAACTCGCTCTGCAACAGCAATGGCGCAAGGCGGTGTAAATGCATGTTTGAACAACGTTGCAGCTGAAGATACAATCGAAACTCATACTTTCGATACTGTAAAAGGTTCTGACTATCTTGGCGACCAAGATGCAATCGAATTCTTCTGCTCTCGTTGTCCAGAAGGCGTACTTGAAATGGACCACATGGGTGCTCCATTCTCCCGTACTGAAGAGAACAAAATTGCGCAACGTAATTTCGGTGGTCAATCCTATCCACGTACTTGCTACTCTGCGGATAAAACTGGTCACGTTATTTTGCACACAACTTACGAACAATGCTTGAAAGAAGGCGTACACTTCTTACAAGAATGGTACCTTTTAGATCTTGTTAAATCTGCAGATGGTCACGTTGGTGGCGCTGTTGTGTGGAACATGAAAGAAGGTAAAGTAGAACAAATTAAAGCAAAAGCAATTATCTTGTCTACTGGTGGTGCTGGTCGTGTATTCTGGACTCGTACTACAAATCCATTCCTTTCCACAGGCGATGGCATGGCAGCAGCATTCCGCGCTGGTAATGCATTGAAAGATATGGAAATGATTCAGTTCCATCCAACAGGTCTTGGCCGTACTGGTATCTTGATGTCTGAAGCGGTTCGTGGTGAAGGTGGTTACCTTCTTAACGCTGAAGGCGAACGTTTCATGAAAAAATATGCGCCTAACAAAATGGAATTGGCATCTCGTGACGTTGTAGCGAAAGCTATCGAAGATGAAATCGCTGCAGGTCGTGGCTTTGGTTCTGGCCTTAACGCATATGTAGTAGCTGACCTTCGTCACTTGGGACCTGAAGTTATTATTGAAAAACTTCATGGTATCCGCGACTTGGCTATGTGCTTCGAACATTGCGATCCTTTAACAACTCCAGTACCTATCCGTCCTACATGTCACTACATCATGGGTGGTATCGACGTAATAGATTACAAAACTTGTGCTACTTCCCTTCCAGGCTTGTTCTCCTCTGGTGAAGCATCCTGTATTTCCATTCACGGTGCGAACCGCTTGGGTGGTAACTCCTTGGCAGACGGCGTAGTATTCGGGAAAGTATCCGGTGCTGGTGCTGCTGATTATGCTGAAACACATGAACAACCTAACGTAGATGCAGAACTTGCTGCAGCTGCTAAACACTGGGAAGAAAAATTCACTGAAGTAACAACTCGTGAAGGTGGTCGCCCAGTAGTTGAAATTCGTGATGCATTGGCAAACGCTATGTGGAACAAAGTTGGTATCTTCCGTAATGAACAAGGTATTACTGAAGCATTAGAAGAAATCAATCAATTAATTGAAGACTATAAAACTTGCTATGTAGGTGACCCTGAACGTACTTACAACATGGCATTCGTAAACTATTGTGAAATCGGCTCCATGTTAACAGTAGCTAAAGCTATTGCTATGGGCGCTTTACACCGCCGTGAATCTCGTGGTGCTCACGTTCGTGAAGACCATCCAAAACGTAATGATGAAAGATACTTAAAACACTCTTTGATCAAATTGGGTGCTGACGGCGAGTACGAATTGACAGAACGCGATGTAGTGTTCACTAAATACGAACCACAAGAAAGGAAGTACTAAGATGAGACAAATCACCTACCATATTCACCGTTACCAACAAGGTCGCGCGTTTGTACAGACTTTCAAATTCGATTACGAAGCTGACCGTACAATTCTTTGGGGCCTTCAAAAAATTAAAGATACTCAAGATCCAACATTAACATTCTTGGCAGCTTGCCGTTCCGCAGTTTGTGGTGCTTGCTCTGTTCGCGTAAATGGCGAAGCAATGCTTGGTTGCGAAGCTAAAATCGACGAATTAACAGAACGTTATGGTACTGATGAATTAACAATTGCACCTATCGGCAACTTCCGCGTTATCCGCGACTTAGTTGTTGACTGGGAAGCAAAAGTTGATCGTTTGAAAACAGTTGCTCCTTGGATCTTCCTTAAAGCTGAATTCAACGAAGGTGACAAAATTGTTCGCCAAGCTCCAGCTGACTTCAAAAAATTCGTTGCTGGTACAGAATGTATCCTTTGCGGTTGCTGCGCATCTGAATGTAACAAATTGACTGCTCGCGAAGACGACTTCTTAGAACCATATGTATTCACAAAAGCTAACCGTTTCGTATTGGATAGCCGTGATGATGCACCTATGGCTCACATTCAACCTGCATTCGACAACGGTCTTTGGAAATGCGTTCACTGCATGAACTGTATCTCCCGTTGTCCTAAACACTTAAAACCTGCTGTGGATATTTCTAACTTGCGTAAAGAAGCTACTAAAGCTGGTCTTACTAACAGCAAAGGCGTCCGCCATGCGGTTGCTTTCAAAGACGATCTCTACAAAACTGGTCGCTTGAAAGAAGTATCTATGAGCTTGAAATCTGATGGTGTTGTTGACTCCGCTAAACAAGCATTCTATGCATTACGTTTGTGGAAACACAGCAAAATCAACCCATTTGAACTTGTAGTACCTCAAAAACCTGTAAACGGTATTGATGGTGTTCGCAGACTTATGAAAGCAGCTGAGGAGGTAAGCAAATAATGAAATACGCATTTTTCCCAGGTTGCGTTCTTGAAAGCGCTGCCAAAGAAGATTACTTAGCAACAGTTGCTGTAGCTAAAAAATTAGGTATTGAGTTGGAAGAACTTGACGGTTGGACTTGCTGCGGCGCTTCCCACGTTCAAGATATCGCTCCAGAAGTTACACTTGCTACAAACGCACGTAACATTGCATTAGCAGAAGAAAAAGGTTTAAACCTTTTAACTGTATGTAATACTTGTACTTTGATGCTTCGTGAAGCTAAAAATGAACTTGATGCAAACGAAAAAGAAAAGAACGAAGTTAATAAAAAATTGGCTCAAATCGGTAAACAATACCGCGGTACAACTGATATTACTCATTTCTTATGGGTATTAATTCGCGATTACGGTTTGGATAAATTGAAAGCTAAAGTTGTTAAACCGTTAACTGGTTTACGTGTAGCTGAATACTATGGTTGCCATATTCTTCGTCCTCAAACTGAAATGGGCTTCGAAGATTATCAAATGCCTACATCTTTAGCAGATTTGATCTCTGCTATCGGTGCTACACCAATTGACTTCTCCCGTAAACTTGATTGCTGCGGTTTCCATGCTGTATACCCTGCACATGATTCCGTAATGCAAATGACTGGTTCCATTAACAAAGATGCAGCTACAGAAGGCGCAGATTGCGTAGTAACTCCTTGCCCACTTTGCCAAATGCAACTTGATATGTTCCAAAAAGAAGCTAAAGAAGTTGTTGGCGGTGGCAAAGATATGCCAATCTTGCACATGTCCCAATTAGTAGGTCTTGCTCTTGGTATTTCTCCTGCTGAAATGGGTATGCCTAAACGTCACTTAACTGATACTGCGGCAGTGACAAAATTTGTAGGTTAATTCGTTTGATTTAGACATGACCAGAGTTGGTCTATATAGTAGTCTGAATCTAAACCTATTATCATAATTACCAGAAGAATCCCCTAGCTTAAGCTAGGGGATTTTTCTTTTTTATAAATAGAGCTCCAGTAATGTTAATGGTAATAGATTTGGATTTAAGTGTACTGAAATATTAATCGTGAAATATATATAAACCGATAAATGTAAAATAAATACAGTAAAATACTAACTTTATAAATAAATTTGATTTTGATATCGATTGATAATTGTAGTATAATAAGTACACAAATTGTATACACTTATATGAGTAATAGCTAATATGTTGTAATTCATAAATTATTATAATGCTATATATACTAGACTATACAATATAAATTTGGGAGATATTATATTGGAAATGCTAGTTATTATGCTTTGAGAGGGCGATTAGCATTATAGAGTGTATATACGGGGGAAATAATGAATGATATGCTATTAGAATATATCGATCGAATGATTGATCAAGAGACAGAACATCGTGTTTTTTCTGTGGATTTTAACAATAAACAGTACTTTGTAAAACAGGATATAAGTAACCATCGCTCTAGTTGGATTAAGCCCGCACCTAGAGCTTCTTTTGATTATGAGTTTTACAAGATTTCTTTTGTGAATACGCAATTACCAGTAGCTCCTGTTATTGCTGGTTTTAGAGAACATTATTTTGTTACAGAAGATTGTGGCAAAACGTTAACATATTATAGCCAATTGCCTGCTCAACATCCAGAGGATGATAGTTTGCAAGATATGTTAAGTCATATTTTTTATATGTTTGGCAAGACATTGGGTCGCTTGCATGATTATGGTTTAAGTCATGGTCGTCCTGCCATGCGAGACATTACTTATGAGCCAGAAGAAGATAAGATTACTCTGCTAGATTGGGAAAATAGCCGTCGTTGGCCTGAGTTAACACCGCAAGGCTGGGATTTACTCATTTTTGTTCACAGTTTTTTCCGAGAGGATAATTTACCTATATGTTATCTATATGCTATGATGAATGGCTATAGCTCAGCTTGTACAGCCCATGAGACCGTTCTACATATAAAAGACATTCTGCGTAAACATGAATATCTTTTTAAATTCTGTCGTATGTTAAATCCTCTACATTTTGTGGACACTGAAGCCGCTGTTAAAGCATATGACTTTATGTTGGCTTTGAAAACCGAATAATATGTATATGGATAGTACTCGTAGTAAGAGCACTTTATAGACCTTTACCGGTGTTATCTAGATTGATAAGCTTCTAGATAACATTAGGTAGAGGTCTTTTTCTATTTCAATTCATAGTATTACAGTCAGAGTTCAGTTACTTTCACCATAAGTACCTTAAATAACGGCAAGAGGGTTGTCGAGTGAGGGCCTCAGGAATATAAGAGGGTGAAAGGAGGTGATACGATGGCTAACATTAAACGAACTAAATTGGTGTTGCGTTTTAACATCGGTACCGAAGATGCGCCGAAGTACAAAGACGTAACCTATACTCGTGTTGCGGAAGAAGCGTCTGACGATCATGTGAAAACCGTTGGTAATGCGCTGGCAGCCTTGTATGACCACAGCTTGTCCGACGTGGTCCGCGTCAATGAAGTATCCTTAGGACATTAAGTGTAGGTTTTCTACCATTTTGTTTTAGGTGATCCAAACACATTTTTAATTGCTGGTTTCGTACATTCTTATATAGTCGTAAAAAGGTGTAGAAATAGCAAGTCCACACATTCCCATCCTTATTGATATGAATCGAAGATAGGCATATTTGTAGTTTAACTTGTTTATATAGTCTATTTAGATTCGATGAACTTGTTTATGAAACGTGAAAGGAGGCGCCCATATGGCGGAAAAACGCGTTGTATATCTTACATTTTCTACGGTCGGTGGTAAAAGCACATCAGTCACAATTAGTGCTCCTCGTGCTGGAATTACTTTACAAGATGCTAAAACAGCGGCTAATGCGTTAGTGGCTAACAAAGTCATTCTTGGTGCTGGTGATGCAGAATTAGCAGCATTTACTACGGCTCGTGAAGTAAAGACACAAACTACTGAATTGCAATAGTACTGATTATGTACGATGTGATTTTGTTAGTGGAAATATAATTTAATAAAAAGAGACCTTAATCAAGCAAGGTCTCTTTTTGTATTGCAATTGAGATGTAAGTTCAAAATTATTTTAGGTTTATAATTTATAATATCCTTTATAATGCATGCTATTTATATGGTGTTGGAAAATACAGTATGATATGGTAGACTTATTAAGTGATTTTGATTATCGTTTTGATGCAACTTGATTTGTTTAAAACTAGTTTAGTAGGGGAAAAAATAAGTTTATAGAATTAAGCTGTTAATAAAGGAGATTTACGATGAAAGAGGCTTGGGAATTATTCGTACATGGTGGATTTGTTATGTGGCCGTTACTAGTGGCCCTTATCATTGCCGTAGCTATAGCGATTGAACGTATAGTTTATTATCGACAATTGAAGTGGGAAATGTTTGCTCTGAATGATGCATTAGAAGAGAGCGAAATGAACTGGCAATCCTTATTAACTACCTTAGAATCTAAATATACAGCTAAAATTTCGTATAATCTACCTCGCGTGCTTGGACAGTGTCAGGATCGTAATGTATTGCAGTCTAAAATGGAGGATATGGTGGCTCATGTTTATACGCACGCCTCTCGTGGCCTTGATTGGCTCTCTACCATTGTTACGATAGCACCATTATTAGGCTTGCTTGGTACTGTAACGGGTATGATTGGTGCCTTTCAGGTATTCGGTGCTGACGGTGCGGTACCTACTGCTATTACCGGTGGTGTGGGGGAAGCCCTTGTCGCAACTGCTTCCGGGCTTTGCGTGGCTATTGTAGCATTATGTTTCCATGCTGCATTTACCCATCATGTACGCATGACGATATCTCGTTTAGAAGATTCATTTTCTCGTGTTTTAGATTCTTATGATCGGAGGCATGCTGCATGAAACGAATGAGTCGTATGGAGGGAGAAAAGCCTACTTTAATGGTTATTCCTATGATTGATATCATCTTTTTCTTGCTCGTATTTTTTATGATTAGCACCATATATACAATTCCACAACAATCCTTGTCTATTATGCTGCCAAAAACGAAAACGCAGCAGTCTGCTGAGTTGCGCCCGGTTTTAATTGATTTTGAAAAATCTGGGCAGCTGATGATAGATGATGGGTATGTGACGAAAGAACAGCTTATTAGCTCTGTGAAAGCCAAGATTGGAGAGAATAAAAATCAAAATTTCCTTATTCGTGCGGATAAGGATTTGAGCTATGGCAAGGTCGTGGAGTTAATGGATGATATGAAAGTAGCCGGCGCTGCAAGTATTAGTATTGCCACTGTTAATAAATAGGTGATGCTATGCCGAAAAAATATGTAGATGTGTGGAAATATCCACATATGACCTATAAAAAAGCCTTTGTTATTGCTACTATTATCAGTATTATTACGGTTGGTGTTGCTTTTATTTCCTTTTCTGATTACATCGAATCTCAAATGACCGGATCTTTGCAAATTAATTTTCTAACGGAACAGGAAGCGGAGAAACAAGTAGAAGAAATTAAAGAGCAGATTAAAGAAGAGAAGGTTCATGAGCTTCAATACCAAAAAGAATTGGAAAATAATAAAGTTCAACCTGATAACGGTGGAGCCGGTCACGGAGGACAAAATGGGAACTCTGCTGTTCCTACAAAAAGTGATGTAAGTCCGTCTAGTCAACAAGCGCGTGCTGGTGAAACAGATACTATTAAACAATCTTCTGTCGGTAGCAATACGGGGAGTGGACTTGTCGGGCCTGAAGGTCCTGGAATTGGGTATGCATCAACAGGAAGTGGAGAAGGGCTTAGCGATCGTGAAGGTACCGGAGGCACTGAAGCAGATGTCGGCGGTGGCGGCGTATTTAGCTATGATGGGTATTGGAGTAATTTACAAAGTGCAATTAATAGTAATTACCCTACAGATGCATATACTATGGGGATTCAAGGTGATGTGACACTAAGGATTTATTTTGCCCCAGGTGGTAGTGTTGCCAGTGTGGAAGTTCTTAATTCTGATGATCCTATGTTATCAGAGCATGCTATGGAATATGCTCATAGTGTGAGTGGCGCTGAAAATTCTACAGGTACACAACAATATGCAGATATCACAATTCACTATAATTTATAAGTATAATGAAAAACTAGTATCTTTATGGATACTAGTTTTTTTATATGTATATATATTACTTTGATAACATAAAATAATATTGATAGTTATTCGTGATGAATATATAATTGAGATTAGATATCATTTTATACTATTAGAGCCCTAATATATTTTCTGGAGGTGTGTGATGAAAAAGTCATGGGCAGCACTATTGTGTGTTGTATATCTAACGTCTGTTGCAGGTGTGGTAGGTGCAGAAAATAATAGTTCTACAAGTGTAGATAGTGCGAATGAATCTCAAAATATTGTGAGTGATGAGCAGTCAAGATGCATGAAAGATATTACGGTTACGGCTACTCGTACGGAGGCATTAGTTCGCGATGTGCCAATCGCGACAACGATTATTTCACAAGAGGAAATTAAAGATCGCCAATATCGTAATTTAGAGCAAGCCTTACAAAGTGTGCCAGGCGTTGCTTTCAGCACCGATGCTCATGGGGGACAAAATATTACGATGCGTGGCGCCGAATCTCGTCATACATTAATTCTTATTGATGGACGACGTGTTACGGGAGAGTTGACGAAAACGAGAGCTAATGCCATGGGCTGGCTTCGTCAAGGCATGGATAATGTGGAACGCATCGAAATAACGCGTGGTCCGTCGAGTGCACTTTATGGTTCTGAGGCGAACGGTGGGATTATTAATATTATTACAAAGCAATCCAGAAAGCCAAGTGTAGAGGTTAATACTGAAATCTCTCGCCGTGATGCATCGAGTGCGACGGGATATAACTTCAATGTATTGGCTCGTAGCGGACAACAAGGAAAGTGGAACGGGTCGATCGGTGCAGGTATTCGCAGGAATATAGCGGGAAATAATGATTCCGGCTCGGATAACAACTATCATGGTGATCGGATACCGTTTCATTTTGACGTATCTTATCAAGCAGGAAAACGAGATAAATTTTCCTTCTTTATAGATCGAGAAACTGAAGACTTGGATATGAATACGAAAAAGGGTAGCTCATTAACTCAATCGGTTGATAAAAATACGATTACTACAAGCACAGGTCTTCGTTGGAATGGTCGTCGCGGTCGGTCATCGCTTATGGTGCAGTCTTACTACAATCATTACAAAGACACCTATGATCAATATAAGCGCACGGGTGGCATAAAAAAACTATCCATTTGGGATGAATATTATAATAAAGAATGGATTACAGACGCACAGGTTAACACATCAATCGATAAGAAGAATCTCTTGACTTATGGCGTTCAATTCCGTCGTCAAGAAGCGATTAGTACGCGTATTAATAACGGCTCCATTGCATGGTCAAGAACTCGAGAAGGCATTACAGATACCGCGGGTAAGGCAACTATTAATTACGGTAGTTACTTTGTGCAACATCAATGGAAACCTAGTCGTAAATGGGTAATCATTCCTGCGGTTCGCTACGATACGTCAAATACATTTGATAGCCATTGGTCGCCTAAGATTGGTGTTACCTATAAAGCAAATGATAGTCTTCGCTTTAAAATGAACTATGGTGCAGGCTACTCCACCCCTGGTATGACGGAAATGTATCATCATTGGCTTATGGCATCTAATGTGCCAAGAGGGCGATTAGGGGCTTTCGATATATATTTGCAAGGTAATCCTAATTTGAAACCTGAAAGCTCTTATAATTTTGATTTCTCCGTAGAAAAAGATTGGAAATGGACAAATGTTAAGGCGTCCTACTTCCACAATGTTATTAAAAATTATATTGAAAGTGGTACTAATCGTATTGATATGGCGAATCGTCGTATTTATATTTCGTATTCCAATTTACCTCGTGCTGTATTGCAAGGTGTAGAATTATCTGTAAATCATAAACTCAATGATAAATGGGATGTATTCGGTAACTATACTTATTTGGATGCGAAGAATGACGTCACCCATAATCGCCTGTTAAACCGTGGTCGCCATGTATTCAGTGGTGGTGTTAATTATCATCAAGGTCGCTGGACTGGTGCGTTCTGGGGTAATTATTACATTAACTACCTTGATGGCATTGATGCTATCGTTGTTAACCCACGTCTCAGCATTCCGAAAAAGAAAAATATTCAAACTTGGAATATCATGGTTACTCGTCAGTTGAATGACAATGCATCCATGTATGTAGGGGTTGAAAATATATTTGGTGAAAAACAAGACTTACGAGATATTCATGGCGCCACTTATCGTATGGGTCTAAACTTGCGTATGTAATATAGTGGCATTAATTTGAAACTATAATGTATGAGGTTTAGCTTGCATAAGTAATCTGCGAGGTGATCATTATCAATAAGCCATTATTATGTTTATTGGGGGTTGTTGCCGTTGTGGGGGCTTTCACTACGGTTATGAGCTTTGAAGGCAAGCGAGAGGGATTCAGCGAGGCAGGTGCTATTCAGATTGAAGATGATACGAAGCAAATTGTGTCGTTGCCAAACATAGCAAGTCGTGTAGTATCCATTTCTTCGGCGGATAGTGAATTGCTCATCACTTTAGGTGTTAGCCCCGTAGGCGTAGTAAATTCAAGGGAGTTACCGGCAGATGTGCAGGCTAAAATTGCACAGTATCCGAATATGAATAGTGCTGTATCTCCAAGTATTGAACGAATTATTATGTCCGATCCAAATCTCGTTATCGGCATTGCCATGCCGTTTCAAACGGCGTTGCGCAAAGCATTTAATGCGAATCATATTCCTAGTTTTTACCATCTATCCTCCAATTATAATGATATAATGGACCATATTCGACATGTGGGCATCATGACTGGTCATGATAGGGAGGCGGCTGCGTTGGTCCGGAAATATAATGATATCCTAACGGAAATCATACAGCGTCATAAAGATGAGTCTGCGCCGCATGTCCTCATCGTTTTTGGGACACCTACGAGTTATCAATTAGCCTCCAGTAAAACATATGTGGGAGATATTTTCCAAAGATTAGGGGCAAAAAATGTGGCTGATGTATATTTGCCGCAAGATGTATCGGAGAATGCTTTGGATGGATATATTCCGCTTAATCTGGAGACGATGGCCGTTCTTGATTGTGACAAGGTTATCTTGATTAATCATGGCAGTAGCGGTGAGAAAGATATAGCCGCTTTTAAAAAGGCTTTTAAAACGCCGGCATGGCAGAATGTACCTGCTATTGCTAATGGGAATATAGAGGTCTTGCCGGGTCCTTTGTTTGCGTCGGTGCCGACCGCTCGAATGGATCAAGTGTTATTATATGCGGAAAAGGTGTTATATGGACAATCTCATTAATGTGCAGGAACGTCGTGGCTTACGCGTTTTTGTGGCTGCGCTGATTCTGTTAATAGCAGGGGTGTTGCTGAGTATGAAATTGGGCGCCGTTCCATTAACTTGGGGCGAATTATACCAAATCATAATGGGTGGCGACACATCGAAAATTGGTCAAATTATCATGACTATACGCTTACCACGTGTTGTAGTGGGCTTTTTAGCTGGCATGAATCTTGCCTTAGCCGGTGTGATTTTACAAGGTATCTTGCGAAATTCTTTGGCAGATCCCGGAATTATCGGCATTACCTCTGGCGGTGCTTTGGCGGCTATGATCATCATGATTCTCATGCCTACTTACGTTATGCTTGTTCCTATTGGTGCTTTTGTTGGTGCGTTAGTGGCATCGTTTTTGGTTTATGGGATTTCTTGGCAAGGTGGGCTCAATCCGTTGCGCCTTATCTTGGCCGGTGTAGCGGTAGCTGCTTTTTTCGGCGGATTTAATACGATTCTGTCTGTGTTTTATCCGGATCGTGTTCAAGGAACGGTGAGCTGGATGGCAGGTGGTTTTGTAGGGCGCAGCTGGGACGATGTAATGATGATCTGGCCTTATACGGCTATAGGAATTATTGGATCTATGATATCTATTAGATGGCTTACATTGCTTAGTTTAGGCGATGATACGGCGCGCACTTTAGGTGTGCATGTTGAAAGATGTCGATTGTCCTTACTCGTATTAGCTTCTTTATTAGCCGCATCAGCGGTGAGCGTGTCGGGAATGTTGGGCTTTGTAGGCCTTATCGTGCCTCATGTGGCGCGTCTCATTGTAGGTGTGGATTATCGTTATTTGATTCCTACGTCTATGGTTTTTGGTGGCATATTAATTGTTTATGCCGATACTTTGGCGCGCATGATGATTGCGCCTGGTGAAATCCCTGTAGGCGTACTGATGAGCTTTTTGGGTGCTCCATTCTTCTTGTATCTATTGAAAGGGGTGGGGCGAAGATGAGTGTGTTAACAGTCGATAATATAACGGTAGGTTATGGAAAACGATTGATACTGGAAAATCAATCCATCGTCTTTGATAAACCGGAAATAATATCTATTATCGGTCCGAATGGTTCGGGAAAATCAACGTTTTTGAAAGCTTTGGCCCGACTTATTAAGCTAAAACAAGGCACCATATCGCTGGATGAAAAATCTTTACATTCGTGGAATACAAAGGAATTAGCGCGCCATATAGCTTTGTTACCGCAAATTACGACAGCCCCTGAAGGAATGTTAGTTGAGCAGTTGGTTCGAACCGGACGAAATCCGTATGTATCGATTTTTAAGGAACTATCTGATGCGGATTTAGCTGCTGTGGAGCAGGCGATGAAATGCACAGATGTATGGAAATATCGGTATCGTCACATAGGGGAACTATCCGGCGGTGAACGGCAACGCGTATGGCTTTCATTAAGTTTGGCTCAAGAACCAAATATTTTACTCCTCGATGAACCGACTACCTATCTCGACAGTCGTCATCAAATTGAATTGATGGAACTGGTTAAACGTACACAGCGGGAACGAAATATTATGGTCGTTATGGTGCTACATGATTTGAATCTAGCTTTGCGCTATAGTGACCGCATTATTGCCATCAAAGAGGGGGCGATCGTCGGTGATGGAGCTCCGCATATGATGATGACTGCAGAGAATCTAGCAAATTGGTTCGGCATTAAAGCGGATATTTTACAAAGTCCTCGTAGTGAAGAAACATGTCCTATATGTGTACCATATGGTCTTGCTTAAACAGAGGAGGTTAGATGCCGTATAGCTAGTTAATTGTTAGTTGTTTTTAATGAGCTGTACACAATAGCAAAAAAAGCTATTGCGCAAATCGCATACTGTTTATATCTTAAAGAGGTCCCACTTGTGGTAAGGGGCTCTTTATTATGGTAAAATATATGGTATACTAAATGGTTGGGTGAAACTTTCACGAAACGATGTACAAGAATAAGTACATTATAGAACCCGGATGGGGATTTTTAGTGAGGTAAAATAGTGGAATATATTATTTCGTTTATGGAAACATATGGCTATACGGCCATGTTTATTGCAATGGTTCTAGAAAATGCTAACGTGCCTATTCCGAGTGAAATCGTACTTGGTTTTGCGGGGTATTTGATAGCTCAAGGCATATTTGATATGCATACGACAATGGTGGTAGGTATCTTAGCAGGGATTGTTGGTTCTATAGTATCCTACTGGATGGGTGAGCATGGTGGGCGCCCTTTATTATTGAAATATGGTAAATATATATTTTTTAATGAACATAAATTTGAACTGGCAGAAAAGATGTTTAATAAATATGGCGGTGTAGCTGTATTTTTTGGTCGACTTTTACCCGGTGTTCGTACCTTTATCTCCTTCCCGGCAGGAATGGCACGCTATCCCATGTGGCATTTCATCATCTGGACGGTACTCGGTACGATTCCTTGGACGATTTTGCTCGTTTACTTAGGCAAGGTACTTGGTGAAAATTGGCAAGACCTTATCGAGTACAATCATGAGTTCTTGATTGGTATGATCGTTGTATTTGTCATTATAGCTGCAGTACTGGGCTTTAGATACTATCGTAATCGTCGATAAGGAGACCCCTTATGAAATTCTCTCGATTAACACCAGTCGTATTTATTGTGTGGCTAGTGTTTTATATGTTTGGCAATAATATGTTGCCTGTTACAGATCCCGTTGAATCTAATTATGCGTTAACGGCAAAGGAAATGGTTCTTTCTGGTGATTGGCTATCTCCGCAGATTTATGGTACTTATTGGTACGATAAACCAATCATGATTTATTGGCTCATTGCTCTTGGCTTTAAAGTCTTTGGAATTGCTGATTGGGTGGTGCGCCTACCGAGTGCTATTTTCGGTGCTTTGTCGGTGGCGACCATGTATCAATCTACGCGTACCATGAGCGGTAAGTGGGCGCTTGGTCTCATTGGGGCATCCGTTCTAGGCACATCTCTCATGTTCTGGACCGTAGCTCATGGCGTTATTACAGATATGGTGCTCCTTTATACGACATTGATGGTCATGATTTACTCCTACAAGGGTCTGGTGGAACAGAAACCATATGCCATGATTATAGCGTATGTATTCGCTGCTTTAGGTGTACTCACTAAAGGTCCTGTAGCTATTGTGTTGCCTGGTATGATTTTACTTGTTTTTGCAGGTATTAATCGTTCTTGGTCTATGGTGAAAGCTATCTTTGATTGGCGTGGCATTTTAGCTTTTTGTGTAGTTTGTTTGCCGTGGTATGTGTACATGTACAGTGTTCATGGTCAAGACTTTATCAATGGCTTCTTAGGGCTTCACAATGTGACTCGTGCTACTCAATCGGAACATCCGGAAGATAACGTATGGTGGTATTACCTCGCTATCTTCTTTGGCGCCTCTATGCCGTGGACAGGTGCTGTTATTTACGGCATAATCGATGGTTTCAAACAACATCATACAGGGTTTATCTATAATATGACCTGGGGTGTTGGAATTGTGCTATTTTACACCTTGATGGCAACAAAATATCCTCTATATACCTTTGTTAGCTTGGTCCCTTTTAGTGCTATTGGTGCTTTGGGCGTTATGAAGCTTATTCGCAAAGGCAAATCTAGAGCCTTAAAATGGATTATTATGGGGCCCACATTGCTTTTGTGGATTGCTTATGTAGCAGGTTCTTTCTTTGCACCATGGGGTTTTTATTGCTTGCTCTATGTCGTGGTTGTTATGGCGATATTGTTTATGTTCTATGCGTGGTATACGAGAAGAGGATATCGTTTAGTTACAATTATTGTACTTGGTACGATGGTTATATCTTCTATAGTTGTTATGGAAGGCTTAGAGCCATTTGTTAAGCAGCGTAGTAATATTGATGTTGTTCCAGTAGTGGATTCCTATGAAGGGGATGTCTATTACTATAATGGCTATAGTACGGCTGTTGTGTATTATACGGGTCATAAGGTTGTCAAGATTAATGGTGATGAAAGTCGCTGGGATGATCGAGATAAATTGAAAAAACGTAGCGCTGAATGGCAGAAGAAATATCTTATGGAACAAGTAAGTGAAGAGGAATTTAATAAGACTATCGAATCTGGTAAGCCACTTATGTTAATCGTTCCTAAAGGGGAGATTAAGCATTTCCGTCAGTCCTCCATTTATTCACATGTATCTGAGTCCAGTGAAGCGGGTACATCAGAAGTTTACATATTAAATAAGGCTCTGTCACAACAAATGGTTGATTTTTGACGAGAAATAGCGTATAATAATAGT
>NZ_CAMFFZ010000021.1:0-39457 GCF_945949885.1 Veillonella parvula | reverse complement strand
CAGTGAAGGAAAATCCACAATGAGGAAGCAAGTAGGGCAAGCGAAAAGTAATTAGATCTATGCGATGGATGATGTCCACACATCACTTTCGACGAAGCTCTACAATAAGCACTGTATAGTAAAAGACTGTTTTAAATACTGTCATGGGCGAGTGTGATAGGATGTCGTGGCTAATGGTAGGAGGCAAACTATGTTTCTACCAGGTATTATTTTTATACAAAAAAAAGAGCCGCCGAAGTAGCTCTAAATATTTTATTCTACACCAACCATTACGCTAGTGGATTTGATAACAGCGACAGCTTCTTTGCCAACTGCTAAGCCCAATTCTTTAACAGCTTGAACTGTAATATCAGCAGTAACGATGTTATCATTACCTACATTGATTTTTACGATTGCGTTTACAGCGCCTTCTTGAATCTCAACGATAGTACCTTTTAATTGATTTCTTGCACTTAATTTCATGTTTAACTCTTTGTATTAAATATACAAACAAATATATGATTATTATATCATTATACATAATAATAGCCGTGATGTAGTATATCACAGCTATTTATGTATGGAGCGGGCGAAGGGAATCGAACCCTCCTCTCAAGCTTGGGAAGCTCGCATTCTACCGATGAACTACGCCCGCACGATGTATATATTGTATCATATTTATATCGATATGAATAGATACAACACATATTAATCTTGTTGAATTTGATATGAGCTATCTCTATGTATACATAGTAACTGTATTGATTATTTTCGAAGTGATGTGTTATCATTAATCTATAGAAATTATACGTACTTTTCGTATATTGAATAATAGAATAGAGGGGTGCTTAATGAATTTTATAAAAGCATTTTTCCAATCGGAGTCTGCTGGTGGGATATCATTACTGTCCGCCGCAATTTTAGGGGTTCTTGTAGCGAACTCTCCAATGGCAGCTCAGTATTTTGCGGTTATGCAAATACATCTTGGTCCAATGACTATACTGGAATGGGTTAATGATGCCTTAATGGCTCTTTTTTTCCTTTATGTTGGTATAGAGATCAAGAAAGAAATGATTTCTGGGGAACTTGATACGAAGGCGAAACGTGTGCTTCCCGTATTAGCTGCGTTTGCAGGTGTTATTACGCCGGCCATTGTGTATTATTTTGCGGCTGGATATATGCCAGAATATAGGCATGGATGGGGGATTCCAACCGCTACTGATATCGCTTTTGCTATAGGCGTTATTACGATGCTTGGAAAAAAGGTATCTACAGCGATGAAAGCCTTTTTAGCTGCATTAGCTATTATTGATGATTTGATTGCTATCGTTGTTATTGCTCTCTTTTATGGGGCTGGCGTCAATTTTATGGGCTTAATAGCTGCTGCTGCCGTAACAGGTTTACTGGTATATACTAATAAGCAAGGCTATCTAAGACCACTTCCGTACTGTGTTCTTGGTTTAGTTCTTTGGTATCTAGTTTTAAAGTCCGGTGTTCATGCTACCATTGCTGGTGTTGTACTAGCCATGACAATTCCTTTTAAAGGTAAAGTGATAGATAAAGTAGTATATCCAATGGAAGAATGGGCTCATGCATTACGTAATTGGGTAAACTTTTTAATTATACCGCTATTTAGTTTTCTAAATGCTGGTGTATCCTTTGCTGATTTCTCGATGGACAACTTGTTCCATCCTGTAATTATAGGTGTTTCATTCGGGTTAATTTTAGGTAAGCAATTAGGTATATTCTCTGCTGTATATATTTTAGTTCAATCTAAAGCAATTAAGATGCCTACAAATACAACGTGGCCTGAAATTTACGGTACAGCAATTCTCTGTGGTATTGGCTTTACTATGAGCCTCTTTGTTGCTACATTGGCTTTCCCGCCTGGTATAACTCAAGAAATGGCTAAGGTAGGTATTTTTATAGGCTCTATCATGGCAGGTTTGTTAGGTGCGATTGTTCTAATTTTAGCTTACCAAATACGCAAGATGCGTGGTAAAATTTAATAAGATAATCTTTTTGAAAGTATAGAAAGGATTCAAATGGAACGCATTTTTGTTTTCTTACGTTCTCCAGGTGCAGCTACATCTGTACTGCTAGGAGCAACAGTGCTCGCTTTAATTTTAGCGAACTCGCCATCATCTGAACAATACTTCCATATCGTTAATCACCATATAGGAAATCTAACGATTTTAGAATGGGTTAATGATGCATTGATGGCAATCTTTTTCCTATTTGTAGGTCTAGAAGTTAAGCGAGAATTAGTAGCAGGTGAACTTAATACTAATGCTAAGCGTGTAATGCCTGGTATTGCTGCATTGTTTGGTGTTTTAACACCTGCTTTTATATACTACTTAATTGCAGGTTTTCATCCTGAATATATACATGGTTGGGCGATACCGACTGCTACTGATATTGCATTTTCTATCGGCATTATATCTGCATTAGGATCTAGAGTGCCGAATTCGATGAAAGTATTCTTAACAGCCCTTGCCGTCATAGATGATTTGATTGCTATCATCGTAATTGCAATTTTCTATGCATCAAGTATTCATATGATGTATTTAGGTGCGGCTGTCGTAGTTGTAGCTGCTTTAATCTACTGTAATAAGCAAGGATATGTACGACCTTTGCCATATATCATTTTAGGGTTTATTCTTTGGTATTGTGTATTAAAATCTGGTTTACATGCAACTATGGCTGGTGTAATCTTAGCTATGACAATTCCTTCAAGAGGTAAACGAGGTTGTAAGTATGTTCGCCCAATGCAACATTGGGAACATTTATTATCCAATTGGGTTAGTTTTTTAATTGTACCAATATTTGCATTCTTTAATGCTGGTGTAGATTTACGAAATGTATCTGTTAATGACTTAACGCATCCTGTAGTGCTTGGCGTTGCATTAGGTCTTATTATAGGGAAACAATTAGGTATTTTTGGTGCAGTATTTGCGATGGTGAAATGCGGCCTTGTACCAATGCCGACAGAAGCTAATTGGAAGCATGTATATGGAACTGCGATTGTATGTGGTATAGGTTTTACAATGAGTATTTTCGTATCTATCTTGGCATTTGATCCAGGTCATGCTCAAGAAATGGCAAAAGGTGGCGTAATCCTTGGTTCATTAATTTCGGCAATATACGGCTATCTCTTCTTAAGACTTGTTGGTGCAAACCGAAAAGAATGTCATATTGGTGTATACCATAACTGCTAAAATTAAATATAACTATTAAATCTCCATTGTAGACTGAAGAGAATTTTCGATTTTAGAAGTAATCTAAGCGAATATTCTTGCAGGATATAATGGAGATTTTCATTGGTATCTTATAATTTTATGATATATATGTAGTACACCTTTAAAACTATTACTATAACTATAATTTAATATATATGAATTATTGATATTAATAGAGCTTCTATGGTTTATAGATTATTTAAACCTATATAGTATACTACTTAATGTAAGGTGAGGTATATATGATAAAAAAAATAATTATTGCATGTACGCTTGTTTCTATGATTATAATGGTATCCTCTGTATCATTAGCAAAAACTATTGATCGAGGGCAACGAGGGCATCACGTTAGTAAGGTGCAAACCATGTTAAAGCATCAAGGTTTTTTGCATGATTCTGTTGATGGTATTTATGGACATAATACAGAGCAAGCTGTACGAAAATTTCAAAAGTCTAAGGGGCTTGCTGTAGATGGTCGTGTTGGTTCTTCTACAATGAAAGCCTTAGAGAAAACGGCAAAACGTAAGGGTGGTCAAAGTACAAAAAATAATAATGGTGCACCTAGCAAATACTCAAAGGCTTTAACGATGGAGGCTAGTGGCTATTCATCTCAAGATCCTGGCAACGGAAAATATACAGCTACAGGTAGTCGTCTACGGAAGGGACTTGTATCTGTAGACCCAAAATTAATTCCTTTGGGAACGCGATTATATATTGAAGGTTATGGCTATGCTGTAGCTGACGATGTAGGTGGTGCTATTAAAGGGCATCGCATTGATTTAGCTTTTGATTCTCGAGCAGAAGCATTGCAGTTTGGACGTCAATCTGTAAAGGTTTATATTTTATAATAATAACTCTCTAGCTTTATATAACTGTATGATAGGTTTATAGACTAAAATCATATTCTTGTATAAAATGCTAGAGAGTTTTTCTTTTACCGAATTATAATGTATTCATAACCTCGAATATTCGGAAATTATGGTATAATAAATATTAGATATATGTGATGACTCATGATATTAAATTGATGAGTGTACTCAATAGTTATATGATAAATGGTAAAGGATAATCCTATGGATAAAGTACGGCGCGTAGAACGAATGGTGGCAATGACAAAACTGTTAGTTGATTCACCGCAAAAATTGATTCCTTTAAATTACTTTTGTGACTTCTTTGGAATGGCTAAATCAACGGTTAGTGAAGATTTAACCTGTGTAAGACAGTCTATGGAGCACTTTCAACTGGGGACCTTAGAAACAGTGGCTGGTGTAGCTGGTGGGGTACGATTTATTCCGCATCGTAAGGGCACGCAAGCGAATGATATTTTACGCGATGTGCAAGATCGTCTAATGGAACCAGATCGTATCATTCCAGGTGGTTTTATTTATATGTCTGACATCTTATATGATTGGCATGTAATGACACGTCTAGGTGAGATTATTATGACTCGTTTCGTGGACCGTGAACCGGACTATATTTTGACCGTAGAAACAAAGGGGATTCCTTTGGCTGTAATGGTAGCGAGAGCTTTTAATAAACCACTTGTTATTGCTAGACGTGATAGTAAGGTGACAGAAGGTTCTGCTATTAGCATTAATTATGTAACAGGTTCCTCTGGTCGTATTCAAACTATGACGTTAACTAAGCGGGCAATTCCTCCAAATGCTAAGGTGTTAATTATCGATGACTTTATGAAAGCTGGCGGTACTGCTAAGGGACTTAAGGAATTAGTTCTTGAAATGAGTGGTGTCGTTGTTGGTACAGGTGTTCTTGTTGCTACAGCTGAACCAAGTCCAAAGTTGATCGATGATTATGAATCACTATTTACTTTTTATGGCATCGATGAAAATACAAAGAAAATTAGTATTGAGTCTGTGTTAGATGAAGAGTAAATCATTAATATTAGGAACCTTATTGGCTGATATAATGATTTATATTGAGTATTGGTCTATGGGCTAAATAATGACGTAAACAATATTTACAATGGTTTAGAGATATAAGAGATAACAGATAGGAGATTATTATGAATATTGCAAGCCTTATTTTAGCTGCTGGTAAGGGTACGCGTATGAAGTCTAAATTGCCAAAAGTATTGCACAAGGTTGGCGGTAAGGCGATGGTAGAACGCGTTCTTGAAACGGTTCAATCCATTGGTACAAATCGCGATGTTGTTATCGTTGGTTTTGGCGGCGATGCAGTACAAAATTACTTGGGGGAGCGCGCTGAATTTGTTCGTCAAGAAGAACAAAATGGTACAGGTCATGCAGTTAAAATGGCTCAACCCGTACTTGGTGATTATGATGGTACAATCTTATTGTTATGCGGTGATACGCCACTCGTTACAAAAGAAAGCTTAGAAGCACTTTTAGAAGAACATAAAAATTCCGGTGCAGCAGCTACGATCTTAACTGCTCATATGCCGAATCCAACTGGTTATGGACGCATCATTCGCAATGAAGCGGGTTCCGTAGTTCGCATCGTAGAGCAGAAAGATGGCAAGCCAGAAGAATTAGTCGTTCAAGAAGTAAATACAGGTATGTATGCTTTTGACAGTAAAAAATTATGGCCTTGCTTAGATCAGCTATCTGATGATAATGCTCAAGGTGAATTGTATATTACTGATGTAGTTGGTATTCTTGTAAATGGTGGCGATACAGTAAGCGCATACATGACTAAAGATTTTGAAGAGTCTTTAGGTGTAAACTCTCGCTTGCAATTAGCGGAAGCTGAATCTATATTAAAACATCGTAAAAATATTGAGTTAATGACTGCAGGGGTAACAATTATTGACCCAGATAATACTTATGTAGCTCCAGAGGTAGCTGTAGGCGCGGATACTATCCTACATCCTGGTACAATCCTTGAAGGTAATACAGAGATTGGTGAACGTTGTGAAATTGGGCCACATACTCGTTTGACGAATGTTAAAGTTGGTAATGATACGATTATCCACTTTACCTATGGCCATGACTGCGAAGTAAAAGACGGTGTAGATGTAGGCCCATATGTTCATTTGCGTCCGAATACTGTTCTTGGTAACAAGGTTCATGTAGGTAACTTCGTAGAGGTTAAAAACTCTAATGTTGGAGAAGGCACTAAGTTCCCACATCTCTCCTATATCGGTGATAGCGATGTAGGTGCTGGTGTTAATATTGGATGTGGCACTATTACCGTAAACTATGATGGTAAAGTTAAACATCGTACCACAATCGGGGATGGTGCGTTTGTTGGTTGTAATAGTAATTTAGTAGCTCCTGTGACAGTAGGTAATTATAGTTATGTTGGTGCAGGTTCTACTATCACCAAGAATGTACCGGATAAGGCATTGGCGGTAGGTCGTAGCAAGCAAATTGTGAAAGAAAATTGGGTAACAGAGGATACTTTCAAAAAGAAATAAAAAAATCTCATATTTTTTAACACAATTAGGTCAAAATAGTATACAATAAAAAGGCAATAGTGTGTATCTGTAATGTATGGATTATGGATAAGTAACCAGTATAGGAGCAAATGAAAGGGTAACAAAATGGCATTTGAAGACGGCAAAAAACTCAAGATTTTCACAGGTAATGCAAATCCTGCATTGGCAAAGGAAATTTGTGATTATTTAGGGTTGCCTTTAGGTGAAGCATTTGTAGGTCGTTTTAATAATGGCGAAGTACAAATTATGATTGATGAAAGCGTACGTGGCAAAGATGTATTTATCATTCAACCAACAAGCTATCCTGTAAATGATAATTTAATGGAACTCATGGTTATGGCTGACGCGCTAAAACGTGCTTCTGCACGTCATATTACTGCGGTAGTTCCTTACTATGGCTATGCTCGCCAAGACCGTAAGACTCGCGGTCGTGAGCCGATTACAGCTAAGTTAGTAGCTAATTTGATGCAAACGGCAGGTATTACACGTCTTGTAACAGTTGATTTGCATGCAGGCCAAATTCAAGGTTTCTTTGATGTGCCTGTAGACCACTTGTTCGGCGCATCTATTTTGGCTAAATATATCAATGAAAAAAATATGGAAGATGTTATCGTTGTATCTCCAGACCTTGGAGGTGTTACAAGAGCTCGTGATTTGGCTGACCGCATCGGTGCACCGATTGCAATCATTGAGAAAAAACGCCCTGAACCAGGTGTGGCTAAAGTTATGAATCTTATCGGTGATGTAGCGGGTAAAAACTGTATTATTATCGATGATATCGTGGATACAGCGGGCTCCTTGGTTGAAGGTGCTAAAGCATTGGAAGAATTCGGTGCTAAATCCGTTACTGCCGCTGTTACGCATGCAGTGTTGACAGATCCGGCAAGTGAACGAATTGCAAATTCCAACATTAAGGAACTTATCGTTACTAATACAATTCCATTGCCAGAAAATTGTAAGTTATCGAATATTACGCAATTATCTGTAGCTCCATTGTTGGGCGAAGCAATTATGCGTATCTTCCATGAAGTATCTGTAAGTAATTTATTCGACAAATAATAGGTGGTTCTTGAAATTAGTAGTAGGCCTTGGTAATCCAGGCAAGCAATATGAAGCGACAAAACATAATATTGGATTTATGGTTATTGACGCCATTGCCGACAGCGTACCTCATACGCCTTGGAAAGAGGAGCAACGTGCAGAGGTGTGCAGTATTACCGTGGATGGTGAAAAAGTATTGCTTGTAAAGCCGCAAACATTTATGAATGTAAGTGGTGAGTCTGTAGGACCGTTGATGCGGTACTACAAAATTGATCCATCTGATGTGTATTGCATCTATGATGATATGGATTTACCCGTAGGCAAGTTGCGTATTCGACCAAATGGTAGCTCTGGTGGTCATAATGGTATTAAATCGTTAATATCTCATTTGGGTACGGAGAATTTTCCTCGCTTCCGTGTGGGTATAGGCCGACCCTTGCCACAGTGGACTGTGACTGATCATGTATTAGCGCCATTTACTGAAGAGTCGCAAGAGAAAGTACAAAAAGGTATCAAGGATACGGTGAAAGCTGTACTAGGAACCTTAGAGGTGGGTATTGATAAAGGGATGAATCAATTTAATCCTAAACGTCGTCCACATCGATAAATACATGCATAAGGGCATGAGTCTCATAGAGATTCATGCCCTTTTTACGAGGTACATATGAGTAATCAAGAAAGAATGCCTTTTGTAGAGGCTTTAGAATCCTATAAAGAGAAACATTTTATGCCTTTTCATACACCAGGACATAAGATAGGTGGTGAAGCACCTAAATTATTAAAGGACTGGATGGGGCCAGCGCTACCCTATGATTTAGGCGTTATGTATGCCTTAGATGATTTACATGAGCCCGAACGAGAGTTAAAAGAAGCGCAAGATTTAACGGCTGAACTATATGACGCTGAGCACTGTTGGTTTTCTATTAATGGCACTACAGCTTTGATTGAAGCTATGATCATGGGCACTATAGGCCCTGATGAAACCATTATCATTCCTCGGGAGGCGCATCGCTCCGTTATCAGTGGTCTTGTTTTATCTGGGGCCAAACCAGTATATATGGACTGCAATTTTGATGAACGATGGGGGATTCCATTAGGAGTATCTTTAAAAAATGCTATTACAACGATGGATACTTATCCTGAAGCAAAGGCAATTCTTTTAGTCTATCCAAACTATTATGGAGTAGGTGTAGATATTGTTAGTATTGTAAAAGAAGCTCATAAGAGGGGCCTTATTGTTCTGGTTGATGAAGCTCATGGTCCTCATTTGCCGTTTTCTGAAAAATTGCCTGTAGAGGCTATAGAGGCTGGAGCAGATTTAGTGGCACAAAGTACACATAAATCTGTTGGCTCTTTGACACAAACATCTTGGCTATTAGGGCAAGGTGAAAGAATCAATAAACGGCGTATCACGCAGATGCATCAAATGCTACAAAGTACGAGCCCAAACTATATTTTTCTGGCTTCCTTAGATATGGCGCGCCATCAATTAGCCACAGAAGGTAAAGATTTAGTAAGTCGAGCAGTAGAGTTGAGCGCATATTTACGCGAGAAACTCAATACAATTTCTGGTATTGCTACTATGGAATATACAGATATTCAAGAGACCATAATAAACTATGATTCTACTAAGGTTCTAATCGATGCAAAAGGCTTAGGTTTAACAGGTGTAGAATTTGAACATTTATTGCGTAATCATCGTATCGAAGTGGAGTTAGTGCAGGCAAATCATGTGTTAGTACTTATTACAATTGGTGACACTAAAGAATCTGTAGATATCCTTATTAAGGCTGTACGAGCTGTGAGTGATGACGTACTAGGAGATTCCTCAAGCATTAGAAGCATAGATGTAGCGGGCTTATATGAACCTAGCAGCGAGTCTGCTTTGCTACCAGAACCTCAAGTTTGTGTTACCCCTCGTAATGCTATGTATGCAAATCGTGAGCAAGTACCATTAAAAGAAGCACTTCATCGCATTGCAGGGGAGACCATTGCTTATTATCCACCAGGTATTCCATGTGTAGCAGTAGGTGAAGAGATTAGTGACTCTGTGTTACAATATATAGAGAATCGCAAGGCTCTAGGTTATGTACCGAATGGGGCTGATGATATGACATTGGAAACAATTTGGGTGTTACAGGAGTAATTATGGGGACTTTGATTATATTAGAAGGCGGAGACGGCAGCGGCAAGGCTACACAAACTAAACTCTTAGTAGAGCGCTTGATCAAAGAAGGGCATGCCGTTAAGTCTGTGAGTTTTCCAAACTATGATAGCGGCGCCGCTATGCCTATCAAAATGTATTTAGCCGGTGAATTTGGCAAAGATGTACATGATGTAAATCCTTATGTGGCAAGTTCCATGTACGCCATCGATCGATTTGCTTCCTTTAGAACTGATTGGGAACAGTTTTACAAAAATGGTGGCATCATCATTGCAGATCGTTACACCACATCAAACATGGTACACCAAATGGTAAAATATGATGATCCGAAGAAGCGGACTGCATTTTTAGATTGGCTTGAAGATTTTGAGTTCCAAAAATTTGGCTTGCCTAAACCTGATGCGGTATGCCTTTTGGATATGCCCCTTGAAGTGAGCGAAGCCCTTATGGCCGAGCGTATTGGTAAAACTGGGGGCAATACTGGTGATATTCACGAAGGGAATCATGCATATTTAGTAGCCGTTCATGATGCGTATGAAGAATTAGTAAAGCGTTATCAATGGCACCGCATACCTTGCTCTGGTAAAGATGATTCTAGTCAATATACGTTGCGTACTATTGAAGAAATTCATAATGATGTATATAAAGCAGTAGTAAATCTACTACCTTAGAAAAAGGCGACTCTTTTAAAAGTCGCCTTTTTCCTATATAATATTAATATTGGGCATGTATTGATAGGAGGCGCTATGACATATTTTGATTCTATAATTGGTCAAGATTCGATTAAGGCACACCTATCTGAACTTGTAAGTCGTAATGCATTACCGCATAGCCTCTTGTTTTATGGTGAATCTGGACTTGGCAAACTGGATATGGCCATAGGCCTAGCGTCTTTATTACTAGGACGTCAAGTGTTCTCTCAACCCAAGGGGGAATCTTATTTAGCAGAGGTTAAGGAAGCCCGTTTGGCAAATGGGGATACGGAAAAACGTATCGAAACCGAAGGATTACCTACCTATATGGATAAGGGTGATGCCTTTTGGATTCGTCCTATGAAAGCAACCTTAAAGGTAGAGCAGTGGTATTCATTATTACAAGATCATCTCTCTGTGGCGGGCAATGGAAACCGCGTTGTCATTGTGGAGGACTTTCACACAGCTAATGCAGTCATGGCAAATGCCATGTTAAAAACCATTGAAGAACCACCTGAACAGGTGTACTTCATCATTATTACGAACAAGATTAACACCGTATTGCCTACCATCATTTCTAGATGTATGGGCGTTGGTTTTAATAGTGTTGATGTAGATACGATTCGCACCGCTCTTGTAGCGCGTGGAATCACCGGTGATATAGAACAGGCTTTGTTAGCTGGTCATGGTAATCCACAATTAGTGGAGAAACTGGCGACACAAGGTCTCATCGAAATGCTGGAGCTAGCCGTTAAGGTGATGGATATGTTGGCCTTTGAAACACGATGGTTTTCTATGATTTCCTTAGCTTGTGAAAGCTTATCTCGTGAAAATCTAACGGAATTGATGCACTGGTTACGCCTTATAAGTAGAGATATGATGGCTCTTAAAATGGGGGCTCAAGACACGCAATTACAAGTACCTATGTACAAGACTCAATTATTACGATTATTACCGCGCTGGTCCATGCAAGCATTGTCAGAGGTTATTACCGAAACATTGCAAGCAGAACGGGCTTTGCGTTTACATATAAAAACCGCTCTCGTGGTGGACGGTCTCTGTATCGCCCTTCATGATGCTCGGGAGGAGGATTAAATGCTAACCATAGTTGGCGTACGCTTTAAAAAGGCGGGAAAGATTTATTATTTTCAGCCTGAACAATTAGAACTATCTGTTGGGGATGGAGTTATCGTTGAAACAGCTCGTGGTGTAGAATACGGCATGGTTGTGATTGGACCTAAAGAGGTCTTTGAAGACTCTATTGTTGCCCCTGTTAAGCCTGTTATTAGACAGGCAACTTCTAAGGACTTGAAACAAATCGAGAAGAATAAAGAACGTGAAGAAAAAGCCTTTGAAATTTGCCTAGAAAAAATTGAAAAACGTAAGTTACCGATGAAACTCATCAATGTGGAATACACATTTGATATGAATAAGATTATATTCTTCTTTACTGCGGATGGCCGTATCGACTTCCGTGAACTCGTTAAGGATTTGGCAACTGTATTTAGAACGCGCATTGAGTTACGCCAAGTGGGCGTCCGTGATGAAGCTAAAGTACTTAATGGCATCGGTGCTTGTGGACGACCGTTGTGTTGTTCTAATTTCTTAGGAGACTTTACACCTGTATCAATTCGCATGGCGAAGGATCAAAACTTGAGTCTTAATCCAACAAAGATTTCTGGTGTATGCGGTCGATTAATGTGTTGCCTTAACTACGAAGATGATTTATATAAAAAAGGTGGCGATCTTTATGTAAAAAAAGAACGGCCACAAGCTTTACAAGAGGTAGCTCCTCCAGGTATTGGTAAAGAGGTTGTTACCGACGAAGGTATTGGTAAAGTTTTAAAGGTAAATCATCATAAGCATACTGTAAAGGTACAGCTCGAAGCGGGCCGTACTATCGATTTGAAATGGTCCGAGGTGGCATTGCCTGATGAATGATCAAGAACGACTTGATGATTTAATTATAGATGGCTTACAGATTTACCAGCGTTCTGATATGTTTCGCTTTTCCTTTGATGCTATAGCTCTTATACATTTTTGCCGATTTAATGGTCGTCATAGCTATGTTGATCTTGGAACGGGGACAGGGGTTATGCCGCTTATAGGCACGTCATTAGGGGCGGGGCATATAACGGGTATCGATATTAACGAAACTATCGTCGGTTTGGCTCAGCGTAGTGTTGAGCATAATAATAAACAAGATGTGGTAACGATGTTATGTGGCGATTATCGGCATATGTCGTACCGTGACGTACAAGACAAGCCTTTTGATGGTGTTATTGTTAATCCGCCCTTTTATGATTGTGAAAGTGGAGCAAAGCCTACATCTGAAGAAAGAGCATTAGCCCTTCATGATGGTCATACATCTCTAAAAGAGGTTATAAAAGCCGTACAGGCCTTTATTAAGTGTAAAGGTCGTTTGTGGATGGTCTATAGTGCTAGCCGGCTACAATATGTGCTACATGAACTGGAAGCGTTACATTTTCAAGTAAAGCGAATTCGGTTTGTTCATGGTATGATGGATAAGCCGGCAAAATTAGTTTTGATTGAGGCTATGTACCAAGGTCAGGCTGGTCTTGTACTGGAGCAACCGCTTATCGTTTATGAAAAACCGAATGTGTACACGAAGGAGGTGTCCTCTTGGTATGAACGATAACAAATGGGGCACCTTATTTTTAGTGCCCACACCGATAGGTAATTTAGAAGATATGACGTATCGGGCAGTTCGTATCTTAGGTGAAGTAGATGCTATCGCTGCCGAAGATACGCGACATACGGGTATATTATTAAAACATTTTGACATTAAAAAGCCTTTGATTTCTTATCATGAACATAATAAGGAGAAGGGGACCTATATTATAGAGCTCTTATTAGAAGGACAGTCGGTAGCTTGTGTCAGTGATGCAGGCATGCCTGCCATTTCTGATCCAGGGGCAGATCTTGTAATAAAGGCTATTGAAGAAGGCATAACTGTAGTACCTTTGCCAGGCGCTAATGCAGCGTTAACAGCGCTTATTGCATCAGGTTTAGATACTAAATCCTTTACCTTTGCGGGGTTTTTGCCTAAACGGGGTAAACATCGGGTTGAAGAATTACAACGACTTTCACACGTGACGAGCACCTTGCTGTTTTACGAAGCACCACATCGATTGCAAGAGGTGTTAGAAGATATGTATGAAGCCTTTGGCAATCGTTCCATTACTGTGGCAAGGGAATTGACGAAGAAGTTTGAAACCTTTGTACGCACCGATTTGGAAAGCCTTGTAAAGAATTTCGAACAGCTTACCTATAAAGGAGAATTCGTCCTCATTGTAGGCGGTGCTGATACAGTGGAGTCCGATACTAGTGAAGTGGTGGATGAACCAGTATCTTATGTAGATGCTGTGCAAGCCCTTGTAGATACAGGGATACCTAAAAAAGAAGCTATTCGCCAGGTGGCAAAGCGTTTTAACGTTTCCCGCCGGGATGTATATAATATTGTAGAACGTTAAACCTTCCCATTCGAAGGTTAGAAGGAGGCTCATCATGGGAGACACAAAGAAAACGTATTATATTACGACACCTATTTATTATCCAAGTGCTAAGTTGCACATTGGTCATACATATTGTACATCTGTAGCAGATACGATTGCTCGTTTTAAGCGATTGGCTGGTTATGATGTACGTTTCTTGACCGGTTCTGATGAACATGGCCAAAAAATCCAACGCGCTGCAGAAGCACAAGGCATTACGCCTCTTGAATATACTACAAATATTGTAAATGGTTTCAAAGCATTGTGGGAAAAAATGCATATTTCCAATGATGACTTTATTCGGACCACCGATGAACGTCATGAAAAGGTTGTTCAAGAATTATTTGCAAAAGCTTATGAGAAGGGTGATATTTATAAAGCCGAATATGAAGGTTGGTACTGTACGCCTTGCGAGACATTCTGGACTGAGCAAAAGCTTGGTGAAAACCATACATGTCCAGACTGTGGACGCCCTGTAGAAAAAGTAAAAGAAGAAAGTTATTTCTTTAAACTCGGCAAGTATACTGATCAATGGTTACAATTCATTGAAGAAAATCCTGATTTCATTCAACCTGAATCTCGTCGTAATGAGATGATTCAATTTGTAAAACAAGGTCTAGAAGACTTGGCAGTATCTCGTACATCTTTTGACTGGGGGATAAAGGTTCCTTTCGATCCTAAACATGTAGTCTATGTTTGGTTCGATGCGTTGGTGAACTATATTAGCGCTCTTGCTCCATTTGATGGAGATGGGGAACTATACAAAAAATATTGGCCAGCAGATCTTCATTTAGTAGGTAAGGAAATTGTTCGCTTCCATACTATTATTTGGCCTATGATGCTCATGAGCCTTGAGTTGCCATTGCCTAAAAAGGTGTTTGGCCACGGTTGGATGATTGTTGACGGCACAAAAATGAGTAAATCTTTGGGCAATGTTATCGATCCAATTCCATTGATTGATACCTATGGTGCAGACTCCTTGCGTTATTACTTATTGAGTGAAATTACTCTTGGTAATGATGGCAACTTCACGTTGCCTAACTTCGTTACAAAAATCAATGCAGATTTATCTAATGATTTAGGTAACTTATTAAACCGTACTATTGCTATGATTGAAAAATACCATGGTGGTGTGATTACAAAATGTGACGATATTGATGATTTAGATCGAGATGTATCCTCATTAGCAGTTCAAACAGTGAAAGACTTTGAAACGGCTATGGAGAATATGGGGCTTAATAAAGCTATTAAATGCGTATGGACATTTATTGGTCGTATGAATAAATACATCGATGAAACAATGCCTTGGGTATTAGCTAAATCTGAAGATGAAAAAGATAAAGCTCGCCTTCAATCTGCGATGTATCATTTGGCAGAGGCATTGCGTATTATCGCCATCTTGGTAAGTCCTGTAATTCCTGTAGGCGCTCCAAAAATCTGGGAACAATTAGGACTTACCAGTTTTGAAGCTGCTACATTGGAAGATGCTAAAACTTGGGGATTATTGGCAACAGGTACTAAAGTTGTAAAAGGTGAACCTATCTATCCACGTTTTGAAGTTCCTGAAATGGTAGACGTTATTGTTACAGAAGAAGTTGAAGAAGTTGTAGATACATCTAATATTCCACCTTTAAAAGAAAATATTACCTATGATGACTTTGAGAAACTCGATCTTCGTGTGGCTAAAGTTGTAAGTTGTGAAAAAGTGCCTAAGTCCAAGAAATTGTTGAAATTTGTATTGGATATCGGGATTGAACAGCGTACAGTGTTAAGCGGTATCTCTCAATATTACGAACCGGAGGCTATGGTTGGTAAAAAGGTAATTTATTTGTCTAACTTGGCTCCTAAAAAGATGATGGGCATCGAGTCTTATGGTATGATCTTGTCCGCCTCTGATTGGGAAGAACATTTAGAGGTAACAAATATCGAATCATTACCGGCAGGAAGTGTGGTTAAATAATGAAACTTTTTGATACACATGCTCATGTGAATGATGGGCGCTTTGATAATGATCGTGATGTGATGTTACAAGCCTGCTTTGATACAGGTGTAGAATATATTATGATTCCTGGTGTCGACAGAGGTACTGTTGATTCAGGTTTAGCTTTGGCTAAACAATATGATCGATTATATGCTGCGGTAGGGACTCATCCCCATGAATCAAAGGACTTTACAGAAGAAGACTACGCATTTTATAAGGAAGAAGCTCTTAACAATGATAAGGTACGTGCTATTGGTGAAATTGGATTAGATTATTATTATGATTTTTCTGATTGTGAAACGCAAAAACGCGTATTTATTCGTCAGCTAGAGCTTGCTCGGGAGGTAGATTTGCCCATTATTATCCATGACCGTGATGCACATGGTGATATTATGAATATCTTGCGCAATGAGGGAAAGGATAATTGGGGCATTTTCCATTGCTATTCTGGTAGCTGGGAGATGGCAAAAGAGGCCATTAAAATGGGCTTTTATATTTCCTTTGCAGGGCCTGTAGTATTCCCTAAGTCTACAAATCTCAAGGAAGTGGCAAGACAAGTACCATTAGATCGAATCCTTATTGAAACGGATTCACCGTATTTGACACCACCACCATTTAGAGGCCGTCGTAATGATCCAAGTAAAACTCAGTTTGTGGCAGAAGAAATTGCAAGCCTTAAAGGACTCGATGTAGATGAGTTCTGCGAAATTACGTTCAATAATGGCAAACGAGTATTTGGTATCGAGTAAATGTAGAAACTAGTTCATAAGATTATTAGCGAATAAACTATTTGTTGGACTCTAATGACTAAGATTTTGCGTACAAAGTATTAGAAAACATGATAAAACTAAATTAGAATTATAAATCATAAAACGCGGTTCTCTCTTATCGGTGAGAATCGCGTTTTTCTATGGTATACTAAAGTATATTTAGACTGAACAGAAGTAAAATGAGGATAGCAACATGAAACGTATTGCATTTATAGATTTAGGATCGAACTCAGTTCGTTTTGTCATATATGAAATTTCTAAGACTGGTAGTTATCGACTGATATATCAAGAAAAAGAAAGTGTACGTCTTAGCGAGAATATGTGGGGAACTCACGAATTGACCGAAGAAGCCATAGAACGCTCCTTGCGTGCTCTAAAAGGTTTTGTACACATGGCTGATGCAATGGAGGTAGATACGATTAAAGCTGTTGCTACGGCGGCAGTACGTCTGGCTAAAAATGGGGATGCTTTTATTAAATCCGTAAAAGAACGAACGGGTTTGGATTTAGAATGTATTGCTGGTGAAGAAGAGGCTCGCATGGGCTTTCTAGGCGTTATCAATACTATTGGACTTAAGGATTTTATTATTTTTGATTTAGGTGGTGCTAGTACAGAGATAACCCTTGTACGAAATCGTCATATTACAAAATCAGTGAGCTTGCCGATAGGGGCCCTTACCTTAACAGGTACTTATCAAAAGGGAGATGAATATACTCCTAAAGAACTTGATAAACTGACGAAAGTTGTGAAGAAAACGATTAAGGAACATACATGGCTTCGCAATGTGAAATTACCGCTCCTTGGTATCGGAGGTACTGCTCGTAATATTGCTAAAATGGATCAACGCAAGTTATCTTATCCTATTACAAAGCTACATAATTATGAAATTCCACATCATAGATTCCATGAGATTTTGGAAGAAGTAAAAGGTAAATCTCTAGAGGAACGCAAAAAGATTAGTGGTTTATCATCGGAGCGCGCTGATATCATTATTGCAGGTCTCACTATCGTAGAAGAATTATTTAACTACGTAAATACTAAAACACTCGTTGTTGGTGGTTGTGGTCTGCGTGAAGGCTTATTTTACGACTATTATGGAGAGCACTACTTAGGTGGTAACTCTATTATTGATGATATTTTAGTACATTCTGCAGAGAATGTCTTGTTAGGTATGACTAAACATGAGTTAGTTCATGCTAAATATATTACAGGTTTAGCTATTAAACTGTATGATGTATTAGAGCCACTTCATAGAGCTGATAAAAATACAAGACGTTGTTTGATTGCTGCTAGTTTATTACATGATATTGGTAAACGGATTAACTATTATAGTCATGCCCGCCATGGCTGCTATATGCTTGTCAATAGTAATTTATATGGGCTTTCTCATGTTGAACAAGCTTTTAGTGCGTTCCTTGTTATGAACTCTCATGGTTTGACACCAAAAGAGTATAAAAACTTCTTATACGGTAAATTATTAGATCAAGAGCAGCGTTTGTTGGGACAAAAAATATCTATTATTCTGGCCTTAGCTGAAGCTCTTGATGAAAGTCATGAACAATTTATTCGCCATTTATCCGTGAATCTAAAATATACTAGCGTACAATTAGTAGTAACCTATTTGAACGGTCGCGATATAAGTGTAACAAAAGCGGCTGTAGAGAAATTAGGAAAATCTTTCAAAAAAGAATTTAAGAAAACATTAGAAATAGAGTGGAAGGAAGCTCGTAAGGAGGCATAATGACATTACCAAAGGCGTTACGATATGCAGTGCTACATGTAGGCTCCAGTAGCATGAGTATTACTATTTTAGAATACAAGGGCATCGATGATGTACGCGTTATAGATTATGCAGCTAGGGAGGTAACCTTTGGGGAAGAATTATTCCAAACCTCTCGTTTGAGTTTTGAAACAATTGAGGAAATTTGTCATATCTTAAAGGGATATAAACAATTAATGGCTGATTACGGTGTGAGTCGCTCTAGATTATATGGCACTACTGTAATACGTGAAGCCGCTAATCGTCGTAGTATTCTCGACCAAATTTATATTCAAACAGGTATGCGTGTTGCGGTTATCGACATGCCTAAAGAGGTGTATTACAAATATGCCTTGCTATACTACAAGATGACTAATCAGTACCGCTTGACGGATCCTACAAAGGCAACATTATTTCTTGATATCACTTCTGGTGGTGTAGGTTTAACCGTTTGGCGTGGTGAAAGCTTATTATTCCAGCGCAATATGCATAGCGGATCTTTGCGTGTTATGGAATCTTTTAATCGCAACCAACGTTCCTCTACATCGTTTCCAATGGCTATTACCGAGTATTTACATCGCATGATAGGCCCATTGCGGGAAGAGCTTAAGACCTTTAATATTAATAGTGTCATTTTATCAGGCGATGAAGCTCAATATATGGCGCGCCTCATGGGAGATGGCAGTAATAAGGATAATATTATTACTATTGAACCAGAACGTTTTAAGGGGTTCATCAAATCCTTTGATGGTGTAACGGCCACTAAGTTGATCAATCGATATAAACTACCTGAATATAAGGCGAATATTTTGATGCCTACTATGATTTTATTTAATGAAATTATAACAGCTATAGAGCCTAAATCGTTGATTTTTAGTAGCTTCTCCTTCTCTCAAGGAATAAGCTGGTTCTATGGCGTTGAGGCGGAAAATAATCCTTTTATGTATCAATTGCGTGAGCAAAATGCTCAATTAGCTCGTGCTGTTGCCGCTAGATATCATACTGACAGCATTCATGATGCTGAGGTGGAACGTTTCAGTTCTTTATTCTGTAAAACATTACGCCATAAAGGTTTACCGGAGCGGTGGGGTTATTTATGCCGCATTGCAGCTATATTATGTTCTGTAGGCAAGTTTGTTAATTTACGAAACCATGGAGAGCATGCGTATCATATTGTGATGGGCACAGATATTTTTGGGCTTTCAGAAGAAGAAAAACAAGTGGTAGCAAATGTTGTGTTTTATCACTATAAGGGAACTCCGTCTGATGATGATACATATTTTAATTCCTTGACGGAATTACAAAAGATTCAAGTTACAAAGTTAGTAGCTATCATTCGTGTGGCTTGTGCGCTTGATGCAGGTAGCAATCAAAAAATATCGGATATTACCTTAGAAGAACGGGATAATGTATTGTATGTATTCTGCCGCACTAATGAAGACATTTCTCTAGAATGGTGGACATTTAGTCGCGATTCCGAGTATTTTACAGAAGTATTTGGTATGGAACTCATGCTTGTAAGAGGAGGTGACCGCCATGTTCAGTAATGCTAAATATTATTTTAATCGTGAATTATCTTGGCTAAAATTTAATCAGCGTGTACTATTAGAGTCCATAGATACAAATACTCCGCTGTTGGAGCGATTGCGTTTTATTGCTATTGCTAGTTCTAATTTAGATGAGTTCTTTATGATTCGCGTGGCTGGTTTACGTCATCAAGTTGTGAATGGCATTGTTAAATATGATGCGGCTCATATGGATGCAAAGGCACAATTAAAGGCGATAGATGAATCTGTACAACGCCTTGTTGCTATGCAAAGTACGTATTTAAATAATGTTTTGACTGAACTAGAAAGTTATGGTTTTTTCTTTACACATCCTGATGAGCTAGACGTAAAAACAAAAGCTTGGTTACGCCATTATTTTGAAGAACATATCTACCCCGTAGTAACACCATTGGCTGTTGATTCGGGGCATCCATTCCCATTTTTAACGAATCATACTATTAATGCAATTGTACGTATCTTTCAAATACAAGATGATGGGACTAAGGATTACAAGATTGCTATCTTGCCAATACCATCTGTATTAGATCGAATCATTGAAGTTCCGAGCCAAGGTAATAAGGAACATCGATTTGTTTATCTAGAAGATGTCATTACTTATTATGCAAATCAATTCTTCCAAGGTTACGGCATTGAAGATTATATGGTTTTCCGTATTACTCGTGATGCAGACCTTGAAATAGATGAGGAAGAAGCAACAGATTTGCTATCTGAAGTAGAGGCATCCTTGCGGCGTCGCCGTCGTGGTGATGCGGTACGTCTTGAGGTTTGTGGAGAGATAAAGGATCACTTATTAGACTTTGTCCTTACAAGTGTAGAATTAGAGCAAAAGGACGTATATCGCATTGATGGACATTTAGATTGCCGTATGTATTTTGATTTCTGTAATTATCCTGGTTATGATAAGCTCCGATATGAACCGTTTGATCCTAAGATTCCTAGTGAATTAGTTGATTATGAAGGTGATAGCTTATTTTCTATTATCGGGAAGCAAGATCTTTTTGTTCATCATCCCTTTGAATCTTTTGCTGTGGTTGAGCAATTTATTGCACAAGCAGCTATAGATCCTGATGTATTGGCCATTAAACAAACATTATATCGTGTTAGTGGGGACTCTCCGATTATTGCGTCCTTAATAAAAGCGGCAGATAATGGAAAACAAGTAACCGTGCTTATGGAGGTTAAGGCACGGTTTGATGAAGAAAACAATATTCATATGGCTCGACGACTCGAAAAAGCGGGGTGTCATGTTATTTATGGTTTAAAAGGTCTTAAGACTCACTCTAAAATTACCATGGTGGTACGCCGGGAAATGGATGGTATTAGGCGGTACGTCCATCTTGCAACGGGCAATTATAATGGTAAAACAGCTCGTATGTATACTGACTGTGGTATATTCACTTGTAATGATGAGTATGGCGATGATGCATCTCGTTTCTTTAACTTGATTTCTGGATATTCTGACCCACCGATTTGGAATAAGTTTATTGTAGCGCCTTTAAATTTACGTGAAAAAATCATGGAACTCATTGATCGTGAAATTGAGTTTGCCAAAAACGGGGAAGAAGCCTATATCATCTGTAAGATGAATTCTTTGCTCGATAAAAAGGTCATTGCCAAGTTGTATGAAGCTTCTTCGGTTGGTGTTCGTATAGATTTAATTGTGCGTGGTATTTGTACGCTTCGACCTGGCATTGCCGGTGTTAGTGATAATATCACAGTACGCTCTATTGTTGGGCGTTTTCTTGAACATCATCGTTTGTTCTACTTCCGTAATGGAGGGAATGAAAGTCTGTACCTATCTAGTGCGGATTGGATGCCTCGAAATTTGAATGAACGTGTAGAGCTTATGGTTCCTATTGAAGATAAACGTCATAAAGAACGGGTAAAAAGTATTTTAGATTTATACTTAGATGATACATTAAAAGCTCATTTCATGAGAGCAGATGGTTCGTATCATAAAATCAATGATCGAGAAAATCCTATATCTGCTCAAGAGGAGCTAATGAAAGCTGCTATTGAGCATGAACACAGAGAGTCAATGACCGTCATTGAACGGTTACAACCAATGCTAAAGATGAATAAATAATGAAGAAAAATCAATGCATTAGGTAATGAATTTTAATACAATTACATAACATATAAAAAGCCCATTATATGGGCTTTTTTTCATTCTTATACATTTGAGAATGAGATTAAAGTGAAGTTTTGAGTGTTGTAGAAAATATTGGTAACAATTGAAAAACACATAAAAATACAAATTTAGTAATAAAAAATCTATATATACTATATGTGGTATTAGTATTGTATATATGTACACAATTCGGAATATATTGTATAGTATTTAAAAATATCAATATGTACGCATACAGTGGACTTTCATTAAAAAAAACAAAATACATAGTGCTATAAATTCAGTATTTATAAAGATTTTTTCCTTATTGTTAACTTGCTGCGTTTGACAGGTTGTATCTATCTGTAGTAGAATAATACCATTACAGGAGGGATTACAACATGAGAATTCATAAGACACACAAGCGATATATTTCGTCTGTTGTTGCCGGATTGATTGTAACAGCTGTAACTATGACCGGTTTTTCCTACAATGATAAAACCGTTACCGTTATGGTAGATGGTGCAGCACACACTGTTAGAACGCATTTAAATTCTAACGAAGGCATTGTACGTGATGCTGGGGTTAAGTTAAATCCAAAGGATAAAGTTATTTCTAGTTCATCTACAGTTCAAAATGGAACAACATTAACGGTTGTTCGTGCTATTCCAGTTTATGTAACTGTAAATGGTAAAACAAGAGCTGTATTCACTACAGAAACAACTGCTCAAGGTGTTGCTAATGAGCTTGGGTTCAAAGTGCCTAACTATGTAGTAGTGGGCGACGAAAATGGATCTATTTTAAGTGGTACACGTATAACAATTGCTCAAGTAACAAGTCGCTCTCTATCTACAGTAGATCAAGAAGTTGCTGTTGAAGTCGTTCGTCAAAAAGATGATACTATGGCTAAGGGTGAAGAAGAGGTTGTTCAAGTTGGTCAACCTGGTTTAGAACGAGTACAACGTGAAACACTATATAGTAATGGTACAGTTATTAAAACTAATGACGTATCTAAAGTAACACAACGTGCAATGGTACCTACAATTATTAAAGAGGGCACTCGTGAGGTGACTACATCTCGTAATGTGGCGGGTCGTGCGTCTCGCGCTATCGTAATGGAAGCATCTGCTTATCTTGCTGGCGATGGTGATGGTGCTGGTATTACAGCTACGGGCGTACCTGCAGTACGTGGCATTGCTGCAGTTGACCCAGATGTTATTCCATTGGGAACACGTTTATTTATTCCTGGTTACGGTGAAGCTATTGCTGCCGATACAGGTGGTGCTATAGTAGGTAATAAAATCGACCTTGTAATGGACTCTTATGGTGAGGCTATGGACTTTGGTCGTCAAGACGTTACAGTGTACGTTTTGGATTAATATAATAAAAGGACGCCTTACATATGTATGGCGTCCTTTCATTTTAACTAGTCCTCAATATATGGAATTAAGTATTCGTATTTGGTACCTTTTAATTCTTCTTTAGGAATAAATTTTAAAGCAGATCCATTGATACAGTAACGAAGAGAGCCATTAGGCCCATCTTCAAATACATGACCTAAATGAGCATTACCAATGCGGCTACGAACTTCTATGCGATTCATACCATGTGAGTCATCTTGGTAATATTTGATAACATCTTTAGCTATTGGCTTAGTAAAGCTAGGCCAGCCACAATGAGAATCGAATTTATGGGCTGATACAAAAAGGGGTTCTCCAGTTGTAATATCAACATAGATACCTGCTTTGAACTCAGCTGTTAGTTCATGGCTGAAAGGTGCATCAGTAGCAGAGTTTTGAGTTACTTCAAATTCTTGTGGCGTTAAAGCCTTTAAATCTTCCTGGGAAGGTTTAGTATATGCATTGTCATCGATGAGTGGTTCATCAGATAAATCTAATGGAATGTGACAATAGCCATTAGGATTTTTGTCTAAGTAATCTTGATGGTATTCCTCAGCAGAGTAGTAGTTTTCTAAAGGTAATACTTCAATAGCAAATGGTTTGCCTTCAAAGGATTGAGCACGAGCTAAGGTGCTTTCAATAACGGCCTTATCTGTTGGATTAGTATAATAAATACCCGTACGATATTGAATGCCTACATCACCACCTTGTTTATTAACGCTAAATGGATCGATAGCGCGTAGGAAATATTGAATTAAGTGGTCTAAAGATAGTATATCAGCATCGTAAGTAACCTTGAGAGCTTCTACGTGGCCACTATTGTGGCATACATCTTCATAACTTGGATTCTCTGTAGGACCATTAGCATAGCCTACTTCAGTAGAAAAGACACCGGAGATTTTTCTGATATACCCCTGAAGACCCCAGAAACAACCGCCACCTAAATATATAGTATGTTCATTCATTTAATCACCCCATACTTCTTGAGCTATTTCCTTAACTAATGCTAGCTTAGCCCATTGTTCTTTCTCGGTTAATTGGTTTCCGATTTCACAGGATGCAAAGCCACATTGAGGGGATAAGCAAAGTCTTTCGAGGGGGATATATTTTGTTGCTTCTTTGATACGTTCTTTGATGCCTTCTTTATCTTCTAACCCTGGGCGTTTAGATGTTATAAGGCCTAATACAACCTTTTTATTAGGAGAAATTTCGCGCAATGGCTCAAAACCTCCGGAGCGATCATCATCAAATTCTAAGTAATAAGCGTCTACATTTTCTTTGGCAAATAGAATAGGGGCGATAGGTTCGTAACCACCGCTAGCAGCCCAGGTAGAGTTGTAATTACCACGACATACATGTGTAGTAAATGCTAAATCTTTAGGGCGACCTTCGAGTGCCAAGTTATTTAAACGTAAATATTTAGCAGTTTCTCCTTCGATGGTTACGCTTTTATCCTTTTGGCGACCTGTCCAGTAAGCGTGATCACAGCACATACCCCAAGTACAATCATCGAATTGAATGTTCCGGCAACCTGCATCATAGAGGTCTTTAATCACTTGGCGATAGGCAGCTGCAATATCTTGAATGAGTTCTTCTAAATCAGGGTAGAAGGAGCGTGTTGTAATGCCGTTATTCTCACGAAATAATTCAGCTAAGAATTGGGAGGGGGCTGGGATTGTTTGACGCGCCGTAGTATTTTCGTCTTCAAATTGTTTTACAAATTTGAAATGCTCAACGAATGGGTGTTTTGTTCCCATAATTTTGCCAGTAAGGGCGAGGGAACCTGGCGCTGTTTCTTGATCGACAAATTTGTAACCGTGTTCCAGTTCAATTTCTTTTACGCCGTTAAATCCCCACATGAAATCTAGATGCCAATAGGCACGGCGGAATTCACCATCTGTAATCACTGGTAGACCAGCCGTTTTTTGTTTTTGAATGAGGTCTGTAATGAGACGATCTTCAACGGCTGTTAATTCTTCTCTAGTAATATTTCCATTATTGAAAGCTTCGCGTGCTTTTTTTAATTCTTCAGGACGTAGGAAAGAACCTACGATATCAAAGTGGAATGGTGCTGTATGTTTAGCCATAATAATCCTCCTTATATAAACGGTAAAACCGATAATTTCGATAGATTTATTATAGCTAAGTATGATTATATATAAAAATATCAATATGCTTGAGTTATATATAGCTTGAAGTTATGTCTATAAGTAATTTTATGCTTTAAATTATACCCAAGAAGGCACTCTCTTTTTAGAGAGTGCCTTCTTTATAGATTATCTGATACATCTAAAATGAACAGTATTGTTGTATAGTTCTATAAATAATATGATATATAATTATTTTTTGTCTTTCGGTAATTGAATATGTCTACCGTAATTTCTAACGTATTGTTCTAGGGCATGGATATATTCTTGACCCAAACGGCTGCGTTGCATTTTATTATTAGTAATATAGCCGATGTGCATTAAACCTTCTTCGGCAAGTGGTACTGAAATGATGTTTTCACCATTTACCTCTTTATCGATTACACCACTAGATACCGTATATCCATCAAGGCCAAGCAGTAAACTAAATAAAGATGCTCTATCTCGAACACGGATATGTTTTGGGCGTACTACAGTACTGAAGATTTCTTCAGAGAAGTAGAAGGAATTATGATCGCCTTGTTCAAAGGAAATATATGGATATTCCTCTAATTCGTCCATAGAGACTACCTCTTTATGGGCTAATGGATGTGTTTTACCAATAAAGATATGAGGATGGGCCGTAAATAATTCTGTAAAGGTTAATTCATTAGTATGAATCAGTTTTTCCAATACAGGACGGTTGAAATCATTATAATAGAGCAAACCAATTTCACTCTTCATATGAGCTACGTCATCGATGATTTCATAGGTTTGTGTTTCTCGTAAGGATACATCGTATTGGTCGATTCCAGCGCCTTTTAAAAGCTCTACAAAGGCATTGACTGCAAAGGAATAGTGTTGGGTAGACACGGAGAATTGTTTTTTACCACCGCTTTGGCTTTTATATTGCTCCTCTAAAAGGGCTGCTTGCTCCAGTACTTGACGCGCATAGCCGAGGAAGCGTTCCCCTTCTTTAGATACGGTAATTCCTTTATTAGTACGATCGAAAATGGTGATGCCCATTTCTTTCTCTAGTTCTTTAATAGCTTTGGTAAGGCTTGGTTGAGACACAAATAATCTCTTGGCAGCTTCGCTAATGCTGCCTATATTGGCAATTGTTGTTACATATTTTAATTGTTGTAAGGTCATGATTGGCCTCCTTTTATATATTACACTATTAATACTACTCGATTATAAGTATTTAAGCAATGTTATATATATGTTACAATGTACTAATAGAATAAAAGGAGGATTTATGCTAAAACAAGTCATTGTCGTAGAAGGAAAATCTGATATCCAGCGTATCGCTCAAGCTGTAGAGGCTGATTGTATTGCTACAGAAGGTTTCACTCTTCGAAAAGGTGTTATCGATATGATTCGCGTTGCCTATGAAAAGCGTGGCATTATCATATTAACGGATCCTGATACGGCAGGGGAACGAATTCGACGTGTCTTGACGAAGAAATTCCCTAAGGCACAACATGCTTTTGTCCCTCGCGACGAAGCGTTTGCAAATGATGATATTGGCATAGAACAAGCCTCTCCTGAGTCAATCAGAAAGGCTTTATTTACATTACACGTAGAGTCTTTAGAATCATCCAACGAATTTACTATGGTGGACTTAGTGCGTCACGGACTGTCTGGTATGCCTGATAGTGCGGCTCGTCGAGCAGTTATTGGTGCTAAATTAGGTATTGGATACGGTAATGGTAAACAATTTTTGTACCGTTTAAATCATTATGGTATAACTCGAGATGCTTATGAAGAGGCAGTAAATTGTTAAAATAGGAGTTAAGATGTTAGAATCAGTAATTGCAAGCCCAGAGGTTGTGCATTATATATGTAAGCGCTTTGATATTAAAATGAGCAAAAAGCTAGGGCAAAATTTTCTTATTAAGCGAGGCATAGTTGATGAAATTGTACATGCTGCGGAATTAACCGTAGGGGAACCTGTCCTAGAGGTCGGTCCTGGTATTGGTACGTTGACACAAGGTTTAGCTCAAAGTGGGGCAGATGTAACGGCTATCGAGCTGGATCGTCGCTTATTAGAGGTACTAGATACGACATTGGCATCTTATGATAATGTGCGTATTATACATGGCGATGTGTTAAAGCTTGATGTTCCAACGATTATGAATCACAAACCATTTAAAGTAGTTGCCAATTTGCCATACTATATTACAACACCTATTATTATGTCTTTGTTGGAAAGTAAATTACCTATTGAACGTCTCGTTGTGATGGTGCAAAAAGAGGTAGCTTTACGTATGGTAGCAAAGCCGGGCACAAAGGATTATGGTGCATTATCTGTTGCTGTTCAGTATTATACGGAACCAGATATTGTTCTAGATGTACCACCTAAATCTTTCTTGCCAGCTCCAGCGGTGACAAGTTCTGTTATCCGTTGTGTATTGCGTGATAAACCACCTGTAGATGTGATTGATGAGAAACTATTCTTTCGCGTTGTGAAAGCAGGTTTTGCGCAACGCCGTAAAACATTCTCTAATACGATGAAAACAACGGGCTTAACAAGGGATAGAATTGAAGAGTTATTAGCAAAAGCAAATATTGATGGTCAACGAAGAGGTGAGACCTTTACCCTTCAAGAATTTGCCGATGTAGCCAACGCGTGGGCGACTTTAATCAAATAGTATAATACATAAAGAGCTTATTGGACTGATAAAATATCATTTCAATAAGCTCTTTTTCATAAAAAAAGGACCCAAATGAGTCCTTTTTAGTTAGTAAAGAATGCCAGCCATGGTTGTAATGAGGAAAGCATTTGCAAAGTCGATTAAGAAGGCACCTACTAAGGAAATTACGAGCCAAGCACGAGGAGATGGACCGTGTTTACTTGCTAAGGATAACATGTTAACTAATGCGTTTGGTGTAGCACCTAAACCGAAACCGATAGCTCCGGAACCAAGCATAACTGCATCGTAGTTGCGACCAAAGAGGAAGTAAATAAGGTATGCAAATACACAGATAAGTCCCATTTGTACAACTAAGATTGTAATAAGTGGTAAAGCAAGATCAATTAATTGAACTAACTTTAAGCTGTTGATAGCCATTGTTACGAATAAGGATAATGCTACATTAGATACTGCATCAAGAGCTGCATCGTTGATTTTGTATGCTTTAGTAAAATCACCAAAGTTACGAATTACTGCGGCACAAATCATTGAGCCGATGTATGCCGGTAGTGGAGTAAGAATGGATAAACCAGCACTTACAATTGTACCGATACCTAATGCAAGGCCAATCCACATACAAATCGTTAACAGATCTTGAGAGTTAAATTGTTTGCCACCGCTCTCAACGCGATCTTCGATCATGTCGATGCCATTATCTTCCATTAACTCAGGGTTTTCATAAGGTGTTTTTACTTTGTGTATTTTGATAATGCGTTCACCTACAGGAGCACCAAGGATTGTACCTGCTACCATACCAAAGGTTGCAGCAGCAACTGCAGCAGATGCTGTGCCAGGTATACCAAGTAATTCTTCATAATATGGACCGAAGGCACCAGCTGTACCAAGGCCGCCAATCATAGAAACGGAGCCAGCCATGATGCCGATAATTGGTTCAATTCCCAATGCTTTGGCAATCATAATACCCGCAGTGTTTTGTACTACAATCCACACCGCACAAGCAAGGAAGAAGAAGAGAATAAAAATACCGCCCTTTTTGAGGACTTTTAAGGATGCCATCAAACCGATAGTGGTAAAGAAGGCAAGCATTAAAAATGTTTGTAAGGATCCTTCGAAGGTAATGTTCAAAATCTTATAATAAGACAAAATAGCAGTTAAAAATGCAAAAGGTAAGGCCCCTACAGCCGGTGCAGGCATACACATGCGTTGTAAAAACTTGGAATGTTTATTAATCCAAGTACCTATAAACAAGGTAATTACAGCGAGACCTACAGTTTGAATCATGGACAGTTTTAAGGTCCAGACATTGTTGACTAAAGATAAGTCAATCAGTGGCATAAAATCACTCCTTTAAAATAAATCCATATTTATGGTATCATGAATGGTCGAAAAATACTATAGAATATATAACGTATAAAAATCTTATATTTTTTCGTTTCAACACTCACAACAACATTAGAACCAATAATATTAATATGATAATTTTATGATTATACATATAAATATGAAAAAGTAATAACATAAATTACATATATACATAATCATACTATATGTATTCGACTTATATCTGTGATTTTCCTCCTTGTTATAAAAAAATAAACTGAAATATATTTCTCAAATTTATAATTCTATGAAATATATTCCAGTTTTAAATTATAGAGTTCTTATATAACCTTAATTTACTTATGTTCTAAATTTTGTATGTATTAAATTTTACCCATATCAACATATTGGGGTATAACTAAAATGTTTATATGGGCAAATTTAATAATTAGAAGTTATAGCTATTATAAAAACTACAATTCATGATGCAACTTAGGCGTTGTTAGGAATGTTACATCTGGATTACGCTCTTGAACCCAACCCATTTGCCATTCATTGGAAATAAGAACAACGGTGCGATTACGGTTATCTTTTACAATCATCGCATTATCAACACCTTTTAATGATGCAATATCAATTTCGCCATCAATCCAACGGGCTACTCCATATGGCAATGTATGATTTAATAAATCAACGCCATATTCATTTTTGAGGCGGTACTCAAGAACTTCAAATTGAAGCATTCCTACGGCACCGACCACGAAGGAATCAAGGGCACCTGGTTGTTCAAAGATTTGAACAGCCCCTTCTTGAGCCAATTGAGTCATACCCTTTTGGAATTGCTTACGTTTCATAGTATCTTTCGGGGATACGCGAGCAAAGAATTCCGGTGGGAATACAGGGAAGTCACCGAAAGTTACTTTGTGTTTTTGTGCACAAAGTGTATCGCCTACTCCCATAGTACCTGCATCAAAAACACCAATAATATCGCCTGGATACGCATCTTCCACGATGGTACGTTCCGTAGCTAAGAATTGTTGCGGCTGAGATAGACGGATTGTTTTATTAGATTGACGATGTAATACGGACATACCTTTTTCGAATTTGCCAGAGCAAATACGCATAAATACGATGCGGTCATGGTGATTTGGGTCCATATTAGCTTGGATTTTAAATACTAGAGCAGAGAAGTCTTCACTAGTAGGTTGAACTATTTCCTCTATCGCTTGTCGTGGAGCAGGGGATGGAGCTAGTTCCAAGAATTTTTCTAAGAATGGTTTTACTCCGAAGTTCGTCATAGCAGAACCAAAGAACATAGGTGTTAATTCACCAGCACGAACCTTATCAAAATCGAATGGATCGCCAGCAACGTCGAGCAACTCAATATCGTCGAGTAATGCTTGGTATACATCGTCACCTAATAACTCTTTCATACGAGGATCTGTTAATGAACCTTTTTCGGAAGCTAACTTTTCTTGACCATGAGTTTCGTCTTTTGCAAAGAGCTCGATAGTTTCGTGTTCTCTGTCGTAGACGCCTTTGTATTCGCCATTAATACCGATAGGCCAGTTCATAGGACATGTACGAATGCCCAGAACATTTTCGATTTCTTCCATTAGATCGAATGGGCTACGACCGAAATGGTCAATTTTGTTTACAAATGTAAAGATAGGAATACCGCGCTCTTTTGATACGGCAAATAGTTTCTTTGTTTGGGCTTCGACGCCTTTTGCTACGTCGATAAGCATGACAGTACTGTCAGCAGCCATCAATGTACGGTATGTATCTTCAGAGAAGTCTTGATGACCAGGGGTATCAAGGATGTTTACGCGACAACCATCGTAGTCAAATTGCAACACGGAACTTGTTACAGAGATACCACGTTGTTTCTCGATCTCCATCCAGTCAGATACGGCGTGTTTTGCAGTTTTACGTGACTTTACGGATCCGGCTAAGTGAATAGCACCACCATATAATAGTAATTTTTCCGTTAATGTTGTTTTACCCGCATCCGGGTGAGATATGATAGCAAACGTACGACGACGTTGTACCTCTTCTAAAAATGTCATGATTCACCTCTATTAATATGTTGTGAAAGCAGATAAATCTTTAGGTTCTACTTTCACAGTCTATATATCGTAAAAATTATACATGATTTTTCTAGTTATGACCACTAAATTGTAGTATAATGAGATTTCATAGAACGGCTTGGGGTTGGCCGTTATCTTCAGGTTAAGGAGGGGAACCATGCGGTTATTTATTGCAGAAAAGCCATCCATGGCTCGCGAAATCAGTAAATGCTTACCAGAAAATAAGAATATCCAAAAGCGGAATGGTTATTTTATCCAAGGTGATGATGTGGTGACCTGGGTAGTAGGTCATGTATTGCATCAGGCTGAGCCTGGAGATTACGATGATAAATATATTCGTTGGCGTCCTCAAGATTTGCCTATCGTGCCAGATGAGTGGAAATTGCTTGTCACAGATAGCAGCCGTCAACAGTTTGAAATTGTAAAAGATCTTATCGGTAAGGCTGATATCATTGTCAACGCAGGTGACCCGGATCGAGAAGGGCAACTTTTAGTTGACGAAGTTTTGTACTATGTAGGTAATACAAAACCAGTACAGCGTATTCTATTAAATGCCCTCGATGAAAAATCCATTCGTTCCGCTCTTGATGATTTGAGAGATAACAAGGACTTTCACAATCTATATCAATCTGCATTGGCAAGAGCGCGGGCAGACTGGCTCATTGGGATGAATTTATCTCGGGCATATACATTATCTGAACGTTATAAAGGTAATAAGGTAACATTGCCAATTGGTCGTGTTAAAACCCCTACCTTGGCGTTAGTTGTTCGTAGAGAACGTGAATTAGAAGCCTTTAAGCCGGTAGATTATTTTACTGTAAAGGTTTTATATAATCATCCGAATGGGGTGTTTTGGTCCACTTGGCAGCCGACAGATGAGCAAAAAGGATTAGATCCTGATGGTCGTCTTATTAATAAGGCTATAGCTGATTCATTAGTTGAACAATTGCAAAGTGGACCTGATGGTGTTATTAAAGCTGTTACTAAATCCAAAAAGAAAGATGTACAGCGTTTACCGTTATCTTTGTCATCCTTACAGGTACTGGCAGGTAAAGCCTTTTCTTATGATCCACAAACTGTGCTTGATACAGCGCAGAAATTATATGAAAAGAAATTAACTACTTATCCGCGTTCTGATTGTGAATATTTACCACCAAATCAATATGGTGACCGTAATGCAATCCTAAACAATCTACAAAATGCAGGTGATGAGAGATTAGCACAGTGGGCTACCGATGCAGATCGTTCTATTAAGAGCCGTGCTTGGAATGAAAAGAAAATTACCGCCCATCATGCTATTATTCCTACAACAGTGGCTTGTAATATAAATAGCTTGTCTCGTGAGGAACGAAATATTTACTTCCTCATCAGTCAAGCTTATATTGCTCAATTTTATAGGGAGCATATTTACGAGCAAACTAAAATTGTAGTAGAACAATGTAAGGAAGAGTTTGTAGCTAATGGTCGTGTAGTTATCGAAGAAGGTTGGAAATTACTTTATAAACGGCAAAAGTCTAAATCTACGACGGACAATGACGAGCCCGATTTAACCGATGAGAGTGGAGCTGAATCAGATCCTAAAAAAGAGGTTGTTGAAGAAGCGGACCACTTACCAGCGGTTAAAAAGAATGATACTGTATTATATACGGATTCATCTGTAGAGGCTAAACAAACGAAACCACCATCCCGTTTTACGCCGTCCACATTGCTACAAGCGATGAAAGAAATTCATAAGTTCGTAAAAAATGAAGACTTAAAAAAACAATTAAAGGCCGTTTCTGGTATTGGTACAGAAGCAACTCGGGCAAACATCATTGATGAGCTTATCAGTCGAGGCTTTATGAAAACGTCTGGGAAGAAGCAAGTCTTATCTCCGACGGAAACGGGCTATCTCTTAGTAGATGCTCTGCCAGAAGAACTTGTTTATCCTGATGAAACAGCTATTTGGGAAGAACGCTTAGCACTCATGAGTGAAGGAGCGGATACGTTAGATTCCTTCTTAGCGGATCAAATTAAGTTTTTACAATTATTAATTGATAAACTTGATTTTGATAAAGTAATAAACTCTGATCAAATGATGCCAAATGTGGTTCGAACTATAACGAGCCAAAATCGTAAACGCCCTATGGATAATGAAAGCGTAGACTTGTCTTCATTGCCTGTATGTCCTAAGTGTAAAAAGGGCCGTTTGCAACAGCGGAATGGTAAATTTGGTACCTTTTTAGGCTGTACAAATTATCCTACTTGTAAACATACTCAGCCAGTAGAAGGGGATGTTTCTAGTATTGAAGATAATATTGAAGTATCTGATGAAGATAAACAATATAAATGCCCTAGATGTAAAGTAGGTTACTTTGTGAAACAAGAGGTGAGAGGTCGAACGAACTGGATTTGTAGTAATCGATCTCAATGTAAGACCCAATGTTCTGATGTAGATGGGGTACCGAGTATTTATGTTAACAAATCTAACATTACTTAGAAATGATTGTTTTTATTGTAATAATAAAAAGACGCGCACAGCTAAGCTGTACGCGTCTTTTTTGTTTAAAACTGCTTTTGTAGAAGAAAAATTTCTTCATTTAGTTTAGGATATTAAGCTGAATTTTATCTGCGTTTGCCACGACGCCCAGTCTGAGACGTAGAAGCGCGGCGTTGGCGTGTATTTGAGCCTTTGTGACCTCGTGCCTTGTGAGCTTTAGCCTTAGTTGATTGGTAAGTGCTTGTAACCTTAGGTTTACTAACTGATTTTGTGCGTTTCGGAGCAGTACTGGCGTTGCCCTTAGTCTTAATCTGACCATCTTTTGTATATTTGGTAAGCGTAGCTTGAATAGCTCGTTCAATACGTCTTAACCAAGCCTCATCTTGTGGAGTTGCAAATGTTACAGCAATACCTGAGTTGCCAGCACGACCTGTACGGCCAATACGGTGAATGTAGTAATCTACATCGCGAGGTACGTCGTAATTATATATATGTGTGATACCTTCAATGTCGATACCGCGAGCCGCAATATCGGTAGCCACTAAGATTTGTGTTTTAGCTTTTGCAAAGTCTCGTAGAATTTGTGTGCGACGACCTTGTGTCAAGTCACCGTGCATTTCTGCAATATTAAGCCCTGCTGCGGTTAACTCGTAGGATAAACGAATGGCACCTTCCCGTTTATTACAGAATACAATAGCTAAGAATGGATTGTCATCTTCAATCATTTTGATGAGACGTTGTGTTTTTTCTTCAGGATTCATCATATACACTCGTTGATCAATTGATTCGAGCGTGATATGTTTGCCTTCTGCTGTTACAGAAATAGGTTTAGACATGTATGCCTTTGCGAGATTTCGGATTTTATCTGGAATTGTTGCAGAGAATAGCAACAGTTGCCTATTAGCGTCTGTTTGGCTAATGAGATTTTCAATATCTGGTAAGAAACCCATATGCAACATTTGGTCTGCTTCGTCTAGTACAACACGGCGAATACAATCTAAATGCAGGGAACCGCGTTTTGCGTGATCTAATAATCGACCAGGTGTACCTAGAATAACTTGAGGACGACGTCCTAGTTGCTGTAGTTGGGCTTCAATAGTTTTACCACCGATGAGAGGGAGAATATCTACATTTAAAATAGAACCTAGTCCCTTCGCTTCGTCGGAAATTTGTTTAATTAGTTCCCGTGTAGGTGCAATGATAAGCACTTGTTCTTGATGAACATCAGTATGTACACGTTGTAAAATTGGCAGTAAGAAGGCTAGCGTCTTCCCCGTGCCTGTTTGAGCTTTTGCTATGACATCATTCCCTTTAAAGACGACAGGAATGGATTGTTCTTGAATTGGCGTGGGCTCCTTGATACCTTGTTTTTGTAGGGCTATGATGAGCTCATCACAAACACCTAAAGATTTAAAAGATTTCATGGATTGTCCTTTCTATAATACATATTATATTAATTATACAGTATGCACATACTAGGGGCAAATGAATTGAACTTGGAAGATTTATAGTCTTAATATACTCTAGACTCAATAAAATATTATAGTACTCTCGAATATATTTTTTTTTGATAATATATAGAAGAATGTTGATATAATTAAGTGAAATGAGAAATGGAAACATTAAAATAACTACATTTAAACTATTTATAAACTGTTAATTGAGAATATGGAAGCGTTTGTAAATGATAATCTTTGTAGTGTTTATTGATTACTGTATCTAAATATATAGCCATGAAATATTAAATTTCAGCTAGTATTCAGCATTTTGTTGGATAATTATATAAATAATCTCATATTAAATATGATAATAAAATATAGATATGAGATAAAAAATAATCATAAAAATGATAATAATTGTTGAAATTAATACTTAGTTTGATATAATAATTTAAGATATTAATACGCATTATTATTTTGTGTGGTTAATATGAGGTTGTTAGGTACAATAATTAGGAGGTGTCGTATGGCTATCAAAAAGTTGAAAGACATGAAGCCAGGTGAGTCTGGTCTTATTGTTGCACTACATGGCAGTGGCAATGTTAAGCATCGTTTAATCGACATGGGTCTCGTACATGGTACAAAAATCCATGTTATGAAGTTTGCCCCTTTGGGTGATCCGGTGGAGATCAAAGTAAAAAACTTTGAATTAGCACTTCGTACAAGCGAAGCTGGCATGATTGATGTAGATGTTCAATAGGAGGTTCACATGGCAGAAAATGGGCAAATTCGCATTGCCTTAGCAGGTAACCCAAATTGTGGTAAAACTACAATGTTTAACAATATCACAGGGGCGAAGCAACACGTGGGTAACTATCCAGGTGTTACAGTAGAGAAAAAAGAAGGCCATACGAGTTTTGATGGTCATGAATTAATGTTTATTGACTTACCAGGTACATATAGCTTAACAGCACGTTCCTTGGATGAGTTGGTGGCGCGTAATGTTATTGTTAACGATAACCCAGATGTAATCGTAAATGTTCTTGATGCATCTAATTTGGAGCGTAACTTGTATTTAGCGGCTCAATTATTAGAACTTGAAAAACCAATGGTTATTGCCCTAAACATGTCTGACGTTGCTGAAGAAATGGGTATCAAATATGATATCAAAAAGATGTCTGAATTAACTGGTGCTACCATTGTTAGCACTGTTGGCCGTACTAATATTGGTACAAAAGAATTGTTGGAAGCGACAATCAGTGTTGCTGCATCTCAACAAGCTCATGGTGTAACAATTAACTATGGCGATTTATTAGAAGGCAAAATTGCTGAACTCGTAGAAGAGCTTAAAAAATCTGGAACTGTCACCTATCCACTTCGTTGGATAGCTATTAAATTACTTGAAAAAGATGCTGATGTTATTGGCAAGGTTATGCGTTTTGATAATACGGAAGCCGTTATTCAAAAAGCTGAAGCAATTCGTGAAGAAATTAAAGACCAAGTCGATCTTGATATTGTATTCCAAGAATATCGTCACCGCTTTGCTGTTGAAGTGTATAATAAATCTTTGACTCAAGCTCCAACTCAATTGGAAACACGCTCCGATCGATATGATAAAATTTTAACGCACCGCATTTGGGGTTTACCAATCTTTATGATTGTTATGTACCTATTATTTGCATTTGTCAATTTCGTTGGTGGTATTCCCCAAGGCTGGATTGAAGATGGTTTTTCTGCATTGCAAGCGTATGCAGTTCAGACTATTCCAGAGGGCCAACTACAGTCACTTATATCTGATGGTATTATTGCCGGTGTAGGTGCCGTACTTTCTTTCTTGCCATTAATTCTTTTGCTATTCCTTGGTATTTCTTTCCTAGAAGATACTGGATACATGGCTCGTGCAGCCTTCGTTATTGACCGTGTCATGCGCGCATGTGGTTTACATGGTAAATCTTTTATTCCTTTATTGTTAGGTTTTGGTTGTTCCGTACCATCCGTAATGGGCGCTCGTATTCTTGATAACTATAAGGACCGAATGGTTACAATCTTAATTACACCATTTATGAGTTGTTCTGCACGTTTACCAGTATATATTTTGTTCGCTAATGCCTTTTTCCCAAATGGATGGGATAGTACATTAGTCGTATTATTAATATATTTCTTAGGCATTGTTTTCGGTGTTATATTTGCAAAAATTTTCCGCAAGTTCTTATTTGCTGGTGAAGCAGAACCATTCGTAATGGAATTACCACCATATCACTTGCCTACATTGAAGGCTACTTTGATGCATATGTATGAACGTGCTAAATTGTACATTATTAAAGCTGGTACATTTATTATGGCAGCATCTATCTTGATTTGGTTTATTACTGCATATCCAATGGATGTTGAATATTCCAAAGATTATGATGCTTTACATGATCAAGTAGCTCAGGAATATGAAATGAAAGATGCTGCTACTTTAGCTCAATTTGGTATTACTACAGATGACCAAAAGGATGCAGTTGATAAAATTGTAGAAGATATGAAATCTACAGTACAAGATGCTACTGATGCGGCTAAAGAAGCAGAAGAAGATGAACCTGAAGTTGCGGTAGAAGAAAATTCTGAAGCACCTGAATTATTTAATGATATTAAAGATGAAAATAAAGAGTTGTTCCCTGCAGCATGGGCTATGTATAAAAACAGTGCTAACTTAGATGTAGATAATCAAAAACTTGATGAAGAAAAAAATTCTGAAAAGTTGGAACAATCTTATGCGGCTTCATTTGGTAAAGCAATTAATCCAATTCTGGAACCATTGGGCTTTGATTGGAAAATGGGTGTATCTCTTGTGGCTGGTTTAGCTGCTAAAGAGGTTGTTATCTCAACATTAGGTACAATCTACGCTGTTGGTGGTGATGATGAAAATCCAGCACCATTGACTGAATACTTACAAAACGATTCTCACTTCACTCCGTTAATTGGTTTGACAATGATGTTGTTTATCTTGATCTACCCTCCATGCTTGGCTACGTTGGCAGTTATTAAACGTGAAACAGGCTCTTGGAAATGGGTTGCATTCATGTTCTTCTATGAAAATACCTTTGCATGGATTGCATGTTTTATCTTCTATAACATAGGTCGTGCATTAGGTTTCTAATCTAGAGTCGCTAAATAGAAGGATTTAGCCACTTTTAGATTCTTTAAACAAAAATGAATTAAAAAAATGCGATTTTGTTATAAGTGATTTAAAAATAATACTTGATAATTATCAATATTCGTGGTTAAATGATAATGAGAAAAGGGAAATATCCTTTAGATGTTGCTTTTATCTTGTTTATCACTAAGACACATATTGTAATTTAGTAGATATTGAGAAAGAGACATAATAATGGATAATCTTGTTATAGGACTCATAGTTGTATTAGCAATAGCTTATATCGGTAATAAATTTTATAAACAAATGTCTGGTAAAGGTGGCTGCGGCTGTGGTGGTGGCGACTCTGATTCTGGTTCTAAGAAATCTTCTGGTTGTGGTAGTAGCTGCAGCTGTGATGGTTCCAATAAGGCTCTAGGCATTAAACGTACTGTTAAGTAAGCTAATACATATTTCTGATTTTGAAAGAGGAGTCTCTATAATAGGCTCCTCTTTTCAAATATAGTAAGTAATTTTTTTATATGATGAATTGCAATAAGTAATGCGACAAAATTAAATCAATTTTCTAATC
>NZ_CAMFFZ010000020.1:0-41936 GCF_945949885.1 Veillonella parvula | reverse complement strand
TTTACTGACCCCCAGTTTAACTGGGGGTTTAGTCATGCCTATTCGGCGTACAATGTAAAAAATCCCTCGGAGTTGCAGCTCCGAGGGATTTTGTAGTTAATTGCACAACTATCAATTGCCTATCTATAATATACTACACTTAAAGTGTTTTTTCAATATGTACACTCTTAATCATTTCTCTAGCTCGCTCAACAGAAACTGGCTCATTAAATAAGAACGCATGATTCTAAATCTATAGTCAGTAAATATAAAGGAGATTATAATGATGTACGCATAATTAACATAACTTGTGCAAAGCTTTATTAGATGCACACACAAGTAATCCAACAATAAAAAATTGCTCAATTACAAGCTGATACCTAAGACACGCCTGAGCAAGATTAACTACTAAAATTCCAATAATCCCTTTTCATCAAACTTAAAGTTTGGACCCCATGCAACTTCCCAGTAATATCCATCTGGATCAGCAAAATATGCATGATACCCACCCCAAAAAACATCTTGTGGTTCTTTTACAATTCTTCCCCCAGCATTTCGCACTAATTCAATAACACGATCAACATCTTCTTTATGTTCAACATTATAAGCTAATGTAATTCCGGCAAATCCATTTCCCGTTGGAGGATTGCTTTCATCAATATCTTTTGCTAATTGTTCCAAAGGAAATAGTTCAAATTTTGTCCCTGCCGTATCGAAAAATATTACTGGCGGATTATTTTCTTTACAGTCAGTCTTATATCCCAAACCATCTCTATAAAACTTTATTGATCGTTCCATGTCTCTAACGCCTAAACATATGCAAGTGATCTTATTCATTACTACCTCCATAGTTTACGATTACATTAATTAGATAAACTTAAATTTGTCAGATAATAAATTTACTCGCCAATTTGTATACTTGATTTATTTCTTTGCTGTCTAACTTCCAATTATTGAGTTCAGCTCTAATTAATTCAGGAAATTTTTTGCTAATATCCCTTAAAGCATTGCCTACCGATTTTCTGACATATTCACTGGTATCTTCTTTTAGTGCAGCAATTCGTCTAATAGCTTCATTAGGGTTGTCTTTGAAATATGGCCTACTTGTCCATATTCTTAATCCCTCTGTAACGGCTCTCCTCGTATTTGTATTATGATTATCTAACCATTCATCAATAATTGGAAGCACTTTTTCATACCCGGTCTTTCTGCAAAATTCATCAAATGCCTTTGCTAATACTTCCTGAACTCTCCAATTATCATCTTTAGACACTTCATCTCTCATAAATACCAAGATATCTTTTTGCTCTGATAAGTATCCAAAAAGAAATACAGCGTACATTCTTACTTGATAAATATCAGATTTATAGGCTAAAAATGCCAACTCCTTGATATATTCAATATCACTAGATTTATAATCGGCCAAGGCTCGTCTTTCTTCCTCTTTAAAACCATTTTCTATCAAGGAAAACTCTGTTTCTAAACTCCTAATATACGCTTTCAAAGAAACTCACCTCACTTACAAATTCTAATTTGTTTATAACTATCTGATTCTATCTTTTATTCAATAAAGCTACGTTTTCAATACAGCTACATTGTGCCAATTATTGGTATTCGGCTTTTATTATTAAATTATATCAAAAATTTTTCTCAGTAATCATCACAAATCTATCCTATTTGATAGTATCTATCGCAAATCATTCTACTATTCAAAATTATTGTAAGTGCTATAATGAACTCAACAAAAGGAACATGTGCTCATATAATACTAGTTGGCACACTGCTCTATATAGTTAGTAGTTTATAAAAGAAGACCATTATGACACATACACAAGTAAAAGAACTCGTACAAGCTTTATTAGATGCTCCATCAAGCAATCCTACAGTAAAAGAATTCGCTCAATCCTGGCTCAATGCGGAAGGCACGCCTAAGCAAGCGGAACTCACAAAACAACTCGTATCCGTGGCAGAACAGAATATCGCCTTCATCGATGAAACAATCGGCTTTGCTAGCTCTGAACTAAGCTACGCAAATCCTAGGTAAAGAAGGCGCCGCTAACCTATTACAACATGCGAAAGACATCAAAGCACAAGGCGCTGAATTCTGTGACTGCCCAGGATGCACGGCATGTAAACACGTTATCGATTTGAAAGCGGAAATTGCTTAATAATATATTACCTATTAAGAGGTCATCGACACACTGTTGATGGCCTTTTTATATACAAAAAACGGCCCCTCATGGAGGAGCCGTTTTACTTAACAATATATTTGTGAACGCTTTACTTTTACAGTCTACTCAGGCGTTTATTGTATCCGTTGAAGCATTTTAAAGCTCACAACGATATTAACGAAAATAATCAAAAGTGTTAGGAACGAATAGGCTAATAGCATATAGTTTGCAGACACCGCATCATATATCTGATATGTGCAATATCCAGCCGTGATAATACCACTAAGAACACCCGGGATATACTGTCGCAGAAAAATACTTTGGAATATATGTCCAATTACATGGTATACGTACGCTATGATAATGGTAATATAAAAATCGAAGCTTTCAAAATATATACTTAATCCCAGTATAATCAACAAGAGTACAAATTCCTGATAGATGATTGCATTAATTCTGAAAGGTGTAAACGCCCCCGATAAAAGTCGTCGTTGTAGTTGCGGGTTCCGATCCATAAAGCGAGGAAACAGAAGTATCTCCTCCAATTCGTGCAGCATGAAAATACTGGGAAATAGTAAGAAAAAACTATTCAACTCCATAAGGTACCTCGTTCATAATTTGATTAAGTTTATTATGACAGTTTTATACTATCCCCTTTTTACCTGCACGCGCAGTACCGTCTTCAATTTTGCGGGCTCCACCTTTCGCGCATCGGACAAATAGATTTCCCGATGCCATTCGTTATTAACACGTTGCAAATTATGAGCAGAGCAGAATTCATCCACTTTCATAAACGATTCCGGTTCATTATCATAAGGCCCGATATGCAATATCTGTACGCAATCTCCATCCTCTATCGATTCGAGCCGCACATCCTTAAATCGAGGCAACAATTTTTTCTTGGACACATTAACAATCGCCGCCTCTAACACGTCAGGAGTCACAAAATCTGGTTGTCTGATCATCACTCGATATTGCAGATTATTCTTATCAAACTGCTCCGTATGCTCAATCTGCTTCCAAAGCGCCTCCAATGGATACACGGTGTAATCAAAGTATCCATCCGGCGTCACGCCCTTTTTCGGCAACATCTTTATCCCATAAGACAACGAATATAGCGCCTCGATATCATCAGCAAAAGCCGCATGATTAGGATTTCCCACGCCATCCAGCACGAGGAACTTCATGCTCGGCACCGTAACCTGCACCGCCTTCTGCTTCGGACAATACAGGTCTTTCTCATGTTTACGCCATTCATGCTTTACTGCTGTCATAATTAACCCCTCTTTCTGAAAGAAAACATGTGATTTCTTTTATGGTAAGGGAGGATTATGAAAGATGATTAAAACTCTAAATACCTATTTATTCGATATCAATATACTTATCTCTATAACTAATATTTAATCATATAAAATCAAGATAGATTATTTTCCATATTTTATATTATAATAAGAATAACTAATATCTACAGGAGGTTTATATGAGCCAAATTGATTATAATTTACTTCAATCCATAATTGATATTCAAAGCAACTTATTTAAGATTAGCAATAACAACTCCTCATCTTTTTATCCAACCATCGATAACTTAAAAAAGGCTATCAAAGAAGAAAATATCAACTTCAATGGCCAAAAAAAGCATTTTATTTTGACACAGCACACAAAAAAAAGATTCGGTTATAAATATGATAAAAATAGCTTAGAGTATATAGTTTGCCTTTATCTAAAAAAAAGAATCGACAAAGAGTTCAAAATAATCTTTCCAAACAGAAATAAAATTATAAAATCCTTATTTGGTACATTAACGCTACTAAAAAACATGCAAGATTTTACAATCTATAAGTTTGATTTCAAAGACTTCTTCAATTCAATTTCTAATGACTATGTTAACCAAAATTATCTAAAAGATTCTAATTTATCAAGAGCAGAAAAAGCTCTTATCACTCAGTATTGTAATTGTTTTAAATATACATTTAGTGGTTTAAGTTTATCTAATACCCTCTGTGAATTAGTAGCTCGAGATTTCGATAATATATTAACTCAAAAGCTAAAAGACCTCGGTATTATATTCTATCAAAGATACATTGATGACTGCCTAATAATTAGTAATATAAATATTAAAGAAGATAGCCTAAAGAAGATTATAGAGGAAGCAATTTCCAGTGTTTTTTATAAGGATAATATTAATATAAAATGTAAAGTAAAACTTAACCCGAATAAGTTTAACTACATTTCAAAATATGATTTAAATCAATTAAAAGAATTAAAGTTTTTAGGTTATCAAATAAACTTTGAGCCCGAAAGTAATCCTGATAAAATCAAATTAACTTACGGTATCACTAAAGAAAAAATCATTAAATATCAAAATAAACTAAATCACCTAATTGCCGACAATATTAAAAATGAACTCTCTGATGAAATATTACGACAAAAAATAAAAGCATTTTGTCACAGAATTGTATATTTATCTACACACAAAAATAATATTATATGGAAAAGCAAAGGTATAATTGCTAACTATACAGAGCTTCAGTATTATCTAGCAGCACTAATTCCTGACACAAAAACGTTCTTGGAAAATGCTGTAAAGGATGCATTTAATCAAAACAATCTTCCATTACCATACTATTTAAAATCATCTAACAACACATATACGTTACTTTATACCTTACAAAATAAAAAAAGTATGATTTTTGTTGAATGCTTAGGTTATAATCTAAAAACTTTAAAAAAATTAGCACGAAAAATAGGTCTTCGTAATATGAAGGGACTAACTTACAATCAAATACTCGGAAAGTACCTTATCGCATTGAAAGTTGGCTTTTAACCAAAAAGTACGATAAAATCCAGCCACGCTGCAATTTATCGTACTTTCGGCTCTTATTAAGAGTTAACTCCACTTATCAACCAGTTCATTCCCCTACCTGTAGTTAAATCTACACATAGATTCACGTCTAGTAAACTACTCATACCCATACTTGTGCAAAGCACTCATATAAATACTTTCACCTAAATAGAGTCGCTGATGTGTGCACAATAAGATATTGGGTCTCCCCTATACTTATATTCTGTGCATGAGGAATTCCTCATACTTATAATAATAGATTAAACGGATAAAAACAATGAAAAATACAAATATTCGAAGAAATCAATTAGATTATCTCATAACAGATACAATGCCTGTAGAACTACCTGAACTATACTCATTATATAGATTTTATCAATACCTTTTTGAAAAAAAAGCAGCAAAAAACTTAAAATCAGCAAAAAAAAATTTACTAAAAATAAAGCATAAAAATAAAAACATTATGTTTAATGATCCCACTTGGTCAACTGCACCATTAAAATTCAAAATTATAAAAAATCAAAAAACAACTCGTACGCTCTCATTAATTCAGCCACTATCCGCAATTAATATTTATTTTTTTATTGATTTATATCAAAAGGAAATTCTTCCATTATTAGAAAAAAAAGCTATTTTTTCAATTCGCTATCACAGTAATAATAGCAACTTATATTACAAAGCAAAAAAGAAAAAAACAATAGAATATATTGAGCAAAAAAGCCACAAATTCAAGAAAGATATTATCCAACAAAGTGGATTATATTTTAACTTAAAAACTCATAGCTCTCTTACTGATTTTTTTAATTCACCTACCTGGGAGATAGCTAATCATCAGTATAAATTTTTTGCGAAAGCAGACTATAAATCCTGTTTTGACAGTATTTATACACATACCTTTAAATGGATTGTTGAAGCCCATACAATTGACTCAAAGAATGCTAAAAATACCAATTTATTCATTACTATCGACAAAATATTACAGAATATTAATGGTAAATCTTCCAATGGGATTGTTATCGGTCCTGAATTCTCAAGATTAATCGCTGAAATATTATTACAAGAAATTGATATCCAAGTTTATAACGAATTAAGCATTTTAGGCCTACAAAAAGATCTTGACTATGAAATTTATAGATTTGTTGATGATATTTTCATTTTTACTAATTCTGAAATTACAACTGACAAAATAATAAATTTATATGAAAATTATACTTCAAAGTATCTATTGCATTTAAACGAACATAAATTTAAATCTGAAATCACTCCTGTGATCAATAATTACTGGATAAATAAAACAAGAGACTATGTAGATAAAATCGAAAAAATCTTTGATAATAGTAGTATGCCTGAACAACTTTTAAGTAATGGCTTTATCAACTTCCCAAGAATGAAAAATGATTTTGATGTATTAATAAAAGAGCATCCAGATTATACCCGATATATTATATCTTTCATACTTAGTACATTTTTAAATAAGTTCAAGAAACAGAAAAAAGGGCTTCTCTTAATAAACAAACCTAAGAAATCTAAATTACTTTATTTGCTAGATTTAGTATTCTATATTTATTCTTATTTTGCATCATTTGATAATACTCAAAAATTTATTACTATATTTTATTATATTAAGTCTGAACTTCTAAAGGATGAATCATTTGACTATAGTAAAATAGAAAGAATTTTTACAAAATATAGTTTTATATTTTTAAAATTTCCACTTCAAGATTTATCTAATCTATTACTAGTTATCGCTGCTCATAAATCAGCGTTACCCTATATTATTGAAAAGTATTTAGAGGATTTTTTAGAAAAAGAAAAGAACCCATTATTATGGGCATGCTATAGCATTTATTCCAAATATGATATAACCTATCACAAAAAAATTACTAATGTGATTAATAATAATATTGAAATAGCACTTTCAAATATAAAGCCAGATAATATGATGCTATATAGTGAATTTTGGTATATAATTATATTTTTTAATTGGCAAAATTTAAGCCCAGAAAATACTAAAGGAATCAAACAGCTCTTAAAAATATTTAAACATAAGAATTTAGATGAGAACAACAATAATAATATTCTCAAAAAGGATATTCTCACTCCTATTATTGATTTTATAGAAGAGTTTGATAGTAATAACAATCATTATTTTTTTAATTGGGGAATAGATATTTATGAATCTATAAATCAAGCAATAACATATAGAACTTTACAACGTACGCTTTTTCAACAATACAAAGGTATACATGGTTTAGAAATCTTCGGTAGTATAAACTAATTTTCAATAATAACTCATCATTATCAAACTTTGTTATAGAAATATATCAATATTAACAAAGAGCCCTTACACCAAAGTATAGGGCTCTTTCCTTTTTACATACTCGCTTCTACTAGTACTTGTGTATACGGATGTTCCGCTTCTTTAAGTCGTTTTGATTCGATATTTTCTACGATTTGCCCATCTTTCATGACGATGATTCGGTCTGTTACAGCTTGTAATAGTCCGATGTCATGGCTGACGAATACGTAACCGAAGGGTTGTTCCGTATGGAGTTTTTGTAATAGGTCTAGCACTAGTTTTTGGTTCACCGCATCAAGGGCTGATGTAGGTTCATCAAAGAGTACTAGTTTTGGGTTCATCAGCATAATTCGTGCTAATACAACACGTTGCAATTGACCGCCGCTGACCTCATGCGGGTATTTGTTAACGATCGTTTCAGGTAGGTCTACATGTTGAATCCACTTACGGATATCGTCCTTTGCTGCAGTCACATCCATGAGACCATAGTTGATATACGGCTCTAAGAGAAATGCTTCTAAGTTCATTCTCGGTGGAATCACCGCCAAGGGATTTTGGAACATCATCTGCATAGAGCGATATATTTCTGTATGATTTTGAATGGAATGGATTTCCTCACCAAAGAGTCGCAAGGTGCCAGATGTAGGTTTTTCTAGCATAGCAATCAGCCTAAGCAGCGTACTTTTACCGGAACCACTACCACCAGCAATACCTACGCGTTCATTGGGAGCCACGGAAAAGGATACGTTATCAACGGCGTGGACCGTATGATTGTGGTTCGTATATTGTTTACATATATTCTCGAGTTGAATCATACTACACCACTTTCATTACGGAATCTAACAAAATACGAGTATACTCATCCTTTGGATGTGTCATTACCTCTTCGGTGGATCCCACTTCAACGAGTTGCCCCTTATTCATAACCCCAATGCTATTGGCAATGCGCGCCGCCGCCTTGATATTATGGGTTACAATAATCACCGTTGCCCCAAGAGCCTGTGTTACCTCTTTCATAAGGTCCAATACAGAGGCTTGCACCAGCATATCTAAGGCACTAGTCGGTTCGTCAGCAAATACGATACCAGGCTTCAAGATGAGGCTCAAAGCTATTGCTAACCGTTGTTGCATACCACCGCTCAACTGAAACGGATAGGACTGCAAGATACGTGCTCCGTCAGTTAAGTGAACGAGATTAAGCATATCTATAACGCGGCTTACATCATAACTTTCACCATGAGCACAGAACAAATCCTTAAAGTGATTTTCTACAGTCCGATACGGATTTAGATAGGCGCTGGGATTTTGGAAGATCATAGAAATCTTTGTGCCCCGTAGTTGTCGCCAATCACCATCACTCAATGTAGAAACATCGGTGCCATTTAGCAAAATTTGGCCGCTAATGTTAGCTTGTTTCAACATGCCAAAGGCGGCACGAACTAACGTAGATTTACCAGAGCCGCTTTCACCAACGATGGCAAAGACCTCACCATTGGGCACGGAGAAGTATACATCGCGTACCGCTTGCTCCGCACCGTATGAAATTATAACCTTATCAAATACGATACAATCAGATTTATTCAATAGTAGAATCCTTTGTTAATAAGTAGTAATCGATTGGATGTACCGGTACATTTTTAACTTTTGTAGTAGATACAACCGTTGCACTTGGATACAACAAATAAATATCTGCTACGTCATCAACTAAGATTTGTTGTGCTTGTTTTGCAATATTAGAGCGTTCGTTTTGATCAAATGTTACAGACAATTGGTCGATTAACGCATCTACTTGAGGATTAGTGTAGCCGCCAACGTTTGCTTTCGCACCAGTTTTGTAGAATAAGCTGAGGAACCAGTAAGGATCGTTTGTAGACATAGTCACTACATTGCGTTCTACTAAATCGAAACCATCTGTACCAAGTGTATCTACTTCATCAGGGCTTTGTAATTTCTTAAGAGTTACAGCAATACCAGCTTTTTTCAATTCTTGTTGAATTTCTTCGGATAAGCTTGTGTCTTTACCCCAAATAGCAATAGTAATCGCTAATTCTTTGCCATCTTTTGCATACATGCCGTTTGCATTCTTAGCGTACCCAGCCTGAGACAAGATTTGGTCAGCTTTTGCTACATCTGTCATCGGTTTATTAGCAATCGCATCATAGCCTAAGTTGGCAGATGGCGGGAATGGTGCCGCCCCTGGTGTAGAGCCATTGCCGATGATTTTAGCCATGGAATCATAGTTAATGATATGAGCAATAGCGGAACGTACAGCTTTATCATGTAATGGAGATGCTTCTGTGTGGTTTGCTTTCAACATAAACACACGAACGCCAGCAACGTCTTGAATATTGAAACCGTCTTTGAACAAGCTGCGGTTAGCAGAGTCCACTTTTTGAATTACGTCTACGTCTTTAGATTGCAACGCCATAGCGCGTTTATTGTTGTCTTCGATATCTTTTACAGTTACAGAATCAAGACCTGGTTTGCCGCCCCAGTAATCTGCGAAGGCTGCGAGTTCAATTGTTTCACCTTTTTTGAAAGCAGTGATTTTATAAGGGCCTGTAAGAACTGGTTTAGATGCTACGTCTTTAAGATCTGCAGTATCCATGATAACAAAAGCAGGTTCAGTCAAGCTAGATAACAAGGAACCATTAGGTTCTGTTGTTTTAATAATCAAGTTTTGACCATCTACTGTGATGGACTCGATTTTAACGGCCTTTGCAGAACGAGCACTTTGTTTCATTGTGTACTCGATGGACTCTTTTACCTTTTGTGGCGTCATTGGAGCGCCATTGTGGAATTTAACATTTTCACGGATGTGGAATTTCCATGTTGTAGGGTCCACATTTTCCCAGGAGTCTGCCAATTGTGGAGTAAATTTCATATCTGGTGTTACCGTTGCCAATGTTTCACCAGCGCCGATACGCGTCAATGTCCACGCATCCCATTCGTGAGTTGGGTCTAATGTTTCACCAAACCAATACAAACCAACATTCATATGCTTACCTTGTTTGCTGTCTTTAGCAGTATCATTGCCACAGCCAACCAAGAGAGCCACCATGCATAGCATGGACAAACATGCTAACAACCAACGCTTCATAATATCTCCTTTAAAATACATTGCCTCGTCGAGGCTTTCACCATAAAAAATCTATACACAGCACGGTTAACGAGATACATCAAGGGCATCGCGCAACGCATCACCAATATAGTTAAATAAAACAACGGTAATAAAAATAGCGAGCCCTGGGTAAATTAGCAGCCACGGCGCCGTTTGTAGAAAATCTCGGGAACTCAACAAGATAGCGCCCCACTCCGGATCCGGCGGTTGTACACCGATGCCGATGAGCGAAAAACTGGCTACCAAAATGATGGCATCCCCTAGATGTTGAATAATAACAATCGCCAACGGTGGCAATACATTCGGCAGAATATAGCGCCACAAAATTCGTAGGTTTGAAGCGCCCGACATACGAGCAAAGGTAATGTACTCCGCGTGGCGTTCAATCTGTACAAGACCTCTAGTGATACGTGCATATTCCGCCCATTTCGTAATGCACAAGGAAATGATTACATTCGTTATGCTAGGTCCCATAATACCGATGAAAGCAATAGCAATCACCATGTTCGGGAATCCTAGTACCAAATCAATCAAGCGAGATAACCAACGGTCAATGCTAGGTGTAGAGAATCCTGCTAACCCACCAATAGCGATACCGATGGCCCCACTAATGCCAATGATGGTGAAAGCAATCCCTAAAGAGGCTTTACCACCGTACAGAATACGAGACCACACATCACGACCGAGTTGGTCAGTACCTAATAGATGGGTACTACTAATGTCTTGTAAGCGGTCCGCGATACTCGTCGTTTCAGGATCAAAGGGTGCTATATAGGGAGCACATAAGAAAAATACGATCCACAGAGTTGCTAATACCAATATAGCGTATAAAGTATAGGGCTTTTGTCTATTCATAAGAGCCTCCTTTTATAGCGGCTCTTCGCTTCGGATTCAGCCAAACACTCAATACATCAATGATGATATTTATCACGATGAACACCAAGGTAATCCAAATGATATAGCCCTGCATCAATACATAATCGCGAGCCATAATGCCCTGCACCATCATGTAGCCGATGCCTTTTATGGAGAATACCGTTTCAATAACGGCAGACCCACCTAGCATAGCCCCCATGGTTACCCCCATCATAGGCAACAACATAAGTCCCACATGAGGGAATATGTAACGGGTGTAGACCATCCATTCTGGCAAGCCCAATGCTCGAGCCCCCTGTACAAAGGGCTGTCGCGACACCTCTAAGATAGCATTGCGCAATCGACGAATGTAGAGACCACATATCCATAAAGCAAGGGTTACCGCGGGCAATACATAAGCAGAAAAGCCATTGGTATTCGTTACCGACACTAGCTGTAATTTAACACCGAATAAGTACAGTAATAATAAACCGACCCAGAACCCAGGGATTGCTAATGCTAGGAATGTAACGAGACGAACCCCATGATCAATCCATGAGTCTTGATACTTTGCAGATAACATACCGAGCGGTATGGTCACCACGATTCCCATAACAAGAGCTAAGGATACTAGCCCCAAGGTATTAGGCAAGGCACCGCCAAGAATGGTCGCCACTGGTAAAGCATACAGAATGGACTCACCAAAGTCCCCTTGTACAATTTGACCTAACCAACGTAGGTATTGTTGCCACCAAGGGTCATTGAGCCCTAACTGCTCTCGTATCTGTGCAACTACAACTGGATCTGGTGTAGCCCCTACAAGATTAAACTTCATCGACACGGGATCAATAGGAGATAATTTTATCAATACAAATGTACCGATGGTAACAACAAATAAAATACCTACAATACTCGCCAAACGCTGTAGTATTAATCGATACAATACATCACCTGCCTTCTTTATCACAAAATAGCTATATTTATATTCTATCAATGTAATACTTAGATAGATATACCCATATGGGTATTTAGAATCATTATCATTATGAAAGTTTTGCATACCAACAAAAACGGCCCCTCATATGAGGAGCCGTTCCATATAAAACCCTTACAGTGTCCATGCGAGTGCTTCACCACAGCTCGCATGCCTATCCCATTAGGCCTGGACTTTTATATTATTTTGTATGTTGTTTTGGGGCTACTGTATTAGCAACGATTGCTTTAGCCATGTCACGAGTTACAGGGCGTTCGAAGTACATCCCATGAGTTTGTCCGTCTTTTGTCCAACCTATGAGATATACCATTTTATTACCGCCTTTGAAAACAACCTTTGTGCCGTTTACTTTTTCATTAGCTGTTACACGAAAATCGTTATAATCGCCGCTGATATCTTCTTTTATTTCATTGGCTATGCGATGGACGATGCGTTTGCCTGCAGCTTGATTACGAGTAGCATCTTCACCAGCTTGGTAAACATAAACCACTTGCAATATATCCTTATCAATAGTACTTACAGACTCAATGTTGTAACCCACAGGTAATACCTTAGGCATTTGAGGTGTAATGTTCATATATCTAGCCGCTTCATCTACAGTAGAAAACTCATGAAACGGACTTGGCATACCAACCATTGGCGCTTCTTGTTGCGCTACCACAGATTTAGGTTGATCTGGTTTTACATCAAGAGTACCTTGAGCACCAGCAACAGTATAAGAACCTACACAAGCACAAGCAACTGCCATCAATACAAATTTCTTCAACATTAATATAATCTCCGCGCTCTTACAAATACATCTGTACAAACACACCACATTGATTAATAATATTATAATACAAAAATACATTTTACAAAATATTCTTTATCAAAACTTATTTTATAATTATATCCTAAATGATAGGGAATTTCAAGTAGTTATTTCTTATATAAAGCCTTGAGTTCTATATTAGCTTTTACGTTAAATCATACGCCGTCTTATTTCTTATGCACCATAAACCCAGCTGCTTGTTGATTTGCCATGATTGTGACATCAGAAATTTGCAAGCGTTTAGGTTGGTTTGTTACGTATAGCACAACGTCCGCCACATCCTCAGGTTGGATGGCATCGATGCCGGCGTAGACGGCTTTAGCTTTTTCCGCATCACCGTGAAAGCGCACTTCACTAAATGGAGTCTCTACGATGCCCGGTTGAATGGTTGTGACCTTAATATCTGTAGCAATCGTATCCATCCGAATACCATCGCTTAACGTCTTAACGGCCGCCTTTGTAGCACAGTAAACAGCGCCACCTGGATATGCGTAAATACCAGCGGTAGAGCCCATATTTACAATATGGCCTGCGTTTTTATCAATCATAAAAGGTAGTACAGCCTTTGTTACATATAAAAGACCTTTCACATTTGTATCTATCATGGTCACAGCATCATCGACAGCACTATCTTGGAAAGGATCCAAACCTTGCGCAAGACCTGCATTATTTACAAGGACATCAACACCACCAAAAACCTCAATTGCTGCTGGAACCTTGCTTTCAACATCCTCACGACTACGCACATCAAGAACCAAAGTCTCAATGCGCACGCCATATTCCTTAGACAAACGAGCCTGTACCTCAGCCAACACCTCAGCGCGACGACCGGAAATCAAAACATTATCGCCATACTTTGCATATGCCTCGGCAATACAAAGACCAATACCAGACGTTGCACCAGTAACAAAAACATTACGAGCCATAAATACCTCCTTATCAATCCGAACTATATCTATAGTCTAATTATACCACTTTAATATGTAATGGACTTTAAGCCACCACCCTATACTAATAAAAATGATACATTGGAGCATATAGTATTAAAAGAACACATAAAGCGGCATAAAGATTTAAAAATATGATAAAAAAGAGAATACCCTTTCTGAAACCGACTTTCCCTCTATGTAAATAATATGTCGGCGCAGTGGTTTATAATACTTGAACATTTGAGCTCTACAGCAGCAGTAAACCAAATAGGGATACCTATTCGAAGCCGCCTTGAGCGTTACGCGTACTGTACTTTCCCCTCTTCTAGAATAATATGTCGGCGCAGATGGTATTTAAAAGGATACATAAAGTGGCATATGGATTTAGGAATATGATAATAAAAAGAGGATACCCTTTCTGAAACCGACTTAGCTCGCTTTGGAGGCTTTCGGGAAGGGTATCCTCTTTCTTTATTGTATTATAATTCTAATGCCACTTTATGCACGTCTTTTATTTCAAATGCGCCAACATATCATTTAACACTTCCATGCAATCCCCCACTATCCCATAGTTAGCGTGTTGGAAGATTTCTGCATTTGGATCGTTGTTGATAGCCACGATTGTGTCAGCACCGGAGATACCGCTCACGTGTTGAATAGCACCGGAGATACCGAATGCCAAGTATAGTTTAGGACTTACCGTTTTACCTGTTTGGCCTACTTGGTATGGCAATTCGATCCAGCCCTTTTCTACAAGGGGACGTGTAGCACCTACAACGCCGCCGATAGCATCGGCAAGTTCGTAGAGCTTATCGAAGTTTTCTTTAGAACCCATGCCTCGACCGCCGGCCACGATGATATCCGCTTCTTGGATGTTGTAACCATCTTTGCTAAACGGAATGAAGTCGAGACGCTTCATGCGAATGTCTTCAGGGTTAAGGTCGAATGGTTCAATTTGAATGCGGCCCCAGCTATCTGCAATGCGGTCCGGCTTTTTAAATACATTAGGACGGACAGAACCCATTTGTGGACGGTGATTTGGGGAAATAATTTCAGCTAAAATATTGCCACCCAAGGCAGGGCGTGTCCATTCTACAAGGCCTTCTGTAGTATCTACCGTCAAAATGGTACAGTCAGCTACGACACCATTTTTCATGCGACCAGACATGCGAGGTGCCAAGTCACGGCCATTGTTTGTAGCGCCAATCAAAAGGATATTAGGCTTATGGTCTTCAAAGAAATCTGTCAAAACCTTTGTATAGCCGTCTGTTGTATAGTATTTCAAAAGAGGGCTTTCAAAAACGTGAACAATATCGGCACCATGTGCCACAAGTTCCTCCGCCTCGGATTGAACATTCTCACCAAGGAGCATAACTTGAACGAGTTGGCCCAATTCCTTAGCGATTCGACGAGCTTGACCGATAAGTTCGTACGTAACCGGATGCACTACGTCATCGATGGTATCGGCTACGACAAAGACATCTCTATATTCATCAAAATTTGTCACTCCCATTATCGATCACCTCCTTTGGAACCTTCTTCACCTTTAACGGTCGCTAAAGCCTTAAACTCACTAGAGGATACACTTTCAACAGTGGCAGCCCGTTGTACAGGGTCTTTTACATCTATGCCCTCATCATTGGTATCTACAGGCTCTTCGACCGATTCTTCGCTCGGTACTAATAAATGAGAAAACTTTTCTGGCTTGATATTATATGCCAATTCAAGGATTTTCTTAGCGCCTTCGTCCACGGATGAAAGCATCTCTACCTTGCCCCGAAGCGGTGGTTGGTATACCTTGCGCACACGTGTAGGAGAGCCATTGAGCCCGATACGGCTTTCATCAATATGTGGCATATCTCGCAATGTAATATGCGTAATCGTATATCGTTTGGCGTAAATCGAGCTCCAAAGACCGGGTTGACGAGGCTCATTGAGTTCAGCCGTAGCCGTTACCAATAGTGGTAAAGGAACTTCCACAATTTCGTAACCATTTTCATGTTCTCGTTTTACAATCGCTTTTTGGGCTGCTTGGTCTACAGATAATTCACAAGCATAGGTAGCTTGCGCCATGCCTAGTTCCTCCGCAATTTGAGGGCCTACTTGCGCTGTATCTCCATCGATAGCCTGCTTGCCGCAGAAAATCATTTGGAACTCGCGATTCATGGTACGTTGAATATGACGAATGGCAGAGGCAATCGTATAGCTTGTAGCCAATGTATCAGCACCGCCAAAAGCACGGTCTGTAATGAGCACCGCATCGTCTGCACCGAGGGATAAACACTCGCGAAGTGCCGCCTCGGCTTGAGGAGGCCCCATAGTGACAACGGTTACACGACTACCTTCATATTGGTCTTTTACCGCAAGAGCTGCCTCTAACGCATGCATATCGTAAGGGTTTACAATGCTAGGCAGACCTGTGCGGATGAGATTATTCGTTTCCGGATCCAGCTTAATCTCAGATGTATCTGGAACCTGTTTGATACATACTAATAACTCCATACCCTCACCCCTGTCTAAATTCTACGCCCTTAGCGTTACGCGGATATTTCCAAGTTTTTACGATTGTTTCGCCACAGAGAACACGGCAGGTGCCGCACTCAAGACACCCAGCGAAATCAAAGGCTAAATCGCCATTTTCTTGTAATGTATATAGACCGGCAGGACAGCCGTTTACAAGTTTCATTTTCTCTTCCAAGCTAAAGCCGGCGCCATCCACAATGATATGAGGAGACGTTTCATCTACATAGTATTTATTGGCGCCCAAGCGCTCTTCTAATTTCATAGGGAACGCACCCCTTTCCAAGCATCACGAATCAAGGTAACTAACCCAACGTCACTTACACTACCCATCAATTTCTTCATCATTGGGACTGCACCATCACCATTTACAGTGAATACATCGCGCATCACATTATTCACAAGAGCTGGATACTCTTTGAATATGCGAGGGTTTGATGCGAGGAAGGCAGGCATATTTTTATAAAGCTTCATATCCTTATATAACCAAGAATTCTTGATTTGACGTTCATACAATTTAGCAACGCGCTCCATGTTTTCATCGCGCAAGGCTACGTTAACCGCATCGGCTGCACACATGCCAGATTCGATGGCAAGGTCCATACCACGAATGGTATACCCCAAGTTCATACACATACGCGCTGCATCACCGACGATAACATACCCATTACCGCCCAACTTAGGCAACGCTTTAAATCCGCCTTCTGGTACGAGATGCGCACTATGCTCCTTCAATTGGCCATTTTTTAATAATGGTGCGATTCTTGGATGATTGGTGAAAGCTAACAACATGTCATCTACAGATTTATTGGCTTTGCCGATATCTTCAAGGCCTACAACCATACCTACGGAAAGGCTGTCTTTATTCGTATAAATAAAGCCACCACCCAATAGACCATCGGTCATATCGCCCAAAGTAAGCCACGCCAGCCCCTCATCGCCAGATAGCATGAGGCGATTTTCAAGATCTTCTTTTTTGAGTTTATATACCTCTTTCACCCCTACAGCCATTGTTCTTGGATCTGTAGGACCTGTAAGGGCAGCCTGTTCCAATAATAATGTGTTAGAACCTTCTGCGATAACAACTAGTTTTGCATATACTTCGTCATCGTGACAGCGAACCCCTATTACACGGCGACGTTTTCCTTCACCTTCGGTAATAAGCTCAGTTACCTGTACATTAGATACGAGAAGAGCACCTTTTTTCTCCGCCTCTTCTGCTAACCATTTATCAAATTTAGCACGCAATACTACGTAGGATTCTTCATTAGGTTCACCATCTTGGTAACTGTACTCGATAGTGGTCATTTCATTGCCTGTACCAATAGAAATGCGCTCTTTTGTCACCTTTCGTTCCAACGGCGCACGGTCTCTAAAGTCCGGTACAAGACGTTCCAAAGAATGTGTGTAGATGCGTCCCCCCATCATGTTTTTAGCGCCTGGTGCGGTGCCACGTTCGATAAGTAAAACTTTTACCCTCTGCTCCGCTAAGCGTAATGCTGCCGCAGCACCCGCCGGTCCCGCGCCAACAACGATAACATCAAATGTTTCATTGCGATCAATTGCCATATACTCAGCTCCTTTAAATGAAAGCTTAGACTTACATAAGTTCATATAGTATATATATTTCTCTATTTAGAACCAAAATACCTTTAAAAATTAGCACAGAAAGATGAATATATTCTATATTTTTCAGAAATATATTATAAAAGTCTATACATGTTGTATATATACTCATTATATATTAATACTAATGTATACTTTCTGTTCTAGATGAGTGCAATAAAATTCATCAATTCGTGAATTTTATAAGTAAGTCTAGCTTTCACGGTAAAAGTAGCGTATGATAAAGGTAGCAAAAACCCTATACGGAGCAAGACGCGTATAATACGACCGCATAATGCAAGTCCACGGTCAAGGTTGGGAACTCGTTATTTTTTAATTAAGAGGAGGCCCTATGGACCCGTTAAAAATCTTGAAAGCATTATCAAATCCGCATCGGTTAGATATTATATTGTGGCTAAAACACCCGGAGAAAGAATTCGGTGTACAAGTACACGCTAATACGCTTATCGACTTTCCATATAGTGTAAGCGTTAAGAGTATCCAAAAGCGCTGCGGTGTATCGCAATCTTCTATTTCTACATTTATGAGCATCTTAGAGAATGCTGAACTTGTAGAATCGCGTAAAATCGACCAATATACCTATTTCCGTCGCAACGAAGAGGTTATTCACGAATTTGGCGAATGGTACAACAAAGAAGTATCCATACAGTCTGATGAAATTAACAAATTATTAGAAACGGTTATCTTAGAAGACACTTCATATCCATCAACTGATGAAAGCTCCATACCTAGCGAGCAAATGGCAGTCGAAATACGTACTAAGGGACCGCAGCATGATGAAGAAAGTAAATAAAAGCCCTTCCCTACTTACCATATCTAGGGAAAAACGAAAAGAGCTATAATTTCGAATGTTATAGCTCTTTTTATGTGATACTATACCACTTATAGTATATATACAACTCATAACTTAAAAAGAGTGCCTTCCCATTTGGGAGGGCACTCTTTACTTTTATACATTTCGTTGTGCTTCGTAAGCTCTGAATAATTTAGATAATAATTCAGGAGCCAATCGCAATAAATCTGGGTTTTCACAGAAAGATACGCGCAATTGTGTTTTACCAGGGTTATCATTGCCGTTTTTACCGCTATAGAAACCATTGAGCGGCGCCATGAGGAGTGTATATTCCTTGCCATCATCAAGGCTTACTGCACCGTGTTCGGCACACCAAGAAGCAAATTCTACACCATCAAAGCCAGGTTTTGCAACCTTTCTCACGTCGATTACAAAGTAAATAGACGCTTCAGGGCGAGACACGATAAAGTCCGGTTCCACCTCTTTAAAACCTTTGTGGAGTTCAAAGATCATTTGACGATAGTAGTCGCGTTGTTGCTCATACCAGTTGTGCAATTGCGCGTAGGACTCATGTTTCAATGCGCCAAAGATATATTGGCCCAATGTATTAGCGCTGAGGTTTGCCGTATATTCCGCAACAGATTTTTCATAACACAATTTGTTATCCGTAATGATAGCTCCAATGCGAAGTCCGCACGCATTCCAAACCTTGCTAGCCGTTTCAAGGCTGATACGGCGGCCTTCGATGCCAGGCACATCTTTATCGGTTAAGGCCCAAATGCTAGATGTTTCTTTCCCTTTTTCATAAGCCAATTCACGGTACGCTTCGTCAGAGATAATCCATAAATTATGTTTAACGCACAATTTAGTATATTCAATAAGCGTTTCTTTGCTAAACAATTGACCTGTAGGATTATCATAAGGAATGATAAGCAACGCCCCAGGTTTTGTCTCGATAATGCGTTGTTCAACAGTCTCTACAGAGGGCAATTCGAACTCACCATTTTCATTGAGCTCCCGTTCTACAGTAACCGTTTTACGACCAATGCGAAGACCTACTGCATCATAGTTTGTATAAGAAGGATTGAACATCAAAAGAGGACGTTCTTCTTCGCCAGCACCACCACATACGCCGAGCATGATGATTTCCATCGCCATGGATGCACCGTCTGTTACAAGTACATCAAGCCCTGTCGTATCAAAACCTTGACTGCGCAAAATGTGGAGAAACGCTTCACGGCACTCATCAGTGCCCGTAGTTGGTACATATGGCACAATCCCATTATGGAACGGGCTATTGACACCGCCCAAATCAAACAACCTACGCTGCATGGCGGGATGCATAGGACGCATTACATTGCCAATAGAACCATTCACCAAGATAGGCGGGTTCTTACGTTCCAAGAATTTAATTTGTCCTAGGCGAATGCCAGACGGCTTCCGAGCCATCATATACGGCGATAATTCTGGTTGTTTCATTTCGATCCAACTCCTCTAAAAATCAACCTTCTCCATTGGAAGGTTTTGATAACTATGAAAGTAACAAAACACTTACTATACAAGCAAATATACAAATACATCACAAAACATAAACTATGAATACCTATAGATAGATACATAATATTATAGAGCTTTTACTATAGAAAATCTATAGTTTTATAACATATACTTATTTACCTATATACTTAATTTATCGGTTATTGAAAATAACTCTCATGGTACTTAGTGCGGTCTCAATATACCATCAAAAACTATAATAAAAATGAAAGAGCCCCACGAGAGGCTCTTTCACCATGAAATAGATTACTTCTTGAAGCTATACAAATAACTACGACGTAATTGTCAATTATTAGTATAGCTTTATAATCGAACCATTGCAGTAGTTATATCTATTAGATAGTCACTTCTACACCTAGGCGGAAGTTGCGACCTTGACCTGGCCACCAGTCACCTGGGTTGCCCCAACGAACGCTAGATTGTTCCGCATAGTATGTATCAAAGATATTATTGATACGACCAAATACAGTAACATTTTCGCGTATGCGATAGTTAGCGCTAATATCAGCCAACCAGTATGTTTTACGTGGGAATACATTATCTGCTGTACCAGGACGATTGATAATACCACGAATATCCAAATGAGCATCCCATTTAGCATCGTTGTAATCAAGGCCTGCGTTAACAGCATGTTTTGGTACATATCCATCACGGTTTGCTTTGCGAGTTGGTGTTGCATCGATATGAGTATACGTATAGCCAAGACGTGCGGACAAGTGATTAGTCAATTGTTTACGCACATCCGCATTGATGCCACGAGCTTTTTCAGTGTCAAAATTGCGATATTGACCTGTGAAATTTGCCGGATCAGTCATAACCCAACCGATTTTATCCTTCGTACTACGGCTGAAGAAGCTAAGATTACTATTCCATGTTTTACCGAATTTGTGGTGTACACCTAAATCAAATTCATGACCTGTTTCCGGTTTCAAATTGCGGTTGCCATTGAAGCCATCAAATAATTGGTATGGTGTAGGTGCCAAGAAGTACTCTTTATACGCAGCATATACATTTGTCTTCTCATTTACATCATAGCCAAGGCTGATGGATGGAGATGTATGAGTACCGAAGGAGGAATGATGGTCAACGCGGATACCTGGCGTTACAGTCCACTTAGGAGCAAATTTCCATTCATCTTGAATGAAGTAAGATGTATTTGTAAGCTTCACGCCACCCATGTTAAGCACCTTATCTTGTCTCCAATCAAAGCCGCCTACTACAATATGGTCTTTTGCTTTATACGTAACTTGATCCCCAATACCACGAGTCTTCACATCCGTTAAGTACCCATCATATGTTGTTTTATAATGATTGTTCATCAAGTATAATTGATGACTCCAACGATTGCTGATTTTGTTGTTCCAAATCGCGCGTAAGGAGTCATTCGCTTCATTACCATAACGAATGTGATTAAGGGCACCCAAATGGTCGGAGTACATTACATCACCACGATATGTGTCGTAAGATATTTTTACATCGTTCTTATCATTGATTGTATTGCCCACCATGAAAGATGCAGTGTGGCTGTTGCCATGTTGAGGAATGCGCACGCCATGACCATCTTTGTAGGAGCCAATGATATCTTTTTGTATGCCTACACGCCAATACCAATCTTTTTTGCTACCTTCGTTGGTAATTGCGTATTGCTCTAAATCATTGCTACCGCCCATTACGCGAAGTTTAGTTTGTACACCTTGCTCAGGTTTTGCAGTGATCACGTTTACTACACCACCGATGGCACCGGAACCATACAATGTAGAGCCTGCACCACGTTGAACTTCAATGCGATCAATGCTAGACATATCTTTCAAAATAGTCATCGGCGGATTCACCCCTGCTGCGCCCATATTGATGCCGTCTACTAAATACAATACTTGGTCAGACCCATTGATGCGGAATGCATTGGAGTTCGTGTAACCTACGCCACCACCGTACGTATTAATATCTACGCCCGGTACGATGTTCAAGGCTTCGTTCATATTCGTAGCATGGCGCTCACGAATATCGTCACCTGTTACTACGCCTACACTAGCTGGCACTTCTGAAAGCTGTTGTTCACTACGAGTTGCGGTAACAACAATGGTATGCGCTTCTTTCGCATCACCAGCTTCAACAGCTAATACATTAGGAGCACTCAAAGTACTACCAAATACGAGGGCTAACCCTACGTATAGGGATAATCGTTGCATTCTTGATACTTTCATAAAAACCTCCACACACACTAAATCACTTGCTATATATATTTTGTGCCATAGAAACCATTGCACGAGTCATAAATTGGGAATAACTCATGACCTGCGAGGAATCTACGAGGACCACACGACGATTGGCGATGGCCTTAACACCTTGCAAAGCAGGATCAGAATAGAGTTGTTCTGCCGTTGCCGGCGTAGTACCATCCGAAGTATAGGCCACCGACGGGATGATAATAATGTCCGGATTCGCTTTAATTAAATCCTCTCTCGTCCCATTATCAAAAGGTCCTAATCCTAATTGGGCAGCTGCATTGGTAACCTTCAGATATTTTGTCATATCATCAAAGGTTGATCCCTTGCCGCCGGTTAAACCAAATTGCGTATAAAATGCCACTACAGGACGCTCACCGGTATGTTTATTCGCTATTTCTTCAACGGTTTTCAAATCTGCATCCATGCTAGCGATCATCTTTTCATCCGAAGCATGTAAAAGACCTGCAATTTCATGGATAACAGCCTTTGCTTCCTCTACCGTAGTCGGAGTCTTATAGACGTAAACGGGAATCTGCATATTCCGCATTTCCCCAATCGCATCCGGAGACATCCAGTTTGGAACTAACACTAGATCAGGTTGTACTGAGAGCATGGATTCAGCAGTTGCTTTCACATGTTTCTCGACCTTGGCAGACTCGTCAGGCACATTGTTAGGCACAGTACCAACTGCTGCCACTCGACTCGGATCAACCAAAGATAACACAATATCCTCTGTGCTCGCAGCGACAGGAACGATGCGCTTCGGCTCGTTAGGCACCATAACGGTTACCCCTGTACCATCCGTAACTTGATGTGTCGTGCCTGTAGTCCCCGTCTGAGTAGGACCACAACCGACCACTAGAAATACCATCATTACTATGGTACATATAAGAGATATTCTTTGTTTCATACTAACGACCTTCTATAACACCTTCCATTGAAATATATAGAGACTGCAATTCCTCCAGCATATCTAGATCTGCATCCCAATAGCCACGTTGAGCAGCTTCTAACAAAATTTCTGCAATGCGCTGTAAGGCCCAAGGGTTTACATTGCGCATCCAGTCTTGCACCACTTTGTCTAAAGCATATTTGTTAGCATACCCCTCATAAACCCAGTCAGGCACCACATCACTGGTAACATCCCAGCCAAAACTATGAGAGACCACATTAGACATATCCGATGCCCCTTTGTAGCCATGGTTCATCATGGCCTGAATGAATTTCGGATTCTGCGTTTCCCCTTGTACAACGCGGCGAAACTCATCCGATAAGGACCGCATCACGACGCGGCTGCGATCTGTACTATCCCCCACATAGGCACGAGGGGCACTACCTTTTGCATTTCGCACCGCCGCAATGAGACCACCATGATAGCTGTAATAATCATCAGCACTCAAAATGTGCGTTTCCCGATTATCTTCGTTCTTAATGGTTACATCCATCGTAGTTAATCGCCGTTGGAATAGCCTCATATCCTGAGGAATGTCCTCATGCAGGTGAAAGCTACTCCACTTGCTGTAAACTTGTGCAATGTCGCTTAAGGACTCCCAATTTTTCCCTTCAATCAGGGCTCCCACATCCGTGCCATAGGCTTGTGGTGGGTCGCCAAAGATACGAATGCGCGCCTTTTTAGTGGCTAGCATAGGATCTTCACCTTGTTCAACGAGCCAATCCACATCATCATGAATATGCTTTTTCACGTAGTTGTCTTCCAAGGACTCATCTAATTCTGCCACCATTTCAACTGCCTTGTCGAGCCAACTAATGGCAGTAGGCATCATATCTCGAATAAGACCACTGATGCGGCCCATCACGTCGATACGAGGGCGTTGTAATTCATCTAGCGGAATAACCTCGAGACCTGAAATACGACCGTTAGATTGCCATTTAGGACGAACCCCCAACAAGTAGAGGAATTCACCTAAACACTGACCATGACTTCTAGAGTTGCTACTAGCCCATAAGATAATCCCTATCGTCTCGGGATAGCGCTGTTCATTTAAAATATAATCAGCCATAACTTGATCTGCAAGCTCTATACCTAATTGGTAGGCTATCTTTGTAGGCAAGGCTCTTTCATCTAAACCATAAAAGTTACGACCCGTAGGTAATACATCGACTTGACCACTCGATGGGGCTCCACCGGGGCCAGGTTCAACATAGGTTCCTTGTAAGGCTTTAGAGATAGAACTGAGCTCATTTTTGGTTTGACCTAATTTAGGTATATACTCACGAACTATGTCACCTACCAAAGGCTCTAAACTTTGAGGTGCCTTATAATCTGGTTTATGTATAATATTAGACACAAACGCTCGTAATTCCTGCCAAATTCTATCGATAATCACATTATTACGAATTCCGTCATCATTGACTTCGCCAGCATGTTCCTCTAGATACGACCAATCATACCCTAACTCAGCGGCTAGCGTTTCAAGACCTGATGCAATATCCCCTTGAGGGGTCCGTATGATAGCAGTAATAAATTCTTCTAAATCTGTCCCCTCAGGGCCTTGACCCAAGATATGTAAACCGTTACGCATTTGCATATGCTTTAAGTCGCTTAGCTTTTCGTGAACTTCTGTAATTATATCGTCCACCAACATAGTAGGCCCCTTTTCTTCATCGATAAGATGACAGGCCAGGGCCTTTTCGCGAATCACTTCGCCTATGTCAGCTACACTCTCAGGATGCTCCTGTTCAAAATGACTATGCTCATCTAGTAAAGCTTCTAGTTCTTCAAATTCATCGTAGAGTCCCGCCGTCGTCATCGGTGGCGACAAGTGACCCACTAAACAGGCTGAACTACGCCGCTTAGCCTGTATGCCTTCTCCAATGATGGTTGTCCAGTATGGGTAAATATTTGGCAAACTAGAGATGCCGATTTCAGGATAACAGCTAGCACTGAGACCAGCCCCCTTACCTGGTAGCCATTCTAAGGAGCCATGTGTGCCTACATGAATGACCGCATCCGCTTCAAAGACATTCCGAACCCAATGGTAGAACGCCAAGTATTGATGCGGTGGAGGCAAACATGGATCGTGATAGATGGCAGATACATTCTCTCCGAAACCGCGCGGTGGTTGCACCGTAATCCACAGATTACCATTGGAAAAACCTGGAATGATGACTTCATCATCGTAGACAAATACATCTCCTGGGGCCTCCCCCCAAGATGTAACCATAGCTTGTTGCGTATCTGCTGGCAGTGTTTCAAAGTATGCTTTGTAATCCTTACTGCTCAAGCGACCTTCAGCCGAAGCTAGCAACTCATCGGTAAGCATGGAGCGGTCGTTTGTCATGTGGGATGTAACAATGTCCATTAAATCTGCACTCGTATCAGGCACAAAATCTATCGTATAACCTTCCTCTTTCATCTGTTCTAATAATCGTAGCACCGACTCAGGCGTATCAAGGCCTGCTGCAGAACCAATATTAGAATTCTTAGGCGGATAGTTGTGTAAAATAATGGCTATCTTTCGCTCAGATACAGGAATATAACGCAACTTAGACCATTTAATAGCTCGCTGAACGACGGCTGCAATGCGCTCTTTCACAGGTAAATACACATAGTGACCACGCTCATCAAAGGTCTGACAAGCCACTACACCGCCTTGAATAACACCATCTAACTCAGGCTGTGATATGGATAAATTCACATCTAACGGCGTTACCCCTTGTGGATTCTCAGCCCAGGATTTCTCATCCATGTATATGGTATAACCTTGAACGATAGGTACGTCCTGTAATTTTAACTCCTCCAAGGTTTGAGCCCCTAAGGACTGGAAGGAGAATTTACAAGTATTGATAAGCACGTCAAAGGGGAATACATCCTTCCCAAAAAGATGGTTCATGGACAATTTCATATTCGGAATGCCTACGCGAGGATTCGAACCGTATTGACCATAAAAAATAATCGGATTGTACTGATGTTTATAAATTTCTTCAAATAAGGCCTGTTGATAATAAATATCCCCCATAATCCACTCGTCACGGTAAAAGTACACCGCAATGGACGGCCAATCAGGGTTCCCTTCGGCATCCATAAACTCATCATAGGACTCATAGATATTGCCTGCTCGCCCCATAATGGCTTGCCACGGAATTCGGTCAGGTTCTTCCCATTCAGAAATTGGTTTTGTACTGAAAGCACCGTTAATGAGCCGCACATAGTTCATGATGCCACTAGTACGACGATAACTTTCAAGACGAATCCGTTTATCCTCATCTATATTACGATACAAAATATCCGTTTTCTTAGGCTCTACCACATCGATCCAGTATTTTGGATGATGCGCATATAGCCATCGTTCAAGGCGTTCTAAGAATGGCGAGTCTAAGCCAACCCCCATGTTTGTTACGAGTACTACATCGGCAGCACGAAGGCGACTTTCAAAATCACCGTCCCAGAGAGGAGGATTTTTCATATTGCAAATATCCACCTCACCTTGTATCAATTCAGGGTAGGTAGCAACGGCCTTTTCTATATATTGGATTTGTTTTCCTAAGTTAGAAATATACATGAGTCGACTCATGATCTACCTCCGAGACACTCGCAAAATACGCTCTGCCGTAATAGTATCCATGGCATAATAACTGCCATTCATCAATTTACATAATTCCTTAGCCAATCCAAGTTTGATAAAGCCCGTTTCCGTATCGATAACGATACAATCTACAGGCAAAGTACCAAGGATACGAGCCCATTGCTTGGACTCCGCTACAGGGTCCTCAGAATCACCCGACGTAGCTCGACCATCGGTGATACATATAATCTGAATTCGTTCCGCCCGATGGGCACGCAACAATTTATCGCACATGGTATAGGCCATCCGTAAACCGTGAGCTAATGGCGTTTTACCGCCTGTAGGCATAGAGGCTAACAGTCGCTCTGCTCGCTCTACGCTACGCGTGAAAGGCAATAACACCTCTGCCGACTCCTTGCGGAACGCAATGAGCCCTACCGAATCACGGTGGATATAAGAATCTCGCAAGAGACTGAGAATAGCCGCTTTAGTGGCCTCCATACGATGACGCGCCGCCATAGACCCACTGGCATCTACTACGAAAAGCTGGTATGCACCAATACGCTTTTCACGGGCTTTTCGGCGGTAATCCTGAGGTTTTATCACTAAAGATAATCCCTTGCCGCCTTGTTGCTTTAATTGCTGGGACTGAGTAGATAGCTTTTCTTGTTCCATTTTAGTAGCAGCCCGCAATCGTTGATAAGGTGCTGCCGCTCGCAACGTATCTACTAGCGCCAAGTCCTCTAAGGCATGTTCATCTTGGTAAGCTCGAATCATACGCCCTCTAATGTCCTTTGTTTTGGTCATGAGGCGACGACCTGAGCCCTTGCGATACTGACGGTCTACTGTTTTAGAGGATTCTAGTTTCCATTGGAATAATTGGTTAGCTATACGGGCAACCGTATCGGGCAAACATAAAGAGGATAAGCGTTGTGAGTCGTCTCCACCTACGTTCATAACTTCGGAATCACAGGATTCCTTCTGTGTAGCATCTAAGTCGTTAGATTGATTAGAACCATCAGCTTCACTTGAATCGTCTTGCTGAGAAGATGCATCTTCTGCACTATTCATAGCAGAATGAGTGTCCCCATCATTAGCGTTTGAATCCTTAGGAGCTGCTTCATTTCCCATAGAATCATTTTGGTCCGCTTCATATTGTGCATCTTCATCAGCTTGGTCCGATGCATGTTCAGCCCTATTTTCTAGTTGATCTCTATCCGTTTTACTATTTTCATTCGCCTCTTGTGAAGGCTGTGATGTGGTTGTGTCATCACGCTTCATCCGATGAGGCAGTACATAAAGAGCGCCCCGCTCTGCATGAATGGGCTTACAGTAAGAAACACCCTCAAGAAGAGCCAGTGATTTCATAACTTGGAGCAATACAAACTCTGCACCGTGACCTACAGTACGAGCTTGGAGTGCATAGGAAATGGCTAATGAAATCATTGCATCAGGAACGGCAATAGATGAAATCCGCTTATGATCGATTAAACTAACTACATCCTCAGGTGGGTGCTCTTCTATTGAAGGTAACACAGTATCTGCGCAAGAAATTCCATCTCGAGTTTGTTGTAATACCGCTACCCTAGATTCCAATGAAGTTGGTTCCATAGATACGTGTACGTCTACGAGTTCCCATTCCGCATCAGTTAAGGCTCTATCCTCATGGTTTATGGTCATAATCAACAAGATTTGGCGGCGTTTTGCCTCTGTTAATAAGGCATGACGCACTTCTGGAGATAGAACATGACCATCATCGATGAGCCAGCATCGCGTATTATCATCATCTAGTAGGCTAGAGGTCATGATCATCTTACCTTGCTCGAGAGAGGCTTCAAAATCGATGCTTTCTTGAAGTTGTGAGTTATCTATATAAACCGGTATAACACGATAGGAAATATGCCATGTGTCGAGGCACTGACGAACCATAAAACTTTTACCGACACCAGTCCCCCCAGAAATGACGATGCTATGTATCTGGTCGTTTACAAGACCTATTTTGAGGGCTTCTTGTACAGATGTTTCCATAGCTAGCCCTCGATTACCGCAGATACTACTGTATCAATGCGGTCTTCGTCGTGACCTTGTTCTTCAAAAGGCAATCTCCGCATGCGATGTTTTAACGTCAATCTTGCGGCCACCTTAATGTCGTCATCTATGATTTGTGAGCGACCGTGAAAGGCTGCATGAGCACGAGCGGTGTGCATCATCGTAATGTCTGGCCGATGTCCATCAACGCCGACACCAATGCTGATGCTCGCTATCTTAAGCAAACTATCATCGGAGGGAATAATGGTTGGTAATAATTTGCGAGCTTGTAGCAAGCGCTCATGTAATGCTTGCTCCGATTCCTCATAAGACGCTATAAACGCTTCTGGAGCATCGCCAAATGCAAGACGTCGCTTAATCACCTCCATCCGCTGGGCTGGATCCTGTTCACCATAGACCATGACGGACAACCCAAAGCGGTCTAATAGCTGAGGTCTGAGGTCCCCCTCTTCAGGGTTCATAGTTCCGACGAGGATGAAGCGAGATGGATGAGAATGGCTTACCCCTTCACGCTCTACCGTGTTTACCCCCATAGCGGCCACGTCTAGCAAAATATCTACAATATGGTCATCTAATAGATTCACCTCATCTACATAGAGAATATTTTGATGTGCTGCGTGTAAAATCCCCGGTTCAAAAGCTTTTACCCCCTCTTGCAAGGCCTTTTCTAAATTAATAGACCCTACAACGCGATCTTCCGTAGCATTTATAGGTAATTCTACTACGGTCATCGCATCAGTCCCTGTTTCCATCGGAGGTAACAGGCTTGGCAATGCACGTACAGCCGTAGACTTTGCAGTACCCTTTTCGCCCTCAATTAACACACCACCGATGGACGGATTGATAGCATTTAGCAAAAGAGCCAATTTCATTTCATCTTGACCAACAATAGCAGTAAATGGATATAACATAAGCCTGACCTCGCTAGGAATAGCAATACAAATATATCAAGATAAACAGGAAATTTACTGACCTATACATAGGCACCCATATGTCTATTTCAGTTGAGGGTCAATTGACATCTCTCCACTAGTCTCTGTTTGTTTATAATCCTCAATATCCGTAGTTCCTTTTGGGAACACAAAGATACGTTGTTGTTTGAAATATGGATCGTCGTAAACTGCTGCAGACAAGTGGAAGGCAGCTTTTAAATTATCTGCAGTGAGCACATCTCGAGGTGCACCTACATCAACGATGTGACCATCACTAACTAAGACGAGTTTAGTGCAATATTTTGCGGCTAATTCTAAGTCATGAACGACAATTAAAATCGTTTTACCTTCGTCACATAATCTGCGACCCTCATGAAAGATATCGTCAGCATATACTAGATCGAGGGCAGCCGTCGGCTCATCTAGTAATAGGACCTCTGTTTGTTGTGCCAAAGCCTTTGCTAAGAATACCCGTTGACGCTCACCGCCACTCAAAGATTGTACAGAACGATTCCGCAGATGATAAACGCCTACCTCTTTCATAGCCTGTTCAACGATAACCTTATCTTCAGGGCCTTCTTGTTCCCACCATTTCAAATAAGGATAACGAGCGGTCATCACAATATCGATGGCTTCATAATCGAAGGAAACATTTACAGACTGTTGCATATACGCCACATGATGAGCGATTTCTTTATCGCTCAAAGAAGAGATGCTTTTACCATCCCACACAACATCTCCACCAGATGTAGGATAAAGGCCACGCAATGCTTTTAACAACGTTGTTTTACCGGAGCCATTAGGGCCGATAATGCCTACGAACTCGCCCCGGTCAATAGCAAAGGAGGCCTCTTTTACAATGGTTGTATCTCCTAATGTGACCGATAGAGATTGAACATCTAGTTTCATTAGGCCCCTCCTTTACGACGCAAGCGATGAAGTAAATATAGAAAATATGGTGCCCCTAATAGAGCCGTCATGATACCTACGCGAATTTCAACTGGCTGAGCGATAACGCGACCTAAGGTATCACAGAACACGAGGAATAGTGCGCCTCCAACGGCCGCCATAGGCAATAGTATTCGATGATCTGGCCCTACTAAGATACGCACAATATGTGGTACCACGAGGCCTACAAAGCCAATAGAACCACTGACGCACACCGCAGTAGCAGTAACGACAGATGCCAAAAACAGGAATAGCATGCGATACACCATAACAGGCAAACCCAAGGCACGCGCCTCTGTATCGCCGAGAACGAGTACATTCAGGTGACGACCGAGCATCATTAATATAACGCTGCCCGTCATGATAGGCCCCACCGCTAGTAGAACGTGGTCCCAGCGACGAAAATCAAGTCCACCCACCATCCAAAATAGGAATTCACGCAAGCGGTATTCATTAATCATAGTCAAAATGCCCGATGTGAAAGCACCGAGCAGCATACTAACAGCTACACCAGCAAGCAACAAGGTGGTCGTGTCAAGCTTGTTATTACGCCATGTTAACAATATAGTAATCCCAACGGATACAAAGGCCCCTACGAAGGCAAAGGCAGGCATGTAAAACATGCCAAGAGATGTTACACCAAGGGCGATGGCGATAACCGCACCGAGAGATGCCCCTGCGGATACGCCCATAATACCTGGATCAGCCAACGGATTCGAGAATACCCCTTGCATAACGGCACCAGCGATTGCCAAGGCACCGCCTACGAGTAGTCCAATGATGAGGCGCGGCATGCGGATAAACCACAGTACCGCCTCTTGTTCAGCAGAAATAGGTTCAGTAAAACTCACTGGTATACCCATACCATTCAAAATACTTTGGACGCCCCCTCCAATAGGAATCACAATGGTCCCTACATGGAGCGCCAATAAGCTCACGATACATAGCAATACCCCAATCAGAGTTATCGCCATGATGCGTTGTGTCTGTTTAGTCATGAGAATTCCTTTCTAATTGAGGATACACAGTATACATAATGGCTAGCATCGCTTCGCCAATATGCTGATTCATAGTATATAAGTACGCTGCCGGTAAGGGTTTCACACGATTTTCCTTGATAGCCGGCAGATTTTGAAAGGCCGGATTTTTTAAATATCGATCTGCCAAATTCTTGTCCATTCCCTTATAGGAAGGAATAAAAATGTAGTCTGGATTCATGGCTAACACCCGCTCCTCCCCAAAGGGTATGCGCGGCGGTAAGCCAATCCGATTCGGTGCATTATAGACGTTCATGTATGTACACATATCATCAAAGAGACTGCCCGTTCCCGTATAGCCATCCATAGATGATACAAAGAGAACCGTCTTGCGCTGTTCAGGAGAAATGGACTCTCCTAAACGCTTCATTTCGTCTAATTCTTTACGAATTTTTTGATTATAAAAGTTACCCATCTCATCTTCGCCAATAATATGAGCAACTTCCGTCACATTCTTAATGACACCCTCTACCGTAGAGCCCGATGACACCACAACAGTGGCTATACCCATGTGGCGTAAGCCGGAAATAACATCTGCCGATATATAGTCAGGAGCAATGACTAAATCGGGCTTCAAGGCGATGATTTTCTCTAGTGGATAAGAACTCATAACAGGCTTTACCAGCTTTGCGCGCTTCGCCTCTAGTGAATATTCCTCATAGGTAGACAGTTTATTAATGCCTACCAAGCGTTCTGGTTCTATAAGTCCTAATAAAATGGTGTCGAACGCAGAGGATAATGCTAAAATTCGTTTCGGATGCTCTGGTACTCCTACCCGAACGCCATCGTGGCTTTCAACATAACGAGTATATGTCGTTATGCCGGCCTCCGTTTGAGGACCGCAACCTGTTATACATACACAAAGGAGTATCATCAAACATACGAGAAACCTGATGTTCTTATTCATGACGATACTCCTTGTATAGTTCTAATTAGCAATTACATAAAGACTAGAATTTTTGAGTATAACTAAGTTGATAGTTGAATGGTTCATCCCAGTATTCCCAGTCACCGTTAGAAATAACGTTGTGACGGTTCAACAAGTTACGCGCATCTAAACGCAAGGATGAGTTTTCATTGAACTGATAGCCTACGTATGCATTCCAAGCTATAAGATTTGGGTTTGTACCGCCATCGCGGTTCTTCATCCGTTTTGTGACAAAGTTGATGCTAGTACCTGCAGTCCAAGTTGAGCTATTGTAATGGATACCCCCTGTAAATTGCAATTTAGGGTTAGCTTGTTTCCAATAGGTCTTATCGATTTCTCGTTGTTTTGGATTAGAATACGATGCACCCACAGTCATTTTTAAGTGATCTGTTAATTTACGACCATATTGGGCTTCGATACCGACATTTCTATAGCGACCACCATTTACGCGAATCGTGTTTTTACCATTGCTATCCGGTTTCCAAGAGAAGAAGTTTTTAAAGTCCATATAGAAGAGCGCTACTTTCCAGCTATCTTTGTTAGTAATGTGTTTATAGCCTAATTCGTAATTCCAACCTTCTTCAGGTTTCAAATTACGTCCACTAACAGAGGCATAGCCTTTATTAATTTTCTTGAAAGTATCGCTTAAGTTCGGCATTCTAAAGGCTTTACCAACATTTATGTACATGGATGATTCCTTGTTAATACGATGTTGTAATTGGAACTGAGGAATTAATACGCGTTGATTTTTCACAGGGTCTTTAATATCCGAATAACGCAAGCCTAAAATACTAGTCCATTTAGGATTGATTTGGTAGGAGTATGTACCATAAATGGCATAACTATTGCGATGTGGATTTCCATAGTATGGACCAGATGTAGTGCGATATGTTTCTCGTTTACCAAGTACACCTGCAATGAAATAGTCCTTGCCACCGCGGAAGTCCCATTCATGTTGCACATCGAAACCATATTGTCGAGCAATATAGTTATTATCACTCAACGTATATGTCTTTTTACTATGTATGCGACTTTTACCATGCAAATCTCTATCATTGTAGAAGATTGTACCTGTAGTATAGCCATCTTTATAAACTAAAGACGCATTATTTTTAGTATCTTTATAAGCATATGTTGTAGAGTGAAGCTTTTGCTTAATAGGATTCGTTTCCGTACTCAACTGTCCAAAGGAAGAATTACCTTCAAAACGGCTAAAGTTCAAAGTCAACTTATCATTTAATTTACCGCTCATAAATACACCTAAGGAATTCCCTTTGTTACGAGCTGTATAATATTCATAGCCTCTAGCATAAGCACCGATATCGGAGCGGATAGGGGTTTCTGGATCTTGAGCACCAAAGAAGTTACGCTCCACACCAATTAAGAAGCGAGGCGTGCCATAGTTAATTTTATAAGTTTGGCGACCCATATTACCAAAACCTACCGTAACAGAGCCCCCTTCTTTACTTGGAGTCTTAGTAATTACATTGATAACACCACTCATAGCATCAGCGCCATATAAAGCAGAGGCTGCACCTTTTAATACTTCAATGCGTTCAATAGAGCTAGTCGGAATAGAACTAAGGCCGCCCTTGCCATTGAGGTTCATCGGTACCCCATTCATGAGAATCAAGGATCCCCGTTCAAGGCCACGGATATTCACACGGCTATCCATAGCCCCATATTCAAGACCGGATGCACCATAGGAAAAAGACGTAATGCCTGGTACCATATTAACTGCATCAAATGCATTTTTAGCACCGCTATTAGCTAAGTCCTTTTGAGTAATAACATCCATCGCAGCCGGCGTATCTAAATCTAAAAGAGCCATGCGATTTGCTGTTACATTAATGACATGACTTTCAGATGCGCCATTTGCCTCAGTAGATGCTACCGTAGTAGGAGTATCTGTGGTAGCCGTTACATCCACTGCATATGCATGCACAGATAATCCCATCAAAGCCAATCCTATAAGTACAGAAGTCCGTCGTTTCTTAAGATTGTTCATAACAAATCCCTCGTAATACACACTAATTATTCATAAAAGCTACATAATTGTATTATTACACATTTAAAAGGGCTGCACAAAACCCATACCCCCTATTAGTACTGGATTTTATATAAATCTCTATAAATAAATATTAGAATTTTTGTGTATAACTCAATTCATATGTAAATGGGTCTCCCCAGTATTCATAATCCCCATTAGTGATAACGTTATGACGGTCTAACAAGTTACGAGCATCGAGACGAAGTGTTGCATCCTTGTTGAAATGATAACCTACATACGCATTCCAAAGGGCAATATTAGGATTTAAGCCGCCATCACGATTGCGCAAACGTTTGGTAACAAAGCTAAAGGATGTACCAGCTTCCCAGGTTGGGCTTTCATAACGAATGCCTGAAGTAAACTGTAATTTAGGAGCTGCTTGTTTCCAATAAGTTTCATTCATTTCCTTTTGTCGTGGATTAGAATAGGAACCACTCACGTTCCATTTGAGGCGGTCGGATAAACGTCTACCATATTCGGCTTCGATGCCCACGTTGCGGAATTTCCCGCCATTTACTCGCACCAAAGGTCGACCATTTGCATCCGGTTGCCATTGGAAGAAGTTTTTGAAATCCATATAGAACACATCAACCTTCCAATCATCCTTTTTGTTAATCCGCTTGTACCCAATTTCATAGTTCCAACCCTCTTCTGGTTTGAGACCTTTGCTGCTTACCGCTGTATAACGACGGCTAACGCTACGGAATGTATCGCTCAAACTAGGCATTGTAAAAGCTTTCCCTATGTTCACATACATGGAGGATTGTTTATTGATAGAGTGCAACAATTGGAATTGTGGCGTCAACACATGTTGATCCCTAATTGGGTCATCGATTATGGTGTAACGCAAACCTACAATAGATGTCCATTTAGGGTTAATTTCATAAGAATAACTACCATACACAGCATAACTATTGCGTTTAGGATGAATATACACAGGAACAGCCGTTGCATGATAGATTTCTTGTTTACCTGTAACACCTGCGATTAAATAGTCCTTACCATCTCTAAAATCCCATTCATGCTGTACATCAAAACCATATTGACGTGCGCGATAGCTTGTTTCAGTTGCCTTAGCTTGGGACGTATTGTGCGCCCGGCTCGTACCACGCATCGTACGGTCATTATAGAACAAGGTTCCTGTAGTACCCTTGTCCTTATAAATTAAGGAAGCATTATTGCGATCATCCTTATAATGATACGTCGTAGAATGTCTTGCTTGATTAACCGGATTTGTTTCCGTACTGATTAGACCAAAGGACGATTTACTTTCAGCACGATTAAAATTCAATGTTACCTTATCTGAAAGCTTACCACCCATAAAGAGCCCCAACGAATTGCCCTTGTTGCGAGTACTATAGTAGTTATATCCTTTAGTACCTGCATAGTCGTAGCGAATCGGTGTGGATGGGTCCTGCATGCCCCAGTATTTTCTATCGATACCAACGATGAATTTATCTGTACCATAAGACACATCAAAGCGTTTAGCACCCTGATTACCTACGGCAACCGTAGCAGAGCCCCCCTCTGTAGATGGAGTCTTAGTAATAACATTAATAACGCCACCTAATGCCTCTGCACCATACAATGTAGAAGCAGCTCCTTTCACTACTTCGATACGTTTTATGGCACTCGTAGGAATAGAGCCGAGTCCACCTTTGCCATTGAGGTTCATAGGCACGCCATTTACAAGAACAAGGGCACCACGGTCAAGGCCTCGAATATTCGTACGGCTATCCATGCCACCAAAATCGGCACCGCCAGCACCATAAGAATTTATTGTTACCCCTGCTACGGTCGCCACCGCATCAAAAGCAGTGGTAGCACCAGTATTTTTTAACTCCTCAGGTGTAATTACATTCATCGCTACAGGTGTGTCCAAATCTAGAAGGGCTGTGTGATTGGCGGTTACATTGATTACATTGGACGACTCTTGATTCTGATTAGTTGTCATATCTACCGCATAACCATTTACACTCATACTAAGTAACGCCATCATTGTGGCCACATATACACGTTTATTCATTTCATTCATCATCCTATATGTTTTATTAAAACTATGTTAATTCTGTTAATTTGTAGCCTCCGAACTACAGTGGGAATTTGGTTGTAGGGGATATGAACCTTCTCATATCCCCTACATAAACTGTAATCCATTTAATTCAATTTAGGCTCATTCCAAATATAATCATTATTCAAGTTCATATCTTATATAAAAAACATCTGATTTAGGCTCACCAGTTGTATTGGTAACCCCACCTGACCTAGCTGCAAGGGCAAGGGCATCATTATCAAGAAGGCTAGAGCCGCTACTCCCCTCAATTTCAGCACTTACATAATTACCTTCGCCATCAAAATAAACCCTAATAGTGACTGTCCCTGTAATACCTCTTCGTACAGCTTGTGTTGGCATGACTTTATTGGCATCTAATCTAGCACGATACCCCGAAACATCAAAGTACCCTGAACCTTCCGTATCACTAGTCCCAGGATTGCCTCCCTGTGTACCAGGGCCGTCATTTGCTTTACCACCATTACCAATAGGTCCACCACCCGGGCCTGTTGTATCACCATCGCCGGGAACACCTACAGGATTATCTGTATTCCCATGTAGATTGATACTAGCGGCTTCATTGCCACCTAGATAAGGGTTAAGATTTTGCAAGCCCGGTGTCGGTTTTCCCGATAAATCCGGTAATACACTACCCGACTTACCGCCCGCAGCATTTTCTTTATCATCAGAGACCATTTTCTCTTGCTGTTTCTTCTCCTGCTCAGGAGGTTCCGGTTGCACCATATCGAGGTTGATAACCAAGTCTTTTTTTTGTGTTTCTGGAGGTTTTATATGACCAAACCAATCACCTACAACACCCCAATATACAAGATTTAATACCAATGCAGCTACGAAAGGAATTCCATATCGTTTGTCTACCATAGAATCACTTCCGTTCTGTAGCTACGCTAACAAACCGAGCACCACTAATTTTAAGATTATCTAAAATATTGATAACGTCCTTATATGCAATATCCTCAGAGGCACGTACAATAAATACCTGTTGAGGTTCTTTTGCAACAATCCCTTGAATTTCATTACCCAATTGATCAGGGGCAATCTCACGTTCATTCAAATACATTTTATGTGTAGCTGTTAATGAAATCGTGATAGGCTCAATCGTCTTCGCAGAGGAAGAGGAGGCCTTTGGTAAGTTAAGAGGAATTTGTTCCTCTGTATTCATGTATAGCGTACTCATCATGAAAAATACGAGCAAGAAGAATACGATATCAATCATAGGTATAATCATGATGGTAGGTTCTTTTTGTATGCCTACTGAACTACGTTTCATCGTTGACTCCTAATATATAAATCCATAATAGAACCTAATTTTTGCTCTAACTTTGCAATATCAGAATTTACTTTATCTGTACACCAACTATGGATAGCTAATGCTACGATGGCTACTGAAAGCCCCGTTGCAGTGGCAACCAACGCTTCGGATACGCCGCCTGTGATAACAGTAGGCGCACCAATATCGCCTCCAACGGCTGCGAAGGATCGAATCATACCAACAACAGTCCCCAAAAGTCCAAGTAATGGAGCCATTGTTACCATCATGCTAAGCCAGTTAAGGCCGCGTTTTAAGCGTTCATCCATGTAACCTACCACATCATGTAAACGGTTCTCTAAACCTTCCGCACTATATACAGACTCCACAATAGGAGACACGAATCTACTCAATGCGTCATCACTATTTTTTATAGAATTTTCTAGAGTAGACCAATTATTACTATTACGACCTGCATCAATGCTATCGGACAACTGTTGTAACTCATGATTGATGTTTCTGTACGTACGAATACGTTCAAATAAAATAGTACATGCTGCTAACATGAATAGTACAAGTGGATACATAACGAAACCACCTGCATTAAATAGGTGAATTGTATACTCCATCATAGCCTCCATATAATGTATAAAATTACGTATTATTTAACAAAAAAATGGTCATCTATATTATTAGATTAACCACCAACATTGACATTATCCTATAAAGCATGTATAAGTACAATAACCCTATACCCCCTACCGTTACGGTATTTCTATAGGATTCCATTCTAACTATATATTTCATCTACCTTAAATATACATCTATCCACCATATATAGACAACACTAAGTCATCGCATAAATAATTCATAAATATTACAAGAAATATAATAAAACCTTCTATAACAGCTATGTTTAACAAGATAATTTCTTATATTTTATGATATAAATCCATTACAATTCACTTTCCATTCTCAAAAGATTTTCTGTATTTTTATGAATCTATTATTGCTTTATGAATATAATTTATTTACACATGAACAATATTTATGCTCTAAGGTTATCAATATCTTTACAGTCTATTTCTTACTCGTATATCCCTCAATACATCTTATAAATTTATTAACATATAAACTTATACTCAAACTATAAAAATTACAATCCATATAAAAAGAGGACTAAGCCTTTATGGGCTCAGTCCTCTGATTATTCTGATTATAATAACATAAATCCTTAAAGCAAATTATATGCCATTTATAACTCTCATTTATTTTTTAGCTTTATCAGCTTTTACCTTTTTATTTTCTTTTGTCTTTTTAGGTTTTTCTTGTTTAACCTTCGCTGGTTTTTTCGCATTAACAGCAGAGCCTGCAGGCTTTACAAATGCATTATTAAGATTTGTAGCTACTTGTAATGCAACGTCCGCATTTGGTGTAGATACAATAGATTGACCTGCTACAGTTACAGTATCACCATTATAGGATGCAGATCCTGGTGTTACTTGATTGTTGTGATACATGCGAGCCAATTTACCGGCCATGTAAAAAGCGCGTTCTTCCCCCGTATAACGACCGCTACCTGCTGGAGTATAGATATTATCGCCATTTACGTACACAGTACCATTAGATACATTTACATGATTTCCAGAGTATGTGTACATGCGAGAAATATTATTGTTCACGCGATCAGACAACTTAGGATGATTGTTAGGGGCTACCACTTGTGAAAGCCCTTCACGGTAGTGTTCCCCAACTTTATTGCGAAGTACCAGCATAGAGCCAGCTGCACCGCCCACATTGTATGGAGATTCACTTAAAATCTTGAAACCTAACTCGTCAGCAGCTTTTTCTTGACTCATCGTAAACACTTGGTTGGATAAGTAGTTGCCTGCTACATTAGATAAAATAGCCGCACCTTCACTGCCACCAGCCGCAATGCCTACTGCTGTAGAAAGACCGATTTGTTTCTTAGCACCATTGATAATATCTTTATGCTCACCATGAGCGATTTCATGGGCCATAACATATGCTAATTGATCATCATCCAGTGTATCTAGAGCACCCTTATTAACGGACATAACACGACCAAGGGTGGCAAACGCATTAAACTCCTCATCTGGATTAGCATATACAACGTAAGAACGTTTTACACTAGGTGTGGCCTCTAAGGTTTTTAAAATTCGATTTACCCGTTCTTGAGCTGCACTATCGTTTAAGTAACCAGTTTTCTCTTTTGCCCGTGCCAAACTTTCTTTTTGACCCTCTGCAGAGTTATCCATTTTATTTAATGCAGTAGATACGTAAGCCATAGCAATGGCACCACCAGCTAAAGATTGTACTGCAGCAGATGCAGCATTAGCAGGCGCCGTTTGCATCATAGTAGGTGCCATCGTCACTGCCATAGCGATAGATAAAGTAGCCGCTGTAAGTTTCTTATTCATTCTCCCAACCTCTCAAAATGATAAATATATCACTCATAATTTACATACTATCTATATAATATAGGTTTAGTATAAATATAGAATGAATAATGGAACAATCATTCATCTATCATAAGATGGTGCAATCTATTATGGTTAATTCAAACATTGCTAACTATTGATCTGTCGTTACTGGTTTAGCTGAAAGTACTACCGCTTCTTTACCATCTTTAGAAACAGCGCCACCATGTGTATAGCCTACTACATCAAAGCCCGCCTCAGCACACTGCTCTGCGATGCTTTCATAATTTTCATTCTTACCACGCGTACATGTAGAAAGATGTACCGTAGTAACACCTTTTTTCTTAAAAGACTCAATCTTCTTAGCTAGATCCCCACCACTATGTGTGAACCCCACCAACTCAATATCCTCATCAGCATAACGCTCAAAGGAATCCGCTTTATTCATAAATGCTTTCAAACAACCGCCACAAGAACAGCGCTGCATTGTATCCTCATTCACGAGGACCGCAATTTTTTTAGTCATAAGACCTCCTATGAAAATATAGTATTAGAACTAGTATAACATAGCTATAAGAAAAATACGTATCTCAAAGCACGTTAATTAATGCTAATTATATATAGCTATTACCTCTCCAACCTTGGCTAGAGACGGCTCTAGTAGGTATGCTAATCGACGACTCATAAAAAGAAAAAGGCCTACCTACAGGTAGACCTTTTTCTTTTTATTAATCAGCAAGTTCTTATGTACGGCTTTTCCCTCCAGGATACTGGGTGTTCATCGCTGTGGATGGCCTTATGTAGCATTGCTACATGTCCATCTTACGCTCCGAACTAAGCGATGCAGTGAACCTGTCGTCGCTTTACTCCTCCATCTTCTACTGCTCTGCTCACCAGGTACCCTGGGAGGATAGGAAGCCATACATAAAAAAGACACACCCTCAGGTGTGTCTTTAATCAATCAGCAGCTTCCT
>NZ_CAMFFZ010000019.1:0-43428 GCF_945949885.1 Veillonella parvula | reverse complement strand
ACTGGGCAAACAGATGCGCAAGAACCACATTTAATGCAACCATCAGCAATAACTCTCATAATTAGGACCTCCATCAAAAAATATAGATCAGAACTTTTTATTATCATTTAGAAAGGCACTTGCCTCAACTTATGTTCTCATTATCACATAGTTCTAATTGAAAGTCAAATGAAAATGATAAATAAACGTATAATTTTTTGCATAACAACTGTTCCTTTTTATCATAAAAAGCCTATATTTATCTACATTTTGATATTTCTTTTCATTTAACCAACTGAGTATAATACTCAATAATTGAGAATGTATTTATTATCATTTTAATTAAAATACGTAGTATTATACTAGGAATTCAATTATCAATATTCATTATCATTGATACATTTTATTGTCTTTTTAAATTAGGATAATTTGATCCAGTCAAAATTTTCCAAGACTCGCCAAAAGCCCCTAGTAAATTTTGATTATAACCATAGGTATTACTTAAATCAGCCTCTTCCCAATTTTGTGTTGTCGCAATATATTTTACAATTCATCATATTAATAAAACGATTTCATAGAGATTATAGTAGTTCTAATTTAGTATTAAACATAATAAAGTCAATATCTTTATAATTAGAGTTCCTCTTAATATAAGTGATTATATAACTTGCGACTACGTCATAAATTAGTCTAAATACAAAAAAATCGAGATAAAAAATGAGGTCGAATCATAAGATTCGACCTCATATATGTGCTTATAGTAGAATAACCTATCCCCTATTATTTACCAGGGAAGAATGGCCATACCATTGGGATAATAATTAAGCTTACTACTAAGCAAACTAAAATCAATGGAACACCAGCTTTTACATAGTCTGTAAATTTGTATTGACCAGGACCAAGTACTAATGTATTTGGAGGAGTACCTACAGGTGTACCAAATGCACAAGATGCAGCAACGCCGATAGCCATCAATACAGCATGAGGGTCAGCACCCATACCTTTTGCAATAGCAATACCAATAGGTGCCAATAACGCACAAGATGCGGTATTAGACATGAACTGAGTCATAACACAAGACAAAATGAACAATACTGCTGTTGCAAAATAAGGACTAGGATCGGAGCCCATAACACCCAATACTGCATTAGCAATCATTTGACCAGCACCAGATTTATCAAGAGCTTCAGCCACTGGCATCATACCAGCAAATAAGAAGATTGTTACCCAGTCAATGGATGTGTAAGCTTGTTTTTCTTTCAAGCAACCAGTTAATACGCAAAGCATAGCACCGATAACGGCAACCATACTCAACGGCAAGTTGATACCATAGTCCTTAAGTACGTCACCTAAAATCATAGCAATGATTACACCTAAAAGAATAAGACCAGAGAACAATTGTTTCTTAGGATCATTAGAAACTTCATCTGCTGATACTTCTTGTTCTACATCACCAGCATCTGTAATTTCATGTTTAGGTAATAAATATTTACCAATAAACATCATAAAGACAATGGTAGCAATAGTCAAAGGAATACCGATCCAAGCAAATTCAAAGAAACCAAATGGTTCAATACCAGATTTTGCCAATGTACCATTGACAATAATATTTGGAGGTGTACCAACCATTGTAATGATACCACCAACACCTGCAGCAAATGCTAAAGGCATCAATTGGCGAGATGCAGGAATCTTTGCAACGGTACAAATACCAATAACTACTGGAAGTAAAGCAGCTGCTGTACCAGTGTTAGACAAAAATGCGGACATGATAGCTGTTACAAGCATGATAGCAAGCATCAAACCATTTTCACTAGTACCTGCATGAGATACTACGGTTTCCCCTATCTTTTGAGCTAAACCAGTATAGAACAATGCACCGCCAACAACGAACATGCCAGCAAACAACACAACTGTACTATCAGATAAACCAGAGAATACAACCTTAGGAGTAATGATCCCCATAAGACCAAGAGTAATTGCGCCGCCTAAAGAAGTAATAGCTAAAGGAATAATTTCCGTTACAAATAAAACAGCCATGACTGCAAGGACGATTAAGGTTTGTTCTGCAGTACCCATACATCATCATCTCCCTTCAGAGAAATGCACTGATTGTATTAGATGAGATATAAAATATAGCCTACGATACTGATAGCAGAGGCCATCAAAAAGGTTATACCATAACCCTCTTTAGTTTTAGGATAGCCAAAAAATAAGATTTCACCCAAAAATCCTCGGCGATTAAACCAAGAATATTTAGTTCTACGTTGAAACCACTTAGCTTTCCCTTCATTACCGATAATCAGTGCAGTAATAAAAAATACAATAAATACCCAAATAAAACAAATCAGTATTTTTAATTCAATTGATAACAAGTGACCACCTCTACTATATTTAAAGCACTAAAAGGTTATTCTGTGAGTTCTTGCTAATCACCTAATGACCGATCTGAAAAGCATTTATTGCAAATATTCCCTTTTATGCATGATTACATAATTACCAAGGGCTTTTTTATTCACCAATAGGTGTACCTATTTAGGTACACCCAGGTGAATAATTATTTAATTATTAGTGACTGGACAACATAGCAAGCATTGTACCTGCTGCTACTGCTGTACCAATAACGCCAGCTACGTTAGGACCCATAGCATGCATGAGCAAGAAGTTAGCTGGGTTAGCTTTCGCACCTACTACTTGAGATACACGAGCTGCCATTGGAACCGCGGATACACCAGCAGAACCAATAAGTGGATTAGTTTTACCACCATCAAATAAGCTCATCAATTTACCGAATAATACGCCACCAGCTGTACCGCAAATAAATGCGAATAAGCCTAAAAGGATGATTTTGATAGTGCCCCAACTTAAGAAGTGTTCCGCACTCATTGTCAAGCCAGTACCTGTTGCTAAGAAAATAGTAACAGTATTGATTAACGCATTTTGAGAAGTATCGGACAAACGATCAGTTACACCAGATTCACGGAACAAGTTACCTAACATCAACATACCTAAAAGGGATGTAATGGAAGGGAGCAATAAGGAAATGAAGATTGTTGCAACGATTGGGAACACGATTTTTTCAAAACGTGTAACTTCGCGCAACTGCTCCATCACAATTTCACGTTCTTTTTGAGTAGTGAATAATTTCATTACAGGTGGTTGAATCAACGGTACCAAGGACATATAAGAATATGCGGCAACCGCGATAGCACCTAATAAATGAGGAGCTAGCTTAGCAGCTAAATAGATAGATGTAGGACCGTCAGCACCACCGATGATACCGATAGCAGCCGCTTCCTGAACTGTAAAGCCCAAGCCCATTGCACCACCAAGAGCAGCGAATACGCCAATCTGAGCAGCAGCACCTAAAAGTAATGTTTTAGGGTTTGCAATGAGTGGACCAAAGTCAGTCATCGCACCTACACCAAGGAAGATTAAAGGTGGGAAGATTTCTTGGGAGATACCTGCACTAATAAGAGCCATAACGCCTTCTTCGAAACCGTTACGAGGAATATTAGCAAGTAAACAACCAAACGCAATCGGACCCAACAATAATGGTTCAAACTCTTTGGCAAATGCTAAATACAATAGGATCAAACCTACGAGAATCATAACAGCATTGCCTGGTTCAAATGCGAGGAACCCGCTATCGTTAATAACGGATTGTATCGCAACAGCAAAAGCCTCCATATGCGTTCCCCTTTCACAAATATAAAATTGTTATATGACGCGGCGCCGCCGCGCCATACAGTACTTGGTATTAGCCAAGAACAACCATGTCATCGCCAGTAGATACAGTTTGGTTAGCAGATACGCGAACTTCGGAAACTACAGCATCATGTGGAGCTGCAATTTCGTTTTGCATTTTCATAGCTTCAAGAATCAACAAAGTTTCGCCTTTTTTAACTGCTTGGCCAGCAGATACTGCTACAGATAAGATTTTACCAGGCATTGGAGCTTTTACAGTTTCAGCACCTGCTGGAACTGGAGCTGCAGCTGCAGCTGGAGCTGGTGCTGGTGCAGGAGCTGCTTTAGGTGCTGGAGCTGCTGGAGCTGCTTTAGGAGCCGCTGCAGCAGCTGCTTTTACTTCATTAACTTCTACATCATATGCTGTACCATTTACTGTAACGTTGAATTTTTTCATCTTAAATTCCTCCAAAATGTGTATGTCTACACCAAACTTATAAATATTTTTTACACATATAAATTGGATAATCCTTTTGATTATCTAATTTGCCAATAATCTTATCGATTACCACGTAACCGGCCTTCCATTTTCCAATTGTAGCTTACGATTGGACGGATATGCGCGATTTGATCAGCGGAATAACCCATTGCCGCCAATGCACCAACGATTACTGCTACTACATCTTGAGATGGAGCTTTACCGTTAGTTGTTGTAGCATTACTCATTAAAATGCCTCCTAAAAATCTTTTAACCTCTACCGCTTAAGCGACCTTCCAAGCGCCATTTAGCACTGATTGCTGTAGGTCGAATAGATGCAATTTGTTCAGATGAGTACCCCATCGCCACAATGGCACCTACGATAGCTGCTACTACTTCATCCTCATTTTGAGCAGATGCATTTGCTGGAGCTACAGGAGTAGCTGTTGGAGTAGCAACAGGAGCAGTTGCTGCTGTTGCTTCTTTTTTCTTCTTAGTTGGATCGATTAAATAAACAATCTTCATAAGAATACCTAAAGAAATCAAAACAGCAAATACGACTGCCATATTAATCGCCATTATGAGAAACGGATTGGTAGTAACTGCTTGTCCTTCCATAATCATTCCCCTTTCTAAAAAATTAGTAAAGAAAGGTATCTCCCAAATTCGATGATATGTTTAACGAATCGAATTATAATGGAATATTACCATGTTTCTTTGGAGCACGGTTTTCACGTTTGCTTGCAAGCATTGCCAAAGCGTTGATAACTGCCGGACGAGTTTGTTTTGGTTCAATTACAACATCTACGAAGCCACGTTCTGCAGCTTTGTAAGGAGTTGCGAACTCTTCTACGTATTTAGCTGTTTTAGCGTCTTTGTCTTCATCTTTCTTGAAGATGATGTTAGCTGCACCAGCAGGACCCATTACAGCGATTTCGGATGTAGGCCAAGCGTATACTTGGTCAGCGCCCAAATCTTGAGAACACATAGCGAGGTAGGAACCGCCGTATGCTTTACGAGTGATAACAGTAATTTTTGGTACTGTTGCTTCAGAGTAAGCATACAACATCTTAGCACCATGACGAATGATACCGCCCCATTCTTGATTTGTGCCAGGCAAGAAACCAGGAACGTCAACAAAGTTAACGATTGGAATATTGAAAGCATCACAGAAACGGATGAAACGAGAAGATTTGTCAGAAGCATTAATATCCAAGCAACCAGCCATTACTTTTGGTTGGTTAGCAATGATACCAACGGATTGCCCATCAAAACGAGCGAAGCAAGTGATGATATTTGTAGCATAGAATGGTTGTACTTCATAGTATTCGCCATTATCTACAGTAGCTGCGATAACATCTTTCATGTCGTAAGGCATGTTACTGTTATCTGGCAACAAGCTATTCAAGCTTTCATCCTCACGAGTTGGATCGTCACCAGTATCTACCAATGGAGCATCTTCCATATTGTTGGATGGCAAGAAGCCTAATAAGTAACGAATTTGAGCGATACAATCATCTTCATTTTCAGCTGCAAAGTGAGCAACACCAGACACGGAGTTGTGAGCCATTGCACCACCAAGATCTTCAGCAGTTACTTCTTCACCAGTTACAGATTTGATTACTGCAGGACCAGTGATGAACATTTGAGAAGTATTTTTAACCATGTAGATGAAGTCAGTCAATGCTGGAGAATATACAGCACCGCCCGCACATGGACCCATGATTACGGAAATTTGTGGAATAACACCAGATGCATTTGTATTTTCAAAGAAAATTTTACCGTAACCAGCAAGGGCATCTACTGCTTCTTGAATACGAGCACCGCCGGAATCGTTGATACCAACAATAGGAGCACCCATTTTCATTGCTAAACGTTGTACTTTAACGATTTTAGCAGCATGCATTTCACCAAGAGAACCACCTTCTACAGTGAAATCTTGTGCGAATGCATATACTAAACGACCGTCGATAGTACCATAACCTGTTACTACACCTTCGCCTGGTAATTCTTTCTTTTCTTGACCGAAGTTAACACAACGATGTTTAACGAATTGATCAAGTTCAACGAAGGAATTATCATCGAACAATTTAGCCAAACGTTCGCGAGCAGTCATTTTGCCTTGAGCATGTTGTTTCTCAACGCGTTTTTCGCCGCCACCAGCTTTAACTTTAGCTAGTTTTTCGTGCAATAACTCGATTTTTTCCTGCACTGTTGCCATTATAGCACCTCCAAATAAAACTTGTTACAGTATCATTTTATTTCATAAATGAATAAAGTTCAAGAAGCATACATATTTAATATATAACGTAGGATTATATGTATATGTATATTTACAACTCATATATAATGATGTGAATTGGATACTGTATTATTTCATACGTTGACATAATTCAAGCAAAACACCGCCAGTTGCTTTTGGATGTAAGAAAGCAATTGCGGAGCCGCCTGCACCATAACGAGGTTTTTCGTCAATCATACGAACGCCTTTAGCCATCAAATCAGCAATAGCATTTTCAATATTATCAACGCGCAATGCAACGTGTTGGATACCATCACGACCGCCATTTTTTTCGATAAATTTACCGATAGGGCCATCTGGAGTTGTAGTTTCTAAGAATTCAAGTTCAGCATCACCACAAGGGAAGAAGGATACTTTTACCTTTTGTTCTTCTACGATTTCGTCTTCAGGAAGATGTTCAATGCCTAATGCATTTTTATAGAATTCTTTAGTTGCTGCTAAATCATTAACACCAATACCGATGTGATCCACTTGTAATACTTTAAAAGCCATTTTGATTATCTCCTTTTCAAGGCTAAATCTCTAATGCTATGTAGTCGCCGTCTACTTTAGCACGCTTGTCATTACGCCATTAACAACTGTATATGGATCGCTTTCACGTTCATTAACAGCTGCCACTTGGCTATTAAATTCGTCGCTTGTAACAATTTTATCAGCTACATAACGACCAATTTGTTCATTAATCATTGCGATGATTTCATCACGAGTACGTTCTGCCCGACGAGATTCCAATTCACCAGAATCTTCAAGATACTCAAAATGTTCATCTAAAGCGTCGATAAGTTCATCTACGCCTTGGTCTTTACTAGCAATTGTGCGCTTAATTGGTGGGCGCCATTTTACTTCACGAGAATCTAGGTCAAGCATCATTTCAATTTCTACATTCAAACGATCGCAACCATCTCGGTCAGCTTTGTTGATAGCAAATACATCGCCAATTTCAAGAATACCCGCCTTGATAGCTTGGATATCATCACCGAGACCAGGAACCAGTACAACCAATGTAGTATCAGCATTTTTTACAATATCTACTTCAGATTGACCTACGCCTACAGTTTCAATAATTACTAAATCCATGCCAAAGGCATCCATGAGTTTTACAACGTCTGCAGTCTTTTTAGATAATCCACCAAGACTACCACGCGTGCCCATGCTTCGAATGAACACATTTTCATTTAATGTTAAATCATTCATTCGAATACGGTCCCCCAAGATAGCACCTCCAGAGAATGGGCTAGTTGGGTCGATGGCAACGATGCCGATTTTTTTACCTTGATCTAAATAATGTTTAACCACCTTATCGGTCAAAGTACTTTTACCAGCACCAGGGGCCCCTGTAATACCGAGAATACGTGCGTTCCCCGTTCTAGGGTAAATTGCCTTCATAATATCGATGGCATTATCATACTCGTTTTCTACAGCTGTTATGGACCGTGCTAAGGCTAGTCTAGAACCTTCAAAAAGGCCTTTAACTAAATCCATTCGCCTCACCACCTATCTTCGAATACGGGAATAGAGGGGAGCCAACTATTAGAGTTGCACCCCTCTTTGCCCAAGCAATTATTTTACGTTTTCTTTAATAAAGTTAACGATATCGCTAGTTGGTGTGCCAGGTGTGAATACTGCCGCTACGCCAGCTTTTTTCAAGCCAGGGATATCAGCGTCAGGAATAACGCCACCACCGATTACAAGAACATCCCCCATGCCTTTTTCTTTCAAAAGTTCAACAATTTTAGGGAACAATGTATTGTGAGCACCGGAAAGAAGAGATAATGCAACTACATTAACGTCTTCAGAAAGCGCTGCTTCAACGATTTGTTCTGGTGTTTGACGAAGACCAGTGTAGATTACTTCGAAACCAGCATCGCGAAGTGCGCGTGCTACTACTTTTGCACCACGGTCATGACCATCAAGACCTGGTTTTGCTACAATTACTCTAATACGTTTTTCTGCCATGATATATTACCTCCGAAATCAGCCGATATTATAATGTAGAATGAGCTTCGTATTCACCGAATACTTCGCGCAATACATTACAAATTTCACCCAAAGTAGCATATGTTTTAACTGCTGCAAGAATTAATGGCATCAAGTTAACAGATTCGTCAGCTGCGCCAGCTTTCAAATCAGCTAAGGCTTTATCAACTGCGGCTTGATCGCGGTTAGCACGAACTGCTTGAGTTTTCTTAGATTGGTTAGCACCTACGGAAGCGTCTACGCGAAGCAAGTCTTTTGGAGCTTCTTCTTCAACTTGGAATTTGTTTACGCCAACGATTGTGCGCAAGCCAGATTCAACTTCCATTTGCCATTTGTAAGCGGATTCTTGAATTTCTTTTTGGATGTAGCCTTTTTCGATTGCTACTACAGCGCCGCCCATTTCATCAATTTTCTTGATGTATGCCATAGCTTCGTCATAGATAGCGTTAGTCATAGCTTCAACATAGTAGGAGCCGCCCAATGGGTCAACTACGTCAGCTAAGCCAGATTCATAAGCCACGATTTGTTGAGTACGAAGAGCTACTTGTACAGATGCTTCTGTAGGAAGAGCCAAAGCTTCGTCACGAGAGTTTGTATGTAAGGATTGAGTACCGCCCATTACAGCAGCTGCAGTTTGAAGAGCGACACGAACGATATTGTTATCAACTTGTTGTGCAGTCAACATAGAGCCAGCTGTTTGAGTATGTACACGGAGCATCATGGATTTTGGTTTTTTTGCACCAAAACGTTCTTTCATGATTGTTGCCCATAAGCGACGAGATGCGCGGAATTTAGCAACTTCTTCAAGTACATTATTATGAGCATTCCAGAAGAAGGAAAGACGACCAGCAAATGTATCAACATCAAGACCAGCTTTCAAAGCTGCTTCTACGTATGCGATACCATCAGCAATTGTGAATGCGATTTCTTGTGCTGCTGTGGAACCTGCTTCACGGATGTGGTAACCGGAGATAGAAATTGTATTCCATTTTGGAACGTATTGAGAACAATATTCGAAGATATTAGTGATCAAACGCATAGATGGTTTTGGAGGGAAAATATAAGTACCACGAGCTGCATATTCTTTCAAAATATCATTTTGAATAGTACCTTTCAATTCTGTGGAAGGTACACCTTGTTTTTCAGCTACTGCGATATACATTGCCAACAAAACGGATGCTGGAGCGTTGATTGTCATGGAAGTGGATACTTTGCCAAGGTCGATGCCATCGAACAAGATTTCCATATCTGCCAAAGAGTCAATCGCTACACCTACTTTACCAACTTCGCCTTCAGCCATAACATCATCAGAGTCATAACCGATTTGAGTTGGCAAATCGAATGCACAGGACAAGCCTGTTGCACCAGATTCGATTAGGTAGCGGTAACGTTTGTTAGATTCTTCAGCTGTAGCGAAGCCTGCATACATACGCATTGTCCAGAAACGACCACGGTACATAGTAGGTTGTACGCCACGAGTATAAGGGAATTCGCCAGGCATTCCCAAATCGCGTTCATAGTCAAAGCCTTCGATATCAACTGGTGTATACACACGGTTGTATTTTAAGTTTTGACGTTCTGGAGTTTTTGCGCATTTTTCGTCACAAAGTTTGTTGTACTCAGCAATTTGGGCTTTTAAGTTTTCGTAAGCCATGTTTTCATCATCCTCCTAAAAAAACAGGTTATTTTTTCATGCTTCCAGTTTCTGTGAAGCGTTTATGCCAAGAAAGAGCTTCATCAAGCAACATTGGTGTATGGGCATTCTTTGTTACAGCTAATGCTTTTTCTAGGTATTCAGTTAACATAGGTTTGTAGTCTGGGTGAGCACATTTTTCAATAATCAAACGAGCTCTTTCCACTGGACTTAAACCACGACAGTCAGCAACACCTTGTTCTGTACAGAAAATCATAGTGTCATGTTCTGGATGATCCACATGGGATACATATGGAACGATAGAACTGATGTCGCCATTTTTAGCAACGGAGTTGGTACAGAAGATAGTGAGATATGCACTACGTGCAAAATCACCAGAACCACCAACACCATTCATCATTTTGCTACCCATAATATGAGTAGAGTTTACATTGCCAAAAATATCAAATTCGATAGCGGTATTCATGGCAATGACACCAATACGACGAGCAATACCAGGGTTATTGGAAATTTCTTGCGGACGAAGAATTATTTTTTTACGATATTCATCAATATTCGCATAGAAACGTTTCAATCCATCTGGAGAAGGACTCAATGCAGTACCGGAACATACAGTTACTTTACCAGCATCGATTAAGTCAAACATACCGTCTTGAATTACTTCTGTATAAATAGATAAATCTGTGAAAGGCCCTTGAGCCAAGCCACTGATTACCGCATTTGCTACAGAGCCTACGCCGGATTGCAATGGAAGCAAGTTTTTAGGCAAACGACCTTCTGCAATTTCTTGTTCAAAGAATTTGATAAGATGTTGACTCATTGCCTTTGCATCATCATCAATAGCAGCTAAAGGTCTTGTTGTATCAGGTACATCACTTGGAACCACAGCAATGATTTTGCTAGGATCACAAGGTATTGCTTCTGTACCGATACGATCGCCGGCCTGTTCCAACGGAATTGGTTTACGATGTGGTGGATCCAACGGTTCATAGATATCATGCATACCAACTAAGGATAATGGTTGAGATACATTTACCTCTACGATAACCTTTTTAGCTTGACTAACAAATGTTGGAGAATTACCAACAGAAGTAGTCGGTACTAAAGAACCATCTTCGTTGATTTGACATACTTCAATAATTGCTACATCTAAATCTCCGAAAAATCCATAACGAATATTTTGTGCCATTGTGCTTAAATGCATATCGATGTATTTAACATCTCCACCATTTAAAGCCTTTCTCATATCTTTATTGGTTTGATATGGAAAGCGGCGATTAATACCATTAGCACGAGTTAACGCACCATCAGCTTCATCACCTACGGAAGCACCTGTCCACAAATCAATTTTGAATGGTTCTTTTTCCATTCTTTCTGCCAATGCCAATGGCACAACTTTTGCATAACCCGACGGTGTAAAGCCGGAAATACCAACTTTATCATTAGGGTTAATCAACTGAGCTGCATCATAAGCAGTGACAATTTTACCTTGCAGGTCCACATTTTTTACGCGGTCTTTGATGTCTATCACCATAACCATCTCCTTTAAGAGTAACATTGTTAAACGACAATTGAATCTCTTTGGTCTAATACGTTCCTTAAACCGACTTCATCGTAGTCCACATCCAATGTATTGTCAACTTATATGACTAAAATGTATTTTTTATCACACCCCGACCGTGCATTATGACTAAAACGCATAGGTTTTTACATTTTCACATAAGTTTTATTCACACCGATATAACTCACAGGAATTATCAATCTAATAGTATATATTGTTGTTTTTTATGCATATCGAACTATCTCAATACAACATATAGAGTCTTATCAATATAAAAATAATATATACAAAAACTGACCGCTACACCTCCTATAAAGATATAGATATACCAAAAACCGGTTTTCAAATGCAAGCAATAATGTTCAATTATTCTAACATTAGAAAACCGGTTAAATATACTTAAGCTTACCCTGCTAAGGTATGTATAAATTATACCATACTATGAAATTGTATCGCTACCATAAAACTTACTGATTATACAAAATATACCTTTTACATATGATTCTTCGTGGAAAGTTGTACTTTCACAAAGGCCCCAACCCAACCAAGGAGCTGCCAAAAAACAATAGTAACTTGATGGCTATAGAGCTCAAAATCAGACAATCCACTAAAAAGAACACCGATAGCTAAAGCACCTATTCCTATCTGTGCAGCTTGTCGGAACATATCCCCTTTCAATCGAACAGATGTGATAACATGACCGACGATAACTACTAGGAATGATAGCAAGCCAGGAATACCTGTTTCAGCCAATATATTTAAATATAAATTATGGGCATGATACATCAATACATTAGGGCCTTGAATGTAATAGTTATAATCTGGATAAACTAAGTAGAATGTATTCCACCCAATACCAAAGATAGGGTTTTCTCGTACGATATACATTGTGCTATCCCATAAAGCCCAGCGAAGATCTGACGACGTATCATGTCCTTGGAATATAGACCAAAGTCGTGAGGCAACCTCACCTTCATAGAAATATAGAATTAGCGGTACCACTAACAAGGATAAGAATAATCTTCGTTCTACGAAAATAGCCCAATACAGAATCATGGCCGCAAAACTAATCCAAATACCACGAGAATAGGTTAATAGCATCGTTAAAAATAATACAATACCAACAATCAGCATTGTAACAATTTCACGAGTACGATTCTCCTTCATATAAACAAGAATATAGCTAATACATACACTTAGCACCATCAATAGATAGGCACCTAACAAGTTAGGATTTTGCAATGTAGACGCCATTCGACGCATCAATTTAGGGAATTGTGCTGCATCTACCCATTCTTTTATATGTATATTGGGAACAAATATATACTGATAGGCCCCTATAATGCATACAAGAACTGCTGTACCTAAAAAGGCACGAAGAAAATAGTTCCACTGTTTAGGTGTTCGAATATAGGTACGAACTAAATAGTACATGCCCCCACCTGCTACAATTTGATAGAACCAGCTCTGAATAGACCAATCCCAGTTTGGGGACATTAACGACGATACACCTGTCCAGATAACAAAGATCATAACAGTCCAAGATAGATAGCCTGTCGGCAAACTCAATGATTTACTAGAAATTAAATCATATAATGCCAGACCTATAGCCAACCAGAGAAGTACATCGCCTACCATTGGTTGAAGTGGCATCGCAATGACGACACCATAGATTAATCGTTCAATATAAAAGGTAATTCGTTTCTGATTAGGAATGAGTGAGAGTTCCATATTCTCACCTTAATGACTCATCTCATGGAAAAACCACTGACGAGCATCCCCTAGAATATATAAAGAACCACATACGGCAATGATATCACCAGTCTTTGTATGCTTATATGCCAATGCTAATGCAGCCTCAACAGAGTCTGCAGTTTGAGCCGTCGCCTTTGGTACAATACGGCGAATCATTTCAACCAAGGTTTCCGGTACTTCCGTTCTATCGGTTGGTGCGGGCACAACGAGTACTGTATCACCCACTTTAACCACTTCACGGATAATAGCCGCTTGGTTCTTATCTTTAAGAATAGCCATTACAATCGTTTTTGGGCTATCCTTAAACAACTCGTCATACGTCATGGCAAAAGACTCAGCCCCTGCCGCATTATGAGCACCATCAAAAATAAAAGTACGATCTAAACCTCTTTTAACTTCAAAACGTCCTGCCCAAGTAGTACGAGCGAAGCCTTCACGCATCGTTTCTTCGCTGATATTCGTATCCTCTTTCATCAACAGGCGTATCGCCATCAATGCACAAGCGAGGTTTACAGATTGGTGAATGCCCGCCATCGTCGTAAACAACATGGCAGGTGCTGCATCGTTAGTACTAACCGTAATCATTTGACCACCAGTTACAGAGCTGCGACTATCAATACCGAAATCTTTATTGAAAGCATAAAGCTTAGCATGTTTTTCTTTAGCTACGTCCTCAATGATACTAAGAGGAGTACCTTGTGCCGCTGTTACTACAGGCACCTTAGATTTGATAATACCCGATTTATGACGTGCAATCTCCTCTACAGTATCACCACAGTACGCTTGATGATCTATAGATACATTAGTGATAACAGATACTTTAGGAGTAACGATGTTCGTAGAGTCTAGTAAGCCACCTAATCCGACTTCTACCACAGCATAATCTACACCTTGTTCTTTAAAGAACAAGAATGCAGCAGCCGTCAGCATTTCAAATTGTGTAGGCGCTTCTATGCCATTACTAACAATAGTGTCTACTGCATCTTTAACACGACCGATTAATTCCCCAAAGGCTTCCTCAGTAATATTCCCATCATTAATTTGAATTCGCTCCGTATAGGATTGAAGGTGAGGCGATATAAATCGCCCCACCCGTAATCCACTTGTAAACAGTGCGTAGGAAATATATGAGGTAACCGAGCCCTTACCATTCGTGCCTGTCACATGAACAATTTTATAATCTTCTTGTGGATTTCCCAATACATCCATAAGAGCTGTAATTCGTTCAAGGCCAGGCTTAATACCGAATGAAGATGCCTGCTCTAAATAGGCTAAGGCCTCTTGATATATCATATAAACCTCCTATTATAAGGTTTCGAGGAACGCTTCACGTTCCAATAACGCTTGTTGTTTTTGTTTATATTCTTCTAACTTTTCTTTTTCTTTTGCTACTACAGCTTCAGGAGCTTTTGCTAAGAAGCCTTGGTTAGACAATTTACCTTCCAAACGAGAAATTTCTTTTTCCATTTGGATTTTTTCCTTCGCAATACGCTCTCTTTCTTTTTCACCGTCGATCAAGTCTTTAAGTAAGAGATATACTTCCATACCATTGACAACGGTTACAGTCGCATTTTCTGGCTTTGGATCGTCGGTACCAAGAATTGTTACTTTCTCAGCCCAAGCCAATGTTACAAAGTAGTCACTATGTTCTGCTACAGTTTTAGCTAATGCTTCATCAGTTGGCGCTACGATAACCTCAGCTTTTTTACCTAGAGGCACATTCATTTCAGCACGCATGTTACGAATACCTTTGATGGCATCCATCATAACTTCCATTTGACGTGCTGCACCTTCAAGATTATCGAATTTCAATGCTTCAGGCCATTTAGTAACAACGATGCTGTCCCCTTCATGTGGCAAATGTTGCCAAATATGTTCAGTTACAAACGGCATGAATGGATGCAATAATTCGAGCATGTGACGTAAGATTGTTACAAGTAAATATTGAACTGTACGACGATCACGTTCGTTGCTTTCACTATACAAACGAGGTTTCGCTAATTCAATGTACCAATCGCAGTACGTATTCCAAATGAAGTCATATACGGAACTCGCAGCTTCACCAAGTTCGAATTTATCGAGATTAGATGTTACGCTTTGTACTGTTTCATTGTATTTTTGAATAATCCATTGGTCTGCTAATGTCAAATCATCTGCTGTTGGAACGAAACTTTCATCATAATTTGTAAGGTTCATCAATACAAACTTGGATGCATTCCAAATCTTATTGGCAAAGTTACGGTTAGCCTCAACACGTTCCATATAGAAGCGCATATCATTACCAGGTGTATTGCCAGTTACAAGAGTAAAGCGCAATGCATCAGCACCATATTGGTCGATAACTTCAAGTGGATTAATACCATTCCCCAAAGATTTACTCATTTTACGGCCCTGACTGTCGCGAACAAGACCATGAATAAATACATGTTTAAATGGGATTTCATGTTCAAACTCAAGAGCCATAAAGATCATACGAGCAACCCAGAAAAAGATGATATCGTAACCAGTTACAAGCACACTTGTTGGATACCATTGGTTAAGTTCTGGAGTTTGCTTAGGCCAACCCATTGTAGCAAATGGCCATAAACCAGAGCTAAACCATGTATCAAGAACATCCGGATCTTGTGTAACATGACCGTGGCAATGAGGACATTCTGTAATATCTTCACGGCTAACAATCGTTTCACCACAGTCATCACAATACCATGCAGGAATACGATGGCCCCACCACAATTGACGAGAAATAGTCCAATCACGGATATTTTCAAGCCAGTTCACATATGTTTTTGTAAAACGTTCAGGAACAAACTCTACTTCGTGGTCTTTAACAACCTTAAGAGCTGGTTCTGCCAACGGTTTCATATCTACAAACCATTGTTTAGATACCATTGGTTCAATAATTGTTTTACAACGAGAACAATGACCTACTGCATGGTCATGATCATCAATTTTTTCAAGCAGACCTAATTCTTTAAGTTCTGCTACTACTTGTTTACGCGCTTCTTCACGTGGTAAGCCATTGAATTTACCAGCACCTTCATTCATTGCTGCATCATTGTTCATAACAACGATGGATTCCAAATTATGACGTTGACCCATTTCAAAGTCATTAGGGTCATGAGCAGGTGTAATTTTTACACAGCCTGTGCCGAAGCTAGCATCTACATAGCCATCAGCAATTACAGGAATTTCTCGATTAACAAATGGCAAAATCAATGTTTTACCAATGAGATCTTTATAACGATCATCATCAGGATTTACTGCTACTGCTACATCACCAAACATTGTTTCTGGACGAGTTGTAGCAACAACAACGAAACGATTATCTTCACCTTTTACAGGATATTTAATATGCCATAAATGGCCATGTTCGTCTTCATGCTCAACTTCAACATCAGATAAAGCAGTGGCACAACGAGGGCACCAGTTGATGATGCGTTCACCGCGATAGATCAAACCTTTTTCATAAAGACTTACAAATACTTCACGCACCGCATAATAGTATCCGTCATCCAATGTAAAGCGCTCACGTGTCCAATCACAGGACGCGCCAAGGCTACGGATTTGTTTTACGATAGTATCACCGTATTCCTTTTTCCACTCCCACACGCGCTCTACGAATTTTTCACGGCCCAAATCATAACGAGATTTTCCCTCTTCTTTAGCAAGCATCTCTTCTACTTTGATTTGTGTAGCAATACCAGCGTGGTCTGTACCTGGCATCCACAATACATTGTAGCCTTGCATGCGTTTGAAACGGATGAGGATATCTTGTAATGTGTTATCAAGGGCATGTCCCATATGCAACATACCAGTTACGTTAGGAGGGGGTAATACGATACTAAATGGCTCTTTATTCGTGTCTACTTCTTCGTGAAAGTATCCTTGATTTTCCCAATAAGAATACCATTTTCCTTCTATTTCACCAGGATTATATGTGGTTAAATTTTCGTAGGTTTTCATCGTTCCTCCTAAAATACTCCTTAGCGCTTCATAATCTTAGCCAATACAAATAGGCTTGTTTCATATAGCAATATCATAGGTAATGCAATCATCGTTTGAGAAAACATATCTGGTGTAGGTGAAATGACAGCACCTATAATAAAGGATATAAGAATAAATATTTTTCGCTTTGTTTTTAAAAAGCGTGATGTGATTAAATTGAAATATCCCAAAATAATTAAGATCAACGGTAATTCAAAGATAAGTCCAAAGGGCAGTACAAAGGATAATACAAAATCCATATACTGACCGATGGAAAACAACGGTTGTAATTCGTCTGTAGCAAAGCCCATAAAGAACTTCACCGCTGCAGGCAATACGAGAAAATAAGAAAATACAATACCTATTCCGAATAGACCGATTGCTACTGGTAAGATCCAATTAGATAGCTGCTTTTCTCGCACAGTTAGTGCAGGCTTAACAAACAGCCAACTCTGATGCAATATGATGGGAGTGGCTATGACTAAGCCACCTACAACAGACACCTTCATATATGTAAAAAACGCTTCAGTAGGTCTCATATAATAGAGCTTGCCAGCTGGTTTTAGGAGTATTTCCAATAATAAGTCTACATAATAATATGAAATACAAGTTCCCACAATAACCGCTACAGCTATTATAATCAATCGTTTTCGTAGCTCAGAAAGGTGTCCTACAAGGGATAATTCCCTCGCCTCATCCATCATCTTCTGTTCCATTTCACTATAAATCGGCTCATTTTCCGATTCCTTAGGAACGCGTAGATTCGCCACCTTATACCGTTCTTGTTCAGCCTTTTGCTCTGCTTCACGCCGTTTTTGACGAACTACACTATCAAAAGAAGGTCTTTGCATGGGATATTCGAAATCCGATTTTGGTTCGAATGGTTCCATATTATACCTTTCTATCAGCCAGATTTTCTACAGCCATCACAAGGAATTCCTTCCCTGGAAAATCACGCACTGCAGCGAGTGCCGCTAGAGCATCTTTACAATATTTATCAGCTACAACTAATGTATTATCGATACCACCTTGAGCAACAACATAATCGATAATGTCTTGCTCATTACCACCATTGTTTAAGCCTTTAATATCTTCAAGCAATTTATCTTTATTACCATCGTTAACGATACTTAATAACGGATACGTCAATAGTCCTTCTCGAAGATCGTTCCCTACAGGCTTTCCTGTCGTTTCCGTTGTTTCACGATAATCCATAATATCATCTGTAATTTGAAATGCCATACCTAATGCATGACCATATTTTTTCAATTCTATGATTTCAGATTCTTGCCAATCTCCTAAGAGACCACCAAGCTCCATACAGCCTTCCATGAAGTCTGCTGTTTTCTTTTGCGTTTTTGTCATATAACGCTCTATACCTTGATCAATGCGATATACATCTTCCATTTGCATGAACTCACCTTCTACAAGGCATGTAATAATATGAGAGAAGACTTGAAGATACTTCATATTCGTCATTTCAGATACGATTTTAAATGCTTTAGCAAATAAATAATCACCACTAAGGATAGCTACCTTATTGCCTTTATGCATGTGAATTGTATCTTCACCTCGGCGAATTTCAGCTTGATCTAATACATCGTCATGGATAAGTGTTGCTAAGTGAAGCATTTCAACAGCCTCAGCAATTTTGACACGTTGACGCTCTATAGATGTCCCTGCATTGGCAATCAATAGGCACAATTGAGCGCGCAAACGCTTACCACCTGCTGCTGATAACGGTCGAATCAGTGCATTGAAGTCCTCTACACCGGTATTAAAAGATGATGCAAGAGACTCTTCGACACGCTCTAAATCTAAAGCAATGCGTTCCATAATCTCTAATTCGTTGGTTTGACTCATGCTTCATCTCCTACCAAAATTTTATTGATTCGTTGTTGTAAAAGCTCACGTCCAGTATGCTTTAAAGAGCTATACAGAATCGGCGGTGTAGCCGTTGGATATAGCTCTTTAATAATAGCCAAGTTTGCAGACTTTTCTTTAGCCGTCAATTTATCGGCTTTAGTCACTACAATTTGTAATGGCACACCAGCTTCGACAAGCCAATCAAATGCCACCTTATCAATGGCCATTTCAGGATGGCGACCATCGATAAGTAGGCATAACAACATCAATCGTTCAGAATGTAAAATATAATCGGCAATAAAGGAAGACCACAAATTGCGGTTTCCTTTATTTGTCTTTGCAAAACCATAGCCAGGAAGGTCAACAAGGAACCAATTATATCTGCGTTCCTCGGTTTCAGAAATATCCTCTTTTGATTCAATATCAAAGTAGTTTATCGTCTTAGTCTTACCTGGCTGACCACTAACGAGGGCTAACCCACGATAGTTACATAAAGAATTAATCAACGAAGACTTGCCCACATTAGAACGTCCAAGGAAAGCGATTTCTACTGTATCCCCTTCAGGATATTGATCTGCCTTCACACAGGAAGTATTATATTTTGCAGCTATAATACGAGGCCCCTTCGGTTCTTTTCGTGTATATTGTGGTTTTGGGCCCATTTGTTTAGTGGATTTTTTCTTCTTTTGCATTACACAAGTGCCTTTGCTAATACTTCATCCATTGTCTTAACTGGCGTAATAATGAGGCCTTCTTTCACAATGTCAGGTAATTCTGCAATATCCTTTTCATTACCTTTTGGAATCAACACCTCTTTAACGCCATGAGACAAGGCTGCTAATAATTTTTCTTTTAAGCCGCCTATTGGTAATACGCGGCCACGTAATGTGATTTCACCAGTCATGGCAATATCAGAACGAACCTTGCGGTTAGTCAAAATAGACACCATAGCTAATGTCATTGTAATACCTGCAGAAGGACCATCTTTAGGTGTTGCCCCTTCTGGCAAGTGAACGTGAATATCAAGTTTTTTATAAAAGTCTTCTTCAATTTTTAAGGCTTTTGCATTATGGCGAATATAACTCATAGCCGCTTGACCAGATTCTTGCATAACCTTGCCGAGACTACCAGTTAAAGCCAATTTACCGGTACCATTCATAGTTGTAGCTTCACATGGTAATACTACACCACCAACAGATGTCCAAGCTAATCCATTTACATAGCCAACTTGTGCTTTCTTTTCTCGCTCTTGGTCAACAAAGATCGGTGCGCCTAAGAATTCGTGAAGATTTTTAGTAGTGACTTTTGGCGCATCTCCGCCTTCTTCAACTACTTTGAAAGCAATCTTACGGCAAATCTTAGCAATTGTTTTCTCTAAAGTACGAACACCAGCTTCGCGAGTATATTCGGAAATTACCTTTTTTAACACAGCATCAGATAATTTAACCTTGTAATCTTCAAGGCCATTTTTCTTAATTTGCTTAGGTGTTAAGTAACGCTTAGCAATTTCTAGTTTTTCTTCTTCCATATAGCTAGACAACTCAATAATTTCCATACGATCTAACAATGGACCGGGAATATTAGATGCTATATTAGCCGTAGTAATCCAGAAAACTTCAGAGAAGTCGAACGGTACTTCGATAAAGTGATCACTAAATGTACTATTTTGTTCTGGATCCAATACCTCTAATAACGCTGAAGATGGATCGCCTTTATAATCAGATGCTAATTTATCAATTTCATCCAATAAAAATACAGGATTCTTAGTACCTACATTTTTTAACCCCTGAATCATACGACCAGGTAAAGCACCAATATAAGTACGTCGATGTCCACGAATTTCAGCTTCATCACGAACACCACCTAAGGATGCACGGATAAACTTACGATTCATTGCTTTAGCAATAGAGGTAGCCAAAGAGGTTTTACCAACGCCTGGTGGGCCTACTAAACAAAGAATAGAGCCACTATTTTTACCAGTTAATTTACGAACCGCTAAAAATTCTAAAATGCGTTTCTTAACCTTTTCAAGGCCATAATGATCGGCCTCGAGCATAGCATGAGCGCCCTTAATATCCAAACGGTCTTCCGTTAATTCGTTCCACGGTAATGCCAATACCCAATCTAGGTAATTGCGCAAAATTGTTGCTTCCGGCATCAATTGAGGCATGCGGCTGTAACGAGAAATTTCTTTATCAATACGCGTATGTACGTCTTCACTTAGGTTAAGTGCTTTTAATTTAACTCGTAGTTCTTCTGCCTCCTCCTCAGGATCTCCTTTATCACCCAACTCATCGTGGATAACGCGGATTTTTTCGCGCAAGAAATATTCCTTCTGCGCTTTTTCCATAGATTGACGCACTTGATTATTGATGGAATTTTCCAAATCAGAGATTTGTAATTCCATATTTAAAATGCCTACAATCATGTTAAGACGACGAGCCACAGATAATTCTTCAAGTAACTCTTGACGTTTCAAATTATTAATAGGCAATAGAAATGCAACTTGGTCAGCTAATTCACAAGGATTGCGTAATTCCATAACGCGCGTTACACCTTCATCAGTAACTGATTTAGCTTCTTCTGCCCATTCGCCAAATTTAGCTTGAACCAAACGACGATAAGCTTCAAGCTCTACATCGTCTTCAAATTCAGACGCTACTCGTTCATAGTCTCCTATATAATAAGGGTCCATGCTAGTAATATTCATAAGACGAATACGAGTGATACCCTCTACAAGAACACGTACTATACCACCTGGTAAGCGCAACATTTGTTTAATTTTTACTAATGTACCCATTTGGGCTAAATCATGAACTGTTGGTGCATCTACAGCATCATCTTTTTGAGTTACGACGGCTAAAATGCGGTCCTCATTCATTGCGGCTTCCACCGCCTTAATGGATTTGTCTCGACCGATATCGAGGTGAATCACGATATTCGGGTATACTACCATGCCTCTGAGAGGTACGGTAGGGATCCCAACTTCGAGTAAATTCATACTTCCTCCAGGTATATATATTATGAAAAGAAACTCATTCCTACACAGAAATGAGTTTCTTCGAATTACGATTTCAACTGGATGTCTTGGTCTGCCTCATTTTTGAGTATAGGTTCACCTGTGCTTAATACGGATTCACGATTCACAATGCACTTAGTTACTTCCGGCATGGAAGGAACTTCGAACATAACGCGTTTCATCACCTTTTCAATGATAGCACGCAAACCACGAGCACCTGTTTTTCGCTGTAAAGCTTCATCAGCGATTTCTTCTAATGCATCTTCAGTGAAAGTTAATTCTACACCATCAAGGGATAGAATTTTTTCATATTGTTTTGTTAATGCATTTTTAGGCTTTGTCAAAATTTGAATTAACGCATCTCTGTCTAACTGATCTAATGTCACCATTACAGGTAAACGACCAATAAATTCAGGGATCAAACCAAATTTTAATAAATCTTCAGGTACAACATCTTTTGAGATAGCCGATACATTACGTTCTTCTTTACGTTGTACATCTGCACCAAAACCAAGTGTTTTCTTAGCGGTACGTTTAGTAATAACTTTGTCCATACCATCAAATGCACCACCACAAATAAAGAGAATATTTGTAGTGTCGATTTGAAGCATTTCTTGATTAGGATGTTTTCTACCACCTTGAGGAGGAACAGAAGCAACGGTACCTTCTAAGATTTTAAGCAATGCTTGTTGTACACCTTCACCAGACACATCACGTGTAATGGAAGGGTTTTCAGACTTACGAGCAATTTTATCAATTTCATCGATATAGATAATACCGCGTTCAGCCCGAGCTATATCATAATCTGCAGCCTGAATAATTTTGAGTAAGATGTTTTCTACATCTTCTCCCACATACCCAGCCTCAGTTAAGCTTGTAGCATCTGCAATAGCAAATGGTACTTCTAGCATTTTCGCTAAGGTTTGAGCCAATAGTGTTTTACCACTACCAGTAGGACCAATGAACAATACATTAGCCTTTTGTAATTCTACATCATCTACTACATTATCTGTTTGTAAGCGTTTGTAGTGATTATATACGGCCACAGCTAAAGAGATTTTAGCATCATCTTGACCAATAACATATTCGTCAAGATGAGCTTTAATATCTCTAGGCGTTGGCAATTCTTTTAAATTAAAGTCATCCGTCTCAACCGCACCCAACTCATCTGCAATGATACGTTCACAAACTTCAACGCATTCATCACAAATATACACGTTAGGACCTGCCACTAACTTGCGGACTTCTTCGCTTGTGCGTCCACAAAAACTGCAGCGCATAGTGTCTTTATCTTTTGCCAAGGGGCGCCTCCATTACTTGCTTTCTACAGGTTCTCTTGTGAGTACCTCATCGATTAAGCCGTATTCAACAGCATCCTGAGCACTCATGAAGTTATCGCGATCTGTATCGCGAGCTACTACTTCAATATCTTGTCCACTGCGAGAAGCTAAGATACCATTTAACTCTTCACGCATGCGAAGAATCTCACGGGCATGGATTTCAATTTCAGATGCTTGTCCTTGCACACCACCTAATGGTTGGTGAATCATAATGCGTGCATGAGGCAACGCATAGCGTTTACCTTTAGTGCCAGCTGTTAAAAGTACAGCACCCATGCTCGCCGCAGAGCCTACACAAATAGTAGACACATCTGGTTTGATATATTGCATTGTATCATAAATAGCCATACCTGCGGTTACAACACCGCCAGGGCTATTGATATACAAGTGGATATCCTTATCAGGATCCTCTGCTTCCAAGAATAACATTTGCGCAATAACCGCATTTGCCACATTATCATCGATGGGCCCACCAAGGAAAATAATGCGATCCTTTAACAAGCGAGAGTAAATATCATAGGAACGCTCTCCGCGTTCACCTTGTTCAACTACAATTGGTACATACATATAATCACCTTTTCATGTACCTAGTTGAGCAAACTATTATTCTGCCGCTTCAGCGCCTTTTGCATTATCAATAATGAATCGAGCTGCTTTTTTGCGAGCTACAGAGCCTGCCAACATAGCTACACGACCTTCTTTTGCAATAATATCCCAAACTTCTTTAGGATCTGCTCCAAAGTTTTGAGCCATAATGAAGATTTCACGGTTCATATCATCTGGAGTTACTTCGATACCTTCAGCAGTTGCGATAGCGTCCAATACTAAATCAGCACGTACGTTTTCAGCTGCGGAATCTTTATATTCAGAGCGTAAATCTTCGATAGTTTTGTTGGAGAATTTCAAGTAGTCATCAAGTTTCAAGCCACGGCCTTCCATATTCATAGCCAACTCTTGAATCATTTGTTCTACGCGATCTTCAATCATTACTTCTGGGATTTCTACAGTTGCATTTTTAACAGCTGTTTGAATTAAGTCCGCATTGTAAGTATCGATTGCACGACGGGAAGCCTCTTCTTCCATTTTAGTGCGAAGATCTTTTTTCAATTCTTCAATAGTTTCGTAAGAGCTTGCTTCTTTGGCGAATTCGTCATTCAACTCAGGCAATTCTTTACGTTTAATATCATGGATATGAGTTTTGAATTCTGCTTCTTTCCCAGCAAGTTCTGCTACAAAGTAGTCTTCAGGGAATGTTACTTTTACAGTTACATCATCACCAGCTTTAGCGCCAATCAATTGATCTTCGAAGCCAGGAATGAAGCTACCAGAACCGATTTGTAATGGGTAGGATTTACCTTCACCACCATCAAATGGTTTACTAGCAACGGAACCAGCAAAGTCGATTACTGCAAAGTCGTCTTTTTGAATTGTAGCGCCTTCTTCAGCAACAACCATTTTTGCTTGTTGTTCACGAATCTTGTTCAACTGTTCTTCGATTTGTTCATCAGATACTGTAGCATCTTGTTTATCTGCTTCTAAGCCTTTGTAATCGCCAAGTTTAACTTCAGGGCGTTTAGTTACAGTAGCTTTGAAAATCAAATCTTTGCCTTCTTCGAATTGTTCGCGTTCGATTTCAGGTTCAGATACAGGCACGATATCATTTTCACGAAGTGCAGCACTATAGTTTTGGCTAGCCAATACTTCAAACGCTTCTTCCAAGATAGCTTCTTTACCGAAGTTCATTTCCAAAATACGGCGAGGCGCATGTCCTTTGCGGAAGCCAGGGATGTTCACTTGACCTGCAATGCGTTTTACAGCTTGTTTAATGCCCTTATCTACTTCTGCTGCAGGTACTTCAATAGTTAACGTTACTACGTGTTGATCAACAGGATTTACAGTTGCTTTCATTTAAAATATGTCCTCCTCGAAGGGCAATATGCCCAAATTTCTGTAGTATATTATGCACTCCTAATAATAACATAAATGCAAGGCCAATGCAATTCTTCTCAATATACACTAAAAGACCACCCCAAAACGGGTGGTCTTTACATATTTTACATAATTATGCTAATTAGTTATCTTTAGCAATCAATTTGATAATGTCCCGACGAGACAAAATTCCAATCAAACGGTACTCTTTATCTACAACTGGCACATTTTTCAAATGTTGATCAAGCATAACAGATACAATTTCTTCTACATCTTTATCCGGTGTGGTTGTAATTACTTCATCAGTCATCAACTCATGAACGTGAGATGCCAATAATTTTTTAAATTGAGCATTGTATTCACCGATGCCATTGTAATAGATGCTAGCGCCTAATACATTAACATAGTGAGGCACATGAGGCCGTACTTTTTTATAAAGTAAATCACCTTCAGAGATAATACCTAACAACTTATTATCATCATCCACTACGGACACAGCTGTTAAATTATATTTAACCAATAAATCAGCTACATCAGAAATCGGCGCATCTTTGCCAACAGTAACAGGGTATTTATTCATTACTTCTTGGATTTTCATAGTGAATTCCTCCTTACAAATACATCTTGCTTTATTATACTATTCGCCACAGTATAATAAAACTCCTTTTTTCTGAAAGTATTATACAAATAATTTTTAAGTCTACGTCTTCTACCAATGATAAGGTTCATTACGATTGATTTTTGATGCTCGATAAATTTGTTCTACAAGTAGCAATCGAACCATTTGATGAGTAAAAGTCATAGGGCTAAAAGATAATTTATAATTTACAGCCTGACGTAATGTATCACTCACCCCAAAGGCACCACCAATAATGAAAGCCATATCGCTAACACCATCCACCTCAAGCTTAGATACCGTCTTAGCGAGTTCTTCAGAGGACATTGGTTTGCCATACACGTCAAGTAATACGGTATACGCATTTTTAGGGACCGCTTTTAATAAACGGTCTCCTTCTTCTGCAACAACTTGTTTGCAATCCGCATCACTCGGCTTATCTCCAATTTTACTTTCATTCAACTCTGTAATTGTAATACCACCATAGGGGCGCATACGTTTCACAAACTCTGCTACGCCCTCACGTAAATAAGCTTCCTTCAATTTGCCGATACAGACTACATAAAATCTCATTTTTACCTCTCCACAGATTGGATGGACACAATTTCATTAGGCTGACCATGTTGTAACTTCATTTCAGGTCCAATACGAACACCACCATCAACAAGCATTTTGCCAATGGTTTGGGTAACGAGGACAGCGTTATTATTATTTTCAGAACGATGGGCCAATATAACTTGCATAAAATCAGGACGTTTCATCATGAGTAGTGCTTGCGCAGCCATTTCATTACTCAAATGACCTTCATCACTAGCCACCCTTTGTTTCAAAAACGACTGATATGGTCCGAATCGCAACATATGAGGATCATAATTCGCCTCTAGCACTAACAGAGTCGTATCATCAATTCTACGTAAAATATTATCTGAAATCACGCCTGTATCAGTAACAACAGTTGCCTTATTGTTCCCAGCAAACACATTTATACCAATTGGATCAGCCGCATCATGACTTACCGAAAAAGGTTCCACAATTAGACTCCCCAACGTTAAACTGCCCTTTGTAAGCTCGATTAATCGATTCTTTGGTACGATTAACTTATCTTGGATTTCACGCCAGGTGCCTTGCTTCGTATACACAGGAATATCAAATCGTTTTAGTAATTGTTGTAGTCCCGCAATGTGATCACTATGTTCATGACTGACAAATATCCCCTCTACCTGTGCCATATCAATATGTAATTCTTTTAACCCATTGACAATGCGCCGACAACTGATGCCTACATCGTGCAATATGACGGAGTTCCCTTTTTTTATTACTGTGCAATTGCCCTTGCTACCACTAGCAATGACATGGACCTCCAACGGTGAGGATTCACTCATCAAAACACTCCATATATTTAATCATTAAATTTGTTCATAATTATTATTTACTGTGAAAGTAAATATCCGTCAACAAATAGAACTCCTTATTCTCTATTTTCAGATAATTCACTTAGTCGTTCCACAAAGTACGCCATATTAGATTCAATATCCGGCCCTCTGCGGAACATATCTCCCCCTACGAGAAACATAGTATCGTTCCCATATAAATCGACAAGCTCGTTGAGTCGTGCATCAGTTACACCACCTCCTGGTGAAGGACATGCTGCTTTCACCATGTCTATAGGATTTTTAATATAAGAAGAAATTCTTTTACATTGATTCTTTGTGAAGGTAAATCGTCCGCCGTAGGATACAAAGATAGGCATGTCAGCCCCAAAGATACGAGGCAATAAACCTAGTTGTAAATAATCGGCTACACCAGATACACCAGGGCTTACAAATCCACCAGAGTAAGCTGGATGATGAATAATAGGCAATCGTAATTTCTCATCAGTAGCTAATTTATGTAGCCAACCAAAACCAACGAGGCCTGAGGCCACCATAAGGGCTGTAGCACCAGCCTCTTTAGCAAAATAAGCGCGTTCTAATACCTCTGTACCATCACCAGATACATTTGCTGCATACAAAGTATGTGTACCATGTGTAGCGTTCATTTCTTGTACCATAGCAGCACATCGTTTTATACGATTCTTGAATTGAGAGAACGATTGATTAGAAATGCCATGGTCATCTTTGATGACATCAGCCCCACCGCGTGTATAGGCGCCACACATTCGAGCAAGTTCTTCATTTGGCGTCCCCATCGGCTTTACAACGGCTTGAATCATTGGCCGCATTGGAGTTTCCACTAATCTACGAATTTCCTGTAAGCCAAATCGAGGGCCCTTAAATACATCATATAAGGTAGGACATAGTTCAATATCAACCACCCAAATATGAGGCTGTAACGAAGAATTGCCAAAAACAACATTTAAAAATTGTGTTGCTTCTAAAGCTGTAGTATCTACGTGATATGAAATACGAGCCAAATAGTAACGAGAAGCATCAATTACAGCATTTGGCATCACACCTACATTGGCATATGTAGAATCTTTTGGCATAGGTTCAAGAGATTCTAGTCGACCAGTAATAGTTCCTTGAATGTATGGATCGGTTACAAACTCATAGGGAAATTCTATGGTTTGCTCTACTTGAACCGCCCAAGCAATTGATTTTGCTTCTTCATATGTACTTGCTTCTATTCTATATGTAACTATAAATCGCTCGTCTTTCATAATGCGTCTCCTTTGCAATAATATTATTTAATTATATACCAAAGTGGTACACGATTCCACACAAAAAAGGCATCACTCTAAACTAGAGTGATGCCTTTTAAAAGAGCGAAAACATGTATATAGATATTTTACCTATACAAACAAGGTTTCTACTAAGAGACAATACATGTAATCGTATGAGAGTAAACTCATCTAACTATATCTTATTGGTAAAAATGTTTAGGATAACCTTTGAACCGTGTGAAGTGACGATATTTACGAGTCGCACGATTAGGTTCATTAACAGTTTTATAACCAAAACCATTAAACATTACATTTAAAATAACAGCTACTATACTACCAGCTGTGATACCAGATTTCAAAAGAATTTGAGCCCACGCTGGGAAGTGTGCGTAAAAGTCAGGAGCAGCAAGAGGAATCATGGATACCCCAATACTAATCGCCACAAGCATCAAGTTATAGTTACCATCGAAGCTAACCTTACCAAGGGAACGAATGCCACTGGCAATGATCATACCGAACATGGCAATCCCTGCACCGCCTAATACGGCGTTTGGAATACAAGCTACGATAGCTGCTAATTTAGGGAAAAGACCTAATAAAATAAGAATAACACCAGATGCTGCTACAACGAAGCGACTCTTTACGCGTGTTACCGCGATAAGGCCTACGTTTTGAGCGAATGCTGTGTAAGGGAAGCTGTTAAGAATACCACCGATAACAGTAGATAAGCCGTCAGCACGAAGTACTGCAGCCAACTCTTTTTGGCCGATAGGTTTATCAACGATTTCACCTACAGCGATACTGTCACCAGTTGTTTCAACCATAACTACGAGCATTACAATGATCATAGAAATGACAGAAGCAAAATCAAATGTTGGAAGACCAAAGTAGAACGGTGTTACAACGGATACCCATTGAGAGCGACCTACTTCGGAGAAATCAGTAATACCACAAATCATAGCTAGAGCTGTACCGAGAATAAGGCCTACTAAAATTGCTAGATTACCAAGGAATCCTTTACCAAATCGATAGGTTACAACAACAAGAATAAATGTAGCTACACCAAGAGCAATATAAAGCGGATCACCAAAGTTCGGATTACCTGCGCCACCGCCCATCCATTTAACTGCTACTGGCATCAAGTTGATACCGATAATAGTAATGATAGTACCTGTTACTACAGGCGGGAATAGACGAATCAAGCGACTAAAAAATGGAGCCACAAGGAATGTAAAGAGACCGGCTATGATAATCGCACCGTAAATGGTAGTAATATCATGCTGCTGACCAATCATAATCATTGGCCCTACAGATGCAAATGTTACACCTTGAATAAGAGGAATACGACCACCGATAGGGCCGAACCCCAAAGTTTGAATCAATGTAGCAATACCACATGTAAACAAATCGGCTGTAATCAAACGAATTAAGTCTTCAATAGGTAAGTTCATCGCTTGTGCAATGATGATTGGTACTGCAACCGCACCAGCATACATAGCTAATACGTGCTGCAAACCATACGCAAACAATTGCGTCATTGGCAGCATACCATCTACATGGTCGACACCAGATACACCTTTACTCATAAGAATCACCTCATATCTTACGTTTTAGTTACTAGTTAAATAATATAGTCATACTATCGTACATGATAGAGTTTAGAAATCTCATCGACTTCACGTGGGAACCTTGATGGCTAGGGGCCTAAGCCCCTACCCATTAAGCAAATATTCTATTTTTTATAACCTGTATGTTGAATCGGCAAGGACCTACGTGGTTCTCCGTCGATACGACGATATGCATTTGCAATAGCTGGTGCAATTGGAATACTAGAAATTTCACCAATACCTTTAGCGCCGTATGCATATTGATCTGGTGTCCCCTTTTCAATCAAACTTACATGAATTGGTGGACATTGTGTTGATCTAAGAAGACCTAAAGTACCATATTTAGCTGTTACATAGCCATCTTTATAAGGGAAGTCTTCTGTTACAGCAAAGCCCATCCCCATAATCGCGCCTCCTTCGGCTTGACCAGAACAGGATTGTGGGTTAACTACGCGTCCTACATCATATGCTACATGTAAATTAGCGATTTTATTATCTTCTCCGATTGTCGCTACACAAGCACCATAGCCATAGGCAACGTGATTTTTTGGATGTGGTTTATCAGAGTTGAATGGATCTGTTTCACCAAGGAACTCTTCATAAATTTCTATGCCATTCAGTTCTTCTAATGTTTTGGTTTCTAACATTTCTTTTAAACGAAGACTTGCTTTACGCGTTGCTTCACCAGTAAATAGTGTTTGACGAGAAGCAGTAGTTGTACCAGAGTCTGGTGTACGTACCGTATCAGGACGCTCTACAAATACTTTATCCGCCGTTAAGCCCGTTGTTTCACAAAGTACTTGTGTCGCCATAGTAGCCATACCTTGACCTATACAAGCTGCACCAGTACGAATATGAACTTTACCATCACGTACTTCTAAAATAACGCGCCCCGTATCAGGTAAGCCTACCCCAATACCACTGTTTTTCAAGCATACTGCAAGACCTGTGCGATCAGATGCATAGTATGCATCTTTTACCGCTTCCAAACATTCTGCCAAGGCAGTTTCTTCGGAACAAATTTGCCCATTTGGTAAGGAGTCTCCTGGGCGTACAACGTTTTTATAACGGAATTCCCAAGGATCCATGCCTACCAACGCGGCTAATTCATCAATGTTTTGTTCTTGAGCAAAGATAGTTTGTGTTACACCGAATCCACGATATGCACCACCAGGAACCGTATTTGTATAAACACAAACGCCGTCAAAGGCAAAGTTATCGAAGTGGTAAGGCCCAGAAGAATGCGTACCAGCACGCTGTAGTACTGGACCACCTAAGGATGCATAAGCACCACAGTTAGATACAATCTTTACCTTACTTGCCACCAAGTTACCTTCTGCATCACAAGCCGTAGTAACATCCATTTCCATCGCATGGCGTTTAGTATGAATATTAATACTTTCTTGACGGGAGAAAAGAACCTTAGTTGGTTTTCCTGTAAGCCAAGCCACAAGAGAAGCATGATGTTGTACACTCATGTCTTCTTTACCACCAAAGCCGCCACCTACGAGCATACCATGAACTTTTACAGATTCATCTGGAATGCCAAGCATACGAGCTACTTCATGGCGATCATCATAAACGTTTTGGCTGCCAGAATGAAGATGAAGTATATCACCTTCACGATATGCTACAGCACATTCTGGTTCCATAAATGCATGGTCTGTTTGCGGTGTAGAGTAGTGGTTTGTTACTACAAATGCAGCCTCTGCAATCGCTTTATCTACATCACCACGGGATAATGTTTGGTGAGACAATACATTTCCATTGGGATGTAATTTAGGTGCATCTGGTTTTAATGCCTCTAGTGCATCAACTACAGGTTCTAACTCTGTATAATCAACCTCTACGAGTGCAAGAACTTCGTCTAAGTATTTTTTTTCAGTTGTTGCTACGAGTGCAATAGCATCACCAACATAACGAGTAACATCGCCTTCTGCGATGAATACATCCCAATCTGGTACTAAGTGACCAGTCTTATTGAATGGTACATCAGCAGCAGTCAAAGCTGTTACACAAGCAGGATGTTCAAGCGCTTTGGAAACGTCAACGCGATCGACTCTAGCACGTGGATATTTAGAACGCAAAGCTTTAGCATAAATCATGCCGTCCATATGAATATCGTCAGCATATAGACCTGTACCTAGTGCTTTTTCCTCTACATCGACACGATGGAAACGAGCACCTACATCAGCATTCTTATCCTTTTCTGGAACTGGTAAATTCTCACGGATTATTTTTGCCGCTAACATAATGCCTTCTTCAATCTTTACATAGCCTGTGCAACGACAAATATTACCTAAAATAGCCTTTTTAACGTCATCAGCTGTAGGGTCATTATTTTCATCAATCAACGCTTTTGCACTAATAATCATACCTGGTATACAGAAACCACATTGCACCGCTCCGCATTCACCAAAAGCATAGGTGTATACCGCTTTCTCCCTATCAGTTAAGCCCTCAATCGTTATAATTGATTTGCCATCTAATTGGGATAATTTACTCACACAAGCCTTAGCCTTTTTTCCGTCTATAATTACTGTACACGTACCACAAGCACCAGCACTACAACCTTCTTTAGTGCCCGTCAATTTCAAATCAGCTCGCAAGAAATCAATTAAACGCTGATCCTCTTGAACCTCATGATAGGTGCCATTCACTTGAAAGCGGTACATATATAGCCCTCCTTTCATTAAGGAATACATTCACCAAGATATGATTCTGTTAAAGATCCATCTTGTACCACATGGTGACCTCTGAGGATTACGTCACGAACCTTGCCGGTTACGGATAGCCCCTCATAAGGTATGTAGTCAGCCTTTGTATGGGCGGACTCTATTGAAAGAACGTGTTTTACGTTCTTATCTACGATTGTAATATCCCCATCACTACCTACAGCTAATATGCCCTTCTTAGGATACATGCCATATAGTTTTGCTGGGTTTTCACTAACTAATTTCATAAAATCTACGGCACTCATATTGCATTGGTTCACCAATACATCATAAGCGACGATGCCCCGTTCCTCAGCACCTGGGATGCCACCAGGAATACGGGTAAAGTCATGACGACTTTTTAATTTTTGACCTTCAAAATTGAAGCTACAATGGTCGGAGCCAATAGTTTGGAAAGTACCATTTACTAAAGCATCCTTCAATATCATTTGATCTCCTTCAGTTCTAAGAGGTGGACTCATCACGTATTTAGCCCCTTCATAATCAGGTAAACTATATCGTGATTCATCAAGTACCAAATACTGTGGACATGTTTCACAAGTCACTGCATGCCCTAGTGCACGTTCTCGAAGGATTTCTTCTACCCCTTCCTTGGAGCTTACATGCACAACATGTACTGGATAATCTAGAGAAGCGCCGATTGTACTAAATCGTTTAATTGATTCCGATTCAATCATAGCTGGTCTAGTAAGTGGATGATTACTTATATCTAAGTCACCGCGCTTACGCTTATCAGCTACAAGTGCATCGATGAGGTCCCCATTTTCACAGTGAGCCCCTACAAGTGCGCCTGTTGGTTTTATAGCTTCAATAGCGTCATAAATTTCACGGTCCGTTAAACGGAAACCATAAGCTAAATATACCTTAAAGGATGATACTCCAGCTTCAACTACTTTAGGAATTTCGCTAGCCACCGTATCATTCATTTCTACAAGTTCCATATGGAATTTATAGTCACAGGAGCAATGCCTTGCGGCACGCTCCTTATGAACCTCTAAGCCTTTACAAAGGGAGCCATCCTCAGGAGAAGCAAAATTGATAATTGAAGTAGTCCCACCAAGGATAGCAGCCTTCGTACCACTATCAAAATCATCCGCAGTCGATGCTAAAGCATTGGTCATTTGAAAGTGCGTATGAGGATCTATAAATCCTGGGAATATGTAGCAACCTTTTGCATCAATTACTTTAGCCCCTTCTGGAACAGGAACGTGTTCATCGATGGCGACAATTTTGTCGCCATCAATTAATAAATCTCCGATAAGGATTCGATCAGCCAAGACCAATTCCCCTTGTTGTATGATAATCATGATACATAGTACACATGCTCTTTACAGAAGGCATGTACAACTCCTTTCAATTCTTCAGGTAATGCATCAATGTCACATACGGCTTCTTCACCTTTGAAGCGATAACCACAGCTAGTGCCTGTGATGTAGAAACCATCATTTGTACTATCTGCTAAAGCTTCAGCATTGTGGAAGAATGTAATGCGATCCTTGTATGGTTGACAAGGTTCTACGCAATGACATGCACAGTTACCACACTCATTACAGCTTTGATCAACATGGACGATCAATTTAGCATCATTTACAGTAACGACTTCATTACATCTATTAGGACAAACGCGAACACACGCACCACAAACTACGCGGCAGTGGTAGTCAGAGCTACGTGTACCAGGGAAGGATGGCATTGCTTCACGTTTTTTCTTCATAGCATCGCTCTTCTTGAAAATTTTGTTCTCAGCGATATCTTTAGCAAGTTCAGCGATAAGTTCTTTATGAACTTTTAAAGCAACATTGTAATCAGTAGATTCTACTTCGTCTGCTAAACCTTTGAAAGTATTGTAACCTTCACCTTGTAGAAGAATTGTACATACTGTTACAGGCCAGATACCACAATCAAAGATAGCTTTAATGTTTTGTTTTACAGCACCGCCGCTATAAGACATTGGTAAACGTTCACCGAATTGAGCACTTAAAAGCTCAGCTACACCAATTGTTACAGGTAACAAGGATTTACCAGACATGTACATTTGCTCGCCTGGCAATTCATTGTTGTGAATTTGTACAGGGAATGTATTTGTTAATTTAACGCCGAAGATCTTGTTGTGTTTTTCACCAAGAGCGATAAGACGTTCTAACATTGGAACAGCTTTATCGAATTGAAGGTCAACTTCAAACTGATGATCTTCAAAGTCAATGTATTCAAAGCCAGCGTTATCCAATAATTCTCTAATGCGTTTTGGACCTAACAATGTAGGGTTGCATTTTAAGTATAGGTGAAGACCTTTTTCACTGATAAGGTACGAACAAATGGATTCGATTTCTTCTGCTGGGCAACCGTGCATTGTGGACAATGTGATTGCTTGACAAAGTTCATCACCAATGGAATTGATGAAATCAGCATCGATATGTTCAAATTCATCTACATGGTCAAGGCACCATTGTTTACAAGTATCCCACATTGGAGATTGAGATGCACTGCGCATTGTGTTGATGAATTTATCAACCATAGGACTCTTGATACCAGCTAAGTTGTAGCCAACACTCATGATGAATAAGAATCCATCTGGATCGCCTAATCCTAATTCTTTAGAGATTAATTTTAATGCGAACCAAGCTTTGATATATTCATCAGCAGCTTCATCACAGCTATATTCAGAAGACCATTCTACATTATATGCTTCATCTACAGAGTAGATACAAGGTCTAGGAATACCTAGTTCTTCACCGTACATGATTTGTACGGTTTTTAATTCAATGCAACGAGCACCAGCTACATAAGATGCCACAATGTTTTGTGCCAACTGTGTATTAGGGCCAGCTGCTGGACCTACAGGATTTTCAATGGATTTACCGAAGATAGATAAGCGTTGATCATGATTGGTACGATGAATTTTATTTACATTGTAAATACGATTATACATCTTATACTCAGTCATAATGTGGTTCATCAAATTTCCGAAACTTACCGGATACATAATGTCACTCATAATGTCACACTCCTTTAAAGCGCTTGCGTTATGGGTTTAGTCGTTTCCATAAACCTTTAGATGTTGCTAAAACTTCGTCCATTACTTCAGCTTTATCGATGCCTTGTAATTTACGATCAATCATACGTGGTACACCATCACTAATAGTTGTTACCACATACATACCATTAGCACCGAATAACAAGTGACCATTGATGTTGTTTTCATCAAGTGGTGTTGGTGCTGCGTAATCAAGAACAATTACGTCAGCTGCGGCACCTTTTTTGAGGATGCCTACCGTAGTATCGAAGAATTCATTAGCCATTTTACGGTTATTTTCAAATAGCATATGAGGTACTTCTCCCCAGCCTACATATGGTTTATGTTGCTCATGTTTCACGAGACAGTTCGCTACTTTATAAGATTCGAGCATATCATTTGTATAACCATCTGTACCAAGACCAACAGTAATGCCTGCATCTAATAGTTTCAAGATATCTGTTGTGCCTACTGCATTACCCATGTTACTTTCTGGGTTATGTACAACCTTAGCTTGAGATTCCTTCAACAATGCTACATCTTCGTCAGTTACGTGTACGCAGTGACCAGCGATGCTCTTAGGACATAAAATGCCAGCTTCAACAAGTCGTCTAACAGGTGTCATGCCATATTTTTCTTTACTATCTGCCACATCTTCTGGCCCTTCTGCAACATGAACATGATAACCTAATTTATCTTCATTGTGAGCTTTCACATAGTCTAATGTATCAGAGCTTAGTGTGAAAGATGCATGTAAGCCCATCATAGCAGCAAGTCTAGATGGATCTTGTTTTGCTTCTTTACCAAAGCGTACGTTTTCTGCAACAGCGACTTTCATTTGGTCTACGCCATTGCGATCGGATACTTCATAGCATAAACATGAGCGAACGCCGAATTGTTTAGCTACATCTGCAATGATGGATAAGCTGTTAGGAACTTCACCATAACTTGCATGGTGGTCAAAAATAGTAGTTACACCATTTTCGATACATCCTAAATACGTAAGTAATGCACTTGCTTTTACATCTGGAGCCATCAATTTATTATCTAAGTAGAACCAAAGTCCTTCCAAGATTTCACCGAAGTTTGTCGGTGCTGGACCTGGCAACGATAAGCCTCGTGCAAGAGCGGAGTAAATATGATGATGTGCATTAATGAAACCTGGCATAATCAAGCCACCATGAGCATCAATAATTTCTGCGTTTGCATAAGCTTTGCATAATTCATCATATTTACCAATATCAACAATTTGAGTCCCGTCGATAGCAACAGCACCATCATAAATGATAGGTCTATCAGCGTCGCGAGTAATAACAGTACCTTTTCCTAATATAATCATTTGGGCACCTCCTCAACGATTCGTTGAAATGCATACTTATAAATCTTTATATTATTATAATACGATACGTGTGCCTGTTTTTCCTGCTATACCATCTTTAGATTTCTCTAATAATGTGATAATAGAAACACGGCCTTTTTTAGATTCCGCAAAAGCAACAGCTGCTTCTACTTTAGGTTTCATAGAACCTTCTCCAAATTCTCCTGCGGCAATATATTTTTTAGCTTGTTCAACAGAGATTTCATCTAGCCATTGTTCTTTTTCTGTACCAAAATTAATAGCCACTTTTTCAACAGCTGTTAAGATAACGAGTACATCCGCATCAATTTCTCGTGCCAATAAGCTACTAGTCCAATCTTTATCGATAACGGCTGCTGCACCATGAAGTTCATTACCGTCTCTAGTTACAGGGATACCACCGCCGCCACAAGCAACGATTAATTGTTTACCAACTAAGCCTTTAATAGCTTCTAACTCGATTATTTCTTTTGGTACTGGAGAAGCTACCACACGACGATAGCCACGACCAGAATCTTCTTTCACCACATAATCGTAGTTTTTTTCTGCGTATTCAGCTTCTTCCTTAGTCATGAAGTGACCAATTGGTTTTGTAGGATTTTGGAAAGCTGGGTCGTTTTGATCAACAAGTACTTGTGTAACCATAGTCATTGTTGGCAAGTCTTTGATACCGCGATTCAAGAGCTCTTCGTGAAGAGCATTTTGCAAATCATAACCGATATAAGCTTGGCTCATTGCCACGCATACGGATAATGGAGTATTTGGTTGACCTTCTTTTTCACGAGTTAACGCCGCCATCGCATTGTTAATCATGCCTATTTGAGGACCATTGCCATGAGTTACTACTACATCGCAATCTGCTTCAACTAAGTCAACGATAGTTTTAGCTGTACTTTTTACAGCAATTTTTTGTTCTGGAAGGGAATTGCCTAATGCGTTCCCACCTAATGCTACTACAACTCTTTTTCTCATGTTATTCCTCATAACAAATAACAAATAATCAGGATAAAAAAGGAGCCATCAACACGGATGGCCCCTAAACTTTACTTTACGGTTGAACTCGATCAGTTCCCTTCCGTTCTAATTCTTTTAAGGTTTCTACAGGATTTTTAAATTTGCTAAGGAAGATCATAGCTGCAATAACATATGGTTTGTAGCTTGCTTCTTTGTAAAGAGGTACGCGGTAGCGATCAAATACTGTTGCGTCTACTTCGCCTTCTTCACAGCTTACACCTGTAATATCTGCCGGTAAGCAATGTAAGTAAAGAGCTTTGCCGTCTTTAGTGAGACTCATCATCTCTTCAGTACATGCCCAATCTTTATGTTTACCATTTTCTTCAAGAAGAACTTTTTCTAATGCTTTAATACCTTCATGGTCGTTATCGCCATACAATTTTGTACGTTTTTCCATAGCGCCGAATGGTGCCCAGCTCTTAGGATAAACGATGTCTGCATCTTTGAAAGCATCTTTCATGTCGTTAGTTTTGCGGAAGGAGCCGCCACAAGCCTCAGCTTGTTTTTTAGCGATTTCTTCAACTTCCGGCATTACTTCGTAGCCTTCAGGATGTGCTAATACAACTTCCATACCAAGGCGAGTGAACAAACCAATAGCACCTTGAGGTACGGATAAAGGTTTACCATAAGATGGAGAGTATGCCCAAGTCATAGCAAGTTTTTTACCTTTAAGGTTTTCAATACCACCGAATTCTTTGATGATATGAGCTGCGTCAGCCATGATTTGTGTTGGATGGTCGATATCGCATTGCAAGTTTACAAGTGTAGGGCGTTGTTCTAATACGCCATCTTCGTGACCTTCTTTTACTGCATCAGATACTTCATGCATGTAAGTATTACCTTTACCGATATACATGTCATCGCGGATACCGATAACGTCAGCCATGAAGGAAATCATGTTAGCTGTTTCACGAACTGTTTCGCCGTGGGCGATTTGGGATTTACCTTCATCCAAGTCTTGAACTTCTAGACCTAAAAGGTTACAAGCGGAAGCAAAAGAGAAGCGAGTTCTTGTGGAGTTATCGCGGAATAAAGAAATGCCAAGGCCACTGTCAAATACTTTAGTGGAGATATTGCGTTCTCTAAGAGCACGTAATGCATCAGCTACTGCCCAAACACCTTGCAATTCATCATCAGATTTTTCCCAAGTTAAGAAGAAATCTTCGCCGTACATTTTGCTAACGTCTAATTTCTGTAAAGTTTCAATACTTTTATTGAAGTCTGTCATCTGTAAGTCCTCTCTTTCAATTCCCTAAAGGGCTACTTAGAATCTAACTTTATACGGTACCTCATCAAATGGTGAGGTACCATATGAAATCCTTAATAATCAACTATTTTCTAGTTATATCCGTTCAAAATAGATCTAATTCAATTTATGTGATATTAGTCTTTGCAGTATACGGATGGTAATAATGCATATACAGCTGCACATGTAACAAGGTCTTGTTTCCATGTGATTTCGTTAGGAGCATGTGCTTGTGCTTCTGCGCCAGGACCGAAACCGATGCAAGGGATACCGTTACGACCCATGATGGATACACCATTTGTGGAGAATGTCCATTTGTCAGTTAATGGGCGAGCTTTGCGCATTTCAACTGTGTCTTCTGCACCGATACGTTCGTTACCATACAAGCTAGTGTAAGCTTCTTCCAAAGCTTCTGTTACTTTGTGATCTTTAGGAATTACCCAAGTTGGGAAGTAACATTCGATTGGATATGTCAAACCAGTCCAGGATGGACAAGCATATTCGTACATGGATACTTTTGCACCATATTCTTTAACATGTGGTAAAGCTTCGATTTCAGCCAAGCAGGATTGCCATGTTTCACCAGCAGTCATACGACGGTCCAAGGAAACGGAACAGGAGTCAGCTACTGCACAACGGCTTGGGGAAGTGTAGAAGATTTGGGAAGTAGTTACAGTACCGCGACCTAAGAAGCGAGCTTCTTCGTAGTGATCAGGATTGAATTTAGGGTCAAGCATTTTTACAAGACCTTTAATTGCTGTGCTTTCATCAGCAGAGTTAGCATTCAAGTCACGGATGTCTTGAAGAATATCTGCCATTTTGTAGATAGCGTTGTCACCGCGTTCTGGAGCAGAACCGTGGCAAGATACGCCTTGTACGTCTACGCGGATTTCCATACGACCACGTTGACCACGGTAGATACCGCCGTCAGTTGGCTCAGTGGATACTACGAATTCAGGACGAATATTGCGTTCTTTAATCATGTATTCCCAGCAAAGACCATCGCAGTCTTCTTCTTGAACTGTACCTACAACAAGTACGCGATATTTATCGTTAAGAAGGCCTAAATCTTTCATGATTTTAGCGCCGTATACAGCGGATACGATACCACCTAATTGGTCAGATACACCACGACCACCGATTTTTGTTTCATCTTCGAAACCTTCATATGGATCGAAGTTCCAGTTGTCACGGTTACCGATACCTACAGTATCAATGTGAGCATCGAAAGCGATAAGAGTTTTACCAGAACCCATGTAACCAAGAATGTTACCCATAGGGTCTACTTCAACTTCGTCAAAGCCAAGATCTTTCATTTCTTTTTCAATGCGTTGAACGTGTTCTTTTTCTTCAGCACTTTCACCAGGGAATGCTACGATTTCACGTAAGAACTTTGTCATCGCAGGGCCATAAGTTGCCGCTGCTTGTTTAATTGCTTGTAAATCCATAATTAATGCCTCCTAACGATCTTCACCATACCACATAATGTTTTTATATCTTTCAGGGTCTGTATCACCTTCAGTGGAGAAACAGAGTACCTTTGAAGACGCATCTAATTCTAACTCTTTCCGTAAGTCTTCATATTCCGGCATCGTCATAATTGCCATTACAAGACCTAATGGAACTGCACCAGACTCACCAGTAGTAATTGGAGTATCGCCTTTAATTGGTGCACCACCAACGCGCATGCCTAAACGTGCCACCCAGTCAGGCGCAGAAACAAATACATCTGCATGATTTCTTAAAATATCCCAAGAAACCGTGTTCGGTTCACCACAAGCTAAGCCTGCCATGATTGTTTCTAAATCACCTTCTACGATACGAGGTTTACCATCATCAGCTACAGCGCCTTTGTATAAACAAGCTGCTGCTGCCGCTTCTACAACAACTAATTTAGGTTTTTTAGCCACATTGCTGTATAGATTAGTGAAGTAACCCACTACAGAACCGGCAAGGGAGCCTACACCAGCTTGTACAAATACATGTGTAGGAACTTTACAATTATCAGCTTCTAATTGATTTGCTGTTTCCATAGCCATTGTGCCATAGCCTTGCATAATCCAGTTTGGAATTTCTTCATAACCCTCCCATGCAGTATCTTGAACTACAACACCGTTAGGAACTTCTTTAGACTTTTTAGTTGCTAAGCGTACACACTCATCGTAGTTGAAGTCTTCGATTGTTACGGTAGCGCCTTCGTTTTCGATTTGTTTTCTACGATATTCTGTAGAGCCCTTTGGCATAAATACTACAGATTTTTGACCTAATTTATTGGCTGCCCATGCTACACCACGACCGTGGTTACCATCAGTTGCAGTAAAGAATGTAGCTTGACCAAACTCTTCTTTTAATTTTGCAGATGTTAATACATCATATGGTACATCCTCAACAGCTTTACCAGTTTGTTGCGCCACATATTTTGCCATCGCATAGGAACCGCCTAATACCTTAAATGCATTAAGGCCAAATCGGTAAGATTCATCTTTTACAAAGAGTGCATCGACACCGATATGAGATGCTAAATTCTTAAGCGATACAAGTGGAGTAATGCTATATTGTGGAAAACTTTCATGAAACGCTTTAGCTTTCTTAACCTCGCTAACATCCATAACGGACAAAAACTTGTCACTTGATGGTGCCATCGTATTACGTTTCCACTGAATTCGTTCCATATTTGCCTCCTAGGATTCTTCCTTTACAGTATTTAAATCACTATAAAGAGTAAACTTAGAAATATTAAAATACTCTGCTATCTTCTCAGAAGACTTCGAGATAAGAAAAGCCCCTTTTTCGTTTAAATAGGTAATAGCTTTTAAGCGTTCCACCTTATTCATCAATGGTCCTGGTTTACCAACTATACGTTCTACGTCTAGTAATAAATCATCTAATAGTTCCGATACACTCGTCGTAATTTTTTCAACAGATCCTGCATCTTCCTGACCTGTATTGACCAGACTATCCAAAAGTCGATGCATCAAAACAAACTCTGTTATATCTTGGTTAATCCCCAACAAGTATGCTATACGACCTGTATCATCACGAATATACATGGTAGAAGATTTTAATATTCGGCCATCTTTAGTTTTTGTGAGATAACCAAATCTACCCTCGCTACCATCGTCATGACTCAGCACATCTAAAACCACATGCGATGGACCATCACCAACATGTCGATTAGTTATAGTTCCATTCTCAATATATACAAGAGACGAATTGATATCCCCTTGTAAATCATGAATCAATACTTCACAGGATGGGCCAAATTGCGCCGCTAATCCATGGGCTATGACTTTTATTCGCTCTAATGTACTCATTGAAATAACCCCTCTTCCAATGTCATTGGTTAACCTTTCTAGTTTAAATTACGCTAGCCCGGTTAATAGCTAATATAAAATTAATCCTAACTATTTTTGTATCAACCTAAATTTTTGTTAGGTTCTTTAACTAAATTATAGGACTATGTGTACAAAAATGCAATACAATTATGCATTAAAGTTATTTATAATTATACGCTTATATCCACAAATAGAAATAAAGATAAATAAATATTATGATTTTCATCACATTTACTTAACGATATTAAAATTTTTAATCTTAAATTGCAATATGAAATTGAACAGTATCCAAATCTACAATTTTATTAACTT
>NZ_CAMFFZ010000018.1:0-45724 GCF_945949885.1 Veillonella parvula | reverse complement strand
CTCATTCCCAAAAAGTAGCTTAATTATATCTGTCCAAGAAAATGGGTGCAGATCATGAATTGATTATCTTTAGTAGGTGGTTTTACAGTTTAAACTCTCTATTGACTATTAAAATAAAAACATAATAATATATAAAAATAGGCTTATATTTTATTACAAAAGGAGAAATATGAAAAAGAGAGAGTTATTATTCTGTCTAAGTTTAGTGTGTATGGTACCAATACATATTTTGGGTGCTAAACCTATTGATACTCAAGAACAACTAGATAGAGCGAGAGAACAACAACTAGCGAGAGAGGCGCGGCTTGGAGAGGGACGAATTACAGTACAAACAGGTGGAATAGATTTTCCATCTGGTTCTTTAACATCACAAGATGGTTATACAGTACCGGCACAACAGCTAGTACATGTAGAGCCATCTTTTTTTGTATCTCACATCCGTGTTGTTGAAGAACCTATTAGTCAGTCTGCAGAATTAACATATAGTAATATGATGGATACTACTATGGATCAGACGATATTTGTGGATAATAGTTCTGCAGCAAGTGTACGATTAATTAAAGGTCCATTATATTATGAAACACAAAAAAAGAAGATACAATTAGATGTGCCTAACGAGTTTACATTTCTACGAAAAACAATTAAACCATTTATGAATCGTAAACTTACAGTTGAAGATGTAAATAAATTATCTACTAGATTAAATAATGCACTTATTGAGCATGGTTATGTTACTTCTAGAATTGGTATTCCACCTCAATCTTTGGCTTCAGGTAATTTACAATTCAATTTACAACTAGGTCGAGTAGAGTCTGTACTATATAAAACGTATGTACAACCATTGCCATGGGAAAATGCATTTCCTATTCGTGAAGGGGATATCTTAAATATTCGTAATATAGAACAAGGTATAGAGCAAATGAAGCGTCTAGGCTCTCAAAATGTGTCTGTTGAGCTTGAACCTGGTTCAAAACCATTGGCTACCAATATTGTACTTGAAACTACTAAAAAACCACCTATTCATGGCATGGTATCTATAGATGATTCTGGACTAAAAGAAACGGGAAAGCTACAGTGGACTGCAGCAGTTGGTATTGATCGAGTCTTTAATGCTAATGATTCCTTGAACTTAAGTGTTAATCGAGATGCAGTTCAAGACGGTGAGCATAAAGGTACCAGAAATCATAGTATTTCGTATTCCATTCCTAGAGGAAAGGATACCTTTAGTATCTCCTATAGTGATATGAAATATCACCAAACGATTAATTCTATGGCTACTCCGTTTATTAGTTCTAGCCATGCTAAGACAGTTAGAGGTTCTTGGAATCATGTGTTCCATCGAGATCGAACGACTAAACGTAGCTGGGATATTGTTATTAGCAAACGTAATGCCAAAAATTATATAAATGATGTAGAGGTTGCTGTACAACGTGCAAATACAGCCTCTGTAGAACTTGGTATATCAGAACGAAGATATATCAAACAAAATACCTTATATTCTAGAGCGGCTATTAAACAAGGTGTTGGTTGGTTTGGTTCACAACCTGAATATGGTAATGGATCACCAAGTACTCGATTTACACAACTATTATTAGATGTGGATTATCAAATACCTCGGACATGGGGGCATAGACCAGCAAGTATTACTACATCATTCCATGGACAATGGACATTAGGGGATAAACGTTTATTCTCTAGAGATATGATTAGCCTTGGCAATCGATATACAGTACAAGGGTTTGATGGTGAGAATACATTAATGGCTGAAAGCGGTTGGTATATGCGTAATGAAGTCGCTAGCTATATTCCTAAATGGCGATCAAGTATTTATGCTAATGTAGATTTTGGCGCTGTATATGGTCCAAGTACAGATGTATTAATAGGTAAATTTATCGCTGGTACTAGTTTAGGGATGAAAGGGCAGTTTAAATCTGGATTGTTCTATGATGTATTTGTTGGTGTCCCATTATATAAACCAAGTGGTTATAGAACAGACTCTGTAACTACAGGGTTCCAAGCTGGTATTCGATTCTAAATAGTTTGAGTATATGTATTAATAGAGAGAGTAATTATGAAAGAAAAACGATTACAATATAAAATAGCAGTATGGCTTACTATGGGTTTAATGATCGTTGATCCTTTAGTCGTACCGTTTGTATATGCAGAAAATCCTATAGAGGTAGATCGAAATGCGCCACATGAAAGACAAGCCACGGTTGGACAAGCTGCTAATGGCGTTACATTAGTAAATGTTGCAGGACCTTCTGCTGGTGGAGTATCTAGAAATGATTATACTAACTTTAATGTACCGCAAAATGGTGTAATACTTAATAATTCCTACCAAATGGCTAATACAAAATTAGGAGGATATGTACCTGGTAACGCTAATATGATGCGCGGTTCTGCGAATGTTATTGTTAATGAGGTTACATCACATAATCCAACTGAGATGAAAGGATTTATTGAGGTAGCAGGTCGTAAAGCTTCAGTAGTGGTAGCCAATCCAAATGGTATTACTGTAGATGGTGGTGGATTTATCAATACAGATCGAGCAGTATTAACTACAGGTAAACCTGAATATGACTCAGCAGGAAATCTAAACTCATATCGTGTAGAGCGAGGAACTGTTGCTATTAACAGAAACGGTCTAAATGCCAAAGATGCTAACTCGCTACAAATTTTAACAGAAGCGACAAATGTAAATGCCGGAGTGTGGGCTAATACAATTGAAACCCGTACTGGCAAAAATACAATAGATGCTAATACATTAGACACGCAAAAAATAGGTGATTCTAGCAATGTTGGTTTAGATGTTTCTGCTATTGGTGGTATGTATGCTAATTCTATTACCATGAAAGGTACCAATACTGGCCTTGGTGTAAATGTTAAAGGTGTAGTAAGTTCTACACAAGCCTCTAGTATTACTAGTGATGGTCAAATTATAGTTGATGGTGGTGTTACGAGTAATGGCAACACTACGTTAGCTGGTCAAAGCATTGCCATTCATAATAATGGTGTGGTTCAAGGTGATGTATCTACGAAGATAAATAGTAAAGAAAGAGTCAATAATAGTGGGCTTATTAACTCTGGAAAAACTACTGCTATAAAAGCTAAATCCGTAGATAATCATGAAGGTGGACGCATTTATGGTGATACTGTAGCTATTGATGCAAATACAGTTATAAACCATACAAATTCTGAAATAGAAGAACGCTACCATAAAGCTGGTAAGGATTTAGAAAAGGCTAAAAATGAGCTTGATGCTGAATGGAATGCTGATATCACAAAATATAAAACTAAAACAGAGTTAGAAGCACATCGTCAACGTATTAAAGAGTTAACAAAGACTTATGATGAAGCACAGGAGAATGTTACTGCTATTAAAAAAGAATTAGATACGCATAAGTCTGGTGTCATTGCAGGTCGTAATCACGTTGATATTCATACAGACACAATAAATAATACAGGTAAAGGTTTCATCTATAGTGGTGGCACTATGGACCTTACTGCTAAACAAGGTATACATAATACGGGAGCGACTATTAAAGCCGTTAAGGATATTGAACTAGATACACCTGTAGTAAATAATAAAAATGTTGCATTAGGTGTAAAGCGTGTTTCAGATGGTATTACTAAAAATCCTGATAAGTTAAAAGTTACTGACCCACACCATAAGTTAGAAGGCCAAGTCTTTGATAAGTCAGAATTCCCTTATGCTGATGATTCCAGTGGTTATGGAACACCTCATGTAAAACCTGTTAAGACTGCTGAAGATGAAGCCTATAACAAAGAGATGGATAAGGATGAAAATCGTGTACATAAATTTACGATTATTCGAACTGAAACAGAACATACCCATAAAGAGGTTACTAATGATGACCCTGGTGTTATAAGTAGTGGCGGTGATGTTGTAACAACAGGTATTCTCCATAATGATAATAGTAAAGTGATTTCTGGGGGGACGGTTCAAACTAAGGGCCGAATAGAAAATATATCTGATTCGATCAGTGATAAAAGCTTTATTACTGGAACCACCCAAGAGAGTAAAACAATAAGAAAACGGAAAAGTCATGGTATAAGACATAAACGTCGCAGAGTTTGGGATCAAGAAGTCTATATGACTCCAACTACTAATGAAGCAAATGTAAAGCCAATTGGTACAGTTCAAGAGCATGCTGAAGATACATTGTCTAAAGCTACTATTGCAAAGGTTAATGATAGTTTAGATCCTTATGGTTTAGGTGGTGGCAAGGGTAAAGAAAGTCATACTATAGATGGTTTATCCTTACCAACAGAGGCACTATATCAAATTCATCCAGATATTACAGCTAATGCTTTGATAGAGACTGATTCTGCTTTTACCAATAGAAAGAATTTTCTATCTTCTCAATATATGATTGATGCCTTAGCAAATGATCCAGAACGAAGATTAAAACGTTTAGGTGATGGATTCTATGAGCAACAACTTATTAATGAGCAAATTGTATCAGTTACGGGCAAACAATACTTAGAAGGATATACAGATAATGAGGCTGAATATAAAGCGTTATTAGAGGCCGGTATAGCCTTTGGTAAAGCTTTTAAATTAGCTCCAGGAATTGCTTTATCAAAAGAACAAATGGAATCTATAACAACTGATATGGTATGGTTAGAAACTAAAACAGTTGTAGTAGATGGAAAAGCTCAACAAGTTCTATACCCTAAAGTATATTTAGCGAAACAACCTGCAAAATCTGTTGATGCAATGGGTGGAATCATAAGTGGTAAAGCCATTGTTAGCAATACTAATACAGATATTTTAAATCAAGGCATTATGGCTGCAGATACAATTGTATTAGGAGCTCATGATGTACAAAATACAGGCCATATAGATGGACGTAAAGTGACTATTAAGGCATCTCAAGATGTAATAAACACAGGCAATATTCATGGTGATAAACAGGTTATTATTAATGCAGGGCGTGATATAAATGTAGGTACCCATGTAGATAAATTAGAACACTATGATATTATCGGTCGCCAAGGTACTATAGGTGTAGGAGAAAAAGGCGATTTAGTTTTATCTGCTAAACGAGATGTTAATCTTAAAAGTGCTATTGTTCATGCTGGAGAAAATTCTAAAACAACGATTGAGGCTGGTCAGAATATTAATTTAACAACTGAGGCATTATCTGCTAAAAAGGATATGACTGTTAATAGTGATAATTATAATCGTACTGACCGCCGTACAGAATTAGGTACTGCTATTTTAAGTGATAGCAATGTTACTTTACGAGCAGGAAATGATGTAAATATTCGTAATGGTATTGTTAATAGTGAACATGGTGTCACATCTGTTGAAGCAGGAAATGATGTTACTATCACTAATGGGAAAAGTTATAGCCGTGATGAATATGGTCTAAAATACAAAGAAAAGAGTTTACTATCTCGCACAACTAATATCGTACGTACAGATCACGAACATACAGGTGTGTTATCTTCTACAATTGGTGGCGATACGATTAATGTGAAAGCTAATCGTAATGTTTCGGTAACAGGTTCCAATATTTTAGGAACAAAAGATGTATCAGTATCTGCAGGTAATGACGTGCGTACAGATTCAGGTGAAGAAACTCAACGTGATGATGTATATCAATATAGTAAAAAATCTGGCTTAATGGGCGCTGGTATAGGATTTACTATTGGTAGTAAAAAAGTGACTGATACAACAGATGGAAGGTATATAAATCAAGTTTCAAGTAACATTGCTTCCTCAGATGGTGAGATTAATGTTAAGGCTGGTAATGCCATTCATAGTACTACGACAAACTATTTTAGCAATCAACCTGCAGACTTATCTGCTAAAGATGTAACTGTTGATGGAAAGCATAATACTGCACATGTAGTTCAAAGTCATGAGGAGAAGCGTTCTGGTCTTACTGTAAGTGTTGGTGGTCAGATTGTTAATGAATTAAATAATGCTCAGCAACTGGGGAAACGTGCTAACTCTAGAAAAAATAGCAACTTATCTACATTAGAGTATCTTGAAGCTGCCAATTCTTTAAAACATGCTTATAATGATGGGACTTCTTATAAAAATGCTAAGATAGAAAAACTTGTAGAAAAAGAAAAAGATATACTTGCTAAGGCGGATGAACTCAATAAAGCATATCAGGCAGAACATCCTGACGAGAAAAATGCTATGCATCCAGATGTAAGAACTGCAATTAATAATGTAAATAATAGAGCTAAAAAAGATCGTTTACTCAATATACAAGTTGGTATTGGTTCGAGCAAATTTAAACAGCTTAGTGAACTTAAGCAAGAGAATTATATAGGTAGTTCTATAGGTAGCAAAAATAAAGTAAACATTACTGCAGATAGTGACAATAGTGATAAAGGCAATATTCAGATTACAGGTAGTGTTATAGAGGCTCCAGAGGTTAATTTAAATGCAACAAATAACCTAAGTTTAGATGCAGGAACAAACTCTTCGGTACAACGTGATACATATACAAGTTCTGGATGGTCTGTTGGTGCTACAGTTAGTCCTCATGGTAATGGTGTTATTGGTTTAGATGCTAATGTGTATAAAGGTAAAGAAAATGCATTAGAGACAACTAAGACACATACTGGAACCGTTATTCGTGGTAACCAAGTTAATACTGTCTCTGGAAATGATACAGAAATTATAGGCTCTAAGGTCATCGGTAACAGTGTGACCACAAAAGTTGGACATGATTTGAAAATTGAAAGTTTACAAGATACGAATGACTACCATAAAATAAGTAAAAATAAAGGTATATCTGTATCCTATGGTATGAGTGGACCTGCGAGAGTTGGATTTGATAATTCGAGAGGTACTACAGACAGTCACTATGCAAGTGTTACAGAGCAGGCTGGCATATATGCAGGTGATGGTGGATATAATGTACAGGTAAATAATGCAACTACAATTACAGGTGGTATAATCAAAGGTAGTACTGATAAATCCAAGAATAAATTATCTTCTAACTCTTTAACAATGAATGATATTCAAAATGAAGCATCCTATTCCGCTAAGACCTCTGGATATAGTTTATCTACGACTAAACGCTCTAAAAATAATCCAATAGGTATTACCGGCAGCCCTAAAATGGGGATTCCTGTAAAAGGTAATTCTAAATCAACTACTCATTCTGCTATCAGTGAAGGTATCATTGAAATTGCAGAGAAAGAATCTTTAGAAAAGATTAATCATGATACAGAACAAGCACTTAATAAATTAGCACCAATTTTTGATAAGAAATCAGTAGAAGAAAAACAAATTCTATTAACAAAAATTTCAAATCATGGATATAAATTAATTGGTGATATTTCAACACACCAGCAGACACAATTATTGAATCAAATTATAGATGCAAAACGAAAAAATGATAAAGCTAAAGCAGAAAGCCTTTTAAAAGAATATAATAAATGGAATGAAAATGGCATTTATAGATTGCTTTTACATTCGGGGTTTGGTGCTTTTATTTCAAAGGCATCTGGTAATGGAGGTTTTGATGGTTTTAATGCTGCAAGTGCTAATATCCTTTTAAATAATACAAAGAATAAAGATTTAGGGAAGATATTTAGTTTAGTAATAGGTAAGGCAGTTGGAAATGATGCTGGAGCAGCAGTTTCTTCAATTGCAAGAGAGAATAATTGGTTGGAGCATAAGGATAGGCAAAATCTCAACAATGATTTTGCAATTTTAATTGCGAATGTCGATAATTTATCTGAGCCTGAAAAATTACATCAACTTAGAAAAAAAGCTGCTTATTATTATGCATTAATGCGATATGAGAGAGATTATCATGAATATTATTTTACTGCAGATAATGAGGTACATCCTACAGACGGAGGAATTCATTTAGATCAACCATATTATACAACCGAATCATATGAAAAGTTTGTTAATAATTTATTTGCTTATATGATGGGGGATAATCAAGCTAATATTGACTATTATAGTGCTTTATCAGATGAGTATTATAATGAATTTGTGAGTAATGAGAAGTATCTTAAGGATTATGAAGCCAAGGGATATATGATTATTGAACATAATAGTGGATGGCAGAAAGAAGATGGACAATATTATGACCAGCTTTTAAATGGTAATCGTGTACCCAATGGAACTTATAGAGGTAAAGTTCTTGAGTCACAAGGATATCCTACGGTTTTGGGAGATGATGGTTCTACTTTTTATACTTTGGATGAGGATGGAACACCTTGGTATAATCCTAATCCATCTGAAAGCTCTAGAAATAGAATAGTGTGGCAAGGTTATCAAGATACTGATGGGCAATTTTTTAATGTGCTTGCCGATGGTCGTAAAGTGTTAACTGGTGAATATAAAGGAAATTATAATGCTAAAGCTGGTTTAGCTATAGAGTTTGATCGAGATACAAGAACATTTAGTAGTGGAGGATTTCCGATATTTCCTGATGGTGATAAAGAATTAATACGTTTAACCAGTATGGTTGAATTTGAAGCAGATTTAAATTATGCCGGTGAAAATGGTATGATAATTAACTCAGGAAATTCACTAGGACGAGGTGTATTGGCTAAAGATATTAAATCTGGAAACTCTAGACAAAACTCAGGAAATACTGTTAGATATGTACGAGAATATCCTAAAACAGAAAATGGGTATTATGGAACATCTAGTAAAGGAAGTGGCAAGTCTTTTGTTCGTGAGATTCCTGGAGGGGAACAAGAAGCTAGAAGATTTTTTGAAACTATTAGTAAGGGTGGTAAAATTAAGCCGACTAATAATCCGGATAACATAATGAAGGAGATGCCTGATGGTCGAATAATACAATTTCGACCTAAGTCAAAATCGGGAGATGCTGCAGTAGATATTTCTGCATCAGAAGCTGGTCCAAGACAAAAAATTCATTTTCCTGAATAATTTTATATAGGAGCTATAACATTATGAAGAGTTTGATTAATACTGAATATTTAAAATATATATATAATTGTATAGGTAAAAATATAAATAATGTATTTGTACTTCGAAATAATTCGTTTAATGAACGTGAGATAGAATTTATATCGGATGGCTGTGTATACCTACAATTTGATAATCAGATTATTAAATTTACAAATAAATCAATTGAGGGCCCCGATTTAGATGATTATCCTAATTTGGATTTTGAGATATGTGACGGTTTAAGTGATAACAATTTAATGAGTAAATTTTCATTGTATTCATTAAATATAAGCGGTGTTATAAATGACATTGAGATTGTAAATGATGAATTTTCGTCGTGGTGGGGTAATGATATTATTTGTGTAGATATAGCTTTGAAGTTTATTATTTTAGATGCTATTTATTATCTTATTTTGTGGGATTCCATCCCAGATACAATAAGTTGGATTGATAGTAGAAATATTACCGCTGAAAATAATTATAATCTTCGTGATAGAGTTAGTAATTTTTGGATTGGTAAATCTCCTGATTTTAGGTATTTTTACAGAAAAGAAATACCTATTAGCGATAGATTAAATAATTAATATATTTAGTAACTTATAGATGTTAATAGAACCAATGAGTTAACAATATATTTAATTTGACATTCATCTACCTGTATTGCTACAATGTTATGTATAATATATGCGATGAAGCAGAGTAGTAAACCTCTCTAGCGAGTGAGGATGGTGTAAGCTCACATTTGGTTGAAGGCGCTGTAGAGCATTGGCAGGAACGCAGGTATCTGTTAGTAAAGGCCAACATAGAAAAAAGAGGGCGCAAGCCAAATAGGGTGGAACCGCGGGTATACTCGTCCCTGTAACGTTTTTCGTTACAGGGACTTTTTTGTTTGTAACGAAATGGTTGATTTTATGTCGGTTGTGTAAAGTGGAGGCAGCAATGACATTTCAAGAGATTATTTTAAATCTACAAAAATTCTGGAGCGATCAAGGTTGTATCGTTCAAAATCCATACGATATCGAAAAGGGTGCAGGCACAATGAATCCTGCTACATTCTTGCATGCTATTGGTCCTGAACCATGGGCTGTATGTTATGTAGAGCCTTCTCGTCGTCCAGCCGACGGTCGTTATGGTGATAACCCTAACCGTCTGTTCCAACATCATCAATTCCAAGTTATCGTGAAACCATCTCCAGATAACATCCAAGAATTGTACTTACAATCTTTGGCTGCATTAGGCATTCACGCTGAAGATCATGATATCCGCTTCGTAGAGGATAACTGGGAATCTCCAACATTGGGCGCTTGGGGCCTTGGCTGGGAAGTATGGCTCGATGGTATGGAAGTAACTCAATTCACATATTTCCAACAAGTTGGTTCCATCGACTGTAAACCAGTTTCCGTTGAAATTACATACGGTTTAGAACGTTTGGCTATGTACATTCAAGGTGTAGAAAATGTATATGATCTTAAATGGAATGAAAATGTTACATATGGTGACGTTTGGCATACTAACGAAGTTGAACAATCCGTATATAACTTTGAATTAGCAGATACAGATATGCTTTTCAAATTGTTTGATATGTACGAAGCAGAAGCAAAACGCGTTTGCGAAGCCGGCTATGTATTACCTGCTTACGACTATGTATTGAAATGTTCCCACACATTTAACTTGCTTGATTCCCGTGGTGCTATTTCTATCAGCGAACGTACAGCTTTCATCGGACGCGTACGTGCATTAGCTCGTATTTGTGCACAACAATACCTTGCTAAACGCGAAGAATTAGGTTTCCCACTTTTGAAAGGAGATAAATAAGATGGCAAAAGATTTATTATTTGAAATCGGTGCAGAAGAAATTCCTGCCGGCTTTATGCCAAATATCTTAGGTCAATTGAAACAATTGGCTGAAACAAAATTAAATGATGCCCATCTTCCTTTTGAAAGCATCGCAACATACGGCACACCACGTCGTTTGGCTCTTATCGTGAAAGGTCTTGCTGACACATCTGCTGAAATTAGTGAACGTCATAAAGGTCCTTCTGCGTCCATCGCATACGATGCAGACGGCAATGCTACAAAAGCGGCTATCGGCTTTGCTCGTGGTAAAGGTCTAGATGTAGCTGATCTCGTTGTAGAAGACGGCTATATTTACGCTGAAACTAAAACTGCAGGCGTACCTGCAAAAGATATCGTTACAGAATTGTTACCACAATTGATTACAGGCCTTAACTTTCCTAAATCCATGCATTGGGGCAACTTAGATGCTAAGTTCGTACGTCCAGTACGTTGGCTAGTAGCATTACTTGATGAAGAGGTAATTCCTGTAGAGTTTGCTACGGTTCAATCTGTTAATGTATCTCGTGGTCATCGTTTCTTAGGTGCTGATGAAATCACTATTAAGAATGCAGCATCTTATGTAGAAACATTAAAAGAAAACTTTGTTATGGTCGATCAAGATGCTCGTCGTGAATTGATTTCCAAACAATTACATGATATGGCAGCTTCTAAAAATGCATCCATTGTTTGGGATGATGATTTGTTAGAAGAAATCAACTATCTTGTTGAATGGCCTACAGCATTGTGCGGTGGCTTTGAAGAGTCTTACTTGGCACTTCCTGATGCAGCTATCATTACACCAATGAAAGACCATCAACGTTACTTCCCATTGGTTGGTCAAGACGGTAAATTATTGCCAATGTTCTTAACAGTGCGCAATGGTTCTGACCATTCCATCGAGGTAGTTCAAGCTGGTAATGAACGCGTATTGCGTGCTCGTCTAGATGATGCTAAATTCTTCTTTAACGAAGACCGCAAGAAACCTCTTATCGACCGCCAAGATGGTTTAACAAAAATCGTATTCCAAGAAGGTCTTGGCAACTTAGCAGATAAAACTGAACGCTTGCTTAAATTAGGCCGTGTGTTTGGCGAAGAATGTGGCTTGCACGAAGATGCAGCTGTTGTATTGGAACGCACTACAGAGCTTGCTAAAACTGACCTTACTACAGGTATGGTTACAGAGTTCACTGAATTACAAGGTGTAATGGGGAAAGAGTACGCTTTACTTGATGGTGAATCTCCTGAGGTAGCAGAAGCTATTTTTGAACAATATTTACCACGCTTTGCAGGCGATGTATTGCCTCAAACAGAAGCAGGTAAAGTATTGTCCATAATCGATAAAGTAGATAATATTGTAGCTACTTTCAGCCGTGGCTTAATACCTACAGGATCTCAAGATCCATATGCATTGCGTCGTCAAACAATTGGTATCTTGAACATCTTGCTTGGTAGCGAATGGAATATCAGCCTGCGTCCAATCTTCAAAGCATCTATGGAATTGCTTAATGTACCAGCTGAAAAACAAGACGAATTGCTGGGCCAAGTAGAAGCGTTCTTTACGCTTCGTTTGAAAAATATCTTCCTTGATCGCGAAGTTCCTCATCATGTAATCGACTTGTTGTTGTCCAACAATGAATTATCCGTTGCTGATGCTGAAGGTCTTGTAAATGCATTGTTAGCTAACCGCATTGATGAAAACGTTGAACTTGTTCAAGCTTATACTCGTATGTACAATCTTGTAAAAGATGTGGAATATACTGGTGTTAATAGCGATTTGTTGAAAGAAGATGCTGAAAAAGAATTGTTTGAAGCTGCTTCTAAAGCATCTGAAACAAGTAGTGCTGCTTGGGAAGCTGGCGATTATGATGCAGTCGTGGCAGTTCCAGCTACTTTAGTTCCAGCCATCAACAAATTCTTTGAAGATGTAATGGTTATGGATAAAGATGAAGCTATTAAAGCTAACCGTTTACAACTCGTTCGTTTAGCATACAGTGTAATGGCTATTATTGGCGATATTAGCGCATTAAAATAATATATTATAGTAAAAGTTTAAATTTTTACAATGATATACAAGAGAAGAGGTACCATGCGTACCTCTTTTTTGCTTTTACGAAGAATATGCAAATTTTATGCAGGATTTTTAGAGACTATAGCGAATACTTTATAATATACAAAGTTGTATGAGGAGATAGATGATTATGAATCATGATGAATTATATAAAGCCTTATGTAAGGTGCCAAGCGGCAAAGAAAAGTCTCGTGATAGAATTATTATTGAATTATATATGCGTTCTCAAGGAGCATCACAAAAGCAGTTAGTAGATGCTCTAAATATGCGTCCTGCTACTGTGTCGGAGCAGACAGACATTCTCATTGAATTGGGATATGTTACAAAACATATTGATTATATGGACAAACGTATATCTGTAGTTACTTTAACAGATGAAGGGAAACGGTTAGGCAAATCTCTTTTACATACATATAACGAATTTCTTAATGTAATGTTCTCTGATTTATCGGATGAAGATCAGGAGAATTTATACCGCTTATTAGGTAAGTTAAAACGACCAATTATACGTAAATAATACGTAAATATTTGGATTATTAAAATAATATAGAAAATACTTGCTAACAGTACGTGATTTATGATACTATATTGCTGTTAATTTGAGACAGTCCGCTGCCTATAAGGTGTAGGTATTGAATGTCTGCAAACAGGAGGAAACAATGAACATTATTAACGTACTTGAACAAGAACAACTTCGTACAGACATCCCTACATTCCGTGCTGGTGACACAGTTCGTGTACACGTAAAAGTAGTGGAAGGTACTCGTGAACGTATCCAAGTGTTCGAAGGTTTGGTAATTAAACGTCAAAACGGTGGCGTACGCGAAACTTTTACAGTTCGTCGTATTGCATCCGGTGTAGGTGTAGAACGTACATTCCCACTTCATAGCCCACGTTTAGCTAAAATCGAAGTTATGCGCCGTGGTGTTGTTCGTCGTGCTAAATTGTACTACTTACGTAACCTTACTGGTAAAGCTGCTCGTATTCGCGAAAAACGCTAATGTTCATAAAAGGCTGCCGTTGGCAGCCTTTTATTTTTGCTAAAATTTAGATATGAAAGGAAATACTATGGCAGATTCACCTATCGTACATTGGTTCCCCGGGCATATGGCGAAAGCTACTCGTATGATTATGGAGTATATAAAAAAGGTAGACGTAGTTATCGAGTTATTAGATGCCCGTATTCCACATTCTAGTGCGAACCCTGTAATCACTGAACTCATTGGTCAGAAACCTCATATCATACTGTTAAATAAAGTAGATTTAGCAGATCCTAAAGCCACAAAGGAATGGACTGAATTTTTTACTAAACAAGGTATCACTGTATTGGCTATTGATTCTAAGTCTGGTAAGGGTAATAAGAAGTTAATATCTACGGTAGAGCGTTTAAGCAAGCCTATCATAGACCGTTGGGTAGCTAAAGGTATTCGCAGTCGTTCTGTACGTACCATCATCTTAGGGATTCCTAACGTTGGTAAATCTACGTTGATTAACTCCTTAGCTGGCTCCGCTGCAACGCGTACAGCTAATAAAGCTGGTCATACCCGTGGTCAACAATGGGTTAAAATCGGCAAAAACCTTGAATTACTGGATACACCAGGTGTATTATGGCCTAAATTAGAGGACCAACGCGCGGCGGCTCGTCTCGCTATGACGGGGGCTGTTTCTGATGATGTTTACGATTTAGAGCATGTAATGAAACAGTTATTAAATCATTTATTGACGAATACACCAAATATTTTGGTGGAACGTTATAAATTAAAAGAAGAAGAAATGACAGATGTGGATACAATTCTTGAAAGTATCGGTCGTCGTCGAGGCTGTCTTGTTAGTGGTGGCATAGTAGACTTTGATAAAGCACGTCGCATTATCTTGCAAGATTACCGCAATACTAAATTAGGTACAATTACCTTGGATAAGGTAGACGAAGAGCCATATTATCCTGAAGATGGTGAGGAGCGTCATAATGGATAAGGATGTATTTTCTAAGTTAAAAGTAGCGGAAATTAAAGCTCTATTTGATACTGAACAAGCCTTAGAGATTTTGTCTTTTGCTCAAGAGGATGATCGCAGTTCTGTACAAAAGTTAGCTGCTTCTTATATTAAGCGCCAAGAAAAAGAGTTAAAAGAGCAGCAACGCCTTATGGGCATGTATGACTATGAAGGCATGTTCTACGATCAAGGTATGTATCATGTGGCTGGTGTAGATGAAGTGGGGCGCGGTCCTATTGCAGGTCCTGTAACAGTAGCGGCTGTTATCTTACCGCCTATGACATTAATTCCAGGTTTGAATGACTCTAAAAAGCTAACAGAAGAAAAGCGTGAAGCTTTGTACGATATCATCATGGACGAAGCTGTAGCCGTGAGCTGTATCTCCTACGGACCAGAGAAAATTGATGAACTTAATATCTACGAAGCAACACGACAAGCTATGTATGAGGCTATTCGTACTTTAAGTGTACCTGCTGAAGCAGTAGTAGCCGATGCCATGAAGTTGCCAGACTTAACGATTCCTGTAGAATCTATTGTTAAGGGTGATAGCAAAAGTGCGAATATTGCAGCTGCATCCATCATTGCAAAAGTTACGCGAGATCGCTATATGAAACAGCTCGATGAGGAATACCCTGGTTATGGTTTTGGTATTCATAAGGGGTACTATACTGAACTCCATAAAGAAGCTGTGGAGCAACAAGGGGTAACACCGCTTCATCGTAAGAGCTTTGAGCCTATTAAATCTATCGTGCGTTGGGTTAAGCCTGAGTAATTGCATATAGTTCATAACCGTAAAGAGGTTCCTATTGGTCACCTATGTGACTATTAGGAACCTTTTTTGTATTTACTTTTACATCTTACGTATTTTACTCTACAAGTAAGTATTACCTGTTGAAAGATTAATATAGTGTAGATATTAAAATTCTATGAGTTATTGTCACAGATACACCTTATTAGGAGGTATATATGAAAACAATCAGTACTGGGAAAGCATTTAATGAGCTAGATTCAAAAGAATTGGGCAAATGGGGTGAACGGGTAGCCACCAATTATATTGAAAAACTAGGACTTACAGTAGTAGATACAAATTATCGAACGCGGTTAGGAGAAATTGACATCATTGCTAAACGGGATTTAGTATATCATTTTATTGAAATTAAAGCTCGCCGAGGCATGCAACATGGTTTAGCACGTGAGGCAGTCACTAAGAAAAAACAAAAGCATATTAAAAGAGCCGCAATGTTGTTTCTATATGATCTTAATCAAAAAAAGCGGCGTTGGAAGGAAATATCCTTTGATGTTATAGAGGTGTATTTACATGAGGACTTTCAAAGTTCTATTCATTATTTGCCGCAGTGTTTTTAGTGAGGTTTCTTATGTATGCAAAACTATATGGAGCCACCTTACACGGCATTGATGGATGTATCATTACTGTAGAGGTTGATATATCGCAAGGGTTGCCGGTTTTTGATATCGTTGGTCTACCGAATCAATCGGTTAAAGAGGCACGTGAACGAGTGCGAGCGGCCATTAAAAATAGTGGCTACGAATTCCCAATGAGACGTATCGTAGTCAATTTAGCACCTGCCACAATTCGTAAAAGTAGCGCTGGACTCGACTTAGCGATTGCTTTAGGGGTTCTACTTGCATCAGGGCAGATAAAGGGGCGTAAAGCTAAAATTTCGGCTTTATTTGATAAGAGTCTGTTTATGGGAGAATTAGCGTTAGATGGTTCGCTATTACCAACCTTTGGGACTTTAGCGATGTCGCTAGCAGGATTAGATGCTAACTATTCAAAAATTTATACGAGTATTGAAAATGGTAAAGTGTTGCAGGCTATTCCTAGTTTAATTATATATGGTGGATCTTCACTACAAGAAATTATTACTATTCTAGAGGAGCAAGTTAAGCTAAAGGCAGTTGATAAAAATAAACAAATAAGTATCAAAACAGAACATGTAGATAATCATAATATAAATGAATCAATTCTAGAGTCTCTAGAATCTATGCCATTAACTGAAACCAATGAAAATCTATATACAATCAGTAAACAGCACGTAAGCACAATTAGTAATAGTTGTGTTGATACGTCTGTTACGGATGAAAGTAGAACTATAAAATCTAATCAAACATATACAGTTGACTTTGGCGATGTACAAGGTCAAGAGTTAGGAAAACGAGCCATGCTCATCAGTGCTGCAGGTCATCATCATTGTATTATGATAGGACCTCCAGGTGGGGGTAAAACGATGATGGCCGAACGATTGCCGACCATATTGCCTTCTATGACTTGGAATGAAATCGTAGAAGTGAGTCGCATACAAGATGTAATAGGTTTACTCGGTGATAATGGGCTAGTTACATCTAGGCCTTTTAGACATCCTCATCATACGGCAACTTTGGCTAGTATGGTCGGTGGAGGGATACAGGGGCGCCCTGGAGAGGTAACACTAGCTCATGGAGGCGTATTGTTCATGGATGAGGCACCTGAGTTTCAACGCCAAGTAATCGATGCATTACGACAGCCACTAGAGTCTAGAACTATTACTATAAATCGATCTCAAGGAAATTATATATATCCAGCTAATTTTATTTGTATTCTTGCGGCAAATCCTTGTCCTTGTGGTTATTACCATGATCCCCATAAGGAATGTGTCTGTACAGAAACGATGGTTAAAAACTACCAGCAACGGTTATCAGGGCCGATTATGGATCGTATTGATTTACATATTCCCGTTGAGAGACCGACCCTTGAACAGCTGTTAGATACATCATCTTCAAATATGACGAGTGAAAGTATGAGACAACAAGTCATCATGGCTACTGCTATGCAACAGAAACGATTTGAAGGTTTTGATTTTAATTCGAATGGAGCAGTTCCTCATAAGGCAATTAGTGAACTATGCAATATTACAGATAAGGCTTGGAGTGTTTTAGGAAATATATTTGACCATTTTCATTTAAGTGGACGAGCTTTTGATCGCATATTAAAGGTGGCTCGTACAATTGCTGATTTAGAAGAAAATCCAAAAGTAGAACCACATCATATTTCTGAAGCAATGTTATTTAGAACTGGCAAATAAAGTAAGTGTTTTATAAATTATTTGTTTCTTATTTGAAAAAGTAGTTGTTTAGTTTTATATAAAATTATGGCTTATATACATAGAAAGAATTATCAGGTGTTTATATGACTAGATACGATGACAATATTTATATTGCAGGCTTGCAAAGTCTATACAATGTTGGAGCCACACATGTACGACGTTTTATTGAGGATTTTGGGTCGTCCTATGATGCTTGGCAAGCCGTTAAGAAGGTTGAAAATTTAAAACCCTATACACATATTTCTACAGCTGATAAACGTGCTATAGCATCATCGGCTAAGGATGAAAAGTTAGATTATATAATTCATAAAATAGACGAATATAAGATGGATTTTACTACCTTTTTAGACAAAGACTTTCCATCTGTTTTAAATCATATATATAATCCGCCAGCTATTTTGTTTATGAGAGGTAATAGAGCACTCTTAGATGGACGATTAAATCGTATTGCTATAGTTGGGGCACGGAGTTGCTCCTTATATGGTCGGAATGTGGCGAGAATGCTCGGCAAGGAATTAGGTAAATATAGCACCATTATTGTCAGCGGTGGGGCTCGTGGTATAGACTCACATGGTCATGAAGGCCTTTTAACTAGTCAGGGGTACGGAATCGTTGTTATGGGATGTGGTTTAGATATCACCTATCCTAGAGAAAATGCAAAACTATTTGATCGTATATTACAAAATAATGGGTTACTCCTATCTGAATACCCGCCAGGTACACCGCCGTCCGCAAAACATTTTCCTGCACGGAACCGTATCATTAGTGGATTATGCAGAGGTGTTATTGTAGTAGAGGCCAAGTCCAGTAGTGGTTCTTTGATTACGGCAGATATGGCGGTTAGTGAAGGTCGAGATGTTTTTGTAGTTCCTTGTAATTTATTAGACCATACGGCAGATGGAAATAAATTTCTAATGAGAAATGGTGCATATGTACTTACTGGGTATGAGGATATAGTTGAACAATATCATTTAACATTGCGGGACTATTTTTCTAGTGAACAGAAACTTTTACCAACAAAGAATAATGAAAATAAAGGTGTAAAAGATAGTGTTCAAATAGGGAATCATAGTCAAAGTGTTGATAGAAAAGGGTGCTCTATGTTAAGCTTTAATGTGGATAGGAGTGTAATACTGAGTGAAATACCTCATGATCGATGTATTACGGTTGGTGATATTTTGAAAGCGACTCGTATTCCATTACAACAACTACAGCCCTTATTACTAGAGTTAGAAATGGAAGGGGCTATAGAGAATCATCCGCCGAGAGGCTATATTAATATGACTAGGAGTGATATACTTGTCCATTAAACGATCTATCGTTATTGGCGAGCCGAAAGCAGCTAGTACTAGTAAAGACACAAAAAAGAAAAATACTAAGAAAGAAAGTACTACGATAAAGCGTAAGGTAGCTAAGGAAGCCCTTACTCCAATGGGGATTGTACGAGATAAATCTGTATTACAAACTTCAGTGCCACCGGAGCAACGCGAACCTCGCGTATATAATCCGGATGGTAAAGTATTGGTAATCGTAGAGTCTCCTGCTAAATCTAAAACAATTGAAAAATTCTTAGGTCCCAATTATGTTGTAAAAGCGAGTATGGGACATTTACGAGATTTGCCTAAATCTCAAATGGGCATCGATATAGAGCATGATTTCACGCCGCGCTATAGTAATTTGGTAACACGTAAAAAAGTTATTGATGAATTAGTTTCTTATGCCGATGAAAGCAGTGCCGTATTGCTCGCAACTGACCCTGACCGCGAAGGGGAAGCTATTTCTTGGCATTTAGCGTACATTCTTAATGTGGATCCTGAGTCTACATGCCGTATTACGTTCAATGAGATTACTAAAAATGCGGTAGCAGAGGCTTTAGAATCTCCACGTACTATCGATATGAACATGGTAGATGCCCAACAAGCACGCCGTGTATTAGACCGTATCGTAGGCTATAAATTGAGTCCTTTATTATGGAAAAAGGTTTGTAAAGGCCTCAGTGCAGGTCGTGTGCAATCCGTTGCAGTTCGACTTATCTGTGAAAGAGAGCGAGAAATCCAAGCTTTCGTGCCACAAGAATATTGGACTATTGAAGGCAATTTTGAAACGCCTAAAAAAGAGGCTTTCACAGCGGAATTAACCCATATTAAAGGTGAAAAAATCGATATTACTACTGAAAGTGATGCACAAGCCGTAGTTGATGCTATTGGCAATGAAGATGCAGTAGTGACTAATATTGAAAAGCGCAAGCGTTCTCGTAAAGCGGCACCTCCATTTACAACATCTACCTTGCAACAAGATGGTGTGCGTAAATTGAACTTTGGTGCTAAGCGTACGATGATGATTGCTCAACATTTATACGAAGGTTTAGAAATTGGCTCCTATGGCCACGTAGGTTTGATTACGTACATGCGTACAGACTCTACTCGTATCTCTAAAGAGATGCAAGCCATGGCTAAGGACTTTATTCTTCGCAATTATGGGGAAGACTATTATCCATCTAAGCCAAATGTGTACGGCTCTAAGGGTTCTGCACAAGATGCGCATGAAGCGATTCGTCCTACATCTCTCGAGTTAACGCCTAAAATGGTGGAACCATTCTTGAGTCGTGATGAACTTAAGCTATATACATTGATTTGGAATCGCTTTATGGCAAGCCAAATGGCGCCTCAACAAAATGAGTCCACAACGATTGAGTTGAATGTTAAAGATGACTACACATTTAAAGCGACTGGCTCTCGTGTTATCTTCCCAGGTTTCAGTGCCGTTTATGAAGATGCAAAAAAAGAGGACGTACCTCAATTACCTGCTTTAAAAAAGAATGATGTTGCCCATACGGTAGAGGTGTTGCCAGAACAACATTTTACGCAACCACCCCCACGTTACTCCGAGGCGAGTCTCATCAAAACATTAGAAGAACTTGGTATTGGTCGTCCTAGTACATACGCACCAATTCTAGATACTATCGTAAGCCGTAACTATGTAGAGAATACGAATAAACAATTCGTGCCTACAGAGCTAGGCTTTGTGGTGGTAGACTTCTTGATTGCATACTTTGAAAAAATCATCAATACTGGCTTTACTCGTGATCTAGAAGAAGAACTAGATGCTATCGCATCTGGTAAGGATACATATGTAAAAGTATTATCTGATTTCTACGAGGTCTTTGCGCAAGAGCTAGAAGATGCAAGTGATGTAGACCGCATTGAAATTGCATCTATGGAAAGTGATGAAATCTGTGAACTTTGCAATAGTCCAATGGTATATAAATTTGGTCGCTATGGTAAGTTTTTAGCATGTTCTAATTTCCCGGAATGTAAAAATACAAAACCTATTACAGTAGGGACTGGTGTAGCTTGTCCTAAATGTAAAGAAGGGGAAATCGTAGAACGCAAGTCTCGTCGTGGACGTATTTTCTATGGCTGTAATCGATACCCACAATGCGACTTTACATTATGGGATAAGCCAACTCATGATTTCTGTGAAACATGTGGTTCTATAATGGTTGAAAAGACATATAAAAATGGTACAGTTAAAAAGTTCTGTTCCAATGAAACTTGTCCTACTAGGCCACCAAAGAAAACAAGAAAGAAAAAGAGCGAAGCTAGTGAAGAAACTGTAAAAGAATCTAAAAAGTCTAGCAAATCTAAAAAAGAGGAAACTACAATTGAATCATAAAAATGTTATCGTTATTGGTGCAGGCTTTGCAGGATCCGAAGCAGCTTGGCAACTCGCTAACCGAGGCATTCATGTAGACTTATATGAAATGCGTCCTGTTAAGAGTTCTCCTGCGCATCAAACAGATCAATTTGCAGAGCTCGTATGTAGTAACTCGTTGCGTGCTGGTAATATTGAAAATGCGGTAGGTCTTTTGAAAGAAGAAATGCGTCGTCTCGGTTCCATCATTATGGAATGTGCCGATTCAACTGCTGTTCCTGCAGGTGGTGCTTTAGCCGTTGATCGTCATTTATTTAGTGAAATGGTGACGGAAAAAGTAAAAGGTCATCCTAATATTACAGTTCATCTAGAAGAGGTCACTGAAATTCCTACAGAAGGAACTGTTATTTTTGCATCTGGTCCGCTTACATCTGAAGCATTAGGTGATAAGATTAAAGCCTTAACAGGTGAAACAGGCTTTTACTTCTACGATGCTGCTGCACCTATTGTAACGGCTGAATCCTTAAACTATGATAAAGTTTTTGCTGCCTCACGTTATGATAAGGGCGATGCGGATTATCTTAACTGTCCTATGACCGAAGAAGAATATAAATCGTTCTGGCATGAGCTTACAACGGCTGAAGCCGTACAACCAAAAGATTTTGAAAAGGAAATTTACTTTGAAGGCTGTATGCCCGTAGAAATTATGGCGAGCCGTGGGGAAGATACATTGCGTTATGGTCCCTTAAAGCCTGTGGGCTTAGTGGATAAACGCACCAATGAGGAATCTTATGCAGTTGTGCAATTGCGTAAGGAGAATAAAGAAGGTACCATGTTTAATTTGGTAGGCTTTCAAACTCATTTAAAATGGGGCGAGCAAAAGCGTGTATTCGGTATGATTCCAGGCCTTGAAAAGGCCGATTTCATTCGTTATGGTGTTATGCATCGCAATACGTATATCAATTCTCCTGAGTTATTGAATCATGCATTCCAGCTTAAAAAGGAACCGCGTCTATTCTTTGCTGGTCAAATGACTGGCGTTGAAGGTTATTTGGAATCTGCTGCTAGTGGTCTAATGGTAGGCCTACAAGTAGCCCGTTACTTAGAGAAACAATCATTTATTGAATTCCCTAAGACGACGGCTATCGGCTCCCTTAGCCACTATATTTCTAACTACGAAGGTTCAAATTTCCAACCAATGAACGTCAACTTTGGTATCATGGAGTCCTGGCCTCAAAAAGTACGTAAGAAGAAAGAGAAAAATGCACTGATTGCAAATCGTGCATTAGAAGATTTAGATGCTTTAAAAGCAAAAGAAAGTTTGTAAGAAATTGTATTTAAGTATAATCTTAAAAATTTAGTGATTAAATAATTTGCTATTTACTACATTAGTTAGTAGATTAAGGTTTATATAGAAAAAGTCCTACATTCAATGGTAAAACCAATGAATGCAGGACCTTTTTTGCTTCAAGATGTATTTCTATTTACGTTTTTTAGTTTTTGTAGTTGGTTCTGTAGCCACTATTACAGCTTGATTTTTCTTTTCTAGATAGTTTAGATAGATGAATACACAGATACCGACAATAATAGCTATTAAACTCGTCATTTGAGCAGATTTTAAACCTAGCGTTAAGTTTACGTAGTCGCCACGTAAGAACTCTAAGAAGAAACGAGCCGTAGAATAGAGAATGGCATATAGTACGAATACTTGACCCTTCGCATGTTTGAAAGATCCAAATAACAGAAGGGCTACAAAGATAAGAACATCGATTTGTCCTTCCCATACTTCGGCAGGCCAAAGCGGTTGATTTCCGTAGGTGCGGTAGGCAAGGGTACTTTCAGGATAGATAATACCATAATTACCGCCCGTAGGATGACCGAAAGCATCACCGTTTAAAAGGTTTGCCATACGACCTACCGATTGAGCCAAAATCAATGCAGGAGCAAATAAATCAGCAAAAGCCCAAAAGTCAATTTTGTTTTTACGAAGATACCAATAGCCAGCAATTGTGCCTAGTATTACGCCACCTTGAATGGCCATGCCACCTTGCCAAACAAAGGGAATTTCCAATAAATGATTACCGTAATAATCCCAATCAAAGAAGAATACGTCCCATAGGCGGGAACCGATGAGACCAGCTACGGCTACAGTAATGGAAAAGTCGATGATGTGTTCATGCCAACCGCGGCCATCCTTTTTCAAAAGTACATAGGCAACAGAGGCACCACAAATGATAGCCAAAGCTAACATGGTACCATAGGCTCTAATAGGGAAGTCCCCTATGAAAAATAAATATTGATGCATATAAAACTCCTTATGTGATAATTTTTATTAGTACATAAATTAAATTATAAATTACATATATCCTTCATGCAAGAAAAGAGATGAACTATATATAATATGGTATAATATAAAGATTGGTATTGTATCCCAGTATGGGACCTAGAATTAGGAGAGTACATGATTCGTAAATCTACTATTATAAAATCATTAACAGCTTTAGTAATGTCTGCATTATCTAGTACAATCGTACAAGCAGAGGTATTGGTACCATTAGATCAATTTTTAGCCACTACTACACGTCATTACGAAACAAATCAATATAAAACAGCATATACAGTATATGTTCCACAAAGTGAATTACAAGGTGATACGGTTATTTTAAATCCTGCAGCCGTAGGTGAACCTGTTAAATTGCCCATTACCAAAAAAGATGGTATATCCTATGTAGATATTGAGTCTGAGCCAACTATGCTGGGTGTTAGCTATACAAAAAATAATGGTCAACTTATTTTAGGACCTGCACCAGAAGCATCTACGGTGAAAGCACCTTATACATTGCAAACACCATTGGCTTGGGCTTTTGATCCATGGACAACAGAGGGAATTCCGTATCAGGCAAAACTCAATACGAGTGGTGATAATATTATTTCTCCAAGTTGGTTTAAATTGCATAGCTTAGGTTTAGAAGCAAGTTCAAATGTAAATATTGATTATGTGAAAGCGTATAAGGATAAAGGCTATCATATTTGGCCGTTAATTACTAATCGGTTTGACTCTAATTTTACAAGTGGTATTTTGTCGGATCAATCGGTATGGAAGAAATTTGCTCATAACCTTGTTCAATATGCCTATATATATGGGTTTGATGGTTATAACTTTGATTTTGAAAACATTGATTATGCTGATCGTGATCGTTTAACAACATTTGTAGCATATTTGTCTAATCATTTACATCAGTATAATATTAAAACTTCTATCGATGTGACTGGCTATTCTGATAGTCCAGAATGGTCATTAGTGTATAACCGTAAAGCTTTGGCAGATACAGTAGATTATGTAGTTCTTATGGCGTATGACGAAACTTGGGCTAAGAGTACTACTGCAGGTCCTGTTGCAAGTTATCCTTGGGTTCGTAGCCATACAGAAAGAATGCTATCTGAAGTTCCTTCTCAAAAGTTAATATTAGGCGTACCATTCTATATGCGCTTATGGCATGACACGAATGGTTATGCTAAAAGCGAAACATTGGCTATGAAGAATATAAGTAATTACTTTGCTAATTACAGGAATAAAATGACTTGGGACGATCGATTAAAGTTATACTATTTATCTATTCCAACAGCTTCTGGTTCAGATCGTATTTGGTTTGAAGATAATACATCGTTAGGATTAAAACTTGATCTGGTAAAAGAATTACACCTTGGTGGGTTTGCTGCATGGCGTAAAGGGTTTGAAGATATTTCTACGATTACTATGATTCAAGAAAAAGATTTAGGTCGTGGTATGCCTAAATCTGCTAACCTTGTTGTTTCAGAACCTAAATTAGAAGAAGCTAAGCCGTTGTCTAAACTTGATGCTTATAAATTGCGCTTAGAAGAAAAACAAAAAGAAAAAGCAGCTAAAGCGGAAGCAAAACAGAAAGCTAAAGAAGAGAAAGAAGCTGCTAAACGCAAAACAAAAGAAGAAGTTGAAAAAGTAAAAGCTGAAAAAAAACGCTTAGAAGAAGAGGCTAAAGCTAAAAAAGAACACAATAAACAAACTTTTAAAGAGCAAAATGATTTATATACTAGTCATAGTTCTGGTCAAAATACAAGCCCTAATAATGATTTAACAAAAACTATTCAAGTCGTAAAACGCTAGTGTTTGACTGCTTTTACAGTACGTAGTAAAATAAAAACATTAATTATAAAATGGCAACCTATGAGGTTGACCATATGAGGAGGCCCCTACATGAACGAAAAATATGTAGCCCAAGATATTGAAAAAAAGTGGCAACAGTATTGGGAAGATAACCATACATTTAAAACAGAATATGATGAATCTAAAGAAAAATACTATGTATTAGAAATGTTCCCGTACCCATCTGGTAACTTACACATGGGTCACGTGCGTAACTATTCCATCGGTGACGTAGTAGCTCGTTTCAAAAAAATGAAGGGCTTCAACGTGTTGCATCCAATGGGCTGGGACTCCTTTGGTATGCCTGCTGAAAATGCGGCTATCAAACATGGTATTGCGCCTAAAACATGGACTCTTGATAATATCGAGAACATGAAATTGCAACAAAAAGCACTTGGCTTGTCCTATGATTGGGACCGTGAAGTTGCAACATGTAAAGAAGATTATTACAAATGGACGCAATGGTTCTTCCAACAATTTTATAAAAAAGGCTTAGCGTACAAAAAAGAAGCTAAAGTAAACTGGTGTGAAACTTGTCATACTGTATTGGCAAACGAACAAGTCATCGATGGTGCTTGCTGGCGCTGTGATAACCCAGTTGAGAAAAAAGATTTGTCTCAATGGTTCTTGCGTATTACAGAATATGCTGATCGCTTGTTAACTGATTTAGATACTCTTGATCACTGGCCACAACGCGTTAAATTGATGCAAAAGAACTGGATTGGCCGCTCTGAAGGTACAGAATTTTCCTTTGAAGTACCTTCTATTAATGAACGTGTATCTGTGTATACGACCCGTGTAGATACAATTTATGGCGTAAGCTATGTAGTACTGGCTCCTGAACATCCATATGTAGAACATCTCATTGAAAACGCTCCTAATAAAGCTGAATTAGAAGCTTTTATTACACGTATGCGGAATATGAGCGATATCGACCGTACATCTACAGAGGCACCTAAAGAAGGTATGTTCACAGGCTCTTATGCAGTAAACCCTATGTCTGGCGAACAAGTTCCGGTTTGGATTGCTAACTATGTATTAGTAGACTACGGTACAGGCGCTGTAATGGGTTCCCCTGCACATGATGAACGTGACTGGGAATTTGCTCATAAATACGATTTGCCAATTAAACAGGTTGTAGCTTGTGAAGACGAAGAATATAGCCTTGAAAAATGGCAAGAATGGTACCATGAAGATGGCATTCTAGTTAACTCTGGCGATTATAACGGACAAACATCTGCAGAGGCTCGTAAAAATATTACAGCTGCTCTTAATGAACATGGCATTGGTGAAGGTAAAGTAAACTTCCGTCTTCGTGACTGGTTGATTTCTCGTCAACGTTACTGGGGCGTGCCAATTCCTGTAGTATATTGTGAAACATGTGGTGAACAACTCGTTCCTGAAGAACAGTTGCCAGTACGCTTGCCAGAGGATGTTAAATTTGAATCTGGTGCCGTATCTCCATTAGCTACATCTGAAAGCTTCTTAAATACTACATGTCCTAAGTGTGGTGGCCCTGCACGTCGTGAAACAGATACAATGGATACATTTATCGATTCCTCTTGGTACTTCTTACGCTATACAGATGCTAAAAATGACCAAGCTCCATTCGATAAAAAGATCGCTAATTACTGGATGAATGTTGATCAATATATCGGTGGTATTGAACATGCTATCTTGCACTTGTTGTACTCTCGATTTTTTGTGAAAGTTATTCACGACTTAGGTCTTATCGAAGCTAACGAACCATTCCGAGGCTTATTGACGCAAGGTATGGTTCTTAAAGAAGGCAGCAAAATGTCTAAATCTAAAGGTAATGTAGTTTCTCCAGAAGAAATCATCAATACCTATGGTGCAGATACTGCTCGTTTGTTTATTCTATTCGCGGCTCCTGTCGATCGTGACCTTGATTGGTCTGATCAAGGTGTTGAAGGCTCTTACCGCTTCTTAGGTCGTGTATGGCGTATCGTTGATGCGTACAACGAAGAAGCTAAGAAAAATGTTACCGGTGAACTTACAAAAGACGAATTCAGATTACGTCGTGAGTTACACCGTGTCATCAAAAAGGTTACGGAAGACTTAGATAATAATTTCAACTTTAATACTGCAATTTCTGCAATCATGGAACTTGTAAATGCTATGTACGCTCATAAGGACAAAGCAGAGACTATCAATAGCGCATTAGCAAATGAATTGACTCGTTCGTTATTGCTTCTTTTAGCGCCATTCGTTCCTCATATTACAGAAGAGTTATGGCATGAATTGGGTGAAACTACATCCATTCATACTGAAAATTGGCCTGTATACGAAGAAGCTGCGCTTGTAGTAGATGAAGTAGAAGTAGTATTGCAAGTAAATGGTAAAGTTCGCGATAAACTTACTGTTTCCGTAAATATTACGAAAGAAGAATTAGAAACAATGGCTAAAGAGTCTAGTCGTGTTCAAGAGTTTACAGAAGGTAAAAACATTGTAAAAGTTATTTATGTACCAGGTAAACTTGTAAATATCGTTGTTAAATAAATATAAATGATGATATTTTTGGTTAATAATGTAAGCCCCCAACTACATAGGTAGATGGGGGCTTATTTTTAAGAGAGGTAACTATGGCAAAACGTAACGATTATATTTCCTGGGATGAATACTTCATGGGTGTTGCCATTTTAGCGGCACAGCGTTCTAAAGATCCAAACACACAAGTAGGTGCATGCATAGTTAGTAATGACAATAAAATTTTATCTATTGGTTATAACGGTATGCCTTTAAAATGTAGTGATGATGATTTCACATGGGAACGCGATACGGCGGATGATAATAAATACTTTTATACCGTTCATAGTGAACTGAATGCCATACTTAATTATCGGGGCGGTTCTTTAGAAGGTTCAAAAATATATGTAACACTTTTCCCTTGTAATGAATGTGCGAAAGCCATTATTCAAAGTGGTATTAAGGCCGTTATCTATCGTGATGACCTATATAAGGATACGAAAGAGGTAAAAGCTTCTAAACGAATGTTGAAAACCGCAGGTGTAGAAATTATTGAATACAAGCCTACAGGCCGCACTTTGAATATCACATTGTAATGTAATAAAAATTTAATTGCTTTTAAAATCCCCTATATACAGTTGTATATGGGGGATTTCGTTATCTTTTATTTATGTTTATACTTGTAAGCGACCATCGATCATGATGTCTACTTCTTGACCATTACGTGTATAGCCTTTGATATTCATATGTTCATGACCAATCATAAAGTCTACATGTGTTAAAGAGTGGTTCAAACCACGTTCTTTTAATTCGTCGTCAGATAAACCATCACTGTTTTTGAGGCATGTAGGGTAAGAGGCTCCAATTGCTAGATGGCATGATGCATTTTCATCAAATAATGTTTCATAGAAGATTTGATTAGATTGGCTGATTGGACTAAAATGATCAACTAATGCAACTTCGCCAAGGTAGTGTGAGCCTTCATCTGTCTCAACTAATTCTTTTAGTACTTCATAACCTTCTTTTGCAGTGTATTCTACAATTTTACCTTCTTTGAACGTGAAGGAAAAATCTGAAATCGTATTGCCATGGTAAATTAAAGGTTTTGTGCTATATACAATGCCGTTTACACCATTGTACTGTGGTGCAGAGAAAATTTCTTCGGTAGGAATATTAGCATTGAAGATAGTACCATCTTTAGACGTTTCTTCACCGCCTTGCCAAATATGACTTTCTGGTAATTCTAGTAAGAGGTCAGTACCATTTTCACAAGTGTAACGTAATGCTTTTAAGCCTAGTTTATTAATTGCTTCGCGACGACGGCGTAATTTAGCCATGTGGTGACGGTATGTATCCTTTGCCTCAATGCTTTCGATGCGACAAAGTTTAAGCAAAGTTGCCCACAATTGGTCGATTTTTTCTTCATCGGTACCTTCATAACCGAGTAAATCTGCCCATAAAACAGTTGGCACAGAAGCAACGCACCAAGTAACAGAAGAATTCATAATGGCTGTGTGATAGAAGGATAAGGCTTTGTTTAAGTTACGAGATTGTAAAGAAATACGTTCTGTCGGGATGCCAGCAAGGGCTTTAGGGTTGGCACTAATTAAAGATAAGAATGCTGCTTTATCATCGATATATTGCTTATAGAATTCAGGAATCCAGTTAGCAGGTTTTTCTAAGACTGTTTCTTTGGCATGCATTAAATGTTGACGTGCAATAGGTGAACAGCGCCAGTTGAGGACAACCTCTTTAGCCCCAAATTGATAGGCTTCTTCTGTAACGATAACTGCAAAGTCTTTATTTTCCACATCAACAGAAATAACTAAAGTTTGATCTTGTTGTAAATTTACGCCGTATTGTAATAATGTACGGGCGTATTTTTTTAATGTTTCTTGATTCATAAATTCTCCTCTTATTCGACATCAATTGTTAAACTCCTGCTAGTGTGACTAATAGAGTCAGTGGTAGGAGTTTTATTTTTCATAGGGAAATCCTTCAGTAGGAGGTGCACTATGAAATATAAATTGAAGCCGTATATGATAATTATATTAATCCTATGTATTTTAGTAGGAATTTATTTCCTATGGCCTATTATAACAGATGAAAGCGATTCTGTCCTTGTTGAAGGGGGAGTAGATGGAAATTCTTCTATATCAAATGTAGCAGAAATATCTAATAAACCGATTGCTTATATTACAGGTGCCGTAGTTTCCCCTGGTCTATATGAGCTTGAAAGCTCTGCAACAATAGGAGATGTTATCAAGCTAGCAGGAGGACTGTTACCGTATGCAGACGTAGAGTCTATTAATATGGCTAAATCAGTTACTGGAGGAGATCATATCCACGTAGTTTTTAACTTTCACGGAAATCCTGAAGCGTTATTACGTGGTAATAAGATAAATATTAATACCGCCACTGCTAAAGAACTAGATGCGTTGCCCGGCATTGGCCCTGCTATGGCAAAGAGAATTGAAGAATATCGTTCGCAAAAGGGTCCCTTTACATCCGTTGAAGGTATTAAGGGGGTGAAAGGTATTGGTGACGGAGTATTTAAGAAGATTAAAGACAAAATTACAATTTAGTCATCAAGATAGCAAGAATGATGAACCCTTCTTTGATGCAAATGATGTTAATTGGAACACTAAGGTTTTAACCCATAGTCAATGGGCACATACTATATTGGGTTCTATAATTATGGGTACAATATTAGGCTATGGTCAGTATTATCCTGTACTTATGCAGATGCACTACATCTTTGCTATTGGGTTAGCTATTATAGTTGTGGGTATTTTCAAAGCATTACAATCGTCTGAAAGATGGCATTCACTTAGCAAATTAATCATCTTAGTCTTTGTTTTAGTTGGTTTATCTTATTATCAAACAGATTTACAAATTATTAATTATAATAGCTATACATCATACTATTTACAGCAAGAAGGAGAATATCTAGGTACTGTTGTATCATCCCCTGAAATAGTAAATCTAGATGGACAGGAATATTACAAATATAATGTTACTCTTCATGGATTATATCCTTATAAAGATACCGCAAAAAACTCCTATATAAAGGCTCAAGGATGTTTACAAGTATACTCTAAGGTATCAGCTACAAATAACAAAATAAGATTGGGAGAACAAGCCATTATTGAAGGAACTCCAAAATCTTTATTTTTCATCGAAGAGGAAGGTCGGATCAATCTTCGAGGCAGATATATGGGTTCTAACACAAGAGGACGAATCTACGATGGAGTTTATCGACCTGCCAGTGCTAAAGATTTAAAAACATTTTCATATAAAGAGAGTATTTATGAAGAAATATATAGGAGAAGTTTATATCTATGTGGTCAAATACGAGAATCTATAGAAAAGAATATTGCTAGTAATCTAGATGGCCCACAAAAGGTATTAGCTCAAGCGTTAGCTTTAGGTGGTCATTATAGTGAACTAGGAGAAGAACGGATGAAAGATTTTGCCTATACTGGCCTCATCCACATTCTATCTATATCTGGCTCGCATATTGCTTTACTATTAGCTTTAATTTATAGTCTAGGAAGGCTTGTTAAATTACGGAAGCGTACATGTTTAATTTGGGGTATATTAGTAGCTTGTATATATTGCTGTATCGTTGGTGGAGATGCACCAGTTGTACGTGCAACGATGATGAGTATACTCATGTGTATCGCCTATATAAAGGGACGACTATATCAGGCCAAACAAGCATTATGTATATGTGCTATTTTATGTGTCATATATGATCCGTTCTCCTTATTTGATGTAAGCTTTCAACTATCCTTCGGGGCGACTTATGGTTTACTCATATGGGGAAAAGTATTATATGAACGGATACAGTGGTTACCAAGATGGATAAAAACACCTTTTGTATTATGTGTATCCGCACAGTTACTCATATTGCCATTACAACTCTATTACTTTCACTATATTAGCATTGCTAGTTTGCTAGCAGCCTGTATAGTAGCACCCCTATTAGATATATCCATAGTTTTAATTTTTGTAAGTACTTTAGTCAGTTACGTATTCCCTATATCGTTAATATGGTCTTTAGTAGATCTACTATTGCGAATATCTTTATATTTAAATCATGTGTTAGGTCGTAGTGATAGTCTACTTTGGCTTGGTATGATGCATCTTTATTGTGTTTATATATATTATGCTCTATTAGGTTTGTTTACGTATTTTTTGACACATAAGAATAAGTATACTGTATATATAGTGATGTCCTTATTATGTATGGTTGCAACCTTTGGTGCTTCATACTATGTGACTCAGCATCACAAGGATACAATAATCCATTATATTCCTATGAAACAGTGTAATGTTTTACTTTGCATAGACCCAAACCATAGAGGAGCATATCTATTAATCGATGCACCAGATTATATTAAAACTATACCTAATGAAAGACTTATTAATCAGGCTATAAGGGCATATGGTGTAAATCCTAAAGATATAAAAGTTGAGTACTTTCACAGTAACGGTTCTGCACAGGTGGTATATAAAAATGGTATGAACCAAATCGTCGTATATAATGGACAAAGTAGAGAAAAAAATCTAAAATTAAATGATAAGACTAATGTGTTATATATAACGAGTCGATCCAGTGTAATGAATGAAATAGGGCGTATTTCACCTCATAGTACAATTCTATTTGGCAGTCCCCACGGTGCGTTACGCGATGTGGATCCATCAACAGAACATATGTATATAATGGGATACGGCTATATCAAAGATATCTATTTGTGAAAGGAGGAAACATGGTACATATTCAACTCATTTATGGCGATGAGCCACAATTAATTGAAGAAGAGAAACGCAAATTTTTAAGTGCCTATCCAGACCTTCCAGTGACCGTATTAGACGATGAGGCGGGCCCACAGAAGATTAGTGAAAAGCTCTGTGAAGATTCACTCTTTGGGGATCAAAAAGTGTTTTGCTTAGTTAACTTGCCCATTATTCGTAAAAGCGGCAAAAATAGTGATGCTTGGGTCCCATTATATGAGCTCATCATGGAATATAATGGGGATAATCCAATTGTTTTGATTTATCATGACATGATAGATAAACGAATCAAGCAGAATAAAGAGCTTTTAAATAAAATACCGAATCGTGAATGCAAGCGCCTTGAAGGGGCTGACCTTGTGATGTGGATTCGTCAATATTGTACATCTAATGGATTTAAAATGACTCCTGATGCACAAGAATATGTAGCTCATCTCATCGATTTGTGGCAAGATGTACCGGTTTCATTTATGAAAACCGAATTTGACCGTTATTTTTTACAGATAACAGGTGATAAAGTCATTACGAAAGAGTTCCTTGAAGAGAATGGTAGTGACTATGGTGCTAAAAATATTTTCACCTTTAAAGAGGCTTTGTTGAAACGAGATATTGATACATTACTTGAATTATTTCCGTTTATGTTCGGCTATAAAGAATTAGATCGTGCTATGAGCTATATTGAGGGGCAGTTACGTTTGCAGCTACTGGTTAGCGAATGTCGCCAAGCGGGAATGTCTGTTCAAGCCATACAAAACTTATGTAAGGATCATGATTCGTCATTTAAACCATATCCGATTAAGTTGGCTTACGAAGCAAGTACTAGAATTTCAGTTAAGGCCTTGCGAGCTTTATTAAAAGGGCTCTATGAGATTATTTTAGATAGTCGTAGCAGTAAGGGCGATATTTGGCGATTTAGAGATTTATGTATTACCTATTGTGGGTATAAAGGATAAAAATGAAAGTACGTTATCGTGTTGTACCAAAACAGAATAAGAAATCATCTTTCTATGTGAACTGTCATAGCCAACATGTGACGATACAAGCTGCAGACTCTGCCTTTTCTACGTTGCTCAGTCTACGTGACAGATTATCTGCTTGGTATAAGGAGAAGAATATATCCTTTGATGATATTCCGACAAATACCGATACAGCTTGCTGTTTTGCTTGGAAAGTAGATACTGAAACTGGGGAAGGTTTAGATACCTATTATTATGGCGGTGGCTGTGGTGCTGGAGAATGGATTGAGGCTGCAGAGGCACAACGGGAGGCTGAAGAGGCTAAAAGCCAAGCACCTAAAGGAAAATCTTTTGCAGGTTATGATCAAGAAGACGATTTTGACGATGATTTTGTACCATTTGTAGATGCCGTAGAGCTTGGCTATTTTAATAATAGTCCAATCGTTGTTTCTCGTCCTAGTCAAACAGCGGCAGCATTTTATGATGGTGATACTGTAGCATCTGTAAGTAGCACAGCTAAAAGAAGTAAAGGTTTTGCTCCTAAAAGCGTTACCAAATCCACATCTAAAGGTAGTGAAGGGGATGGAAAATATCCACGTCGTGCGCCAAAGGATGCACCTACTGATGAAGGTATGATTTTAGGTCCTAAAATTGAAGGGATTACTTCTAAAATCATGGGGACCTTGGATACACCTAGTGTAATCTTTGAAGGGGTATTAGTGGGCTTAGATAAACGTGATACTAAGACTGGTAAAAGTATTGTTAACGGTAGCATCGTAGATGATACGAATAGTATTAAGTTCATCAAATTTACGAATAGCCCTGAAGAAGGGGATGCGCTACTTAAACAATTAAAAGGCTTACAACGCGTTCGTGTACAAGGTAGTGTCAACTTTGACGATCGTTTTGATAAAGATTATATCTTATCGATTCGCAGTATTGAAGCAGTGGAAACTACAAGTGTAGAGCGAACTGAAAACCGTCCAGATTCTCGTGTAGAGCTTCATTTACATACTAAGATGAGTGATAAAGATGCTCTCGTATCTGTTAAGGATTTATTTAAAACAGTTAAAAAATGGGGTCATCCTGCGGTTGCTATTACTGATCATGGTGTTGTACAAGCCTTCCCAGAAGCACAAGCCCTTGGTAAAGAGTTAGGTGTTAAGGTTATCTATGGTGTAGAAGGCTATCTCATTGAAGACGAAACGGTAGCTCGTGACGAAGAACCTATAGTAGATAAGAAAAAGAAGAAGGAAAAAGATAAACGATATCATATTATCTTACTTGCAAAAAATATGGTAGGCTTGCGTAATTTGTACAAGATGATTTCCATTTCTCATCTTGAACACTACAAGGTTCGACCTCGTTTACCGCGTTCTGTTATTGAAGAACATAGAGAAGGCATTATCATTGGTTCCGCTTGTGAAGCTGGGGAGCTTATGCAATCCATCGTTCGCGGCGCTACGAAAGAAGAGCTTTTAGAAGTGGCATCCTTCTATGATTATCTCGAAATTCAGCCACATACGAATAATATGTTCTTAGTTCGTAAAGGCCTCATGCCGGACGAACAAGCCCTTATCGATATGAATAAAACCGTTATCGAATTAGGGGAAGCCTTGAATAAACCTGTATGTGCTACTTGTGACGTTCATTATTTGACACCAGAAGAGAAAATATATCGTGAAATCATGCTAACTGCATGTGGATATCCAGATGCAGACGAACAACCAGATTTACATTTACGTACTACAGATGAAATGCTTGCGTCATTCCCTTACTTAAGCGAAGAGAAGGCGTACGAAGTAGTTATCACAAATACGCGTGCAATTAATGATAGCATTGAAGATATTAAGCCAGTTCCAGATGGTACATATTCACCTAAGATTGAAGGCGCTGACGAAGCTTTCACGGAGATGTGCTATAAAAATGCGAAGGCTATTTATGGTGATCCATTGCCAAGGGTTGTACAAGAACGTCTTGATTATGAATTGGATTGTATTATTTCCAATGGTTATGGCGTATTGTATTACATCGCTCATAAGCTGGTAAAAAAATCTCTAGATGATGGGTATCTCGTAGGTTCTCGTGGTTCCGTAGGATCTTCCTTTGCAGCAACCATGTCTGAGATTACAGAGGTAAATCCATTACCGCCACATTATGTATGTCCTAATTGTAAATATTCAGAGTTCTTTGAAAAGGGTGAATATGCAGGGGGCTTTGACTTGCCTCGTAAAGATTGTCCTAAGTGTGGTCATGCGTTACAAACAAATGGTCACGATATTCCATTTGCTATCTTTCTTGGTTTTGAAGGTGACAAGGTTCCAGATATTGACCTTAACTTCTCCGGTGATTACCAAGCAAAAGCTCACAAATATACGGAAGAATTATTTGGCCGTGACAATGTATTTAAAGCAGGCACAATCGGTACAATTGCTGATAAAACTGCTTTTGGTTATGTTAAAAAATACGCCGAAATTCGAGATATACAAGCCCGCAATGGATTCTTTGAACATTTAGCGAAAGGCTTTACAAATGTAAAGAATACTACGGGACAACATCCTGGTGGTATTATGGTATGTCCTCGAGATATGGATGTGCATCACTTTACGCCCATACAACATCCAGCGAATAAAAAGGAAAGTGGCGTATTAACGACACACTTTGATTATCACTCCATCGAAGGTCGTATGACTAAGCTTGATATTCTGGGCCATGATGATCCCACAATTATTCGTATGCTAGAGGATTTGACAGGTATCGATGCTAAGACAATACCATTTGATGATCCAAAGACATTGAGTTTGTTTTCCTCTACGGAGGGGATTGGTTTAACACCTGAACAATTGCAAGGTGACCAGGTAGCCAGCTTGGCCGTACCAGAATGTGGTACGAAGTTTGTACGAGGCATGTTGGAAGACTCTCGTCCGCAAACCTTCTCTGACTTAGTACGTATCTCTGGTTTCTCTCATGGTACGAATGTATGGCTCGATAATGCGCAAGACCTTATTAAAAATGGAACTTGTAAGTTGAACGAAGCTATTTCTACCCGTGACGACGTAATGAATTTCTTAATCCATCGTGGTATGGATAGAAAGCACAGCTTCTTCGTTATGGAAAACGTACGTAAAGGGAAGGGGATTGAAAAACGAAATAAACAAGGTCAAGCTACAACGGAATTTGAAGCAGAAATGCGCGAAAATAATATTCCTGAATGGTTTATTGAGTCTTGTAAAAAGATTTCCTATTTATTCCCAAGGGCCCATGCGGTAGCTTATGTAATGATGGCCTTCCGTATAGCCTGGTTTAAGGTATACCATCCATTGGCATTCTATGCAGCATATTTCTCTATTCGCGCAAAGGCTTTCGACTTACGAATCATGACAGGAGACCTTAAAACACAATTGACCGAGTTTAACCGTATCAAGGCTCTTGATCGTGCTGCCAGCCCTAAAGACAAGGACCTTATGAGTGCCTTGGAAGTATCTATGGAAATGTATCAACGGGGCTATCGTTTTATTAATGTAGATATTCAACATTCTGAAGCTAGACGCTTTAACATTAAGGATGGAGCTTTATTGCCACCATTCTTAGCTATTGATTCACTTGGTGAAACAGTGGCTGATGCTATCGTCGAGGAAAGAAATGAACGTCCATTTACATCTCTAAAAGACTTACAACGCCGTTGTAAAGTATCAAATACCATCATTGATCTTATGAAAGACCTCAAATGCTGTGGTGAACTTCCTGAAGACGAACAAATGTCACTATTTGGAGCATAATAAAATACAAGATAAGATTTAAATACAAAGTAAGCACTATATCTCAAATGTGGATATAGTGCTTATTTTTATGTAATTTGCTACAATATATTTAAGATATGTCTTTGATATTAGGGAGTGTTGAAATATGATTGAGCAACTTCAAAATCATGCTGATGAGATAGAATTTTGGGAGATTGAACCTGAAGATACTATTGAATTAGAAGAATCAGATATTCCAGGTGTATACATTAACGAATTCATGGAATATGTAGATGAAGAGGGGAATGTACTATCTCCATCAGAGGTCGATGCGATACGATATAAAGACGATTACGAGGACGATTATTATAGATAGAAATAGTTAATGTGTTATATGTATATTGAATCGAGTTGGTGAATTATGAGAGTTCCAATATATGAAGCTTTAGCACACTATAAAAAGAATGAAGAGCTACCTTATACAGAATATTTTAGCTTGAGATTTTTTTCTGATATATCATTAGCTGAAGAGGCTCTAGTTGAATCTAAAATATTGTCTGGATTTTCTAAGTTAAATGATGATTCCTTTTCCATAAAAACTCACTATTTAAATGATTGTTCTCATATAAGTAATCAAGTTAGTTATGAAATAATAAATAATAAAATTTATGGTGTTTGGTATGATTACGATATAAATCCATATTATTCCAGTTCTGGATACATAGGTTTATTTAGCACTTTAGAATATGCAGAGAAAGCATTAAAGTGGTATAAGACCTGGGATATATTTAAAGTATATGGTTTAGATTGTTTAGGAATTGATACAATTACTCTCAATTTAAGGGGCTGGACTGAAGGTTTTATAACAGTATATGATTAAAATTATGCAATAAAAGAGGTATCATCGAATGATGACACCTCTTTTTGAAAGTTTTGCAGTTTATTTATTTTGGCAGATTTTGCAAATTTTGCAATATTAGTATAGGGATTTATATTTCATCCAGTTTGTTTTGGCCATTTCTTTAAGTTCTGTACCACGGCCATCAAGGATTGCATTGATTAAATATTTGCTGAAGCCTTTAGCTTGTTGGTAAGCAATCTTCGGAGGCATTGCAAGTTCTTGTTTGTCCACGCGAACATTAACGATGACTGGACCATTATGGTTAAGGGCTTCCGTGATTTTTTCATCAACTTCGCTAGAGTTATGAATGCTAACCCCTTTGATACCAGCAGCTTCGGCAAGTTTACCGAAATCTGGATTTACAAAGTCTGTAGCGTAGTCTAGATAGCCGGAAGCTTTCATTTCCATAGCGATAAAGCTAAGTTCTTCGTTATTGAATACAAAGATTTTAATAGGTAAATTAAGTTGTTTTAATGTTAACATTTCGCCCATCATCATTGTAAAGCCACCATCACCAGAGAGGGAGATGACTTGACGGTTAGGACATGCATTTTGAGCGCCAATAGCATGCATCATAGCATTCGCCATAGACCCATGGTTATAGGAACCTAAGATGCGACGTTTACCATTTGTTTTTAAGTGACGAGCCGTCCAAATTACAGGAGTACCTACATCAAAGGTAAAGATAGCATCTTCACTTGCTAACTTATTCAAACGATTAACAAAGTATTGAGGGTGAATTGCTACACCATCTGGTTCAGCTACGGCATAACTATCTAAGTCAGCTCTAAATTTTGTATATGCTTTACGTACAGTATCAATAAATTCAGTATCACCACGTTGGACTACAAGAGGTAATAATTCTTTTAACGTATCTTTTACAGTACCAATGATACCTTGTATAAGAGGTACGCGACGACCTAAAGCACTAGGATCTCTATCTACTTGTATTACTTTCGCATTTTCTGGATAGAATGGACGGTAAGGGAAGTCTGTACCAAGCATTACCAATGTATCACATTGTTCAATAGCACGGTAGCCAGATGTATAGCCTAATAGGCCAGTCATACCTACATCATATGGATTATCCCATTCAACCCATTCTTTACCTCTGAAAGCATGTACAACCGGTGCTTGTAAGCGTTTTGCTAATTCTACCACTTCGTCATGAGCACCTTCACAGCCGGCACCACAGAATAGGGTAATACGTTTGCCTGTTTCTAAATGAGCCGCCATTTCTTCAATATCTTCTCGTTGTGGAACGATATGAGGTAAACGAGGTGGGTTCCACACAGGTAATTCATCAATTTCCATTTCCATAACTGCAACGTCCCCAGGAAGAACGATAACAGCAACATCTTGGTTACCAACAGCAGCGTTCATAGCACGGAATAGAATTTCCGGCATTTGTTTAGGACTAGAAATAAGTTCACAGAAACAAGAACACTCTTTGAATAGATTTTCTGGATGTGTTTCTTGGAAATAGTTCAAACCCACTTCAGATTGAGGAATGTGAGAAGCAATGGCCAATACTGGAACACGATTGCGATGACAGTCGAAGAGACCATTAATCAAGTGTAAGTTGCCAGGACCAGAGCTACCAGCACATACAGTTAGTTTATGAGTTAGGGATGCTTCTGCACCGGCAGCAAAGGCTGCTGTTTCTTCATGTCGTACATGTTCAAAAGCAATTTTACCATTGCGGCGTAAACTATCATTTACAGAGTTTAGACTATCTCCAGTGATACCGTAAATGCGTTCGATGCCCGCATTGGCTAAGACTTCTATAAGTACATCAGAAATTCGTTTTTTTTTTGCCATATTATCACCTATATTTAATAATTACTATCATTAAAATATGGTTATTCAAACCATATATACTATATTAGACTTGTTTAACTTGTAATTATGTGATAAAAGTTACTATTTACTGTATACATAGTTTATATATGTTTATATTAAAAGTAAATATATATTATTATTTATATTGTTCTAGTATTTGTGTTCTAAAAATTATATTTTAATTAAATTATTTAATATTCTTTCTCAATACAAAACTATTATTCTTGCATAACATTAATAAAAGTGTTACTATTAATTCATAAACAAAATAGATAAGTCTTTGGGGATAGGTGAAATTCCTTACCGGCGGTAAAGTCCGCGAACCTTTTTGGTATGAATCGGTGCAATTCCGATACCGACAGTAGAGTCTGGATGAGAAAAGACGAGGCACATTTTTTGTGCGCATTTATAATGACCCAAGGACTATATAATAGTCCTTTTTTTATTGAGGTGATATGGTGGATGACGTAGTATATATGAAGCGCGCCATTGAACTGGCAAAATTAGCCACAGGTCACACCTCACCAAATCCTTTGGTTGGTGCTGTTGTGGTAAAAGATAATACAATAATCGGTGAAGGTTATCACCATAAAGCTGGTACAGCTCATGCTGAGGTGCATGCACTAAATCAAGCAGGTGATAATGCCAAAGGTGCTACTTTATACGTAACATTAGAGCCATGCTCCCATTATGGTAAAACTCCACCTTGTGTGCTTCGTATCATTGAGGCTGGCATAGCTAAAGTAATAGTAGGTAGTACAGATCCAAATCCACTAGTTTCTGGAAAGGGAATGGAGTTACTTCGTGAAGCAGGTATTGAGGTTGTTTGCCCCGTATGTAGTGATGAATGTGCTGAACTAAATGAGCATTTCTTTACCTATATACAGACAGGTAAGCCTTTTGTCACTATAAAAAGTGCTATGTCACTAGATGGGAAAATTGCTACATCTACTGGACAATCTCAATGGATTACAAATGAGTCCTCTCGTCGCGATGGACATGTGTTTCGTGCCACGCATGATGCCATGCTCGTTGGAATTGGTACAATTTTGGCAGATAATCCACAGTTAAATTGTCGCCTAAATGATACGGAACTATGTGAGGCTGTATTGGATACAGCTGTCCTAAAGAAACCTATTCCAGTTCATCAGCCAGATGTAATCATATTGGATAGTCTAGGTAGAATGCCTACTAACAGTCAGGTTTTTGACGTAGAAAATCGCAAGGTGCATATCTTTGTATCTAAAGGTTGTCCAAAAGAGCGAATTCAGGCTTTAGAAAACGTAGGTGCCATTGTTACCGTAGTAGAATCTATTTCTACTCGTAAAAGCAAGAGCACAGACATTGTGATTGATATTAAGAAATTATCTATTGATGATATTCTTACAAAACTAGGTGAACTAGGTTACACATCTATTCTTGTTGAAGGTGGATCTGCAATTATCAGTTCCTTTGTGGAAATGAAGAACTTTGATAAGGTCGTAACATATATTGGAAATACCATTATTGGTGGTAACGATGCAACACCAGCTGTAGGAGGTCGAGGTTTTGAAAGTTTAAAGGCTTCGCCACAACTAACTTTCACCAAGATTAAAGTATTAGATAATAACATTCGCATTGAAGCGTATCGTCAAGGAAGGAGGGGCGCTTATGTTCACGGGAATCGTTGAAGAAATTGGCCGCGTCGAGAACATTAAAAAGGGCCCTAAATCCTTAACCATAACAATTCGAGGAGAAAAAATTTTTAGCGATTTAAAAGTTGGTGATTCCGTAGCTGTTAATGGGGTGTGCTTAACGGCCACAACGATTGGCAATAGTATATTTACAGCGGATGTGATGCCAGAATCCATTAAGATGACTACGTTTACTAATTTGAAAGTCCATCAACCAGTCAACTTAGAGCGAGCTATGCTTGCTAATGGTAGATTTGGTGGTCACATTGTGGCAGGCCATGTAGATGGTACAGGTCGTATTATTAACCGTGAACAAACCGATAATGCTATTATCTTTACTATCGAGGCTTTAAAATCCGTTATGGATTATGTGATCTATAAAGGATCAATTACCATCGACGGAATTAGTCTAACAATAATGCGCAGGACGGACAGCAGTTTTTCCGTTTCTATTATTCCTCATACATTGGGTGAAACGATTTTAGGTTCGGCTCATATTGGTACAGAGGTTAATTTAGAGACCGATATCGCTGGTCGATATATTCGTCATTTTATGAATCTTGGTAGTGAACCTATCGAAGAAAAGCCAAAAAAATCTATGCAATCCCTCTTAGTAGATAATGGATTTATATAAGTAAGGAGCGTTCCTATGAGCGAACAATTACATTCTATTAATGAAGTCTTACAAGACCTTAAAGCTGGTAAACCTGTTATTATTGTTGATGATGAAAGCCGTGAAAACGAAGGCGATCTTATCATTGCTGCAGAGTTTGCGACGCAAGAAAACATTAACTTCATGGTTAAATACGCTCGCGGTATCGTATGTACGCCTATGCGCCGCGAAGCGTTAGAAAAACTTGGCATTCCTGTAATGGTTGCCAAAAATACTGATAACCATGAAACTGCTTTTACTGTGACTGTGGATCATGTAGATACTACAACAGGCGTATCTCCTGCAGAGCGTGCTTATACAATTCAAAAACTATTAGATCCTAATGCGAAACCTCAAGATTTCCGTCGTCCAGGTCACGTATTTCCACTTGTATATAAAGAGGGCGGCGTATTGGTACGTCAAGGTCATACTGAGGCATCTATCGACCTTTGTCGCCTAGCAGGGTTACAAGAGGCTGCCGTTATTTGTGAAATTACTAAAGACGATGGTGATATGGCCCGTTTGCCAGATCTTATGAAATTTGCTAAGGAGCATGACTTGAAAATTGCTTCTGTAGCAGAACTTATAGAATATCGTAAACAACATGAAGATATGGTTGAGCTTGGTGCTTGTTCTAAGTTGCCTACTAAATTTGGTGATTTTAATATCTTTGTATTTAAAAATGAATTAGATCATAAAGAGCATTTAGCTATCGTAAAGGGCAATGTTCAAGATTGTAGCGATGTGCTTGTACGTATTCATTCTGAATGTTTAACAGGCGATGTATTTGGTTCTAAGCGCTGTGATTGTGGCGAACAATTAGACAATGCGTTGCGCGCTATTGAAAAAGAAGGCAAAGGCGTTGTAGTATACATGCGTCAAGAGGGCCGTGGCATTGGTTTGACCAATAAAATTAAAGCCTATGCATTACAAGAACAGGGCCTTGATACGGTAGAAGCAAATGAACAATTAGGCTTCCCTGCAGATATGCGTGAATATTCCTTAGCGGCTCAAATTATTCGTTTCTTGGGTATTAAAAGCATCCGCTTATTAACTAACAATCCCGAAAAGCGTCATGGCTTAGAACATTGGGGAATCAATGTAACTAGCCGTGTACCACTTATTATTGCTGCAAATAAATTTAATGCAGGCTATTTAAAAACAAAAGAAGAAAAAATGGGTCATATGTTAGAAGACTAATTAACTTTCACCATATAACTCGGTCGTTACATATATATTTCCCTAGATGGAATAGAGGAGGTCAACATAATGATGGTTCAAGAAGGCAACTTATTAGGATCTGGTAAAAAATTTGCTATTATCGGTTCTCGTTTCAACGAGTTCATCACATCTAAATTAATCGGTGGCGCTGAAGATTGCTTACTTCGTCACGATGTAAAAAAAGAGGATATTACTGTGATCTGGGTACCAGGAGCTTATGAAATTCCTTTGATTGCTAAAAAAGCAGCTTTATCTGGTCGTTATGATGCAGTTATTTGTGTAGGTGCAGTTATCCGTGGTGCCACTACTCATTATGATTATGTATGTAACGAAGTAGCTAAAGGGATTGCTCATGTATCTTTGGAAACCGGTATTCCTGTTATGTTTGGTGTAGTGACTACTGAAAACATCGAGCAAGCTATCGAACGCGCTGGTACAAAAGCGGGTAATAAAGGTTACGATTGTGCTATGGGCGCTATTGAGATGGTTAACCTTATCGATCAAATCTAAGAATTGTATATATAACACTCAGTATCTCATGGTACTGGGTGTTTTTATATCATCGAAAATATGTTCTTTTAAATTTAAATCAGACTAGACGAACATATATTCTTTATTATTGAAAGTCAAATATTTGACGTGATATACTATATAAGCAATATAAATGTAATATCTTATATAAAATAAGTAGAAATAAGGAATGATAGAATGGATTATATAAAACGTTTTACAACCCGAGAAGGGGTTCGTATGTCTTTAGCTGTAACAACCGATACAGTTGAAACAGCTCGTGTACGTCATGATTTATGGCCTGTAGCAACAGCTGCTTTAGGTCGTGCTATGACGGGAGGTATTTTATTAGCTGGTGATTTTAAAAACCATGAAAACGTAAGTCTTCGTATCAAAGGTGATGGTCCACTAGGTGTAGTTCATGTAGATGCATTCTCTGATAATACGGTTCGAGGCTATGTAGACGAGCCACATGTTGATGTACCTTTAAAGCATGCTGGTAAGCTTGATGTTGGTGCTGCCGTAGGTCATAATGGGGAAGTACAAGTTACGCGATTTACACAATTGGCGCAAGACTATACTTCTACAAGCCCGATTCAAAGTGGTGAAGTAGCAGAGGATTTGGCATATTATTTATATGCATCTGAACAAGTACCGTCAACGATTAGTTTAGGTGTATTAGTAGATCCAGATTACCATACAGTTGTAGCTGGAGGTTTTATCGTACAAGCCTTGCCAGATGCTACAGATGAAGCATTAGCACAAGTAGAAAAGAATATTAATGAACTTGGTCCTATTACAGAATATTTGAAAGCAAATCCAGATGGTAAAGGTCTTATGGAACGCGTTCTCGATGGTTTAACTGTGAATGAAGTATATAATGAACCAATTCATTTCCAATGTCGTTGTGGTCGTGATCGCTTTGCCAGTGTGCTAATGACATTACGTGAAGAAGATAAGAATGCTATTTTGGAAGATGACGTAACAGAGCTTGTTTGCCATTATTGTAATGAAAAATATCATTTCACACGTGAAGAGTTACAAAATATGTTCACCTCAAAAGGTCCAATTCAATAAAAACTTTATAATATGTAGAAAAAATACAGGCTACTAGGTTTTTTGTTCGAGTATAATACATTTGTGACAAAAGAATAAAAAATAAGAAGATTCTCT
>NZ_CAMFFZ010000017.1:0-47225 GCF_945949885.1 Veillonella parvula | reverse complement strand
AGTTAATAGAATTGTAGATTTGGATACTGTTCAATTTCATATTGCAATTTAAGAATAAAATTTGATATATAGTGAATATAATTTTGTATTGACATTTAATCTCTCTCAATATAAAATAAACATATGAACAGGTGTTCATATAAGAGAAGAGTATCTAATAGAAAGCTCTAATAAGTATTAGCAATATATTAACCTAATATTTTAAAATACATGAATAGAAACTTTCACTATTATCAAAGGAGATATCATGGAAGAAACATTATTGCTGAAGGATTTAAACTGTGCAAACTGCGCAGCAAAAATTGAAGATCGTATCCGCAAAATGGAAGGTATTGAATCCGCTAACTTCACAGTAGCTACACATCAATTACGTTTGACTGGCGCTTGGGGAAACCGTGAAGCTCTTAAACGCGATATTCAAGATATTTGCGACTCTATCGAAGAGGGCGTAACAGTAGCTGATTACGAGCGTAAATCTAAAGCAGCCATGGATGATCACGGCCATAGCTACGACCATGGCAGTGAGGTGATGACAATTGCAGTTATCGTAGCAGGCTTGTTATTCATGGCCTATGAAGCGTTGACTACAGTTGTTCCATCCATTGGCATGCCAGAGTCTATCGAAACTCCAATTTACTATATTGCCTATATTTTACTTGCGTTCCCTGTATTGCGCATCGCAGGTCGCAATATTTTAAAAGGCCAAGTGTTTGATGAAAACTTCTTGATGTCCATCGCTACATTGGGCGCTATCGCTATCGATGCATTGCCCGAAGCCGTAGGCGTTATCTTGTTCTACCGTATCGGTGAGTTCTTTGAACATAAAGCGACTGATCGTAGCCGTACAGAAATCATGAATGCTGTTGATATGCGTCCACAAGAGGTACGTGTTGTTGATACATGCTGTGGTGGTGAAATCGTAGTTATGGCGCCTGAAAAGGTTGAGGTAGGCAGTACTATCGAAGTTCGTCCTGGCGATTTAATTCCTTTAGACGGTACAGTTCTAGAAGGTGAAACTCGCGTTAATACAGCTCCTGTAACAGGTGAACCAGTACCGGTTCGCGCTGTACCTGGTACACAACTCATGTCTGGTTGTATCAACGAATCTGGTCGCATTACGATGCGCGTTGATAAGGTTCTTGAAGAATCTATGGTTACAAAAATCCTAGATGCCGTTGAAAACGCAGCATCTTCTAAACCAAAAATCGACCGCTTCATTACGCGTTTTGCTCGCGTGTACACCCCAATCGTTGTAGCTCTTGCATTGGCGGTAGCTATCATCCCATCCCTTATCACAGGGGAATGGCATAAATGGATTTACACAGCCTTAACATTCCTCGTTATTTCCTGTCCATGTGCACTGGTACTTAGCGTGCCACTCGCATTCTTCTCCGGTATCGGCAATGCTTCTAAACACGGTATCTTACTTAAAGGTGGTCGTGTTATCGAGGCCTTGGCTAATGTGAAAGCAGTGGCTCTCGACAAGACTGGTACCATCACATCTGGTGAATTTAAAGTACAAAACGTAGAAACTGTAGGCTCCTATGTGAGCAATGCTCAATTGCTATCCATGGCTTCAGCTATTGAAGCAGTATCTACACATCCAATTGCAACAAGTATCGTTTCTGAAGCAAAAGAACAAGGTATCGTTGTAGAAGCGTCTGACTTTGTTCAAGAATTAGCCGGTGAAGGTATGGTGGGCACTGTTGATGGTCAACAAGTGCTCGTTGGTAATCGTCGTCTCATGGAACGCTATGCTGTTCAAGGTTACCCAACAGAAGCTGCTGCATACGGCACAGAAGTACTAGTAGCAGAAGGTAATGTATATCTCGGTCGCATTATTATCGCCGATGAAGCTCGTCCAGATTCCGCAGCGGCTATCGCTGATCTTAATGGTCAAGACATTAAAACTGTAATGCTTACAGGTGATGCTGAAGCAAGTGCTAATTATATTGCCAAAGAAACTGGCGTAAGTGCCGTTCGTGCTCAACTGTTGCCACAAGATAAATTGTCCGTTGTACAAGATATTCGCTCTGAATATGGTCCAACTATGTTCGTAGGCGACGGTATCAATGATGCACCAGTGCTTGCTGGTGCTGACGTAGGTGGTGCGATGGGTAGCGGTGCTGATGCGGCTATCGAAGCGGCAGACGTTGTATTCATGCGTCCATCCTTGACTGCTATTGCACATATCCTTGACTTGTCCAAAGCAACGTTGCGCGTAGCATGGCAAAACGTAGTATTCGCTATTGCTGTTAAAATTCTTATCATGGCACTAGGCCTTATGGGCTATGCATCCATGTGGTGGGCGGTATTTGGTGATACTGGCGTATCCATCCTTTGTATTTTGAACTCTATTCGTATCTTACGCCGTTAATTTGGTGAAAGTAATCTTATAGATCAATGCAGAAATATAACAAATGACATTATCCTAATCTGACAGAATAGGATAAAACAAATAACCTCTATATTAGCGATAAGCCAGTATAGAGGTTATTTTTATAAGCTTTAACCTAATGATATATTGCTGATTATTTGTTTGCATACTTACTCACTGTAAGTTTTAGTGGTTTAATCTTTTGGTGGATTTTTTAGTTTAGCAGCTTTATTAATCTATCTGTTTGCTAGAGTTTTTTTTTGTAGATTTGATATAAGAATAGTTTTGAGATGCTTTTAACATATACAGTTGTGCATTGTTAATAGACATAAAGCGGTTTATGTATATACTACATAAACAAAACTTTCACAATTGAATTGAATAATAGCTATAAAATAGTATATAATTTATTAGATGATTACTATATGTTCGTTGGAAGGAGGGATAGCATGATCACGGTGTACAAACACATAGAAGAAGAGTTGGTTTCAGACTGCACTGTATCAGATGCCACAAAAGGTTCTTGGGTAAATTTGGTGAACCCAGACCCCGATGAGTTGTCCCTCATCAACATTTTGACGGAAATTCCAACGGACGTTTTAAAGACCGCCCTCGATATGGAAGAACGTTCTCACGTGGAGTTAGAGGACAACTATATTTTCGTGGTTATCAACATTCCTGCGATTCGTGGCAATGATATGTACGATACGGTGCCACTTGGTATCTTTTTGACGCCTGACTTTTTTATTACCGTATGTCTTGAAGAATCCGAGGTGTTGTATCCGTTCATTTCAAACCAACTGTCTACGTTCTATACGTATAAAAAAACGCGGTTCTTGTTCCAAATCTTGTACCGTACAGCGACGTTGTTCTTACGTTACTTGCAACAAATTAACCGCCGTACCGACGATATCGAAGTTCAGTTGCGTCATACGACGAAGAATAAAGATTTCTTCCAATTGTTGGAATTACAGAAATCCATGACATACTTTACCTCTGCGTTGCGCACGAATGGTACCGTTATGGAACGTCTATTGCGCTTGCGTGGACACAGCACTTATAGACATTTGCTCAAGATGTACGAAGAGGATGAGGACTTACTAGAGGACGTTATCATCGAGAATAAACAGGCCATTGAGATGGTTGAAATGTATTCTAATATCTTGATGAATATGATGAATGCCTTTACATCGATTATCTCAAATAACCTTAATATGGTGATGAAAATGTTGGCAACCCTTACTATTACAATGGCTGTGCCAACCATCATATTCAGCTTGTGGGGGACAAACGTACACTTGCCGTTCCAAGATGATCCAGACGGTTTTGTGAAAGTTGTCGTTATTTCTGTGATTTGCTCTGCCATCGCCATCTTTGGCATGTGGAAAAAAGACTTGTTCTAAGATGCTGGAGCAATAGTTGAAAGTTTGATTCAACACTAACTATACATGAAAAAAGCTGGCTATGAGCCAGCTTTTTTGCTTGCTTAACTATTACGTTATTGCTTATTATTAGACCAATCTGATATAATAGTACCGTTATGGAGAGGTGTCCGAGTGGTTTAAGGAGCTGGTCTTGAAAACCAGTGACTCCGCAAGGGGCCGTGGGTTCGAATCCCACCCTCTCCGCCATAATAAAGCCCTCTAGGTTTATGCCTAGAGGGCTTTTCAATCTTTATTCACTATGATATGCTATCGATATATTTATTAGGTTTTCTGTAGAAAGGAGCTCGTATGAATCGACTTAGTTTCTCGCGAACTCAGATTTTAATTCTCCTTAGCGTGTGGCTCACATTCTTGTTGAGCTTTGTTATGCGCTTGTCTTGGGCATCTGTTATGCCTATTCTCAATGAGGCATTGCATTTTACAGCTAAGATGGGGGCTCAACATATTTCGGCCTTTTACTTTGGTTATGCTTTAACGGTATTACCAGGCGGTATTTTAGCCGATAAAATCGGTTACAGACGTACTATCTTGTTTAGTTTGATTGGTATGGCCGCTGTAATGGCTTTGATGAGTACCATTACAGACTATACCATGGCTTGGGGTTTGCGCTTCTTATTAGGGGTTATGTCTGGTCCTGTACAAGCTTCTTGCTTGAGCGCTATCGGAGATCACTTCGGTCCGAATCAACGGGGTGCGGCCGTAGGTATCTTTATGAGCTGTACGTCCTTTGGTATTACTACGGTAAACCTTTACGCACCATATGTGGCAACACATTACGGCTGGCAAACGGCATTCCTTGCTACAGCAATCTTGCCATTGTTAGTACTTGTATTATGTTACTTCACAGTGCGTAAGCCGAGTGCAGAAATTCTCGCACAACGAGAAGCTGAGGCTTCTGAAGCGGCTGCTAAGCTTGGCGTAGGTCAAACGTCTTTAGTAGAAAACTTGAAGCACATCATTTCCAACCGTAACATTCGTTGCTTGGCTATTGCAGGCTTCTTCGCCACAGGTACGACTTGGGGCGTAACGCAATGGGCGAACTTATACATGGTTAAACAATTAGGTGTAACTGCTATCTATGCAGGCCAAGTCATGAGCGTATTCGGTACGGCTGCGCTCATTGCGAAACCAACAATTGGTATTTTATCTGATATTTTGCCAATTAAGAAGAACCATTTAGCGGCGCTCGTTATGTTCTTATTTGCGCCCGCTTTAATCTTGTTTGCAAGTACGGCAAATCCAAACATGCTCTTTGTAACAGGTCCAATCCTCGGTATAGGTGCCTTTATGCATAGTGCGTTGACTAATGCTCTTGTAGTTCAATCGGCAGCACCTCATTTACGCGGCACAACAGCGGGCTTTGTAAACTTGTTTAATCAAATTGGGGCTCTCTTGGCACCACTGCTCTTGGGCAATGTCCTCGTTATGACGGGCAGTTACCAAATGTCCTTGATGTCTATTGCTATAGCGCCTATTATCGGTGCATGTGCATTGTTCTTCATTCGTCTTAAATAATATAAAAGGATCCGTAAATGAACTACCCTTCTAAAATTGCGTCTAATTGGAGGGCAGTTCAAAATGGGTCCTTTTTTGTAATTAATATGTATATTGTATATGGTGTTCTTTTATTATATGATTGAGTCATAGTACAGGAGGGATGTAAATGGAAATCATCTGTTTTGGCGATAGCATTACGCGTGGCTATGATGTACCTTATGGACGCGGTTGGGTCGAAATCTGTGATGCATCCATAGAGGGTGTTAATTTTACAAATTATGGTGAAGATGGCTGCTCCGTACAGGGGATGATATATAATATTGAAAATTGGGCGGTTACTGCTGTATCCGATCCAACACGTCATATTTTCTTGATGTGTGGCACTAACGATATTTTACAAGGTCGAGATAGTAGCTATGTGTACAAGACTTTGGTGAAAGCTATTGAGCTGGCTAGTACAAAAGGGACGGTAATCATTGGTTTAGAAACTCAAATTGATAGTGATATGGATGGATTAGATCTCGTTGTACGAGAGGTTAATGAACAGCTAAAAGCCTACGCAGAGGCGCGTAATATTAAGGTCATAGATTTTTATACCACCTTGTTTGAAGCGGATCAAATTGGACAAATTGTCTTTGCCGGAGAGGTACATCCTAACGAGCTCGGTTATCGATTAATGGCGTATAAGGCATTAGAGGTCTTTATGCGATTATAACGGCACTATAATATGACTGTAATGGGACTACAATGCAACATGCAACTGTAATATAAAGAACATAAAAACGCCCCTAATGAGTTGCCTCATTGGGGGCGTTAGTGATTTATAGTCTTTTTTGCTGGTGAAAGCTGGGATCTTTCACCAAATAAAATTAAATTCGTAACGAATTATTTTTTAGATTTAGTAGATACTTTATTGTTGGACACTTTAGCAGATTGCGCGATTGCGTATGCAGTGCCTTTTACTAAATCATAAGCTTCAGCAGTATTGCCAGATACTGTTACAGCTGCTACAGTGTCTTCGGTTACTGCGAATAATGCAGTTGCGTAAGGGTGTTGCGCACCATTTGGTACAGTTACAGCACCGGATTTAACAACGATGTAACGACCGTTGTTGTTGAAAATATCATAATGAGCTGCTTGTTTTACACCATCATAGCTTTCATTGTAAGCGAACAATGCAGCTACTTCACCACTTGCTACTTGACCAGATTGTTGCATGGAACGCAATTTAGCAGCTGCTACAGCTGTTGGTTGAGTCATGTTTACAGTGATGCGCAAAGAGTTGTTGTTTACAAATGCTTCAGTGATTACGTTTGTAGAGAATACATTCGCAACACCGTTGCCAGCACGGTTGTAAGAGCTAGCAGTTTTCACTTGGTAGCCGTTAGTGTATGCAGGCAAGTCATATGTGTAGGTTTTGCCGTTTAACAACAAGTCGAAAGCGTTCAATTGGTTAGCTTTGTAGCGAGAAACATAGGAGCTGCCGTTGCCATTAGATGTTACGGAACTTATAGTTTCTTGGTAAACTGGTTGATGTTCAGTAGCGATAGGGTCCATGATTTGAAGACCTACAGCTGTTGTTTGTGGCGCTACAAAGATTGGATCGCCCAATTCTTTAGATACAGGCATTTGTTGAGTCATATCGCCTGCTGTGTAAGGCACTGCCGGCAATGGTTTGTAACCAGGGCGCGGTGCACTTGTTGCATAACTAGTTTGGTAAGCTGGTGTAGCAGCTTGTGGTGCAGGATAAGAATATTGCTCTGCAGAAGCGCGTTCATAAGCGCGTGCGTTAGCATCAATAGTTGCAGCGAACGCAGAGAAAGACATCGTTGTAGCTGCAAATACTGCAAAAGCAGTTGCTAAATGTTTTTTGTTCATAATAATTCACTCCTAAATACATGATTCTACAAATAACACAGATACTAACTTGTATTATATAGGAAATCATACTAATTGTAAATAAAATATAAAATATTATCTTAATTATAAATAAATATAATCAGATGAGTCAAATATTGTACAATTAGCCATAGAATGTCATATTACTATATAATAATAATCAGTATAGTAATTTATTATATCGAAAAAATTCGCTTAATGCTATATCTAATTCGTATAGTGCTACAATTAATTTGTGTAGTGCTATATCTAATGCGTTAACTGATATGAGCAATATAAATTTGTGAATTATATCAATTGAGATGGTGAAAGTTTCACTAGGGAGGTCTCATGAGTATTAGCGTCTATTATGGACGAGCTGGATCAGGCAAGACGCGCGCTGTATATGAGCGCATACGTCAGGTCATGACAGATTGTCCAGGGGAACCAATAATCTTGCTTGTTCCTGAACCTGCCACCTATCGGGTGGAACGGGAGCTAGCTGAATTTATGCCTGAGAAAGGCTTTACTACGGTTCGCGTTGTAGGCTTTGGTCGTTTGGGTTATCAGGTATATCAATCTATAGGCTCAAAAGGGGTCGGTCAATCAAGTTTATCAAGCTTTGGCCGGTCTATGTTGTTGCGCCTTGTAATGAAACGAAAGCAAAAGGAACTAGGGCTGTTAGAACAGGCCACAAAGCGACCTGAGTTTTCCTCTGTATTGCAACAACTCTTTTCTGAATTTCGCGCCTTCCGTGTAGGTCCTGCTGACCTAGAACGAGGGGCAGAATCTGTTAAAAATAAAGTATTACAAAAGAAATTGCGCGAGCTAGCTATTTGTATGTCTGCCTATGAAGAGGAACTCAGTCGCCATGGGGCGCGCGACATCGATCCTATCATGGAAATCGTAGAGGCTTTGCCACAATCTCCTCTCATGGAGAATAGCCACGTCTTTATCGATGGTTTTCATTGGTTTACACCCACACACTATGAGTTGATTTATACCTTGCTTGACTTGGCGAAGGAAGCCGTTATTACTATTGATTTACCGATGCCTCCAAAGGCGTTAAATCTAGCTCGTCGAGGGGAGCATCTCTTCAGCCGCCCTTTAGAGATTTACGACACCTTAGTCGCTCGTTATGGATCTAGTATCAACTGGGTTGGCTTTGATGGGAAACGAGGCCCTCAAATCGTTCGAGAGTTAGAGTCTAATTACTTTATTAGCCCTAGTAAGAAAAACTCTACAGATGAAACGATTCCGCTTATTCGAGGCTATAACCGGGAACGCGAAGCAGATGCTGTGGCTCGTCACATTTTAGCCTATGTAGAATCATCTGAAGAGGCGCGTTACCGAGATGTATGTATCATGCTCCGCGAGTCTGAAACCTATGGTGACACTTTAGAAAAGGTCTTTGCTCGCTACGGTATTCCGCATTTTATTGACCGTCAGCGGCCTATGAAAAACCATCCGTTAGGCGAGCTATTGACGGCTCTATTTGATATCGTGCGTCATAATTATAGTCGAGACAGCATGTTCCTCTTGCTCAAGACGGACTTGATGCCGCTTACTCGTGAGGCTGTAGATGAGTTAGAGAACTACGTTCTTGAGTTTGGTATCGACCATTATAAATGGGAACGTGAAAGTTGGCCATACCTACGAGGCTTTTATGAGGGGCAAGATGAAGAAAGCCACGTAGATGCACCACGCAGAGCGCGTGTAAACAAAGCAAGACAAACCATTATGGATGTTCTATCTCCGTGGTTTGATTTTGCAGCTCATAGTGATGGACATACGGGCGCTGAGTGGGGAGCTCAATTATATGGCTTGTTAGAAATATTGCAAGTGCCAGAGCGCCTCTATGAATGGGCGAAGGACGCAGAAACTGTAGGTGATCAAGAATCCAAAGCTAGCCATGAGCAGATGTACAATGCGGTCATTTCCTTTATAGACGAAATATCTATGGTCATGAAGGACGAAGTATTGACCTTGGATGAAATGATGTTACTTCTCGAAGAAGGCCTTAGCGATGTAAACTACTCTATGATTCCGCCGTCTCTAGATCATGTGGTAATCACCACTATCGAACGTGGATATAGCCAATGGTGGCCTAAGGTATTTGTAATGGGCCTCAACCAAGGTGTGTTCCCTCAAAGTATGGGCGATGAAGGACTCATCAAGGATAAGGAGCGTCAAGAATTGGCCGATGCAGGCATTACCTTAGCAGAAGGTGCCTTGCCGAAGGCTTTCAACGAGAATTTCCTATTATACCTCGCCATGACACGGGCATCCGATTCGTTGACCTTGTCCTATGCGGGCTCTGGTGAGGATGGAACCGGTCTTGAGCCATCCCTCGTGGTGAAACGATTAGAATCCCTTGGGTACGTAGATCAGACGGTAGAGATTCCTCTCTCCATTGCACCTGATACAGAGGCGGATTATGTATGGCGACCACTCCAAAGTCTATCATTGTTGTCGGAGCGTTGGGGGGCGCTCTTTAGTGGTTATGAGGTTAATCCTCTTTGGTGGGGCCTCTATAACTGGGCTCGTGAAAGCGAAACCTATCGTTCTCGTTTAGCTGAGGTGTCACGTGGCATTCGAGATAATAACGATGTGCCTGTCATTACGCAGGATTTAGTAAATGGGTTGTTCCTGTCTAAAGGCTATATGTCTGGTTCTGTGACGCGCCTTGAACGATACCAACAATGTCCTTTCAAGTTCTATGCTCAATATGGTTTGAAATTAGAGCCGCGTCCAGTGCGTTCCTTTGGAGCTCCTGAAATCGGTACGTTCTTGCATGCGAATTTAGAGCGCTTAGGTAATTATCTATTAGAAAACAACAAGCAATGGCGTGACCTCGACGAAGAGGAACAAGCAAATCTATGCCGCACCGTGGCAGACGAAATCTTGCAAGAGAATCAACTGGGTGAAGAAACGAGCGATGCCTACCAAAAAGCCATCGAGCAACGTGTACAGAGAACATTGCATGTGACGGTAGACCGTCTCGTAGAATGGTCAAAGCGCAGTGATTTTGATACGAAGTATTTAGAGCAAGACTTTGGTCGTCAAGGTGGCTGGGACCCTATTCGAGTCCCTCTTGGTGAAGAACGTTACTTGCGCCTCATCGGGCAAATTGACCGCATCGACGAATATACACGGGATGGTCAAACCTATGGTATGGTTATCGACTACAAATCGGGTGGCGCTCATGTGACGGCCCAAGATGTGTATTATGGACTTAAACTGCAGCTCATGACCTATCTGTTGGCATTAGAATCCGCTTATGGTAAAACACATGGCGGATCTATGTCCCCTGCGGCGGTGGTTTATTCTTACGTGAAGAACCCTAAAATCCCTGCTGATGCGCCTATATCTTATGAAGATGCCGTTTCGTTGGCTAATGAAAGCGATGCTTGGCAAAACAGTGGGTACTTCTCCGATGATATAGAGTTGTTGACGCATATTGACAATCAGTTTTTATCCTATGGTTCTAAACGAGGCCCTTATGTGCCAATTGCTACGAAGAAAGATCAAACTATTTCCAGTAGAGATTTACGTAAGGTTAAGAGTACTGGTGAGTTTGACGTAATGTGCCGTTATACAAATCACGTGATGGCTGAGACGGGCCGTCACATTGGGGAAGGGCAGTTCCCGATTAAGCCATATCAATTAAATGGCTTTAGACCTTGTACATTCTGCGATTACAGAACGGTATGTCGCTTTGACTCTAGCCGTAATCGATATAATTATTTGTCTAGACTGTCTGAAGATGATGCATTAGAACGGATGAAAGAGGTCTTAAGCGACGGAAACAACGGAAACAACAGTAACGACAGAAATAACCGCAACGAAAAAAATAACAGTAACGAAGGAAATAATAGTAGCGAAGGAGGTGAAAACCATGGGTGTTAAATGGACGCCAGAGCAGGAGTCTGCCATCATAGCGCCTAAGGACTCCTCCTTAGATAATCAGACCTTACTTGTTGCGGCTGCTGCCGGTTCAGGTAAGACTGCGGTCCTCGTAGAGCGCATTATTACGCGCCTTAAGGATATGGATAATCCCTTATCCGTTCAAGAACTCATGGTTGTAACTTTCACAAAGGCTGCAGCCCAAGAGATGAGTGCTCGTATTGGCATTGCCTTGGCTAAAGCTATGGAATCCACTGAGGATGCAGCAATGCAAGAACGCCTTGAACGACAGCTTAACCTATTGCCGTCTGCTCATATTTCTACCTTGCACTCTTTTTGCCAATGGGTAATACGTTCCTATTTCTACAAGCTCGATATTAATCCAACGGCTCGTATCGGCAATGAAGCAGAAATGGCGTTGTTACAACAAGAGGTATTAGCCGACTTATTAACTAAGTCCTATGAAGAGGGCCTTTATAATATCTATGAGCTAGCGGACTTCTTCAGCGACGATAAATCCGATGCAGGCTTAACGGCGAAGATTATGTCCTTATATAACTATGCCATGTCCCTTGCTAATCCCGATGGATGGCTAAGAAAAGCCTTGGAGCCGTATAAAGAGGCGATGACCATAAACCCTAGTGATACGTTGTGGGGTGAATATATGTGGTCTAATCATTTAGCTATTATCGACCGTATTCGGGAGCGCTTAGAGCGGATGGAGCAAATTTTACTTGATCCCGTAGGTCCTCATAAGTGGCAAAATATATACGATAATCAACTGGCTGCACTAAGTATGCTTTCAGCAGCTCAATCTTGGAATGATATGGGCGATGCTTGTAAGCATATGGATACCTTTATTAAGGATCAATTCCGTATGGGTTCAAAAGAGGCACAAGCTTATGACCCTATGTTGGTAGCAGAGTTTAAAACTTTGGGTGGTCAAAATAAAGATGACCTCAAGGCCATGCAAACCGCTATATTCACCGTTCCGGAAGCTACCTTGCAAGAGCAGTTTAAGGCTCAATATCCAATCATAGAAGGCCTTGTAGAGCTGACGATTGCTTTTCATAAAGCTTATAGAGACATGAAGCAAGAGCAAGGCATCATGGATTTCAGCGATCTTGAGCATCTATGCTTGGCTCTTCTCGTTGAACCTGGCACAGAGGATGACCCTCAGCCATCTGAAGTGGCAAAGGAACTGCAAGATACTTTCAAAGAAATCATGGTCGATGAATACCAAGATACGAACGGCGTGCAAGAGACGATTATCAACTTGATTTCTCGCGTCGATAATAGGTTCTACGTGGGGGACGTGAAGCAGGCTATTTATAGCTTCCGTATGGCCGACAGTTCTTTATTTATGGAGAAGTACAATACTTACGGTGGTACTGATGCGGTAGAACGACGTATCGACTTGGCGAAAAACTTCCGATCTGATGCAAATATTTTGGCTGCTACGAACTTTTTGTTCTATCAAATCATGACGGAAGACGCGGCAGAGCTTAATTATACAGAGGCTGAATCGCTTATTCCTGACCGCATCGTAGAGGATGCACCAGAGGATTGGGTTGGAGGCGACGTGGAATTGCAGCTCTTAGATGTGAGTAAGGATACCCTTGGTGCTAGTAAAAGTGACGAAGATGAAGGGGATGACCCTGAAAACAACGAGCGTGAGCTAGATTTCATCATTCAAAAAATCAAGGAAATCCATGCTGCTAAGAAACAGGTGCAAAATCCAGATGGCACATTCCGTCAAATCGAGTGGCGAGACTTTGCTATTTTGCGCAGATCCTTGGCGGGTTGGGGGACGCGTGCCGTAGAAGCCATGCGTCAAGCGGGGATTCCTGCGGTTGTAAATGAGCGAGACGGTTACTTTGAAGCACAAGAGATTCAGCTATTATTGGCATTGTTATCCATCATAGATAATCCGGAACAAGATTTGCCGATGGCTGCCGTATTGCACTCTGGCCTCGTAGGTCTTGATGCCAACGAACTAGGCGCATTGCGCCTGTCTGGTGAGGGTTCTCTATGGTCGCTCATGCCAACCTATGCAGAAGAGGCTCAAGATGAGCGCTTATTAGCTTTCATTGGCCATATGGAGCGGTGGCGCACCTTGTCGCGTCGCCATGGTGTGACCGATTTGTTATGGGATATTTACGAATCTCAAGATTACGTAAACTATGTAGGGGCTATGCCGAATGGTCTCGTGCGCCGCGCTAATGTGCTTGCCTTATATGATAGAGCTAAGGGCTATGAAGCTTCTGGCTTCCGCGGGCTCTTTAGGTTTTTGCGCTTTGTGGAAAGCTTGCGCGACAGCAACCAAGATATGCCACTTGCCAATGTGGTGAGCGAGGCAGATAATGTGGTGCGCCTCATGACCATCCATAAGAGTAAGGGCCTTGAATTCCCTGTAGTATTTTTATCTGGTGTACAAAAAAGATTCAATATGATGGACTTGCGTTCAGAGCTTCTTATCGATAAAAATGCAGGACTTGGTTTGAAAGGATATTTTTCAGATATTCGAGTGTCCTTCCCGACCATGCCCTGGTTCTATGTGAAAGACGTAAAAGAAGCGGCCCTCAAGGCGGAGGAGCAGCGCATTCTCTATGTTGCCTTGACACGGGCACGAGATAAGCTATTCATGACAGGCTTTATTAAAGGCTTTAAAAATTCTAAAGGTGTATTAAGCACCATGGGTGAGCTCATTAAAAATGCGGCTTCCGTAGAAACTCAACAGTTACCGACAGATATTATCACACAAGCTAATACCTATCTAGATTGGATGATTATGGGCTTTGCTCGTCATTTAGATGGTGGTAACCCATTGCGCGTAGCCATCGAGTACGAAGGGCCAACTTATTTTGATTTACCGGATAAACAGTGTCGTTTAAAGGTTGAGATCCATGATGGCTCTCTTTATGGTGATCTCGATTACAAAGCGGATATCGACGAGACTACGATTAACAAGGTACGGGATTTGGAAGCTGTTAATTCCGTAGAATTACCGCAGGAAATCGTGGATCGATTCAACTATAGTTATCCGTACAATGATGCTACTCGTCGGACCGCAAAAATCTCCGTTAGTGAATTGAAACGACGATTCCAAGAGCGAGAACTAGAGGCAGGAAATATAGACACTCTTAATGAATCGGTTGCAATGGTAGATTTGGGTGCTAAACGAGACCTGGCGGATGCGGTTCAGGCTATCAAGCTAGATACAACGAACCCGAATCTTAGTGCCGATGACAGTAGTAATATTAGTGTTCAGCCTGTTATAGTTTCGGAGGATGAATTAGCAAACTCCGTATTCGGTCGAAAGCCACAAGCATTACAGTCCGAAGAGGATGTATTGACCGGCGCTCAATGGGGTACCTTGATGCATGAGGCTATGCAATGGTTGCCTCTTGTTGAGTATACGCAAGCTTCTTTGACAAAAGAACTAGATGCACTGGTGGCGAAAGGGACTTTCACAGAGAAAGAGAGAAATTTATTAAGCGATACAAGTTTGTATAAATTTTTCAGCTCTAATCTTGGTAAGCGCCTTATCAATGCAAAACGTATCGAGCGAGAATTGCCGTTTAGTATGCTCTTTGAAGGGAAACGCGTATATGACACTTTAGAGAACGGGGAAAATCTCTTCCTTCAAGGTATTATTGATACGGCCTTTGAAGAGAACGGTGAATGGGTTCTCGTAGATTACAAAACGGATCGTGTTACATCCGGAGAAGGCCTTATCAAGCGCTATAAAATCCAAATGGATCTCTATAAAGAGGCCTTGCAGCGATTGACGGGGATGCCCGTGAAAGCTTGCTATATTTATAGCTTCCGCTTGCACGATGCAATCATCGTGGACTAAAGTGTATAGATTCTTATAAATTAATAAACACAAAAGCTCTCTATTCGTTGATAGAGAGCTTTTGTGTTGCCAATTACTTGTTATATATGTGGTAGTTTAGGCAGATTTAAGGCTTTTTTCTTTTTATGCTTTGCAGGTGCAAATACTTTGAGTACGCGCGGCAATACTTCAATGTCTACTGGCATAGCAGGACCTGCATCACCATCCATATTGGTCGATAAATCATCGACGTCAGATAGAAGTTCGATATGAGCTTTTTTCACAGTTAATGTCGTTGTATAACGAGAGTTATAGATGGCACCACTGATAATGAGTGGTAATACGCTGAGAATATCGAGGATAAAATATTCTTTGAAGATGATGATACGCATATAACCATCATCTACAGAGGCTTCTGGCATAAAACGCTCAAAACTAGATACTACATTGGTAAGTAGGGCTAAAACGAGAGGAGATTTGCAAATGAAATCATCGTCCTCTGTTTTAATGCGGTACGTGTAGTCCTTTGTAGTGAACAACGCTTGGCCTGCTCTCAAGAAATACGCGAGAGGGCCGAGTATGCTTTTTTCCTTTGGTGTAACTTCATCTACAACCTTAGGAATAACGCCAGCTGCAATATTATTGCAGAAATACCGATCATTACAACGGCCGATATCAATGGTTCGAGTTTCATTGATATCGATACGTCTGATAGCTTGCGTTGGATTTTGGTGAATGCCGAGCGCACGAGACATATCATTTACTGTACCAACGGGAATAAACCCAAAGGTACAGGAGAATCCACCTTGGGCAATACCATTAACGGTTTCGTTAACAGTGCCGTCACCACCCATGCAGAATACGGCATCAAACCCACGTTCACAAGCGTTCTTAGCGAAACGTGTAGCATCGCCTTCGCCTCTGGTGAATTTGACCTCAATCGTTTCGAACAAGGTACTCAATTTCCATTGTAAATCGAGGGCATAACGGCGCGCTGCACCGCCTCCTGAGACAGGGTTGATGATAATCAAACAACGGCTCATAGTATACTTCCTTACTTTCAAAAATGAGATATAGCTATTATCTATAGTTAAATTGACAGTCTTAATGATGAGTTCTATAATTGTAATGTATGCACTTAATTTCGCACAACATACTTTCTAAGATATGTTGTATACTATATTATACTCATTTTAACCGTTCTTTGAAAGTCTGAAAGCACGAATGGTTAGTAAGGTTTAGGGGCTAGTAATGGGAAGACAAAGTTCAAAAGATAAATACAAATTGTCCGCAGTGGATTCTATCGAAAGATTACCTCTCAGTGAACAAGTATATTTAACATTAAAAACAGCTATCTTAACAGGCGAATTGATGCCTCAAGAGAAGCTTAACGAAGTAAAGATTGCAGAACAATTACAAGTGAGTGCTACACCTGTACGTGAAGCATTCCGTAAATTAGCTAAAGATAATCTCGTAGTTATCGTTCCTTGGAAAGGCGTTACTGTAAAAGCTGACACTCCAGAAGAAATTGTAGCACTTTACCAAGTTCGCGAAGTAATGGAAGGACTTGGTGCTAGATTATGTGCTCGTCATGCTACACCTGAGCAAGTACAAGAGCTAAGAACCCTTTGTAAAGAGATGCATGAAATTGAAGATGCCACAGAACGTGTTGATGTGAATAGCCGATTCCATACAATGATTGCTCATTACTCTGGCAATGAACGTATTGTAGATTATCTAGCAGGTTTCCGTGAACGCGTTAATCGTGACATGTACATCAGTTCTTTCAATGCTGTACGTACACATGACTGTGATGATGAACATGACCAAATCGTAGACGCTATTGAACGCCACGACGAAGTAGCAGCAGAAACGGCTATGCGTCAGCATATCAACAATGCATTTATCTTCAAAAAAGCAAACGCGGAAGTACAGCATAAAAAACTTAATGAAGTATAATGCCTGCTGATGCTGATGCTGATGCTGATGCTGATGCTGATGCTGATGCAATGGGCATAATGACATATGAGAGGCTCCGCCAATGGTGGAGCTTTTTTAATTATTATTTTGAATATCTAATTCAATTTTCATTTAGAGTACTTAGAGCATCTTGATATAAATTAGTTATCATTTGTTGTATTTAATTAACCGTTGTTTTAGACTATCGGATTAGTTTGCTTTTGTTTGGTTTCGAGACGTTCTCTTGGTGTGGTTCAGAAGCTCTAGCCGTTTATAGTGTGATGTTAGGTGCGCATTACAGTTTTTATAATCTATAACACGCAGTCTTACGAGCTGACCTACGTTGATTTGAAAGGCTTGAGCGATTTTAAAAAGAATTTCTAAAGACATGCCCGAGATTCCTGTACCACATTCTAATTTACTTAAATAACTACGACTGATACCAATGTGACGAGCTAACTCTTGTTGAGACATATTTAGGGATACACGAATAATGGCGATTTTATGACCTAAACAAACATATTGATGTTGTAAAAACGGGTCTTCGTACGTGTTGATCCGCAGTTCGGTGAGCGGTGTAGCCGAGGGGTTCATAGGGACTCCTTCCTTTTTCCTACTCTCTAAATATAGTATACTGAGATTGTTAGCGTCTGACTAATATAGAAAAGTAGATAATTATCGGCTATTACAGATAATTACACGAATTGTGAAAGTAGTATTACATGTATGCTATAGTAATGTGATCATAACATCTAGTATGTTATTGTGAGTAAAGGAGGCAATATGGAAAAGTACATAGCCGTTGCCCTCGGTGGCGCCACTGGGGCCTTATGCCGTATGGCTCTCGGTGAATGGATTATGACAAAGGTCAGCTCTTTTCCGTATGGTACGGTAGTAGTAAACCTCGTTGGTTGCCTCATTATCGGTTTAGTCTTAGGCCTTTATATGCAAAAGCCAGATCTACCTCAGTGGGCGAGATTTTTCCTCGTTGTAGGTGGGCTAGGTGCATTTACCACCTTTTCAACCTTTGCCTTTGAAATGCTACAGCTTATGATGGCTGAATCCTATGTACAAGCATTATGGTACGGTGTAGTACAAGTCGTGGGGGGCTTAATCCTCTGTTGGGTTGGTATGCTAGTAGTGCGTCTACTCTGTAGTATTTAAACATATTAACATTGAATAATAGTATTAAATACATTTTGATGTTATATCATAGCGTATTTTATTATTAATGACTTGGGAGATATTATGAAATCTATTAGAACACAAGATGCCGTAGGGCACACATTATTACACGATATTGTAAGAATCGTCATCGGTGAGGTGAAAGACACTCCTTTCTGCCGTGGACATGTTATCACAGAAGAGGATATTCCAAAATTATTAGACCTTGGTAAGGAGCATATCTTTGTGATGGAACCAGAAGATGAAGGTTTCTTGCACGAAGAGGATGTAGCTCGTGCTTTGTATCATATGGCAGGCGGCGAAAACATGCACGATGGCCCTATGGCACAAGGTAAAATTGAAGCCATTGCAGATGTAGATGGTCTTTTCAAGGTTGATGTGGAACGCTTACACGCTATCAATAGCATTGGTGAGCTGACTATTGTAACAAGATTTAATAATACACCTGTGAAAGCTGGTGATAAACTAGCAGGCATGCGCTGTATTCCATTGTTGTTAGAAGAACAACAAGTAGAGGCGGCAAAGAAAATTGCTAACGGCGAGCCTTTACTACATGTGAAGCCATTCGTACGCAAAACAATGGGCGTCGTTACGACTGGTTCTGAAGTATTTGAAGGTCGTATTAAAGATGCTTTCACCCCAATCATTGAAGAACGTTGTGCAGAATTTGGCGTCACAAAGTTAGCTCATGAGATTGTAACAGACAATACGGATGATATCGTGGCGGCTATCGACAAGGTGAAAGCGGCGGGTGTAGATATTATTTTCTGTACCGGCGGTATGAGCGTCGACCCTGATGATCTTACCCCGGGGGCGATCAAACGCTATGCGGACCGCGTCGTCACGTATGGTCTGCCCGTGTTGCCGGGGTCCATGGTATGCATCGCGTACTGTGCGGACGGCACTCCGGTTCTCGGTGTACCGGGCGGCGTACTGTTCAGTAGGCCTACGGCATTTGACGAGATCATGCCGCGCCTCGTTGCGGACGATGAAATTACGAAGGAAGACTGTATCCGTATGGGGCATGGAGGATTTTTGGGATAGCATGACGGGGACGTAAGCTGTATTTTATATTCATAAGACTTATTAATCTATATATCTGAGATAAGTTTTGTAAAAATTGTTAATCTATAAAAATAGATATCTTCATCTGATTTTTAAGAATTCTTTACTTCATCTAAGTTTTAAAGTATAATAATCGCAGGTAATGATAATACATTGCCTGCGATTAAGTATATTTTATGAGGATTTTTTATCCTATATATACTGCAAATGATAATAGTTGCATAAAATATTTATAATTTTAGATGTGATGCAGGGAGGGATTTAGAATATATGAAAAGAAAACAGATGGCGTTATCATTGGCAATTGTGCTGGCATTAGGAACGGGAACCGTATTTGGTGCGGAAAAGGAGATGTCCGGTGCATTTCTTAATGCATCTACGGATGCAACATATGACAATAAGGTGTCGGTGACAAAGGTGGACGGTCCCGGCAATGTGGCCGCAGGGCAGCAGAATATTGTCACGAGTCAATACGGCAGTTCCGGTGCTTTCGGCAATCAGAACTATGTGAACGGCAAGGATTCCGATGCATTCGGGGAAGGTAATGATGTATACGGGACGTTGACATCTGTTGATGAAACGGGTGATAATCCTGCCGTTACGAAGAACGGCGATGGACAGGCCATGGCGTTCGGCGACAATAACGCCGTGTACGGCGCGCAGGTAAGCGGATACGGCAGAAACAATATAGTAGGTGAATTTAAGCAGCATCCTAAACACGGAAAGTATGATGTGGAGGATAAACTGCCCGTAAAACCGGCGGACTATTCCAGTGCTTTCGGTACGGGTAATACCGTTACCGCAGATCATGGCTTGGCGGCAGGATTCAATAATCAGGTGTCCGGTTCCTATTCAACCGCCCTGGGGCAGTTATCCGTCGCATCGGGAGAGTCTTCGATGGCTTTAGGCCGAGGTGCGCAGGCGACAGGGGCTAATACAAACGCGATAGGTAAAAGTGCGAGGGCGACGGGTGAGAATGCCAGCGCCATAGGGCATGGCTCGGTTTCTTCGGGCCGTAATTCAAATGCTTTCGGTTCATCCGCCAATGCATCCGCTGAAGGGAGTACTGCAGTCGGCAACAGTGCAAGAGCGGGCGGCATTTCCAGTACCGCTGCGGGCTTTAATGCGAATGCGGCCGGTAGCTATTCCGCAGCATACGGTAACAGCGCACAGGCAACCGGGGCCCGTTCCGTAGCGGTCGGTTACAGTACAAAAGCGCAGGAGAGTGCCGTCGCTATCGGCAATAACGCCGATGCAGGTGCGGTAAATGCCGTGGCTGTAGGTACAGTCAGCAAAATTTCCGCACAGGGGGCGATCGGAATCGGTACTGGTAATACTGTTTCCGGTAAGGATTCGGGCGCTTTCGGTGTAAGAAATACCATAGCGCAGGCTAATACATATGTATTGGGCAGCAATGTGACGTCGACACAAGGAAATAGTGTTCTCTTAGGAAATGTATCTACCGATAGAGCTGCTACAACAGAAACAAAAGCTAACATAAATGGTATTACCTATTCCGGATTTTCTGGGCTTGGAGCAGCCCGTAATGGTGTTACAAGTGTTGGCGCATTAGGTAAAGAACGTCAAATAATTAATGTGGCATCAGGAAAGGTGTCTTCGGACAGTACAGATGCTGTAAACGGCAGTCAATTATATGCAGTGGCTGATACAGTGGGAAACATAGCGGGCTCCGTAAAGAATATTTTAGGCGGTAACGCCACAGTCGGCAGCGATGGGACGATTACTATGTCCAATATCGGCGAAACAGGGGCCTCCACCGTGCATGATGCTATAAAATCCGCTTATGATAAAGAAGCTTCTGTAAAGGCGGGCAGTTCCAACATTACGGTAACGAATTCGAATCGCAATGCTACAGGCGGCACGGAATATGTCGTGGATGTTTCCAAAAATCTGTCGGTGGACAGTGTGACGACCGGAGGTACCGTTATTAATAACGACGGTGTTACCGTAGGCGGCAATACTTATGTTGCCGGTGACGGTTTGAATGCGAATAATCAGAAAATCACGAATGTCGGCGCCGGTGACATATCTCCTACGTCAACGGATGCGATTAACGGCAGTCAGCTATATCAGGCGACTGACGGTATCCGCAGTAATGTGGCTCGATTGAATCATAAAATCGGAAAAGTCGGTGCCGGTGCAGCTGCATTAGCGGCCATTCATCCGTTGGATTTTGATCCTGATGATAAATGGAACTTTGCAGCCGGTTACGGTAATTATGCCGGTGAAAATGCTATGGCATTAGGTGCTTTCTATAGACCAAATGAAGATACTATGTTCAGTGTAGCCGGATCCATGGGCAACGGTGAAAACATGGTTAATGCTGGTGTTACAGTGAAATTAGGTCAGAAAAACGGCGTATCCACATCTCGAGTAGCATTGGCTAAAGAGGTTCAGGACTTAAAAGCTATTGTAAAAGCTCAAAATGCTGAAATTCAGCAAATGAAGGATTCCATGGGTATGGCACCTCAGTATGAAATGAAGGATGTGAACTTCCCTGATGTACCAGCTAATCACTGGGCTTATGAATATGTAAAAGACTTGGCTGATAAAGGTCTTGTTGAAGGCTATCCTGATGGCGAATTTAAAGGCGATCGCGCAATGACTCGTTATGAATATGCTGCGATTATTTACCGTGCTTTACAATTGGGGGCTCCAATTGATGGCAAAATGGGACGTGCAATTAACGAATTTAATCCTGAATTGGCTCGTCTTCGTGACTTGGATCGCACTCGTGTAGATCGAATCTCGGGTAAAGACAATGACCGTCATAAGGTAGAACGACTTCGTGTAAACAATAAAGACAATAAGCAAACTAATGATTACAGAGATGTTTACGGTAGTCATATCGAGCGTAATGCGAAGTAATTACTTGTCTTGAAATAACCTTTTAAACTAAAAGGAAGACAACAAAATAGTTCTTTTATAAACTAAAGAAAAAACAAAAGAGGCTGTGATAAACAGTCTCTTTTCATCTAGCGGATAGTTGATTTAATAACAATCTGTACTTTCAGAAATCAGAAATTATGATCCTTTTCTGGAGTGCAGATTATAGTCAACTATCCGCTATTTTATTATTTTGTTCAATTAATTACATTATTGATGGCGTTATTAAAATGATTTTTTACCTAGTGTAGGGTGGCTACAACGTTTTAGCGTTAGGGTATCAATCATATGGACTGCTTCGTCCAATGTGATATCTTCGCGCTTCGTTGGTGTTTCTAGGACTGCTAACGGATGCTCCGTGCCTACCTCACCAGAAGGCAAGTAAATATATTCTTGGTTAACATTGTCACCAAAGATATAGCCAGCTTGTAAATGTTCTTTATGAATGCGACTCATGGTCTCTCCTTAGATAATTTGCTTTAGCTTAAAATCTAGATAGTCTGCAGATACCAACTCTAGTTTTGTCGTACCAAATTCCTTTGGAATCCGGTTAAAAGAAATTTGATCGTGTAAGTGGCCAAAAATGCAGATATCTACATTATATTGCTCCATGAGATCCGTAAATCCCGAAGGGGCGTTGGACTCGTTGAATGGAGGGTAGTGTAGCAACAATAACTTTGTTACAGGAATATTTTCTATATCTATACTTAAATCAGATGTTGATGATAAATAGGCCGTTGCCTTATCCATTTCCTGTAGTGCTGCTTCGGTACGCATCAGTTCTCTTTCGTAAATGGATTGATCCGTTTCCGGTGAGAAGTGGGAGTCTCCAGGACAGAGATAGGCGCGCGTTCCACCGAATGCAATAAGGCGAGGGCCTTCTTCAGTTTGGATGAGCTCTGCAGTGCCGTGACCTTGTATAAAGGTAATAGCGTCACCCATGAGATTATGCATCTTGTTTGCTGATGCCCACCAATAATCATGGTTGCCACGAATCATATATTTTTTACCAGGTAAAGATGCAATTTCTTGTAAATCGCAGGCAGCTTCATCGAGACGGAGCGCCCAGCTCATGTCACCTACAAGAAAGACGATGTCTTCGTTGGTTACATTGGCATTCCAATGCTCTTTGATGCGGGCCCAGTGATTATTCCAGTGAGGGCCAAAAATATCCATCGGCTTTGTTGGAGGATTGCCAGATAGATGGAGGTCGCCGATGGCAAATACTTTCATAAAAATCCTTTCAAATATGTATGGTTAAAACCATATATAAATTATGTACGGTATATGGTCAGAACTATTTAGTAGCTTGAAAATAAGGCGTAATATCGTGCTTGATTTTAGCAGCTCGTTCCTCATCACAAGTTTGAGGAATTTTGTAGCCTACATAGAGGGGCGTCGTTACATAACGCGCCACTACCTTGATGTAATCATAGCCGTCCTCAAGATTATATACGAAGTAATTATAGGACTGGCTAAAGTTTGCTACACTGTGCAATACATAGCGCAAAATTTGTTGTAGTCGAAGGGCTACAGCACGAACCGGTGAATCTGGTTTGAAGCGAATATTATACTCAAAGAACCCGATAATTGGATGGGTAGACAAGGTGATACGTACATCTTGATCCTCGTGCAAGAGCCAGCCCTCCATGTTTTGAACCGTAATATCTTTGTGGTAATCATAATTTTCAAGACCTATGATTTGGCTGTGTGGATGGCGAATAGAGCCGCCGGACATATAGCCGTAATTTTTGAAAAAGAGTACAGATTTGAACTCTTTACGCTGACGAGTTTCGCGCCACTTATCGAGACCAAATTGGAGAATGTGGGCAGCTTCATTTGTAGGTAAGGTAGAAAATTCGCCTTCGTCGGTTTCCGTTTCGATAATGACGGTAGGCCAAGTTTTTTCTAATACAGGATACTTGTTCATGAGCCATATAATATGACCTGATGTATCGAGAATATCCGTTAATTTGGAACGATCACAGAAGGGACAACGCACTTGTTCATTGCGAATATTGACGGGCTTTGTGCGCCCTAATTCGATATTAAATCTAAGTGGTTTGTTCATCATGTGCCTCCTTCCTTGCAAGAAACTCTATACTCTTAATCATACCACAACTAGCGCATTCGTACATGAAATAATGGTATAATAATAGTGTGTTATTTTTGTGACTAAGGAGGTTCTATGAAACCGACGACGCTCGTATTTCCCATTGATGAAAAAAATCGTATATTATTAGGGCGTAAGAAGCGTGGTTTTGGGGCTGATAAATATAATGGTTTCGGTGGTAAACTAGATAATGGTGAAAGCTTCCGAGAGTGTGCCATTCGCGAATTATTTGAGGAATCTGGCCTTCAAGGGCGCCCCGAAGACTTAGAATGTGTAGCGGCTTTTGATTTTCAATTTCCTTTTGATGAAAGTTTAACGCACGTAAGCTATGTGTATTTCTTGCGTACTTTCACAGGTACTGTAGAGGAAACAGATGAAATGGAGCCTCATTGGCTAGTACCGAATCAAATTCCTTACGAACATATGTGGGATGGTGATCGTCAATGGTTGCCAATGTTGCTTGAAGGAAAGAAATTAAAAGGACCTATTGTGTTCGGCCGAGATAATAGCATGGTGGACAAGATGGATTTGACCACTGTTGATACTGTTCTTGAAAGTGAACACTTGGCGCGCATTGATCTTTATATTAATGGATGATGAACATACGATTTATTACAATCTAACATTAAAATTATTGCTTGGTGGGTATTGGAGTATGAAATAGGGACTATGTAGCCATAAAAGTGGTACTAGGCTCCTAAATTTATAATATATTGAGGTAATATGACTGATAAAAAGAACCTAAAGTGGGTGCCACAGCTATTGGCGTGGTATGATGTGCATAAACGGGAGTTGCCGTGGCGCGATTGTGGGGACCCTTATAAAATATGGGTTTCCGAGGTGATGAGTCAGCAGACGCGCATTGAGGCTATGAAGCCATATTATGACAACTGGATGCGTCTATTTCCAACTTTGGAGGATTTGGCAAAGGCTTCCGAAGATGAGGTGGTTCACGCCTGGCAAGGGCTTGGTTATTACAGCCGTGCTCGTAACTTGCGCCTCGGTGTAAAGGATGTAGTTGAAAATTACGGCGGTATCGTGCCTCATGATCGTAAGACCATGGAGTCCTTAAAGGGCGTAGGTTCTTATACGGCTGGAGCCGTACTATCTATGGCGTACAATGAACCAGAAGCGGCTGTAGATGGCAATGTATTGCGCATTTATGCTCGCTTATATCGCATCTTTGACGATATTTTAAGCACTAAAGGGAAAAAGGCTATTACGGCCATCGTGGAGGAGACTTTGCCTCACGATCGACCTGGTGATTTTAACCAAGCCTTGATGGACTTTGGCTCTGCTGTGTGCATTCCAAAAATGCCACGTTGTGGGGAATGTCCTATTGTAAATATGTGCGCTGCCTATCAACATGAAGATACAGATAAACTGCCTGTGCGCATCAAGAAAACAAAGGTAGTAGAGGTGCCTTTATTCGTGGGCATCTTGAATTATAAAGGCTATTATTTGTTGCATAAACGGCCGAATCGTGGACTTTTACGATCCATGTGGGAATTTCCATCTGTGGAAATGGTATCTGCCTTTGAGGACGGAGAACGAGTCCTTGAGGAATTAGTTCAGGCCCTTGGCTTTGAGGTATCTTTGCAACCAGTACTTGTGAAAGAAATAACACATATTTTCTCTCACCGAAAATGGTTTATGAAAGCATTCCGCGGTGATTTAACGTACACAGGGAATGCGAATAATATATCGATTGCAGATATCCAACAGCAATTGCCAAAGGACTGGATGCTCATCAAGCGCGATGAGTTCTCCGACTATGCTTGGGCGGGTCCTCATGGTAAATTGACGGAAATCGCAAAATAATTTGTAGGAGCAATGAATGAGAATTCTATTTAATATTATTTTTTCTGCCATCCTCGTAATAGGGTTGGTAGGATTTTGGGCTCTATTCCTCAACTTGTGGAAGCCCAAAAAGAAATGGCCTGCCTGGGTGGGCTATATAATCATTATCGGTGCGTGGTTTGCTGCTATCCGATACTATATACTCAATCAAGTGGATTTATATGGTACGATGTACTATCCTTTGATGAATATGTTCCGTACCGAAAGCTATGGGTTCCTCTTTGGCGTATTTCTAGCGATTCCTGTATTTATCATACTTAGTCTATTATATTGGACAATCAATAAGATTTGGAGCAAAACACCAGAGGAAAATAGAACGGGGCGTCGCGCCTTTTTTAGAACTGCTGCAACTATAGTGCCGTTGGCTACTATCGGTGGCTCTAGCTATGCTGCCTTTGCGGGTCAACAAGAGGTAGTGGTAACTCATGAAAGCTTTGGCTACACGAACCTACCACCTGGGTTGAAAAACTATAAAATTGTACAACTTAGTGATATTCATATAGGACCGAGTATCGACTTAGATGACTTTGATGAAATCCTGAAATTAGCGCTTTTACAAAAGCCTAATCGCGTTGTTATCACTGGTGACCTCATTGATAAGCTTGCATGGTTGCCGCAAGTCTGTGAAAGACTAACAACCTTTGCAAAACAAATCCCAGATGGCGTTGACTTTATCTTGGGAAATCACGAGTATCATCACGATGTAAATAAGGTACTGGATTCACTTAAACGAAATACATCTATGAATATTCTCGTGAATAGTAATATTCAAATCATGGGTGGCAAGCAACCTGTATATATTGCGGGCGTTGCGTACGATAACGATCGTAAAAAGGATAACCGAGAAGCTATGATTAATAAAGCTTTGTCTGGCATTCCGGACTATGCCTTTGTTATCCTATTGGCTCATCACCCTGAATTCTTCGAAGAATCTATTGAACGTAAAATTCCATTGACTCTATCTGGTCATACACACGGAGGTCAAATCGTCTTTATGGGCATGCCCTTAGTACCAACAGGCACACCATATACAAAAGGTCGCTACGTAGAAGAACAAAGCGTGTGCTACGTTAATAATGGTACAGGACACTGGTTCCCAATCCGTATCAACTGCCCACGAGAAATTACAGTCATTACATTCTTTGACGGAGTAGCTTAGAAGTAAAGGTGAGTTCCTTAGAACAAAAGATGAGCTCACTATAGGGATACAATCATGTATAATACATTCTTTATCCATAAAATCTTCATATGTATTATTGTGCTTATGCTATTTGATATCTCTCTAATTTACGATATGACAGCGAATATATATAAGGGATATCTTAAAATAGCAATACTAGTGGCAATTGGATGCCATTTAGATTTATACCTGGAACTCAGTAAACAAGAAGCATTGATAATACAAGCATTCAAGCATGATACATTTAACGAGACCTATGAATTGTTAAATACAAAACAAGCTATTTTCATTATAGCTTTGATCCTGTTAATGACTACAAACCTTATAAAATATTAGAAACCCATAAGGTACAAATTAAAAGAGGTATTGTATATGAAAATACAATACCTCTTTTATTTATATGAACTTATATGATAGTTGTGATATATTAGAGTTAAAAATTTGATTGTGTTGATTAAAGAAGAGAGTGTATTAAAAATGATTCCGTTGTCTATTTATAAAATTTGTCTACCTGTAGGCCTTTTTGCTTATTATGTATTCAGGTTGTTTAGAATTTATATTTTAAAAAGTAATATGGAGTTGAAATTCCCAACTCTATACGGTCTTTCCTTAGGTTTAGGGATTCCGGTCAGTCTCTTTCTTATAGTACAGACATTTTTTATTTCCGATTTAGTTGATTACCTTAGTTTACTCTATGTAAATATGGGGATCTTAGTAATTGTTGAAACCATTGCAACATTTAAACTTAAATCCTCAAAAAGCTATTCTAATGCAAAGGTTTTTCGGTATTATTTATATTTTATAACAGCTATATTATTGTGGATGATATTTAATTGAATGATTGACTAGACTGAAACACTCGATATTGTAGAGCTATTTTATAGGTGTAGATTAATGTATAGTAAATTTTTTATCTACAAAGTTATTATATGTACCATTCCAATTCTTCTTATGGACATAGCTCTTATCTGCTCAATAATAACTGGTGGATACGAAGGAAATTTAAAAGCAACAATACTAGCGGTGATAGTATTCCATATAATTTTATATATACTCAGTCGTAAACAAGTAAAGCTATTAATACAAGCATTTAAGCAAAATGGATTTAAAGAGATTAATAATCTATTCAATATGAAATATGTTTTTCTAATCGTATTTTTTATGATATTAATAGCTATAAAAGTTATGAGATATTAGAGCTAAAGTTTTAATTATGTTATGAGAATATAGTTTTTATGGTTGGTGTGAGTATATGTTTTTAAAAATCTATAATTATTTTGTACGAGGCTTAGTACTTTTTTTACTTATATGTATTCCATATAGTCTTGTCACAAATCCAGAGTTGATTGAAGATGAAATAGACTTTTATTTCTTTGTTATCGCATATGTATTAATACTTTTGTTTTATGTGGTATGGAACTATATTTATAATTATTTAAGACGTAAAAGAGGTTTATAAAGTAGTGAAATATATAAATAAATTAACATATTTCTCTTATGATGGATTTATGGAAATGGATAATCTACGTAATAACTATGATTCTGTCTTAGAGCTTGATTGTAAAGATATGACAACAGAAGATAAGTTCTGGTTTTATTTCGGATTATATTTTAACTTTCCTACACAGGTTGATAATTGGGCTGCTTTTTCCGATTGGATGAGAGATTTAGCATTTTGGGATAGAAATAAATCTATTCTAATAATCTTTAAAAATATTGATGAGTTATTTTGTAGAGATTTAACCTTACAATCCTTAGCTATGTCAGTCTTTTGGGAAGAAGTCTTGCCATATTGGGAGAATGAAGTAGTAAAAGTAACGAGTGGATTGATGCAGCCACGTCAATTTGATGTATATTGCGTCATGAGTCAATATGATGATTTTTAGGATTTAATGAAGTCTATTAAGAATAATAAAGTGGATGAGAAGAAATGAATACTTTTATACAAGCAGATTTCATTAAATTTAAGATTGAAGTAAAAGAGTTAATTCAATATGTATGTAAATTAAAAACACTTACGATGAATATACAGACCTACCTTTCAATAAATATTTTAGTTTTATTGGGTATAGAAGCAAATATTTTTATGTTTTCTATTCCTTTTGATAAAACATATAATCAAGAGTACTATAATATGTTATTTTATGTAGGGCATACTCTGTATATTTTGTTTGTCTTTATTACAAATTATATGCGGTTGAATTATTATAAAAAGGGTTCTCTTAATTGGATTAATGTCTTTGTAATGATTTCTTTAGTAATGGTTTTAATTCTGGGGAATAGTATTACTATTTCTAATTCTAATTTTAGCTTTGGAGGTGCTACTGACTATATATTGGGTAACAATGTACTATGGAGTGTAGATGTACCTGAGATGTTCTTTCCGCTTTTGATGGGATTGATACTATTTGGGGCATTTGGAATCGATAAATTATGGTCTGATGATAAAACTATTGAAACGAATGGGATTATTTTTGATAATAAAGTTATTGATGTGTGGTGGGGCAATAGAAATGATTTAACCGATGGACAAATCAAGACTTTAAAGCTGCATTACAGTAGTCAAGATAACTATCCGTTTTGGGTTGATATCTATAAAAGTATTTTGATAGATAGTTTATGGTTTTATGGACGTAGTACTGTCCGGCAGTGGCATATGTTTAATGTGTTCTTAGCTTTTATTATGTATAATTTTGTTGTAACTTATACGATTGAAACTTCCATTTTAAGATATGCGTTATACATTTATCTTATATATACTGTAATTATAATGATATGTAGACGTTTGATGGATACTAATAGTAGCATTTTCTGGCTTATTTTCTTATTTGTACCATTCGTTAATATATATGTACTGTACTTGTTATATAATAAAACTTCAGCAGTGTATGATCAGGAGAGTAATTCAATCTTTTATTATCCTTTATAACTAATAAACCCCTACTAGGATATTATCCTAGTAGGGGTTGTTATATAAACTTCTTAAATTTAGTATTTTGGTTTAGTATTTTGGTTTGGTTAGAAAATTTAGGAAGGAGCAAACGTAAATGAGTAACTTAGATATTTCTTTATATGAGAAAATTATTGAAGGCCTGACGTATAATAGGGAATTAGAAATATATTATAATGATTATACATATGGGATTGTTACTTATGGGGAATTATGGCAATTATGGAAAGATAAAGAACTTTTGGCTGAATGTAATGATTTTTTACCTTTATTAGAAAATCCATTAATAAATGGTAGAAGTTTGAAAGATATTATAGAGGCGAGAGATTGTGGGTTATTTTTAATGTAAAAAATTGCTGTAAAATCTTCTAATGAAATCTATTTAAAAGAAGTATAGATATTAAAATTAGAACCCTTTTTATATTTTTATAACTTTGCGTTTTAACTAAAAAGAGGGACTGTAAGCTAATGCTTTATATTAGCATTTTACTTACAGTCCCTTTTACACGTTCATTTGAGGTATGAGAGGATGTTACAGATATATCATAGAGATGTGAGAGATTTTATTTCATGCGAACTGCTTCAGCAAATTCGTCTTCGGTCATGAGTTTTTCTTCCAAGATGATTTCTTTAATAGAGCAACCGCGTTTGTACGCTTCTTTTACCACCTTAGCGCTCTTATCGTAGCCGATGTATGGTGTTAAGGATGTAGCAATCATGAGGGATTGTTCTACAAAGAAGTTGAGTTTTTCAGGTACGAATTCTACACCGTCGATACAGTGTGTTGTGAACGAATTCATAGCATCTGCAAGGAGGCGACAGCTTTCAACAAAGTCATAGATCATGATAGGCATGTACACGTTCAATTGGAATGCACCGCTACCTGCACAGAGTGTCATAGTCGTATTATGGCCGAATACTTGGGCGCATACCATGGTCAAGGCTTCACATTGTGTAGGATTTACCTTGCCTGGCATGATGGAGGAGCCCGGTTCGTTTTCAGGAAGATGCCATTCGCCATAGCCACAGCGAGGGCCAGAGCCTAAGAAACGAACATCATTAGCGATTTTGAATAGTGTAGTAGCTAACGTATTGAGTGCACCATGAGCCATCATGAACGCATCTTTGAGGGCAAGTCCTTGGAATTTGTTGTTCTTCACGCGGAATGGAGCGCCTGTTACCTTTGGTAATACAGTTTCCATAACGTCTAGATAGCCTTTAGGTGTGTTTACACCAGTACCAACGGCAGTGCCGCCGAGGGCTACGTCGAGTAGGTAATCAGCGTTTTGCACGAGCATAGTTTTAGCAGTTTTTAAGCCGTCCACAAAGGCGCTAATTTCTTGGTCCACCATGATGAAAGTAGCATCTTGTAAATGTGTACGACCAACTTTTTGCAAGCCTTTCCCTTTTTTTTGCAATTTCTCAAAGGATGCGATAAGGCCGTCCAAAGCAGGAATTACGCGTTTTGTAATTTCAAAGTATCCACAGATATGCATTGCCGTAGGGAATGTATCGTTTGTACTTTGGCCGCGGTTTACATCGTCGTTAGGATGGAGTGGGTTGCTTTCATCTAACTGTTTAGCTCGGTGAGCGATTACCTCGTTCACATTCATATTAGTCTGTGTGCCAGAACCTGTTTGGAATACCGTTAACGGGAACTCATCATCCCATTTGCCGTCTACAATCTCATCTACTACTTGAGCGATGAGTTTCGCTTTTTCCTCAGTTACTGCGCCACATTTTGCATTGGTTAAAGCACATGCTTTTTTTACAAGCGCAAGCGCTTTGATTTGTTCAATGGGGATGCGGTGGTCACCGATCTTAAAGTTATTGAACGAGCGTTGCGTTTGAGGTCCGTAAATTCGTCTAGCGTCGACTTCGACTGGTCCCATTGAATCATATTCAATTCTTGTTTCCATAATGTTTACAACCTCCTTAAAAGACATGCCGACCCTATTGTCGGTACTTTAATTATATAAAATTCTGTATATTTGTACAGAATAAAAGAGAATGATTTCTATTTTCATATAATTGATAGGTGTATATGCATAATGCGCATATAAGAAAGGGAACGCATATTGCGCACTCCTTTTCCCCATACCTTTATGATTTCAATCTATATGTAAGATTGATAATGCGTTATATGTAGAAAGATTATAAATTAAATATTTTACTTGGTGAATAATGAAAGGTCTATTCTTATAGTAAGACGATTAGGTATATATTAGCGTGGTGGTCCTACAAAAACGATTTAGCGGCCCCGCGGAAGCGGGGTGGGTGGCTTTGGAGGCTTTTGGAGGGCTACCACGCTTAATAAAGAGTTTAGGGGAGAGAATAGACCTTTCAAGATATCTATTGAAGGCTCTTAAATTTATAATCTTTTATATGTATACATTATAAATATCGCATATATATTGAAATCATCGCTTTAACACGATAAAATGAAAGTAGCTTAGTATATTGTTTTAAGTTTATGAGTTCACAGAGGAGGTAAGTACTTATGAAACATGACTTTACGAGCCATGACCTTCATCTGCCGGAACTGACGTTACGTGGGATGCTACTTGGTGCATTGATTACTGTTATTTTTACAGCATCTAACGTATATCTCGGTTTGAAGGTTGGTTTGACATTCTCGTCATCCATTCCGGCAGCAATTATTTCAATGGCGATTTTACGGTTCTTCAAGGATTCTAACGTTCTTGAAAACAACATGGTACAAACGCAGGCTTCTGCCGCTGGTACATTGTCCGCCATTATCTTTATCTTGCCAGGTTTACTCATGCTTGGGTATTGGAACGGCTTTCCGTTCTGGCAAACATTTTTGCTCTGCGCATGCGGTGGTTGTCTAGGTGTATTATTCACCATTCCATTGCGTCGTGCTATGGTAGTGAATAGTGATCTACCATATCCAGAAGGCCGTGCAGCAGCAGAAATTTTGAAAGTTGGCTCTTACAATGGTGAACAAGGCCCTCAATCTAGCTCCGGTATGACCGATATCGTGTCCGGTGGCTTTATAGCTGGCCTTATTAGCCTTTGTGCAAATGGTTTCAAAGTGCTTAGCGATAGCATGAGCTTCTGGATTCCTGTAGGTAGCAAAGGGATTACTCAAATTCCTTTGGGCTTCTCTACAGCGTTGTTAGGTGCTGGTTATCTTATTGGTATCGCCTCTGGTATCGCTATCCTCGTTGGTGTACTCATCGCGTGGGCTGGCTTCGTACCTTACTTCACTAATATGTTTGCTCCAGATGGCGGTGCTACTGCCAAGTTTGCAATGGCTGTTTGGAAATCTAAAGTTCGTTTCATCGGTGCTGGTGCTATTGGTATTGCTGCGATTTGGACTTTGATTACCTTAATCAAACCTATCATCGAAGGCATGAAGATTTCTGTAAAATCTATGAATAGCAGTTCTGCTGAACGTGAATTGCATCGTATGGATACAGATATGAGTACAAAATCCGTTTTAGGTGTATTCATACTTATTCTTATTGGATTAGTATTTACATTCTGGGATTTCGTATCTGTCGTACCTATTAGTGCAGGTTTAATGTGGACACTTGTTGTAGTAGGTATCGTAGTAGCTTTATTGATTGGCTTCTTCGTAGCTGCAGCATGTGGCTATATGGCAGGCCTTATCGGTACATCTGCTTCTCCAATTTCTGGTATCGGTATTTTAGCGACTATTATTTCTTCCTTAGTTGTATACTTTATCGCAGCGGAAAATAATTTATTTGCTACACAAGAAGGTGTTCAGTTCGCTACCGCTATGGCTATCTTTATGACATCCGTAGTTATTGCGATTGCATCTATTTCTAATGATAATTTACAAGATTTGAAAACTGGCCAACTCGTTGGTGCTACACCTTGGCGTCAACAAATTGCCTTGTTACTTGGTTCTGTAGCCGGTGCCATTGCAATTGCTCCAGTTCTTAACTTGCTTTACCAAGCATATGGTTTCACAGGTGCGTTACCACGTGCTGAAATGGATCCAAACGCTGCATTATCTGCTCCTCAAGCGACTTTGATGACTACCATTGCGCAAGGTATCTTCAACTCTAGCATGGATTGGGATTATATCTTAATCGGCGTTGGCGTTGGTGTTGTGGCGATTATCATCAACTTGATTCTCAAGAGCACAACTGCTACCTTAACATTGCCTCCGTTGGCTGTTGGTATGGGTATTTATTTACCACCTACTTTAGAAGTACCGCTTATTATTGGTTCTTTCATCAGCTACTTCGTAGGTCGTTATCTTGTAGCTCGTGCTAAAATGCGTGCCGGTGAGCTTGCTGACTACGATGTAGAGCAATCCAATCGCCGCGGTGTTCTCTTTGCTTCTGGTCTGATTGTTGGTGAAAGCTTGATTGGTGTAATCATAGCTGTTATTATTGTATTGTCTGTTACAACTGGTGGTGGGGAATTCCCACTTGAATTAGTAGGTCCTGAATTTGAAAGCACAGCACAATGGTTAGGATTGCTTGCATTCATATTCGCTGGTCTCTATCTTGTTCGCCGTGTTGTTACACACAAGTTCAATAAAGAAGAAGCTCTTGCTATGAAAGCTGAGCAAGAACAATAAGAGGTTAAACAATGAAATTAAAACAGTCTGTACTCATCATTATGGCTGCTGCATTGCCAGTAGTCTCCTTCGCAGCAAGCGAAGTAATACCTGTAACGCAAGATACTGTAAATGTACAAGCAAATCAAACAAATGCGAAACGTGTAAATCGTAATGATTTAACATATCGTATTTCTAGCACTGCTACACCTGAGCAGAACCGTGCGTTGCGCTCTAAAGCGTCTAAAGTAGATCGTAATGCAGTTGAAGTGATAGCTCCAAATGCGGACCGTTATATGGATCGCAAAGAGGTTGCTGTATCACCTGTGGAATCTACTACAGATCATTTGGATTTAGTATTCCCAGAGGTTAAATCTGTTAGCCCTGCGGTAGAAAAAGCAATCAATACGACCATCAAAAAGTATGTTTCTAAAATACAAAATGATGTAGAAAAGTTAAATGCTAAAGAATCTGCTAAAACAAATGTAGTTATGTACTATGATGTTAAAACAGATAAAAACGGTATTTTCAGCGTATTGATTCACACATATACAATGCGTGATCATGATGCCAATGGTGTAAACTATGTAAAAGGCTTCACATTTAATACCACAACAGGTCGCCAATTGTCCTTGTACGATCTTGGTGGTCTTAATAAAAAAGAATTGGTGAATGCGATTAATAATAATCAAGATGTGAAAGATAAATTAGGTGGCGATGTAAATATCGATAAAATGCCTACTGAATTCTACACAACAGATGATTATTCCGTTGTAATGATCTTGCAACAAGACGTAGATGCAATCCATAGCGCAGGTACTGTATATGTACCAGTTGGTATCTTGCGTGACGGCGAAAATGATGTAACAAAAAAATAATCGAACTGTGTAAACTCGATTATGTGTGTATAGTAACAGCTGTTTAATTGTGAAAAGAACCGCTCCTAAGGGGGCGGTTCTTTTTTTATCTACTTTATTGTTTGTCGTTATAATAGTTTACGCGTGGCGGTAATGGGAATTGAATGTTTCCATCTGAGTTTGTAAGCGGTTCCGGTGGTAATTGTAAGAATACATTATCATGGAATTTCTTTTTAAATGCTTTCAACGTCGATTTTTGAATAGAATCAACGGTAATGAGAAGGGCACTCGTATCAGTATTTGGGGAGATGGAAATGATCTTTCCTTGAGGTTCTTTTTGTTGGTAAAGGGCGATGGCATCGGATTGATACTCCTCTAGTTGGGCCTGATTTAATTTGCCTTTTGACACGACTACAGTTCTATCTAGCTGTGGATCATGAGCCTCTGTAATAGCTTTGGAGACGAGGTCAGTTTTCTTTTGATCCGTTAAAGATGCATGTAATTGGCCTGCCTCCCAGAAGAGAGCCCCATCTTGACGAAATTTGGTGAAATCGTTGCCATAGCCTAATGCTTTGTCGATGATATTAGCTGTTTTATTTTCTACTTGTTGCTTGAACAATGTGTTGTGGAAGGCAAGTGCTTGTTCTGTTTGTGTCATGCGGTACGCAATTTCCGCGGCTTCTGCACGAGTTACATATTTTTCAGGGTTAAACAATGTACCTGGAGCGTAGTTTGTGAACCCAAGATAGGCAAGCTCGCGAACGGCATTTTGTGCCCAAGGAGCCACGAATTTTTGGTCTCCATAGGATATATTATCAAGAACTGTTGGGTCTTCAGTGGTATATCCTAAATAATGGATGTAGTTATCTGCTACTACAGCAAACTCTTGGCGAGACATATATTTTTCTGGTTTATATGTGTCATCGCCATATCCGCTGATGATATTCTTGCGCGCTACAGATTCAATAGCAAGAGCAGACCAACGGTCAGATGTAATATCTTTAAATTTACTTGATAAAAAGGCGGCTGTACCATCATCCGTGATATTGTTGAAGAGCGCTGCTACTTCTTCACGTGTCATAGGTTGGTTAGGTCGGAATGTACCATCGGAATACCCCTTCATTAGGTTAGCTTTTGTTACAGTGCTAATCGAGTTAGCTGCCCAAAAATCACTAGGCACATCTGTAAAGATGTGAGCGCGGATTTTTTGAATATCTTGAGGCGTACCAATAGAGGTGTTTACAACTGCAGGTGATGCAGTATTAGTAGATTTAATTTTAGCTGTTTCGGTTTTGGTAGCTTCCATTTTAGCAACATCCATTTTAGCTACTTCTGTTTTAGCTACATCTGCTCTAGTAGTTTCCATTTTAGTGGATTTAACAGTGGTCGCAGGAGCATGAGTTGTAGTGGTTGTGTTTGCAGAAGCAAAACCAAGGCCTGTTGTAGTTAATAATGTGCCGAGCACGAGGGCACGTAATGCGTAAGGGGTATTCTTGTACATAAAAATCCTTCCTAATCATGGTAAAGGCTAATGCGCGATAGCCGTAGAATATAAACTTTTACCAGCATAAAAAGCTATATCCGTCGCATTATAGTCAACTAGTTGGCATGCATTGTGATATACAACAAAGCAGCGTAGTACTATTGAGTATACGCTGCTTTGGCTGGTTAAGTGTAACGCCGATTAGCGTTTTACTGTCATTTTTACTTTGGACCCGAATAATTTAGAGATCCCTTGTTGTGTTTCTTTAGATGCTGTAGATACAACTGCGTAAAGTTGGTTATTTTCTACATCAGGGAATGTAGCTAGGATTGTACCTGCTTTTTCATTTTTGTTGTAGTAGTTGCGGAAGTTTGTATCAATTGCATCGTATTCAGCTTGGCTGTACTGGGAAGATTCAACTACAACATAGTTATTTACAGTGGAATCACCACGGTTTGCAAGGTTCGCTTTTACTGTGGAAATATCGCTGTCTGTTTTCAAAGCTACGTGTAATTGGTTGTCACGCCAGTACATTACGCCGTAATTTTGGAATGCATCTTCTGTTTTATAAGTTTTATTTAATTCAGAAAATACTTTGTCTTCTAATGCAGCTTGTTGCTTTTGATCAAGTGCTTTTAGTGTGCTACGACGAACAGGGCGAACTGTGCGAGTAGGTTCAGCTTTTTTTGCCTCAGCTTTGGCTACTTTATCTGTCTTTTCTGCCTCTTTTTTCATGTCTTTATCAGTTTTGGACATATCTTTTTTTGCATCTTTATTTACTTTGGAGGCCTCTTTTTCGATTGCTGTATCAGCTTTCATTATATCTTCTTTTACAGTTGTTTCAGCTTTAGCTTCAGTTGTACTATGTTTCGGTGTTGCAAGGCCAGCACCATTAAGCATGCGGTTCAAGATTGTTGCCGCTTGTGCTCTTGTTACAGGTTGTTTAGGGTTAAAGTTTTCTGTTGCCCCAGATGCTACGATGCCACGTTGAGCCATGTATTGGATATCTGCCAAGTAAGCAGAGGAGATGCTAGCTTCGTCTTTAAATGTTACTTTTTCTGCTTTTACAGGTGTAGAAAGATTTAATTTTTTAGCTAGGCTAGCGGCGGATGCAACGAATTGTTCGCGGTCCATAGTTTTGCTAGGTGTGAAAGCTGTTTTAGATGTGCCTTCCATTACGCCTGCAGCACTAACTAATTTGATAGCAGAGCTAGACCAACGATCTGCTTCCACGTCAGAGTAGGAGGTAGAGGATTCTTTTGTTACAATCTCCGCTAATTCTTGTTCGTTTAAGTTGTGTTGTAGCACTTTGCCATAAATAGCAGCTGCTTGCTCACGAGTAATTTGTGCACTAGGTTTGAATGTATTATCAGCATAACCAGAAAGGTAACCGGCTTGTGTCATTGCTTGGATAGCATCGCGAGCCCAGTTATCTTTTGTATCAGAATAAATGCCTGCTGGCAATGTTTCTCTAGCCTTAGTAGCTGCTTTAGCTTCAGTTGCCTTAGTGGCTGTCTTAGCTTCAGTTTTTGGTTCTGTAACTTTATCAGTAGTTGCCGGTTTTGCTTCTGCAGTTTTAGTTTCTAACTTAGTAGTTTTAGTATTTGATTTTTCGGTTGTAGTTGTAGCTTTAACCGTAGTTGCTTTAGTTTGTGTATTTACTACTGGTGTTGCTTTAGTGTGAGCTACAGTTGTTTCAGCGTGAGCCATGCTGAATGTAGAACCAAGGGCCAATGTAATTGCTAAAGACAAAGATAATTTATTTAGTTTCATGAAAAGGGCTCCTTTCAAACTATACTTATTATAAAATAAATTATAACACTTTTTAAATTTATACACTACTATAAGAAAATGTAATATATAAGGATAAAACTTACATGAATTTGAAAAATTAAGTTTGATTATATAAATATAGAATGAAATATAGATAAAAGTTGATTTTCTAGTAGTTAAAAATGCAAAATGATAAACATTCGCAAAATATAGCTTTTAAGGGGCTTTTACAAGAAAAAATGATAAATGAAATAATAGATGTGATAAAATTCAATGTTTGCTATTACAAAAAGTCATAACGATATAAGAAATAAAAGGGTACATACGAATATAGCAATTCTTTGGACAATATCTACATGATTAATTTATAATTATAGCGATGAGCTTTTGAATATTTATTTGAAAGCATAAGTAATGTTCAGGGCAGAAATTTAGTCGAAAAATTCACTACTAAAAATTGCCATAACACATACATATCAAAATTTTTTATTAGGTTAAGTACTAGAAAAGACGAGGAAGATAATATGAAAATTCATCTTTTCCAACAGTGTTTGATTGACATGTTCTACCCTCATGTAGGTATGGCTGGTGTAGAAGTACTTGAAAGATTAGGTTGTGAGCTTGTAGTACCTAAGAAACAAGTATGCTGTGGACAAATGTTTACTAACTCCGGTTACAATGACGCAGCTATGGATGCAATTAAGAATACAATCGAATGCTTTGAGAACGCTGAATATGTAGTCAGCATGTCCGGTTCTTGCGCTTTTGCAATCCGCGATGAATATCATCATTTCTTAAAAGATCAACCAGAGTGGTTGGCGCGCGCAGAAAAATTGAGTGGTAAAATTTACGAATTCACTCAATTTATTACTGACGTATTAGGTGTTGAAGATGTAGGGGCTCGTTTCAACGAATCCGTAACATACCATACATCTTGCCACGTAACTCGTTTGATGGGCATTAAAGAGCCTCCTTTCAAACTCCTTAAAAATGTTAAAGATATCAACTTGATTGAATTACCACGTGCAGATCGTTGCTGTGGTTTCGGCGGTACTTTCTCAGTTAAAAACCCTGAAATCAGTGAAGTTATGACACGCGAAAAAGCATTGGAAATTGCTGGCACAGGTGCCAACGTTATCTCCGGTTCTGACCAAGCGTGCTTGATGAACATCGCTGGTATGCTTGATCGTCTTCATAAAGAAGGCGAAATTGATCGCCGTATCAAAGTTATGCATATTGCTGAAATCTTAAACTGCCGTTAAGGAGGAGACGACATGGCACTTATATATGACAATCGCCCCTATAAAACACGTATAAAAGAATGTTTGGCTGACGATTTCAAAGTTGCAGCTATAAAAAAAGCACAAGACGTGTTTTATGATAAACGTAATACAGTAGTTGCGGATGTTCCTGAATGGTTAGATTTCCGCGCTGAAGCGGCTAAAATTCGCGATCACGTACTTAACAACTTGGATTACTATGTAAGTCAATTTGCTGACAACGCTGAAAAAGCAGGTTCTAAAGTTCACTTTGCGTTCGATGACAAAGAAGCAACTCAAATTGCATTAGATATCCTTCGCCAACGCGAAGCAAAAATGATCGTTAAATCCAAAACTATCTTAACTGAAGAAATTGGTTTGAACGAAGTGTTAGAAGAAGCTGGTATTGAAGTTAACGAAACTGACTTGGCTGAATTTATTTTGCAAACTGCAGTAAGTCCTCCATCTCACATCGTAGTACCAGGTCTTCACTTTGAACGTAACAAAATCCGCGAAATTTTCGCTGAAAAATTAGGTTATACAGGAACTGAAAACCCTACGGAAATGACTCACTTTGTACGCGGTTATGTACGTGAGCGCTTCTTAAAAGCTGATGTAGGTGTTAACGGCTGTAACTTTGCAGTTGCTGAATCTGGTACATGTACAATCGTTTCCAACGAAGGTAACGGTCGTATGGCTAGTTCTATTCCTAAGACTCAATTAATCTTCTTAGGTACAGAACGTATTGTTCCTGATTTTAAAGCTCTTGATGTTATGATGGAAATGTTGAACCGTTCTGCAGTAGGTTCTAAAATTTCTAACTACTTCTCCATGATGACTGGCCCTGCGCGTCCTGGTGAAGCTGATGGCCCTGAAGAAACTCATATCATTATTATCGATAACGGACGCTCTGGCATCTTGGGTGGGACATTCCAAGAAATGCTACGTTGTATCCGTTGTGGCGCATGCATGAATATTTGTCCTGTATACCGTCACGTTTCCGGTCATGGATATGGTTCTGTATATCCAGGTCCAATGGGTGCTGTATTGACTCCATTATTCAAAGGTTACGATGTAGCCGGCGATCTTCCATATGCTTCTACATTATGCGGTGCATGTACAGAGAACTGTCCAGTAGCTATTCCATTGCATGAATTGTTGATGGAGCACCGTCATATCATGGCTGATATTGAAAAGACTCGTCCAAAAGCAGAAGAAGCTATCTTCACAGCAGCTGCTAAGATGTTCGGTAATGCAACATTATTTGATCTTGGCACAAAAGCTGGTGCTATCGGTATGAACTTAATTAGTAATAAAGAGGGTAACATGCCTGAATGGACTCAAGCTATTCCAGTTATGAATGGCTGGACTAAATCTAAAGAATTGGGTTCCTTGAAATTCAAGAAATTCCGTGATTTATATGCTGAACATGAAAAGAACAAGAAGAAGGAGAAAAAATAATGGATGTAGCTAAACGTAATCAATTTATTGCACGTTTATCTCGTGCATTAGGCCGTGATCAAGAAATGTGCCCTGCTTTTGTAGAAGGCTTTGATTATAGCCATGGTCCTCAAGAAACTATGTTCCAAGATTTGAACCGCGATCAAATTTTGACAATGTTTAAGGAACAATGTCAACGTGTTGGTACAAAATTCGTTGAAACTACACCTGACAAACTAGGTGAAACAATTTTGGCAGCTATCGACGACTGGGGAAACGGTAAAATTGTATTCCCAAGCTCTCCTGAAGTAGAAGAATATAAATTAAAAGAATTGTTCGAACAAGATGCAGCTAATAATGGCGGCACTCGTACATACTTCCAATGGGATCCAGCTAAAGGTCGTGAAGAATGTATTTCTAATACTGCTAATGCTGATATTGGTATTACATTCCCATACTGCGGTATTGCGGAAACTGCTACTGTAGTACAAGCTTCTGGTGAGGATTCTGGCCGTGCGATTAGTTTGTTGCCTACAACACATATTGCTGTGTTGTATACTGACACAATTAATCCTCGCATGACACAAACAATGGAACATTTGGCTGAACGGTATCATAACGATCCAGCTAAGTTCCCTACAAATATCTGCTTGATTTCTGGTCCGTCCCGTACGGCGGATATCGAATTGGTAACTGTAGATGGTGCTCATGGTCCTATCCAAGTAACCTATATCTTAATTAATAGATAATATAATAGCTAGATTTACTAAAGGCGATTTTCTTTTAGAAAATCGCCTTTTTGGTGCATATATTACAGAATACATTAAATGTTATCAAAAATTAAATATTATACTTGTATTTTTTTCGATATATGCTATACTAAGTTCATAACCTATTGTTGTGATATGAATTAAAGAGGTGTATTATGAATATTCCATTCTTTACAGATTACCTCATGTTAAGCAATCCATTAAGTATTGGTATTATCGCGGTGTTCGTGCTCGTGTTAATAGGTATTTATGTATTGCAACGCAAGGGCACATCCTTCGGTAATCTCGTTATTATTGGTACTATTGCTGGTGCCGTACTTGGTATAGCGGTCCAAATTATTGCAGGCTTCCCTGATGATCCATCAAAAGTGGTTTATATCAAGGAAAGTACAAAGTGGTTCTCTCTCGTAGGGGGCGGTTTCATCGACTTAATCCGCATGCTTGTTATTCCTATCGTTTTTATCTCTATTGTTCACGTTATTTTGCACATGGAGGCAGATGCTAATCTTAAAAAGTTAGTAGTTGCTATGATTTCTACGAATCTCGGCATGGTAGCCGTTGCTGCTATAGTCGGTCTAATTTTGGGGAATGCCTTCGGTTTAGGTCAAGGTTTTGATATTGTTGAATCTGGTAAGAAGATTCGTGAAATCAAACCTATGGTTGATACATTCCGAGCACTAATTCCAAGCAATCCAATTCAAGCGGCTGCTGAAACAAATGTTATCGGCATTGTTGTATTTGCAATTATCTTGGGTAGCGTAGCTCGTCTATTAAAACAAACAGGGACAAACTCTATGGAGGTATTCACAAAACTATTTAATGAACTTCACCAGTTGATTTCCTGGGTAGCTGATTTCATTATTGGTCTTATGCCATATGGTGTAGTTGCCTTATTAGCTTCTACATTGGCAACACGCGGTGTACAAGCTATTCTTGATATGGGCTTGTTCGTAGTATTACTTTACGTTGGTCTTTTGATTATGTTTGTTGTACAAGCGATCTTGATTACTAGTTTTGGTTACAATCCGATTACATACTTCAAGAAAGCAAAAGCACCACTCTTATTGGCGTTTACTTCTCGTTCTTCGATGGGGGTATTGCCATTAACTGTAGAGACCTTGACAAAACGTCTTGGCGTAAATGCTACAACGGCTAATACGGTAGCTTCCTTCGGTACTACTGCGGGCATGCAAGGTTGTGCCGGCGTATTCCCTGCACTTGTTGTTGTTTACATTTCTAATGTAGCGAATATTCCATTCGATATGACTATGTACATCATGAGTGTTATCGTTATCGCTATCGGTTCCGTTGGTATCGCAGGTGTACCAGGTACGGCTACAATGGCTGCATCCGTATCCCTTAGTGGTACAGGCCTTGGTGCATACTTCACCTCCATTAGTCCAATCTTAGCTATCGATCCATTGATCGACATGGGCCGTACATGCTTGAACGTATCTGGTTCCTTAACAAATGCTCTCGTAGTAGATAAAATCATGGGAACTATCGATAAAGACGCATACAATAATCCTAATGAAGGTCGCGTATAAAAACTAGCAACACTTAGCCATATAAAACTATCATACAAAAGAACAGTCTTAGGGCTGTTCTTTTTTTACAAGTGATAATTATTACAGATTGTAAACCATGTTATTAATAATCGGTATTGAAATTGTGAGCTTAGCTACAAACATGCTTATGCATGTATGGTATACTAAGCGTTATAAAGTTACGAATTATGCTTAATAAATATAAGCCAAGAGGGTAATAGTATGATTACACAAGAATTGAAAGATCGATTAATTGCAGATTATCCAAAGTTTGAGGATATGACACATAAGTTCTATAAGAAAGAACTATCCATTGCAGACTATAAAGGACAATCTGGTGCTTATGGTAGTTACGCTGAGCGCGGTGCAAATACTGGCATGAGCCGTTGGCGCTTCAACGGTGGTCGCATGACGCGCGAGCACATACAGTTTTTAGCGGATTCCATTCGTAAATATAACCTGCAACACGTACATTTCACTACCGGCCAATGCTTACAAATGCATGGCCTTGATGGTGATACTATATTGAGTCTCTATAAGGAATGTTATGACCACGGTATCTATAACCGTGGCGCTGGCGGTGACAATCCCAATGTGGTGGCTAGTATTTTACGCGGCATTGATCCTCGTGAAACTTTAGATATTACGCCATATGCAACAGCTATTAGTGTATTTCTTATGGAGCAAATGTTCTATATCAAGATTCCTCGCAAATTTAAAATGGGTATAGATAATGGTTTTGATAGTACCCCACATTCTACGTTCAAGGACCTAGGTTTTAACTTAACAAAACACAATACTTTTGATGTGTATGCTTGTGATGGTATTGGTCCTAATCCTCGCATTGGTATTCCGGTGGCACATGATGTAGCACCTGAGGATGTTTTGTACCATGTGAAAGCTATGCTTATGGTTTTTGCTAACCATGGTAATTTCAAAAACCGTGGTAAGGCTCGTACCCGTTACATGCCTGCTGAAATGGGTGGGGCGGAAGTTTTCATCAAGATCTATGAAGAAACCCTAGCTATGGTAAAAGAAGTAGAACACCTAACTATTAATCCAGCTGATTATGCTTATGAAATTACAAAAACTGGTAAGCGTGATGATTCTGTGGAAAATTATCGTATTCACCGTCAAAAACAGGAAGGTTTATATTACGTAGAATACCATCCAGCAGGTGGTGATGCGAACGTAGAACACTTGTTGGCTGCCCTTGACTATGCAGTGACACTTGACCAAGTAGAAGCACGTATTGCGCCAGACCAAGCATTGTTCTTCATTAATCTCACAGCTGATGAAGCACGCAAAATTGCGGAAATAACTGATGATAGTGCCGAAAATGATTTCCGCCGTTCCGTATCTTGTGTTGGTTCTACTATATGTCAGATTGGTATGCAAGACTCTAACGGTCTGTTAAAAGATATCTTCGCACACCTTGAAAAAAAGGGTGTAGACACAAGAAAACTACCTCGTTTACATATATCCGGCTGTCCACATTCTTGTGGTACACACCAAATCGGTGAAATTGGATTCCATGGTGCTGTAAAATTAGTAGATAAAAAACCTATGGTAGCATTCATCCTTGTAGATGGTGGATCAGAACACATGGGTTCTGAAAACTTCGGTAAAATGGCTGGCAATATTGTAGCTACAAAAATTCCGGAATTTTTGGAATCTTTGGCAAATATTCTAAACGAATCTCCAGAACCAGACTTTGGGACATGGAGAATGACACACAAAGCGCAATACATGGAACTTATAAAAGCATTTGAGTAAATGTGGTTTCCGCTTGTGATGGGGCTCTGTTAGATTGCGACAACTCAATAAATAATAAAAAGAGTTCCCTCTTTGCTCCGTTCTTCGCAAAGTCGCTGCATAGGGAACTCTTTTTATTATTTGAGCGTCTGCTATTAACCAGTCCCATGACAAGCTACATCTGATATTTACTCAATATGCTTTTATAATTAGAGGAGCGGAGAGGCGAGAGCGGCTAAGTAGTTTTGACTGAATTTGCATCAAGACTAGACGGTAGATTAGCCTCTGGCCAGTCCTTCCCATACGGTGGGCATGGCGCCACTACTATAAAGTTTATTATAATGTGTAAAATGATAGTGTTTTCTATGATTTATTTCAAGGTGTAATTGTAATGACTCTACATAAGTATTAGCTAGATTATTTACGCTTTTGGATGGGACATCTTTATAAATACAGTGATAAAAAAGTAAGAATACGCTTGTGCAGCGACTTTGCGAAGAACGGAGCAAGCAAGCGTATTCTTACTTTTTTTACCAAGTTGTACTAACGAGATGGGGTCCCATCCTAAAAGCGGATGAACAAATGTTAGTTGAGTCCCAATACAATTAGAATAATTGTTTAAAACTAGATATGACTTGATTTTGTATGTTATAATAGGCTTTATAGTAGTATTTGGAGGATATTCAGATGTTATTTACCGTCAATACAGAAGTCTGTACACGATGCGGCCTTTGCGTTGCTGACTGTCCGACCGGATTGCTGGTGATGTCCGATGCTGGACCTATAACTGGCAGGGGAGGTTGTATCTCCTGTGGGCATTGTATTTCCGTATGCCCAACGCTTGCTCTTGATAGCGATATGACACCGCGCAAGGAGCAAATCGATATTACAAAGGAACCTAAGTTAACGCCTGAGCAAGCTGAACTATTTATGCGTAGTCGCCGCTCTATTCGTAACTATCAAAATAAACCAGTCCCTGTAGAGCTCATTCGCAAAGTGCTAAACGTTGCAAGAATGGCGCCAACAGCAACTAACACACAAGGTATTTCGTATATAGTAATTCGGGATAAACAAAAGTTGCGCCGTATTGCTGATCTCGTTTTGGAGTGGATGCATTTGGCTGCAAAAACAGTACCAATCATGCGCCTTTATGCTCGTGCTGCTCAAGCAGAAGTAGATAAAGGCAAGGAATATATCTTGCGCGATGCACCGGCTCTCGTAGTGGCTATCGGCTCTAAAAAGGATATTCACCGTACCCATGATAGTGGTCACTCTTGCTTGTCTTATGCTGAACTATATGCGCCGACATTAGGGCTTGGTACTTGTTGGGCAGGTTTTTTTGAACATGCAGGCGAAGCAGAATATGAACCATTGTTGGCGCTTTTAGGTGTGCCAGAGGATAAAGTTATTGCTGGTGCTATCTTGATGGGCTATCCACGCGTTCATTATCGTAATATCGTGGAACGTCAACCTCTGGACGTTGTATTCGATACTGAAGAATAAAATAAAAGCGATACTCTAACTTGATTAGGGTATCGCTTTTTGGCATATAATGAAATTTTTACATATGATGGATTGCAATAAGTAATGCGACAAAATTAAATCAATTTTCTAATCTCATGT